>JBAROV010000151.1:0-25458 GCA_049642465.1 Vicinamibacterales bacterium
CCGTCTTTCCGCTTGTCAGACGCGCCCAGCAGCGCACCAGTCGCCGGGTCGATCATGATCGCCTGCCCGCCGCCCATGAACGTTCGATGCATCGCACCGGGCGGCGGGAGGGTGCGCTGGTGGCCGCGTTTGATGAGCGCTTCGATGACCGGCAGCGTCAGCTCGTCTTCCATCATCACGCTTCGGCCGCCGATGTAGCGCACACGCGGTGCGTCGATCGCCTCCTGGAGATTCAACCCGCGGTCGATCAGGTTGATGAGCACCTGTGCGTGCCCTTGCGGCTGGATGTCGCCCCCCATCACGCCGTAGGACATCAGCAGGTTGCCGTCCCTGAACACCATCGCAGGAATGATGGTGTGGAAGGGCCGCTTGCCCGGCCCGTACTCGTTGGCATGGCCTGCTTCAAGCGAGAATCCTGCTCCGCGATTCTGGAGGACGATGCCCGTGTCGCCGGCGACGGAGGCAGAACCAAAATTGAAGAAGATGCTGTTGATGAACGACACGGCGTTCCGATCCTTGTCGATCACGCTGAAATACGTCGTATCGTTCCCCATGCGAACGGTGCCAGCGGTCGCGTCAATGGCCTGTTGCGGATCGATGAGCGCCCGCCGGCGCGCCGCGTAGTCCTTGGACAGAAGTTCCTTCACCGGAACTTTGCTGAACGCGGGGTCGGCAATGTAGCGATTTCGATCCGCAAACGCGATCTTCGTCGCTTCGATCAGCGTGTGGTAGTAACGCTCTGGCTCCGCGCGCATCGATTTGAGATCGATGCCTTCCAGGATGTTCAGCGTGAGCAGCGCCGTGAGACCCTGGCCGTTCGGCGGCATCTCGTAGAGGGTATGCCCGCGGTACGTCGTGGAGATTGGTTCCACCCATTCCGATTTCTGCGAGGCGAAGTCCTCCACCGAGAGAAACCCGCCGTTCTTCTGGCAGTAGGCAACGATCGCCCGCGCGATCTCTCCCTTGTAAAAGGCGTCTCGGCCCCCTTTTGCGAGGGTGCGAAACGTTCGTGCGAGGTTCTTCTGGACGAAGACATCGCCTGGCCGCGGAGCGCGGCCATTCACCAGGAATGTCGAGGCTGCCGCAGGCGTGAGCTTCAGACGTGGCTCCTCGAGCGCCCAGTCAATCGCGATTTTCTCCATGACCGGGAAGCCGTTCTCCGCAAGCTCAATGGCTGGCGCCATCAACTCTGCCAGCTTCATCGTTCCGAACTTTTCGAGGAGAGTGACCCACCCGTCGAACGCGCCCGGCACGGTGATTGGCTCCATCCCCATCGTCGGCATCTCCTTGATGCCTTTCGACGTGAAGTATTGGAGGTTGAGCGCACGGGGCGCCCGGCCACTCGCGTTGAGGCCGCTGAGCGCTTTCGTCTTCGCCCAGTAGACCATCATGAACGCGTCGCCGCCGATACCGGTCATGTTGGGCTCAGTGACGTTGAGCACTGCGGCGATGGCAATCGCCGCGTCTACGGCGTTGCCGCCGCGTTTGAGGACGTCGAGGCCAACGGCGGACGCCAGCGGCTGACTCGTCGCCACCATCCCGTGGCTGGCGCGCACGATGGAACGGCCGGAGGGCACGCTCGAGAACCAGTCGCTGGATGGCGACAGTTGCGGAGGCGGCGACTGGGCGGCGACCAACGCCGCAGCCGCGCAGATCAAAAGCAGAAGGACAACGGCGCGTCTCTGTGTCATCTCGATGAAGAAGACCCTTGCTTTGGTGGCTCGTTCATCACGAACGCCCACAATGTATCGCCGGCGCCGACAATCAGATACTGGAGTCCATCGAGCTGGTAGCTGATGGGGCCGTTCGTCACCGAGCTGCCGAGTCTCGCCTGCCACAGCGCGTCGCCCGTCGTGGCGTTCAGCGCCACGAGATCGTTCGAGCTACCGCCCGTGAACACGAGATTGCCTGCGGTGCTCAGCACGCCGGAGCGGATGTTTCCTTCCCACTTGTGGCTCCAGCGGACCTTTCCCGTTTTGTAGTCGATCGCCTGCAGCATCGACTCGCCCCAGCCTCCGCGATCAGTCCCGCCCCATCCTTGCGGGTTGTCGCTCGGATCGTAGATGTAGAAGACGCTGTAGTTCCGTCCCGCGCTGACATAGAAGAGGCCGGTTTGCGGGCTGAAACTCGGCGGCGGCCAGTTGGTGGCGCCGCCTGCGTTTGGCGCCACGAGCGCGCCGTCGATCTGCGGATACTTGGCCGGATCGGGAATTGGTTGCCCTTTCGAGTCGTATCCCTTCGCCCAATTCGTTTTCACGAACTCGGTGGACACCAGGGCTTTGCCGTTGGTGCGATCGAGCACGAAGAAGTGTCCGTTTCGCGCAGCCTGGGCGAGGAGTTTGCGCGGCTTGCCGTCGAACTCACCGTCAAAGAGAACCGCTGTTTGCGTCGAGTCCCAGTCGTGCGTGTCGTGCGGCGATGACTGGAAATACCAGGCCATCTTTCCCGTGTCGGCGTCGAGCGCGACGATCGATCCGGTAAAGAGGTTGTCGCCCGCACGGTTCTTGTGTGCGATCACGGGCTGCGGATTTCCCGTGGTTACGTAGATCAGATTCAACTCGGGATCGTAGGTAATCGGCTGCCACGTCATGCCTCCGCCATGCTTCATCGCATCTTCGTTCGGCCAGGACTCTGAACCAGGCTCTCCCTTTTTCTGAGGCACGACCCACCAACGCCACTGCATTTCGCCGCTCTCCGGGTTGTGCGCCTGGACGTATCCGGGAATGTCGAGATCGTCGCCGCTCACCCCGGCAATCACGTGGTCCTTCACAATCACGGGTGCCACCGAACCGTAATAGAACTGGTCGAGATCGCAGATCTCTTTGCGCCAGCGTTCCTTGCCGTCCCGGACGGCGAGGGAGACGAGGTGACAGTCCGGGGTTTCGAAATAGAGCGAATCACCCGCAATCGCGACGCCGCGGTTGCCTATGTGGATGCCGCCCTTGGACTCCCAGGCGTAGTGCCACAACTCCCGGCCCGTGCGTGCGTCAACCGCCCAGACATGATCCGGAACCGTGACGTAAATCACACCGTCGATCTGCAGCGGCGTTCCCTTGATTGGGACGCCGCCGCCAAGACCCGGCGGCACGCGAAACGTCCAGCCAAGACTCACCGACTGCACGTTGGACGCATTAATCTTCGTCAGCGGGCTGAAGCGCCGGCCCGAATAGTCGCCGTTGTACGTCGGCCAACTGTCGGTCGGTGGCCGATTGAACGTGGACGGATCCACGAACATCTGTCCCGACAGGACGGCCGTCGCGATCGCAACAGCGCAAACGAACGAAGCCACGCGCGTCATTTCAGCGTCTCCAGGTAGGCGACGACATCGTGCATGTTCTTATCCGTGATCCGGTCGAGCAGCTCGATGTGATACGCAAACGGATCCTGCCGATCGATCTTCATGCCGGCCACACGTCTGAACGTCCGCGGCGGGCCGTCCTCGGTTCGCAGTGATACAAAGAAGTCGTCCATCTGCACGAGCACGCCGGACACCGGCTGGCCATTTGGCGGTGTCACAGTCACGCGCACCGCATTCGCCGTGGCGGGCGGCGTCGCTCCACGGCCTCGCCCGCCGCGGCCGCCGCGACCGGCGGATGGGAAGAGGAATCGCTGCTGAATGTCGACCGGCTCGAGACGTGCGCCGATGCCGGCCAGATTCCCTGTCGGTGAATGACAGCTCGCACACTTGCCCTCGCCATTGAAGTACGCCGCCCCTGCCTTCGGATCGCCGGTCAACACATTCTGCGCCTGGAATATTGGCGATCCGCGCAAGCCGTCGTTCACGCGCTGGCGCAGAAAGTGTGCCAGTTCCTGAATCTGATCCTCGCTGAGGGTCGCACCGAAACCGCCGCTCTGCAGCTTGTGCCCTTTCAGATACGGACCGAGCTGACTGCCGTAGCGATCGCGCAGGACGATGACGGATCGCACCAGATTGGGACCGTTATCCGTTCCTCGCGCCTGCGTGCCGTGGCAGTTGATGCACTCACCGGCCCACGTCTTCCGTCCGCGATCGGCTGCGGCGGGGTCGACGACTGGCTTATCGCTCGGGCCCGCCCCCGCGAGCATGCCGCCGCCACCGCGTCCGGGCGGCGGTCCCTGACGTCCGCCGCCGGCGGGCGGAGGTCCTTGTGGCGCTTGAGCGATGCCAGAGATCGCAAACACCAGGACGAACGCCAACATCGCGAGCAGTTGTCTCATTGCTGGACTCCACGAAAAACCCGAACGAACCGTCGCTACGGCGAGAGGTTGGAAGTTATCAGGAGTTCGCGCTTATTGGAAGAGAATGGCGTCGCGCCGGCTTTCGAGTTTGTCCCGGTCGATTCCGGGAACCTTCACGAGACCGTCGAAATCCTCAAACGGCCCGTGCTCCTTCCGGTACTGCACGATCGTCTCGCCAACCTTCTCCGGAACGTGAAGGACTTCCACGATGTCCGGCGCGGGAGCGCGGTTGATGTTGACCCGCCCGTATTCCCTCGTCAAATAGCCGAGCACCGTATCGAAATCCTCATCGGAGATCTGCGCGTTGCGCGTCGTGATCATCGTGGTGATGACCTCTTCCCACTGTGATCGAGTCCGCCGGGTGACCACCGCGCGCTCTTTTGGGTGGCATTTGCCACACACGTTGGCGAACACCGGCGCGCCCGGATCGCTCGACTCCTGATACGAAGTATTTGCAGGAACGGGTGCCGACCCTAGCCTGCTGATGAAGACGACGCAGAAGATAATGAGGACCGCCCGACGCATGACAGATTTTCCTACAGTATATTGACCATTCCTGAGGCTTCGGGAGATTCAAAGAGGGTCCCACAAGATGCCGAGTGCAGTTTCGCGTTCTTACCGGCTGGTAGCGATGATCGTTCCCCTTCTGGGGTGGTGGGTGCTGGCCCAGGCTCCTGCTCCCGCACCGACGCCGGCTCCGGGTGCAGCACAGCAGCAGAGCGGACAACCGCCGCAAGAGGGACGCGGCGGCACCTTGTCGTCCACCACGAACGAAGGCGCCGACTTCTCCCCCAAACCGCCGGTCAAGGCGCGGACGCCCGTGGAAGAAGCGCAGAGCTTCGTCATGCCCCCCGGATATCGCATGGAACTTGTCGTGGCAGAACCCGACGTGATCAGTCCCGCCGTGATCCGATTTGACGGAAACGGCCGGATGTACGTCGCCGAGTTCATTACTTACATGCGGGACGCCGACGGCAACAACCAGCACACGCCCGAGAGCCGCATCACTCGCTTCGAAAGCACAAAGGGAGACGGCGTCTACGACAAGCGGACCGTGTTCGTAGACAAGCTCGTCCTCCCTCGCACGGTGGTTCCACTCGACGGCAACAGCATCCTCACCAACGAAACCGCCTCAGACGACATCGTCAAGTACACGGATACAAATAACGACGGCGTTGCCGATAAGCGTGAGCACTTCTACTCCGGCATCGGACTTGGGCGAGACGGAAATCTCGAGCACGAGCAGGCAGGATTCGTGTGGGGTCTCGACAACTGGATCTACACGACCTACAACGCGTTCCGCTTCAGATGGACCCCGACCGGGATCTTGAAGGAACCCACCGCTCCGAACGGAGGCTCGTGGGGCGTGACGATGGATGACGATGGGAAGATGTGGTTCATCGACGCGGGCGGTGAACGTGGACCGATGAACTTTCAGGTCCCCATCCATTACGGCGCCTTCACGGTGCCGGAGCAGTTCGAACCGGGGTTTGAAATCGTCTGGCCCGAGATTGGTCTGTCCGACACTCAGGGCGGGATGATCCGTGTCCGTATGCCGGTCGGACGACTCAACCACTTCACCGCCGCTTCCGGCGCGGACATCGTCCGCGCGCATCGGGTGCCGGACGATCTGCGCGGCGACCTGCTGATCACCGAGCCCGTGGGCCGACTGATTCGCCGAGCGCGGGTGGTCAAGCGGGAAGGACTGACGCAGCTGCGGAATGTGTATCCGGGATCCGAATTCATCAACAGCACGGATCCACTGTTTCGTCCGATCAACATCACGAGCGCGCCGGACGGTTCCATCTACATCGCCGACATGTACCACGGGATCATCCAGGAATCGAACTGGACGAGACCGGGATCGTACCTGCGTCGCAAGATCGAACAGTATCAACTCGACAAAATCATCAACCGCGGCCGGATTTGGCGCTTACGGTTCGATGGCGTGCCCGCCGTGCCCGCGACTCCGGCTGGACCGGCCGCTCAGGCAACGCCGGAGGTTCCGGCAAGGCCGGCGCTGCCTCTCGATCCCGTGCGTCCGAGGATGCTCGACGAGACTGCGGCGCAACTCGTCGCCCATTTGAGCCATCAGAACGGCTGGTGGCGCGATACGGCGCAGCAACTGCTCGTGCTGCGGCAAGACAAATCGGTGATTCCCGCGCTGCGCGACATCGTGCGCACGTCGGACAATCTGCTCGCGCGGTTTCACGCGCTCTGGACGCTCGAAGGACTCGGCGCACTCGATCTCCCGCTCGTCCGGGAGCAAATGAAAGATCCGAGTCCCCGCATGCGGATCCAGGCGATTCGTGCGAGCGAAACGCTGTTCAAGGCGGGCGCGCGCGACCTGGCGGACGACTATCGCGCGATGACGAAGGACAGCGACGTCGACGCCGCACTGCAGGGGATGCTCACGGCTCACTTCTTCAAGCTGCCGAACGTCGAAGCGCTCATTCGCGACACGATGGAGTCGAACACCGGACGTGGAATCCATGAAATCGGTCAGCGCCTTCTGCAACGCATCGCGACAGCCGCGACGACCGCCGCGGCCGGCTTCTCTCCCGAGCAGCTCGAACAGTTGAAAGAGGGAGAAACGACCTACAAGAACCTGTGCACGACGTGCCACGGCGAGGACGGGCGCGGCGTGGCGGTTGCCGGAGCTACGGACGGATCGATGATGGCACCGCCTCTCGCCGGGTCGCCGCGCGTCCAGGGGCATCGCAACTATGTGATTGGCGCTCTGCTGCACGGGATGAGCGGACCGCTGGAAGGCAAGACATACACGCAGGTGATGCTGCCGATGGGCACACAGACGGATCAGTGGATCGCCAACATTGCCTCGTACGTGCGCAACCAGTTCGGCAATGCCGCCCCGTTCATCACGCCACAACAAGTCGCACGCCTGCGCGCGGCCACCGCCTCACGAAAGACGATGTGGACGCATCGTGAGCTGGACGCGCTGCTCCCCAGACTGCTGCCGGCCGATCCGACGTGGAAGGCAACGGCCAGTCACAACGCGGAACGCGCGCCGGGAGGTTTGACGCTCGCAGCGTGGACGACAGCTGTTCCGCAAGCGCCGAACATGTGGTTCCAGGTCGAAATGCCGCGTGCCGAGACGATCACTGAGGTCCAATTCGATTCCGGATCTCCAGGAGGAGCCAACAGAGGACGAGGCGGCCGCGGAGGACGCGCAGGCGGTCCGGGCGGGCGCGGCCGTGGTAATGCCGCGACCGCCTCGCGAGGCGGCACCGACGCGCCAACCGCTGCACCGGGCGCAGCCCCAAGCCAGCCTGGCGGTGGGCGCGGAGGGCCGCCGCCATTCGGCAGCTATCCGATTGCGTATCGCGTGCAAGTGTCGAAGGACGGTCAATCGTGGAGCGCCCCGGTCGGCGAAGGCCAAGGCTCGATGGCCACGACCATCGTCACGTTCCGGCCAGTCGAGGCGAGGTTCATACGGGTCACTCAGACCGGCTCCGCCCCGGATGCGCTGCCGTGGTCCGTGCTGAACTTCCGGGTCTACGCGGGTGGAGGGAAATAGACAGGAGGTCAAGAGATCAAGAGTGTTGAACAGGAGGTAAAGAGTTCAGGAGATATTGACAGGAGATCACGAGATCAGGAGAAAGTCCGCGTCAGGATGGTCCCGCGGTTTGTCGAATGCGTAACGCGGGACCGTCCTGACGCGGACACTCCTGGTCTCCTGACCTCCTGTTAAACCTCCTGACCTCCTTATCTCCTGTTCAACTCTCTTGATCTCCTGACCTCCTGTAAACCGTCTCATGATCTCCGCGCGAGCAGCGCCGATCGACCGACGGTGCTCGGCACGACTGTTGGCGCCCCGAAACCCGCCTCGCGCAACCACTCACCCATCTCGCCAACTGAATAGCACCGGCCCTGAGTGACGTGCATCAACAGCACCGAGTAAGCGGCCATTGCGACCGGCCCGCTCTTATCGGCGTTCAAAAAGGCCTCGTGGATGATGATCGCTCCGCCAGGCTCGAGTGACGCAGCTGACGCGTGGAGCAGGCTGCGCACGACATCCACATCCCAATCGTGCAGCACGTTCGAGTAAAGATGAACGTCGTATCCCACCGGTAAGCGCTCGGCGAACATGTCTGCCGCAATAACGTCGACGCGATCGCTGAAACCGCGTTTTTCAATCGCACGCCGTGCGACACGATCGACCGGTGGCTTCTCCAGCACCGACGCTCGGAGATGTGTGAAATTGGCGGCCAACGAACAGGCGTAGATCCCGGAACCGCCTCCGATGTCGAGGAGCTTCCGATACGCAGTCAAATCCAGGTTCCTGGCCAGGGCTGGTCCGGTCAGCAAGCCGCGACAATCCATGGCGGCGAGGAACTCTTCCGCAAATCCTTCGGTCTCCATCGCGCGATGCCAATCGGCCTCATCCTTGCGGCTGGCAAAGCTCGCCGGCTGCCCGGTCTGAAGCACACGCAGCAGGTCCTCCGCAATAGGACGATCCGTCTGACGGGGAAAGTACGGTCCCAGATACCAGGGGGAGCCCGCGACGAGGTGTTCGCGTGCCACAGCGCTCGTTCGCAGCACCTCACCATCGCGTTCGAGCAATCCCAGCGACACAAAGAGCGTCGTCATCACGTCGACCGGACGAACCTGAAGTTTGAGACCTTCCGCGATGTTCGCGATCGTGCCGGGGTGCTGGTTCAGCCAGGTGAAAAAATCCAATCCCTTTAGCGCGGCGATCAGCATGTCGGTCGAGTACAGCTCGTCGCGACTGCGATAGAGCACGGTGGGATCGGTGGCGGGCGAGCGTGTCAGGTCGGCCATAGGTTAGGGATCGATGAGTTTGTGGTACCGGCCCATCCAGTACGGCAGCAGAAAGTACGCGCCATCGTCTTCCGATCGACCACCGTTGCCGCCGTCCAGGCTGTAGGGATTTCCGTTCCACTTGGACATCGGCAACTCGTCGTACGGCAGCACGATCAACGCCTGACGACGCTTGAAGCGATCGCTCATGGGGTCGATAGGCACATCCTGGCGATGCGAGTTCCTGACGTCCCACTGCACGAGATCGATTGGGATCTCCTGCAGCGTGCGGATCGATTCCGACCGATCGAACTCTCCGCTAGACGTGCCGGCTGCGTAGATGAAATTCCAGAGCGGGTTCCGCTCGGGACGTTCGACCTGCCAGCTTCGCTCGAGGCTTTGCTTGTAGATCTCGAGCAGCGCTGGATCGTCTTCGTAGCGCAGCAGCGGGTAATACGACAGGAATGCCAGCTCGTCGTCCGAATGATTGATGTGTCCGGGAACCATCACCTTCTGATTGCGCGTGAGCAGATCGTAGTTGTGCGTTTTGATCAGATCGTCGTACGCCCGACGGAACTTCGCGCGAAGGTCCGGATTGGTCGTGAGATGGAGCGCCACGCGCAGGTGGGAGAGGATGTGCAGCGCGCGCAGGCCGGTTTCGTCGGGGTCTTCCCAGATTGCGCCGGGACCCCACCACCCCCATCGAGTCTTCTGCCCATCCACGTCCACGAGCTGGTAGCCGTGATCGAGAATATGGTTGGTGATCCGCTCGGTAACGGAGCGAAGTGCCGCCTTCTCGTTATCTGTCGCAACCAGGTCGTGGTAAATCGGATAGACGAAGTAATGCCCGACGATTTCGTCCGAACTGGTGTCACCCTTCCAGCGCCACGCTTTGTCTGACGCGTCGTGCCATTCACCGTCCTTGGGCTGCACGTCTTCACCGACTTTCACGAAGGAGCGCGCGGGAAATCCCGGGATCCCGGTGATGGATTCGAGGCGCATGATCGCTTGTATGCCTCTCCGGGCGTTCTCCCGAGCCCCGGCGTCGCGCGTCACCGCAAAGCGAAACGATTCCGCCGCGACGTACATCGCCGTCCACAGCCCGTCGTTGTCGGTGGAGACCATCTGGTTCGTCGTCAGGTCACCTGGGACGCGCAATTGAGAACTCGCCGTGAGACCCCACCGGTTGTGGCGTTGCTGAATTCGATCGATGAAGGCACGCGATTTGTCCTGGAGCGTCGTGACCTGGTACTCGATGCGTGAGAGACCGCCTGCAGTTTCTATCCAGGTGACATCTCCCTGAAAGCCGATGCCGCTGACGCGATCGTCAGGAAGCCACCTTCGCCCGGCAAAATACTCACGCGAGCTGCGATCCCGATCGATTCGAATCGCTCCTTCCGGCGTACCGATCCAGGTGACGGCCGGTGTCTGTCGTGCTGTAACGCTGAAGCGCGTGCTCGGTAACGGACCGGATTCCAGCAGCTCTCGCCGGAGCTGAGAGTCGACGTCGCGGCGAATCTCGACGCGTCCAGACGTCAATCTCGCGAACTCGTCCGATGAGTGAAAGGTCCGTGTCTTTTGGCGGTAGGTCGTCGCTGTCGTTTGAGGAACAGACGCGGAGGGGAACGACGTCCCTCCCAAATAGAACATCAGCGCGGCAAAGCCCGGCAGGGCCGCTGCGATCCAGGCTCGTCGTGAACGCATAAAAAGTGGGTCATCCAGCAAGAGAGTCGATTTTAGCCGCGAGTCTTTGCCGTTCAGCGGCTCTCGCGAAGGGAAAGTAAACCAGCATGGCAATCGCAATAGAAATCGCACCCCACGCCGCGGCCCTCCAATCTCCGCCCGTGACCAGATAGTGTCCGACAATCGGCGGCGTGGTCCATGGCACATTGATAAAAGGTTTGCGGACGAGACTCCACTGCATCAGCAAATAGCTCCCGGTCGTGAGAATCAGCGCGTTGAGTATGTAGGGAATCATGAACAACGGGTTGAGCACGATTGGCAAACCGAAAAAAATCGGCTCGTTAATCTGGAAGATCTGTGTCGGCAGCGACAGCCGGCTGACCCTTCGGAATCCCGGGTCCTTCGAGTTCCATAGCACGAGGGCAAGCGCGATCGTCGCGCCGGTTCCCCCAACGTTCACGAATGTGGTGAAGAATCCGTAAGCGGTCGCATAGGGCAACGGTGTGCCCTGGTTGAGCGCTGCGACATTGGCCGAGAGATACTGGAGAAAAATCGGCGCGACAACCGCATCGACTGCATTGTCACCGTTGATTCCGACGGACCAGAGCATGGTGACGATCAATGCGTACACGAGAATGCCCGGCAACGTATTCAAGGCGAAAACGAGCGGTTGAAAAGCTGCCTGAACCGCACGGTTGACGTCCACGCCGAGCACAAACCTGACCGTCCAGAACGCGACGACCAGGAACAGCAGTGGAACCAGCGAAATAAACGATTGCGATACGATCGGCGGTACGCCCGGTGGCAGCCGAACGACGAGCTTTCGATCGGTGAAAAACTTTTGAATCTCGACGGTGATCAGACCGACGAGGATGGCCGCAAAGAGACCACTCGAACCGAGCCCGTTCATTGTCAAGGTGAGGCTCTGGGCATCTATCTGGACCATCAAAAACACGACGGTCGCCATCGTTGCGCTGACGATGGCTTCCTGGTCGAGGCGCTTCCCGAGATCGTAGGCAATGCTGAAACAGGCGACCACACCCAGAAGTCCGAACGTGGCCGTAACCGGCACTTGAAGCAGCGGCAAGAACGCCGCAATCTGGTTCTCCCAACCTTTGATTGGCAGGTGGGCGAGGATGGTGAAGACGCCGCCGACGATCGTCAATGGCACGATCGAGACCATCCCTGCCCTGACTGCTGACAGGTACGGGTTTCGATCGAGCGCAGTGAAAAAACCCGATCCGCTGTCGGTCAGCATCGAACGGCAGCAGTCAGTTCGTGGCGGTATTCGTAGACCTTCTCAAAGGCGCGCGCGATCTCCTCCATGTCGTCACGAGAGCCGAGAAACAGGTTCTGCCCGAGCCAGATAGCCTGCTCGCAGAGGAGATCGCTCGCGGGACAGCGTGTCTTCGTGTAGTCGAGCCTCGCCACCGCTCCCGAGAGGTACGGGCCGAAGGCCTTGTGGCGGAAGAGCGGCTGGTTCGGCAGCGAAAATCCGTAGCCACCGGAACAGGGAATCCCTTCAGCGTC
Organism: Vicinamibacterales bacterium; assembly: GCA_049642465.1. Classification (GTDB taxonomy): domain Bacteria; phylum Acidobacteriota; class Vicinamibacteria; order Vicinamibacterales; family 2-12-FULL-66-21; genus CAWDPQ01. The sequence continues at coordinate 12,214 of JBAROV010000151.1, forward strand.
GAGGGCTTTGACCACAGCATCGCGCGGGGCACCGAACGCAGCCGGATCGAGCCGCAACATGAACAGGTGATAACTGTGCCGGGTACATTCCGCCGGTCGCGCCTGCGGGTGAAGCCCCGGCAGGGCGCAAATCCGGCCAGCCAGGTGCTGCCCATTCGCGTCCCGCCTGCGCGTCTGCTCCTCGAGCCGATCGAGCTGGCCATTGAGGACGGCGCCCTGGAATTCGCCCAACCGATAGTTTCCCGAAACGACGTGATGCTCGTACCACACGCCGTCTGGCACGCGACCGCAGTTGTGAATCGATCGACACGCATCCGCAAGTTGCGCATCGTTGGTCGTGATGATCCCTCCCTCACCGGAGGTGAGGTTCTTGCTCGACTGAAACGAGAAGGTCGCAAGATCGCCGAGCGAGCCCGCCGGCTTCCCGCGATATGACGCACCGTGCGCGTGTGCCGCGTCTTCGAGGAGCACCAGCTTCCGCTCTTTCGCAATCGACGCGAGTGCCTGCATGTCTGCAGGTTGACCGGCGAAGTGCACGGCGATGATGGCCCTGGTTCGCGGGGTCACCGCCGATGCCACGGCGGCGGGGTCGAGATTGAACGTCTTCAGGTCGACGTCGGCAAACACCGGCACGGCGTTCGCCTCGACGACCGCCGAGGCGGTCGAGACGAACGTGTACGGAGGGACGATCACCTCGTCCTCGGCACGAATGCCAGCCGCGAGCAAGGCGACACGCAGCGCAACGGTACCGTTGACGACGGCAATAGCGCGAGCGCAGCCATGTATCGCCGCGAAGCGGCGTTCGAATTCCTCGACCTCCGCGCCGTCCAGGCGGCCCCACTGACCGCTTCTCAAGGTGCGCAGCAGCCGGGCCTCCTCGGCCTCGCTGAAAATCGGCCACTCCGGGAAGGGCCTGGAACGAACCCGCGGCCCACCGAGCAAAGCGAGTTGCGGCATCAGAGAGTCATTCCCATGTAAATCGTGCGGTCGGACCCCGAACCGGCTTCGGTCAGCTCGCGAAAACCAAGCCGTCGGTAGAACCCGAGTGCCCGGGTGTTCAACGCACTCACGCCAAGATGCGCGCCGGGGGAACCTCGCGCGCGTAGTGTATCCATGATCTGCTCGAGCATGAGCCGGCCGTACCCGCGGCCCTGCGCTCGCGGCAACAGGTCGATGTGCAGGTGCGAGGGATAGCGATCGTACGGCTCCGGGCAGAAATAATCTGGATGATGATAGGCGTGATAGACCTGCTGCACGCGGGTCCAACCGCCGGGATCTCCACCGGGCGGTGGAAACCGTGCGCGCAGGTTCGGGCGCCACTCCACTTCATACCGCGCGTAAAAGTCGCGCGAATCGAACGCCCCGAAGGCGTAGCCGCAAATGCCGTGTTGATCGTCGAGGATCAGGCTCAAATCGGGTTCGAGCGCCAGGTAGGGGCCAACGTAGAGCCGCCCGAGCGCATCGGGATCTTCGCGGTAGTACGGCTCACCGTCCTGCCCGTGGTCGCCCGTCTTGAGGCAGACGTAGTACGCGCCTGACTCATCGCCAGGTTGCGCGGGGCGAATCGTGAAGTCAGGCATGAGTTAGGCGCATCTCTCCTCTTATCATGCAACGGGAACCCTGCCATGCTCGCTCCCCCACATTCAGGCGCCACCAGCACGCAAAAGGTTTTCCCGAGGCTACGCGCCGCCGTTCGATTCTGCCGTCCCGGGACTTTCACCGGGGGGGCAATCCGACGTAGGATTTCGCGTCCGCGTGCGAGCCCGGTTTCGCCGGCTCTACATCGCTTCCAAGGAGCACGACCATGTCTCGCTGGCTTCCGATTCTGCTGACTGCCGCCGTGACCTCGCTGGGCCAGTCGTCTGGCCCGCAGGCGCCGCGGTTTCCGTCGCACCCCGATTTCAAACCCACGCCAGAGGCGCCGGCCCTGCCGAAGGCCTTGATGAAACTGCCTCGGACGCCAATCACGCGAGCGAAGTTCCCGGCGATTGACTTCCACTTCCACGGCCGCACGCTGCGGACTGCCGAGGATTACAAGAAGCTGATCGCGCTGATGGACCAGACCGGCGTCGGCGTCATCAGCAACATGGACGGGGGCTTCGGCAAGACGTTCGATACGGCCATCAAAGTCGGAGAGCCGTTCAAGGATCGGATCATTCAATTTGCCCGGCTCGACTTCGAGGGCATCAACCTGCCAGGTTGGACGGAGAAGACGGCCGCTGAGCTCGAACGCACTTTTCTCGCGGGTGCGGCCGGCCTGAAAATCAACAAGGTCCTGGGGCTCGATCTGCGGAACACCGACGGCACCTACATCCAGGCGGACGATAAGCGCTTCGATCCGATCTGGGAGATGTGTGCCAAGCACAACAAGCCGGTCATGATTCACACCAGCGATTCGTACGGCCGCTTCCTCCCGATCGGACCGGAGAACGAGCGCTACGAAGCGGGCCTGTGGCGGAGCAACCCCGAAGGGAACTACTACAAGACTGGCCAGCCTGGGCCCGAAGTCATCGAAAAGGCGCGCGAGAACATGCACGCGAAGCATCCGAAGACGCGCTTCGTCAACGCGCACGTCGCGATGCTCTACTACGACATGGACAAGGTCAAAGCGCTGCTCGACAAGTATCCCAACGCCGACGTCGAGATTTCGGCGAGTGTGCAGGATCTCGGGCGCGCACCGCGATTGATTCGCGAATTCTTCCTCAAGTACCAGGACCGCATCATCTTTGGCTCGGACGGCAATCCTAACCGCGGCATCGACGAGTTCTGGGTCCCTCACTGGAGGTTCCTCGAAACCTACGACGAGCACTTCGATCATCCGGCGCAGCTGCGATCGGAAACGGGTGCGCCGCTGCATGGGCGCTGGCGGATTTCAGGGATTGGTCTGCCCGATGACGTGCTGCGGAAGGTGTATTACGCCAACGCGCTGAAGTATCTGCCGTCGGTTCGCGCGTCAATCGAAAGGCAGTTGAAAAGCCGGTAGGAGGGGAGGTCGGGAGGACGGGAGGTCGGGAGGACGGGAGCGGTCATGACACGGTTGCTCGCGAGCGGTATCACAGTCCTACTGATGGGAATCCTGACGGCGCAGTCCCCCTCGACGCCCGACTCATTGTCCTCGATGCGGATACAGGGCGCCGTCTGGAAGAAAGAGCTCGCCGATCCGGGTCTCAACTACACCGCGACCGGGGCGCCGCTGGCCGTGAAAGACAAAGGTCATCGTCGGCATTGCCGGCGCCGAAGGAGGCATTCGAGGCTTCCTCGACGCCTACGATGCAAAAACGGGCGAGCGCGCGTGGCGGTTCTGGACGATTCCTGCGCCCGGCGAGCCAGGCTCCGAAACCTGGGGCAACAACAACGCCTGGCGTCACGGCGGCGGATCGACGTGGCTGACGGGATCCTTCGATCCGGAGTTGAATACTCTGCCCTCTCGAAAAAAGACCTCGAGGACCTCGTGGCGTACCTGAACTCGTTGCGCCCGGAGCAGCCGCGATGAAGCTCGACGTTCGAACCGGTGGCGCAATCGCTGCGTTCATCGGGATGGTGGCAACGGCCACTGGAGGCGTATTGCCCATTCAGCCATCCGGCTCGGAGGTTTGGACCTTCGACCGGCTCGAGAACATCGGCGGTCACAAAACCACGGTTCTCGGAGAGCCGAAGATCGTCGACTCGCCGGTCGGCAAGGCCGTCGAGTTCGATGGCGTGGATGATGCGTTGTTTGTGGACAACCATCCGTTGGCTGGGGCGGCAACGTTTACCTACGAAGCGATTTTTCGACCCGATGGCGGCCAGCGAGAGCAACGGTGGTTTCACCTGAGCGAACAGGATCCAGCAACCGGCGCTGACACCGACAACCGCATGCTGTTCGAGATTCGGGTGGTCGAAGACAAATGGTTCCTCGACAGCTACAACCAGTCAGGCACGGCGAGCAAGGCGCTGATGAACAAAACCGCGCTTCATCCGCTCGGCGAGTGGTATCACGTCGCCTCTGTGTACGACGGCAAGGAATTCAGCAACTACGTCAACGGCGTCAAGGAAGGATCGGCGGAACTTCAACTCGCGCCTCACGGTCCCGGACATGCGTCCATCGGCGTGCGCATCAACAAGGTGTTTTTCTTCAAAGGCGCGGTGCACATGGCGCGTTTCACGCGCAAGGCGCTTGCACCCGGCGAGTTTCTGAAGGTTCAGGCGCGGCCGCCGAATATCGTCCTCATCTACGCCGACGACCTCGGTTATGCCGACATCGGCCCGTTCAGTGCCCGATCGAACCGGCCGCGTCCGTCTACGCCAAACATCGATGCCATCGCAGCCGGCGGCATTCGCCTGACGAGTTTCTACACAGCCCAAGCCGTCTGTTCCGCCTCGCGCGCGGCGCTCATGACAGGCAGCTATCCCAACCGGGTGGGGATTCAAGGCGCTCTGAATCACACCGCTAAACATGGAATCAATAGGGACGAAACGACGGTTGCCGAAGTACTCAAGCAGCGAGGCTACGCAACAGCGATCTTTGGCAAATGGCATCTTGGCCATCACCAACCGTTTCTTCCAGTCCATCATGGATTCGACGAGTATCTTGGTCTCCCGTATTCGAACGATATGTGGCCGCGCCATCCCGAACGCGGCACGTTCTTTCCCGATTTGCCACTCATCGAAGGAGATCACGTCGCCAGGCTCGATCCCGATCAAGCGCAGTTGACAGCGTGGTACACGGAGCGAGCGGTGAAGTTCATCGAACGCCACCGAGACCAGCCGTTCTTCCTGTACGTGCCGCACTCCATGCCGCACGTTCCCCTATTCGTGTCCGACAAGTTCAAAGGCAAGACCGCTGGCGGGCTGTACGGCGATGTGATTGCGGAGATCGATTGGTCGGTCGGTCAGATCGCTGACGCGGTGCGCCGGGCCGGAGTCGACGATAACACCCTCATCGTCTTTACGTCGGACAACGGACCCTGGCTCTCCTATGGGAATCACGCCGGCTCTTCGGGACCGCTTCGTGAAGGCAAGGCGACCGCGTTCGAAGGCGGGGTGCGCGTGCCATTCGTCGCACGGTGGCCAGGCCGTATCCCAAGAGGATTCGTATCTGACATGCCAGCGATGACCATCGATCTCCTGCCGACATTCGCGAAACTCGCCGGCGCGCCACTACCAACGGATCGAATCATCGATGGACGCGACATCTGGCCGCTACTTGCCAACGACCAGAACGCCCGTGAGCCGCATGACGCGCTCTATTTCTTCTGGGGGGCTGAACTCCACGCGGTGCGCAGCGGCAAATGGAAGCTGCACCTGCCGCATCCGTACCAATCGCTCGAGGCCGCCGGGAGCAACGGTCAGCCGGGAAAATACGCGCGCAAGGAAATCGGGCTCTCGCTCTTCGATCTCGATGCCGACATCGGTGAGGCGACCAACGTCTCGGATCGTCACCCGGACGTCGTCAAACGGTTGTTGGAATACGCGGAGCGTGCCAGGGACGACCTTGGCGATTCTCTGACCAAGCGAACGGGTAAGAACGTGCGTGCGGCCGGGACGATCTGAACTATCCTCGCGGGGCGGATGCCATCCACCGACAGCCGCTGTCACGCTGGCTTCGCCGTCAAGGAGCAAAACGGGAGAAGGGGAGAAAGAGAGAAGCGTTGGCTGTCACGAACTCTGCCACACCCATCGACCGAGCTCCGCGAGTGTCGGTCGCTTTCCGGTGCTCAGGATCCCGACGCGATAGATCTTCCCTGCTATCCACGCGACAACACCAATCGCACAGACCAGCAGCACGAGCGACACAGCGATCTCGGTACCCGGAACTGGTGAAGACGCCATCCGCATCGGCATGGCGATGGGTGCGGTGAACGGGATCAGGCCAAGGGTTGTGGCCGTCGGTCCGAGTGGCGCATTGAGGATCGATTCGAGAAACAGCAGCGGTGAAATCAGCGGCAACAGTGCGATGAACTGCACCGACTGGGCCTCTTGTTCGCTGGTGACCGATGCCCCCACGGTGGCAAAGATCGACGCATACAGGAAGAATCCCAGCAGAAAGAACAGGAACAACAACACTCCGGTCTGCGGCTCGACGCGCAAGGCTTGCATGATGCTGTCGGGCAGCGCGAACCGGCTGCCGAATCGGTGCGATTGGGTGACGAACAGCGTCAGGATCGCCGCCCAGATGATGACCTGCGTCACCGCCGCGGATCCGACGCCGATGATCTTGCCGAAGATCAGGTGCGACGCCCGAATCGTGCTCATCAGCACTTCCGCGATGCGATTCGTCTTCTCCTCCAGCACGCTGCGCATCACCGCCACCCCATACAGCGTCGTCATCAGGTAGATCAAGAACGCCACGACGTACGCCGCGAGAAACGTGGACAACGCCCCGCCGCGTTCCTCTCCGCGCGATGTGATCTTGGCTTCGTCGACCCTGACGGGCGCGATCAGCGCCGCGACCGCCTGCGGACTGATCCCGGCGGTTTTCAGGCGTTCGCTCTGAACCGCCCGCGTCCCCGCCGCCCGCAAGTCGCGCATCACCGCGAAGCTGCCAACATTGCGCGCGCGGTACATGATCGTCCCGGCCGTCAAGACGTCCGCCGGGAGCACAACGTAGCCATCAATCTCTTTACGCTCGATCTGCTGGTTCAAACTCTCACGGACCTGGCTGTATGGCCCTTGCACCGGCTTCACGTGATACGTGTTCTCGTCTGCTGACGCCGGCTTGGCGCCAAGCGAGGCGGCAAACGCCGCGCCGACACCGGGTGGACCATCGTTGACGACGATGACGTGACGTTCGGTGCCACGGGAGCCGACGAGTCGCGGCAGCAGAATGAGGCCGATCATGATGAGCGGAAAGATCACGGTGCCGATCACGAACGAACGCGACGCCACGCGCTCGCGGAACTCCCGTCTCACAATCAAGAGGGCGTCATGCACGTTGGACCTCCGTTCGCCGCTCGGCTACCTGGGCGCGGCCGACTTTCTCGACGAAGATCTGGTGGAGGGACGGCTTGACGTGCTGGAAATTGGCAACGCCAGCGCCGTTGGCCGACAGTGTCGCCAATGCGTGCCCCACGTCTCCAGGTGATTGCAGTTCCACTTCCCACGCATCTCCGACGCGGACGCCACCGGGAATCATTCCGCCCGCCATGAGCGACAGCACGCCCGGTGTGACCGCCTCGAACTCAATCCGATATTTGTGTCCCGCGTGGCTGCGTTTGATGTCGGACAAACGCCCATCGAGCACCTTCCGGCCGTTCGCGATGATGCAAACGAAATCGCAGAGCTGCTCCGCCTGATCCATGTTGTGGGTGCTGAAGACGACCGTGCGTCCCTGGTCGCGAGCGCCGATGATCGTGTCGCGCAGAACTTCCTGGTTTACTGGGTCGAGGCCAGACGCCGGCTCGTCCAGAATGAGCAGTTCGGGGCCGTGAATCACGGTCGTGATGAATTGCACCTTCTGCTGCATGCCCTTGGACAGCGTGTCCACTCGTGCGCGCTGCCAGTCGGCCAGGCCCATCGTGTCGAGCCAGCGAATCCCCTCATCCCGCGCGCGCGCGTGCGGCATGCCGCGCAGCTCGCCGAAGAAGACAATCACGTCTAACGCGGTCATCTTCTTGTAGAGCCCGCGCTCCTCCGGCAGGTAACCGACGCGGCGGAGCACCGTCCGATCCACAGTAGGGTCTGTACCGAGGACGTTGATCGATCCGCTGTCGCGCGCGATGATGTTCATGACCATGCGCAGCGTCGTGGACTTGCCGGCGCCGTTCGGACCGAGGATGCCGTAGATCGACGCCGGAGGGACGTCCAGGCTCAGCCGATCCACCGCCAGGTGGCCGACATACCGCTTCGTCACCTTCTCTAGCTTGAGTGTCATCTCAAAGCGGACTGCAGATTGCAGACTGCGGACTGACGATTGTATCGATTGGCGTTTGAGGATTGGATCGGCGATTGAGGATTCGCCAAATCCTCAATCCAATCGCCAATCCTCAATCGATGCAATCGTCAGTCGTCAGTCCTCAATCCGCAATTCTGTTTAGCTCCAAGGCCTGTCATTACTCCTGATGGTGTCCCATTCGGGAGTCGGCAGGAAGTAGCCAGACTTCGGGCGCAGGTGCGCCTTCACCGTTTCCTCATTCAGCTCGACGCCAAGGCCGGGCGAGTCGGGGACGACCGCGAATCCCTTTTCGACCAGAGCATTGCCACCGGTCGTCTTCACGAGCGAGTCCCACCATGGGACGTCGAGCGAGTGATGCTCGAGCGCAATGAAGTTCTCGGTCGCGGCGGCTGTGTGAACGTTCGCCATGAACGAAATCGGGGTGCCGGCAAAGTGCATCGCCATCGCGACGCCGTTCTCCATGGCGTAGTCGCCGATCTTCTTGGTCTCGATCAGGCCGCCGGAACTGGCGAGATCCGGGTGAATCATGTCAACCGCGCCCATCTCGATGAGCTTGATGAACGGTTCCTTCAAGAAAATATCCTCGCCGGTGAGAATCGGCACCGTCGTCGAGTCGCGGATCTGCTTCATCTGTTCGCCGAACTGCCACGGCACCATGTCTTCCATCCATGCCAGATTCCACTTCTCCATCGCGCGTGCGAGCTTGATACAGCTGTTGACGCTGATGTGCCCGTAGTGGTCCGTCGATAATGGAATGTCCATCCCAATCACTTCGCGAACCTGACCGACCCAGTCGGAGAGCCAGGCGATGCCTTTCTCGGTAATCTCAATCCCCGTAAACGGATGCATCACCCGGTCGCCCTGACCGATGTTGGTGCCGAGCGGCATCGACAGTGTCCCCGGAACCTCGCGCATCAAGCCAATCCCGAAGTCCTGCTTGAGGTAGGTAATGCCGCGATCCATTCTCTCTTTCAGCCTCTTGCCCTGTTCCCTGGGATCCTGATGCGACGTCGTATCCGCGTAAAGCCTGACGCGATCGCGGAACTTGCCTCCCAGCATCTGCCAGCACGGCACGTTCCAGGCTTTGCCCGCGAGATCCATCATCGCCATCTCGATCCCGCAGACGCCACCCGCCTGACGTGCGGGTCCGCCAAATTGCTTGACCTTGCGGAAAATCTTGTCGACGTTGCACGGGTTCTCACCGAGGATGCGCGCCTTCAGCATGAGCGCGTAGGTTTCGCTCGCGCCGTCGCGAACTTCGCCCCACCCGACGAGGCCCTGATTGGTGTCCACGCGGATCAGCGGACACGTCATCGGCGCCCCGACGACGACGGCGACGCGGAGGTCGGTGATCTTCAGCGCGGACGGCTCCGAGGCGCGCTTGACGTTCGCCTGCACCAGGTTCGATGCAGCTTCGGCGGCTGCCTCACCGGTCAGCGCCATCGCACCCGCGGCACTCATGCCGAGAGTTTTGAAAAACGAACGTCGGTCGACTGATGGTGACGGCGTATCCAACATCTTGCGAACAGCGGCCTTCATCTCGCGCTCCTATTGGATTCAGTTACAGCTCTTTATTGGCTTCGTGTCGTCGTGTCGTCGTGTCGTCGTGCATGCCGAAGGCAATTGGCGTATCCAACGTTCGCGGCTCACGACGTGTGGTCGACGAGGCATCGCCTAGAAATTGAACTTCAACGAAAACTGCATCGACCGGTTGTCAACGACGGTGGTGGTAATCCGGCCGGCAGTCGGCGAATCGAAGTTCTGGTTCGGGAAGCCGAATCCGGGATGGTTGAACAAATTGAACGCATCCCATCTGAACTCGGCATTCGAGCGGCCCAGAACGGTGAAGCGCTTCGAGAGCGACGTGTCAAAGTTGATATGGCCCGGACCGTAGAGGATGCCGCGACCGCTGTCGCCGTAGGTGTTCGGCGGCGGCGCCGCGAAATCGCGTGGGTTGTACCACAAATCCACCGTCGGATCGTCGAGCTTGCCCGAGCCAACGCGGTTCGGCCAACTTGGCGCGCCGTTGTTCACACCGGTCTGCATGAAGACCGTAAACGGACGGCCCGTGGTGATCGTCCCGATCCCCGCCAGTTGCCATCCGCCGACGAGTGCGCCAAGCCATCCACTTTCCGCAAGCCAGCGTCGATTGGGGCCCCACGGCAACTCGTAGACCCAGCTCACCACTGCGCGGTGACGCACGTCGAACCCGGCGGGGCCGTGGCCGGCGGCGAGATTCGTGACGGTCTGCGGATTGCCCACGGCGCCGCCGCCGCTCGCAGCCGAACCGCCGTAATCGAGTGCCTTGCCATACGTGTAGCTGCCGAGCACCTGCAGACCATTGCGAAACCGCTGCGTCAGCTTCACCTGGCCACTGTGATAGGTGGAGCGGTTACGCGGATCGCACTGCACCATGTTATTGAGCCGATTGAGCGGCTGAATCAGCCGGCGCGAATCCTGGGAGCCGATGCCAGGCTGCACTTCGTTAGGGTTGTAGCAATAGACGATGTGTTTGCCCGCGCTGCCCGCGTAGGTCAGCTCGATGGCCATCGCGGCAAACAGCCGCCGATCGATCCCGAAGTGCCATTGCTCGGCGTAGGGCGTCTCGTTCTCGAACGAGTGCCCGAGCACTCGCGGGTTGGCCGCCTGAAGCTCGGCCGTCGTCCGCGGCTTGACTGGCGCGATCGGCGGAAATGGATCGTTGATGGTCCGGATGACGCTGAAGTCGGTGGGATTGGTGACGGAGCTCACGTTCTGTGAAATCGTGTACGGCACTTGCTGCCCGATCATGTTGGACGCCGACGGCTGCTCCGGGAAATACGTGATCGCAAACCCGGTGCGCAGGATGGTGCTGGAGTCGCCGAAGAGGTCATACGTCAGGCCAAGCCGCGGCGCGACGTTCCCGTACTGCGTTTTCTTGTTGACCGATTTGCTGGCCCCATCTTCCCCGGCGTAGATCAGCCGAAGCCCCACAGGGTCGAAGTTGACGATCTTGTTCTGCTCTTCGGTTTCGGCGCCGAAGATCTCGTAGCGCACTCCGGCGTTTATGGTAAATCGCGGGCTCACCTTGAAGTCGTCCTGAATGAACAGACCGTGCTCCTGCGTTCGGAGCGTGTAAGGCTCGAGAAGGAACCCGCGGGCCGCGCTGTTGATGTAGCCGGTGAGGAGCGACGCGATGCCCGACCCGCCACTGTTGGTCACGGGATTGTTCGTAAAGTTGCGCCCGAAGTTGATGCTGCCGCGAGTATCCGTATTGGTGAAGGGGGACGGATAGCGATCGACGAGCCGATAGCCGAACTTGAGTTGGTGACGACCTCTCAGCCACACCAGCGCATCCTCGATCTGCCAGTGGAACTGTTTCGGATTCACCGGCAGAAACGCTGGCCCTCCCGAGATGCCCGTCAGATCGGGGATGTTGATGTTCGGCAGGCCGGTCGTGAACTCGGTGACGTTGATGCCACGGATGCCAAGCGATTCGGCGGCGTTGATGCCAAAGTCTGACTGAAAGGTAAACGGTACCGTCTTCGCGTAACCCAGGCGCAACTCGTTCACCAGCGCCGGCGAGATTACGCGTGAATAGTTGAACGCCGCGCCATGGGTCGTCAGCCGTGTATTCTGGATCCCTGCGACGAACGGTCCGAGGTCGAAGCGCGATGCGGCTTCAGCAGGCGTCGGCAGACAGCACGCGGCCTGCCCCTGCGGCGCATCGAGCTTGAACTTCCCCCAGTTGAATCGCACGAAGAACGAGTCCTTGTCGGAGAGGCGATGGTCCACACGACCGGAAAACACGTTGTCGGTCACCTCGCGGTTGACGGTTGACGTGTAGTTGTTGAAATTGCCAGGACCGTTTGGCGTGGGATAAATGCTGGCGACGTTCAACCCGATCTGATTGAGCCGATTCTGGGGGATGACGTTGCCGGGGAACGGATCCCGCAGGAACTGCGGATTGCTGGCGCTGACGGGCTGACTCGAATTGAAGTTCGGGTTCGACCTCGTCGTCAACGGGTCGTAGATGAGGATCAGGTTGCCGTTGGCGTCGCGAAAGTCGCTGAAGTCACCGGTCCGGGTTCGAGCGGTCGGTACCGTGTTGACGAATACCTGCCCGCGCGTTTCTTTCAAGCCGGCGTAATCGGCGAAAAAGAACGTCCGGTTGTGGCCGTCATAAAGCCCCGGAAGCACGACGGCACCGCCAATGGCTCCGCCAAACTGGTGCCGATCCAGTGGCGGCTTCGGATCGACCTGCAGCGTGCCGTCCGGCCCCGCGACTTTCCGGACGAAGAAGTTCCTCGCGTCGAAGGCATCGTTTCGCACGTACTCGAACGCGGTTCCGTGCAGCGTATTGCTGCCGGACTTCGTCGCGACCGACACCACACCGGCGCCGCGGCCGAACTCCGCCGAGAACACCCCCGAGAGCACCTTGAACTCACGGACCTGCTCCACTGACGGCGCGATGATGACCGTGTTGAAGCTGTACTCGTTGTTGTCGATGCCGTCGATGAGCCAGGCGTTGGCGTTGGCCTGATGGCCAAGCGCGTTGAAGTTGGAGGCGCCACGGGGGTTGAACGTGCTGGCGCCAGACAGGTTTTCGTTCGCCTGGCCCGGCGTGATACCCGGCGTCAGATAGACCAGCGTCGCGAAGTTGCGGCCATTGAGCGGCAACTCCTTGATCGCCCGTTCTTCAATGACCGTGCCGACCTCGGAGGAGTCCGTGCGCAGGAGCGGTGCTTCGGCGATGACCGTCGTCGTTTCTTCCACACCGCCAACCTCGAGCATCACGTCCACACGCGCGCGCTGGTTGACCTGCAGGATGACCCCGTCGCGAATCCACTTCTTGAATCCCTGCACGTTGACTTCGACGGCGTAGGTTCCCGGTGTCAAAAATGGCGCTGTATACGTGCCGGTGCCGTCCGTCACATAACTGCTGGTCGTATTCTTGTTGACCTCGCGGATGTTGACGGTCGCGCCGGGCACGACACCATTCGAATCGCTGACCGTACCGACGATCGTGCCGGTGGTCACCTGAGCAGTAGCGGCGACGGCGAGAAGACCCGCTTGAAGCAGAGCCAAGAGCATCGAGAGCAGAATTCGCTTCGTCATCACTCCTCCTTGCCAGCAGGGGATCCGCCGAGTGATGCGGGAGCCTGTCACCAGGCGCGGTGCGTGTCAACTGCCTCGAGTGCGGACGGGAGATCGGGGGGGGCGGAGCGCCTGCGGCCCGAGCGAGGCGCCGGAGGGAAGCCGCCGCAGGCGGCCGCCGAGCGAGAGCGAGCGGGGGTGCCCGCCTCCGCTGGTCGTACACGAGACGAGCGACCAGCTACGGCGAGGTCTCGCCGTAGCGCGCCTGAACTATTCGCGCGCGGAGGCGGAGGGCC
>JBAROV010000162.1:0-14086 GCA_049642465.1 Vicinamibacterales bacterium
GCCTGGACTCGTCGATCCGATCGCCGAGACACTTGCAGGCTTGCGCAGAAAGGGCTTTGGGCGCCTGTACGTCGACGGCGAGACCGTCACGGTCGAAGACGTCGATCCGGCGACACTGCGAGATCGAGGGACGCTCCAGGTCATCGTTGATCGGCTCAAGATCGAAGGCGACCTTCGCGCCCGGCTGACGGATTCGATCGAGACCGCTTACGTCGAAGGTGGGGGCGCCGCGTTTGCGATTCAGTTGCCGGACAACCGCGCCGCGTCGGGAGACGAGGGCGGAAGACGTCAGGAGCCGATCGTCCACCGTTTCAGCGAGCGGTTCGAGTGCCGTGCGTGCAACATCCAGTACGAGCTGCCGCAGCCGCGCTTGTTCTCGTTCAACAACCCGTTTGGCGCCTGCCCGGTGTGCCACGGGTTCGGCAACATCATCGAACTGGACATGGCTCTGGTCGTGCCGGATCCATCGAAGTCCATCGTCGAGAACGCGATCGAGCCGTGGAGCAAGCCGCACTACCGTTCGCAACTCGCCGAACTCAAGCGTGCTGCGCGTGGGCGCGTTCGACTCGATGAACCGTGGTCCTCGCTGACCGACGAGGAGCGGCGGTTCGTGATCGACGGCGACGGTGCGAGCTTCGAGGGCGTGAAGGGGTTCTTCCGCTGGCTCGAACGAAAGAAGTACAAGGTCCACGTTCGTGTGTTTCTCAGTCGGTATCGCGGATACCTGACGTGCCCGGAGTGCGGCGGGGCGCGACTCCGCCGCGAAGCGCGAGACGTGCGGGTGGGTGACCGGACGATCGACCATGTCTGCGGTTTGACCGTGCGCGAGGCCGAGGCGTTTTTCGCCGGCCTGACATTGTCCGAGAAAGACGCGACGATTGCGGAAAAGATCCTCCGCGAAATCCGCAAGCGCCTGGGTTTTCTGCGCGATGTCGGTCTCGATTATCTGACGCTGGACCGGCTCTCCTCAACGCTTTCCGGCGGAGAGTCGCAGCGGATCAATCTCGCCACCTCGCTCGGGTCGGCGCTCGTGGACACGCTCTACGTGCTGGATGAACCGTCGATTGGCCTCCACTCCCGCGACAACGAACGGTTGATTGCGATCCTGCGGCAGCTTCGCGATCAGGGGAACACCGTCCTCGTCGTTGAGCACGACGCCGACATGATCAAGGTTGCCGACACCGTCGTGGACATGGGCCTCGGCGCAGGTGAGCAGGGCGGTCGTGTCGTGTTCTCCGGTCCACTCAAGGAACTGCTCCAGGAACCGCGATCGCTGACCGCCAAGTACTTGCGTGACGAGCTGGCGATCCCGGTCCCGGCGATTCGTCGCAAGCTGTCGAACCAGCGGGTTCGGATCCTTGGGGCTTCCGAGCACAACCTGAAAGACATCGACGTCGAGATTCCGTTGGGTCTGCTGACGTGCGTCACGGGGGTGAGCGGTTCGGGAAAGAGCACGCTCGTCCACGATGTAATCTATGCCGCGCTCAAGCGTGCGAAGGGCGATTGGGACCGGCGCATCGGTTCGCATCGCAAGCTCGAAGGGGCTGAATTCGTCAGCGACGTCGTGCTCGTCGATCAGGCGCCGATCGGCAGGACGCCGCGGTCGAATCCCGTCACCTACCTGAAGGCATTCGATCCGATTCGAGAGTTGTTGGCCGGCACGAAGGACGCCCGTTCGCGTGGACTGACGGCGAGCCACTTCTCCTTTAACGTTCCGGGCGGGCGATGCGAAGCGTGTGAGGGCGAAGGGGAAGTCAAGGTCGAGATGCAGTTCCTCGCCGACGTGTTCGTCCCGTGCGAACAGTGCGAGGGCAAACGGTTCAAGCCGCAGGTGCTCGAGGTCAAGTATCGAGGACGCAGCGTCGATCAGGTTCTCGACATGACCGTTCGCGAGGCACTGACGTTTTTCAGCAGCTCCCCCAAGGTGCTCCGTCGTCTTCAGGTGCTCGACGAGATCGGCCTGGGGTATCTGCGGCTGGGGCAGCCGGCAACGACGTTGTCGGGAGGGGAGGCGCAGCGGATCAAGATTGCGGCGCATCTCTCCTCGCACACTGGCGATCGCATCCTCTACATTCTCGACGAGCCCACGACCGGGCTGCACTTCGATGACATCGCCAAGCTGCTGGCGGCATTCAAGAAACTCCTGCAGGCCGGTCACAGCCTGTTGGTGATCGAGCACAACCTCGATGTCATCAAGACAGCCGACTGGATGATCGATCTGGGCCCTGAAGGCGGCGACGAAGGCGGCCGCGTCGTGGCGATTGGGACCCCGGAGCAGATTGCGCAGGCATCCGGGTCGCACACCGGCCGGTATTTGCGAGAGACGCTCGCGGTCGGCCGTTCGAACGCCTACGGCGCCAACCGGGGGTAAAAGGGGGACTGTCCCCTTTTTGCAAAACCGGACAGTCCGGCAAAAAGGGGACAGTCCCCCTTTCGCAAAAGTGTTCGGTTCTGCAAAAGGGGGACTGTCCCCTTTTTCGCGGGCGGCCGATACCGGATCGAGTCGTTTAGAATTAAGTGCTCCCCCGAGAAAGTCCGCTATGAAACGAGCGTACGTGTCAGCAGTGTGTGCGGTGGCGATGCTTGCCACCATGCCCCTGGCGGCCCAACAGGCACGGTTTGACGACGTGGTGCGTAATCTCCGGAACCCGGATGCGAAAGTGCGCATCAGCGCCGTCCGCCTGCTCCGTGAAGCGCAGTACCCAGAAGCCATTGTCCCGATGGCGCCCGTCGTGAACGACCCGATCGACGAGATTCAACTCGAGGCGATTTTCGCGGAACTGTCGTTCTTCATGGTGGAGAAGGTGCCCGACAGGAAGCGCGTCGGCTTCCTGATTGAAATCCGAAATCAAGGTGGAGCGGCCGGGGCCTTTGAGCTTGGACCTCTCGCGGTGTGGCCCAAAGCGGCCCCTCCGGAATTGATTCACGAACTGTTCAGGGCCGTCGACGATGAGAACGGGCGGGTGAGGCTCGAAGCCATACACGCCATCGGCGTCATCGGCGGCACCTCATTTCCGGCCGATGCAGAGCCCGCGCTGGGCAAGGCGCTCGATCATTACGATCCAGCGATCCGCGCGGCCGCCGCACGCGTGGCGGGACGGCTGAAGATCAAATCCACCGGTGAAGCACTGATCAAAGCGGTCAACGATTCCAGTCGCGACGTGCGCTACGCAGCCATCCGCGCGCTCGGCCAGATCGGCGAGCAGCGCGCGGTGGAGGCGCTGAGCGATCAGTTGATCTACTACGGAAAAGGGGAAGGCGCTTGGGCATCGCTCGACGCGCTGGCGCGAATCGCGCACATCTCGAGCGTTCCCGTCTTCACTCGCTATCTCAGCCACAAAGATCCCCTGCTGCGTCGCGCGGCCGCCGAGGGGTTGGGCCGAGTCGGAGATCTCTCGCAGGTGGCCACGCTCGAAACGGGCGCGGGCAACGACCTGTCGAAGACCGTGCGTGCGGCAATGGCGTTTGCGCTGCAGAAACTCGGGCGTCACTACATTCCGCGACTCGTTGACTTCATGAGCTCGGATGACGTCGCGCCGCAGGTTCAGGGATACCTGCTTGAACTGGGGCCGGCCATCGAACAGGACCTGTTGCCGCGTCTCCAGGAGCCAGACGAAGTGGTTCGTGCACGAGTCGCAGAAATACTTGGCGCCATCGGCGGCGAGGCCTCGCGCGCCGCGCTGCAGGGGCTCAAGGGCCAGGATCGCGACGGGGATGTCGCCGAAGCGGCGCAGCAGGCGCTGCAGCGGATTAAACTTCGGCAGGGGTGATACTTTCGCGTGAATTCTACGCGCGTCCAACGCTCGAGGTGACGCGCGATCTGATCGGAAAAGTTCTCGTCCACGATACGCCGGCCGGCCGCACCTCCGGCGTGATTGTGGAAGCAGAAGCCTACATCGGCGAGTCGGACCCGGCCTGTCATGCGGCACCGGGTCCGACCGCGCGCAACGCGCCGCTTTACGGCCCACCCGGTTTCGCGTACGTCTATCTCAATTACGGCATCCACTATCTCGTCAACGCGGTCACCGAACCCGAAGGTTCTCCGGCTGCCGTGCTGATTCGCGCGCTCGAAGCGCTGGAAGGCGAAGTGCTCATGCGGAGACGTCGCGCGCGAGGAACGGCTCGCCGTGCAGACACCTTCGATCGCGTCGAGCTATGCCGGGGACCGGGAAACCTGACTCGCGCCCTGGGCATTACGCTTCGGCGCAATCGGGTTGATCTGACGGTGAGCAGCCTGCGTATCGAGGATCACCGTCTCAGGCCACGAGATCTCACCTGGAGCCACCGAATCGGCATCAACGTCGGCGTCGAGCAGCAGTGGCGGTGTTACGCCGCCGACAGCCGCGCCGTGTCGGCGCTGGGAAAAAGGATTCAGACTCGTGTTCGCGCGCCGGACGCCTGAACGATCGGGACGCGGATGGCTCGGTCGCGGCCATCGCTGAACACCCCAAGCGTGGCAGTGCTGCCGATGGGCGCATCGGAAAGCAGCCGGATGAAATGCGACGCATCGTCAATCGTGGTGCCGTTGAAGCTGACGATGATGTCGCCGCGCCGGAGGCCCTGATCGTAGGCATCGGAGCGTGAGTTCACGCCGACGACGAGGACGCCGCGGCTGTTTGGCGCGCCGAGTTGTTGCGCGATGGCCGCGGTCATCGGTTGAAGCTGGATGCCGGTGATGGTGCCACGCCGGACGGCGCCATACTTGATGATGTCGTCCATGACGTGTCGCGCGAGGTTGCTCGGCACGGCAAACCCGATCCCCTGATAGCCACCAGACTGGCTGTAGATGGCTGTGTTGATTCCAATCAATTCGCCGCGGGCGTTGATCAGCGCGCCACCGGAGTTGCCGGGATTGATTGCGGCATCGGTCTGGATGAAGTCCTCATAGGACGCCAGGGTGCCACCCAGCCGACGTCCGGTCGCGCTGACGATCCCGAGCGTGACGGTTTGATTGAGTTGATACGGATTCCCGACCGCGAGGACCCACTCAGCGACCTTCAGCTTCGACGAGTCCCCCCAGGTCAACGCCGGAAGGTTCGATCCGTTGATCTTCAGCACGGCGATGTCCGTCATCGGATCGGTGCCAACGACTTTCGCCTGGTGCTCGCGTTTGTCCGTCAGGATGACGGTGACTTCGTTGATGATGGCGCGTTCGTTGCCGCCGCTCACCACGTGATTGTTGGTGAGCACGTACCCGTCACGCGTGACCACGACACCGGATCCGAGGCTTTGTTCGCGCAGGTCGCGGTAGCTAAAGGGATCGTCTCCAAAGAAGAACTGGAAGAACGGATCGTTGGCAAAGGGGGACGTCTGGCGGCGGACGGTCTGCGTGGACGAAATATTTGTCACCCCCTCGATGGCCCGTTGAGCGATGTCGGTCAGATCGGGAAGCGGCCCGGCGGTCGGCACGACACCTCGCGGCCGTGCGCCGCGTGATTGCGCGGATTCGGTCGCCTGCGCAGCAGATTCATCGGCCGTGCGCATGCGTCCGGTCAACACCAGTCCGGTGACCAGTCCAATGAGGGTGAACAACACAAGAACAAGCGTGCGTCTCACGATGGAATCTCCGAGTCGTCGTTCGTCAGCGCACTTCAATGCGCCGAGTTGCCGGCGGAGGCGCCTTCGGCAGGCTGATCGTCAGCACCCCTTCGGCCAGGTCCGCCTTCACCTGGTCGACTGAAACCTTCTGCGGGAACTCGAACGAGCGCGCGAAGGCGCCATGTCCACGCTCGATGAGGTGGTAGTGCACGGGCTCGGCGCCTCGAGCGGCGGACTCCAACCGACGTCCGCGTACGGTCAGCCGAGTGTCTTCGACCGCGAGCTCAATCTGTTCGCGCGTGAGACCTGGCACTTCTACTGTTATGACGTAAGTTTCGGGAGTTTCGTACACGTCGATGGGCGGCGTCCACGGCTCCGACTGAGGATGGGCGAGACGTTCGAGCCGCTCCTGCCATGCGCGAAGGTCGCGCAACGGGTCGCAGGGCATATCCGGGGAATCGTACCACGGCCATGCTAGGATCGAAAGGTTTGGCCGGCCGACTGTCGAGTGGCCTCGTCACGGTCTTCGGTTCAGGGTCCATCAGCATGAGTTCGATTCAAGCGACACGAATGAAGAAGGGCATGCTCATCAAGATGGGCGCGGATCTGTTTCGCGTCCTCGATTTGCAGCACTTCACGCCAGGCAACAAGCGCGGCTTCGTTCAGGCGAAGCTTCGTAACGTCCGGAGCTCGACGCTCACCGATCACAAGTTCCGGTCGGAAGACGATGTGGAACGCGCCACCCTCGACGAGCGGCAGATGCAGTATCTCTACAAGGACGGCGACTCCTTCCATTTCATGGACACGAGTACCTACGAACAGTTGCACATCCACGCGGAAGCCCTCGGCGACTCGGTCAACTACATCATCCCCGACGCGATCATCACCGTGGAGTTCTACGGCTCGGAGCCTGTCGGCATCGAGCTGCCGCAAACGGTCGATCTGAAAGTGGAGGACACCGTACCGGGGATCAAAGGTGCGACCGCGAGCGCGCAGGTGAAACCGGCGACGCTCGAGACCGGTCTCATCGTGCAGGTTCCGCCGTTCGTGAATGCCGGCGACGTGATCCGCGTCAATACGGAGACGGGTGAATATCTGTCGCGCGTGTAGCGGACACAATCCCGCACCTCACTTACACATCGTCGCGTTCGTCGTGCAATCCGAGATCGAGCGTCTTTCCGGTGAAGTGAATGTCGTGCGCGGCAATCTTGTCGCGTAGCAGACGCCGGGCAGCCCCGTAGTAGCTATCGGGCACGACCAGGCGGCGCGCGAACGCGCGCATCCGGTGCATCATGACGAGCGTGATCTGATCGTCTTCGCGCCAGGTGAGGCCGCCGATGCTCGAATACGGCATGAACCCGCCGTCGGCCCAGATGCCGTCCTCATAAAAGCCTCGTCCAATCTTCAAACTGAGCGGCAGCGCGTACGCGTAGTACACGAGCATCATCGATTCCCCGAACACCTGTTTGGGATGCTGATGCAGGACGGCGAGCTTGTAGACGATGAGCAGGCTCAAGATGGCGCCGAGCACGAGCAGGAGACCGTAGAAGGGGGGTTTACTGCCGGGCCACGTCAGCAGCGCGGAGGAACGGATCCGCAGAAACTTGACGAACTGAAACAAGAGACGGAGGTTCGCCAGGAAAAACCCGACACCCAGAACGAACAGGACTCGCGGCAGCAAATCCATAGAACGTCTGACCCCATTTTAAGCCCGATGTTCCCGCCCGCCTCCGTCCCTTCGGGACTTCGGCGAGGCAGGCTCTTCGCGCATGTCGCGTTACGGCGGGCAAGCCGCTTCGCGCATGTCGCGCTACGGTGGGCAAGCCCTCTTAGCTTCCCAGATGCGGGTCGAAGCACTTCCGGCAGCGCGCCTCGTAGGTGCCTTGCCCGCCGACGACGACGCGCTCGCTGCTCGGAACGAGACGCTGCGTGTGGTTGGCGGGCGCGCCGCAGACCATGCAGATGGCGAGTGTCTTGGTGATGTACTCGGCAATCGCGAGTAGCTGAGGCATGGGCTCGAACGGCTTCCCGAGATAGTCCTGATCGAGGCCCGCGACGATGACGCGCTTGCCCTGGCTCGCGAGAGCATTGCAGACGGCCGGGAGATCGGCGTCGAAGAACTGTCCTTCGTCGATCCCGACGACCTCGGTGTCGGGCTTCACCCGCAGGAGCAAATCCTTCGAGGAGACCAGGTTTTCGGACGGGATGCGCATCTCGCTGTGGGAGATGATGTGGTCTTCGGCGTAACGGCTATCGACCTGCGGCTTGAAGATCTGCACCTTCTGGCGCGCGATCTGCGCGCGTCGCAGCCGACGGATCAGCTCCTCGCTCTTGCCGCTGAACATGCTGCCGGTGATGACTTCAATCCAGCCGGTGGAGGTCGGGTGGGCGACGTCCATCAAAACCTGTCAGCGTCGAATCCATTCCACGATGTAGCCGATAGGTCCGGAGCCGGTGGCCATCGGATCGTTGAGCCAATCAGGTGGTGTGAGCCAGACGAAGGCCAGGATGGCGATGACCATCAGGTCGTACTGCCAGCTGGCGCGCTCGTAGGTCCAGTAGAAAGCGTTCCAGAGGACACGCGCCGGCAGCGTCGCGACCGCTTTCACGCGATCACTCCTTCCGCATTCCGCAGCTCGCGCCAGGTGAGGATGATGCGATCGGCGACGGTAAACACGGAGAGCACCAGCATCACCCAGAGCACGGCGGCCATCCGGTTGGTGAAGGCGCCAATCATGAAGAGAACGATCCGCTCGGGTCGTTCCATGAAGCCGACCTTGCACTTGGGGATGATCGATTCGGCTCGCGCCCGCGTGTAGCTGGTCATGATGGCGAACATCATCGCGATCGCCGCGACCATGACGTAATCGGTCCTGCCCATCCGCGAGTAGAGATAGATGAGGCCGATGAAGAGCGAGATGTCGGAAAAACGGTCGATGACCGAATCCCAGAACCCTCCGAACTGGCTGACCGCTTCCAGTTCGAGCGCCACTTTGCCGTCGATGAAGTCAAAAATGTTGGCGATCACCATAATCACGCCGGCGGTGACGAATTTGCCGAGCGCCAGCGCCCACGCAGCGGCGACATTGATGATGACGCCGACGAACGTGAGAATGTTAGGGTGGATCCGCAGGCGGACGCAGGTGTCGATGATCACCCGCAGTGGAAACATGCAAAGTTTGCCGATGAGCCCGGTGACGGTCATGAGTGGTGGCGCTCGCGTCCGTGCCGTGGCCGCGCGCTATAATCAAAGGTTCTAGTCTGCGACAGAAACGTCGCAGTGTAGCCCATGCCGATCCGCGAACTCAAGGCCCAGATCGCCCGTCTGCCGGAGCAACCCGGCGTGTACCTCTATTACAACGAGGCTGGGGACACACTGTACGTGGGAAAGGCCCGCGTGCTGCGCGATCGGGTGCGTAGCTACCTCGGCGCGCACGGCATGAGCCCGCGAATCGACGCCCTCCTGGACGAGGCGCAGCGGCTCGAAGTGATCGTGACCGATTCGGTCATGGAGGCGCTGGCGCTCGAGAACCATCTGATCAAGCAGCGGTCCCCCAGGTACAACATCCTGCTGCGTGACGACAAGAACTACCCCTACCTTCAGCTGACGACCGGCGAGGCCTTCCCGCGGGTGCTCGTCGCACGACGTGTGGAGCGCGACGAGCACTACTATGCCGGTCCCTTTCTGCCGGCGTCGCTCGGTCGCAAGACCATGGCGCTGACACATCGGCTGTTCGGGATCCGTTCGTGCAACGAAACGATCACCGGCGCTCGAGGACGCCCGTGCCTCGAGTACGACATCAAACGCTGCATTGCTCCCTGTGTCAGTGCCCTCTGCGGCTCTGAGGAGTACCGCCGGGCGGTTGAGCATACGCGGATGTTCCTGGAAGGACGCAACGAAGAATTGGTAACCGTACTCCGCGAACGGATGTCGGACGCCTCCGCTGCCGAGCAGTTCGAGCGCGCCGCGCAGCTTCGCGACGCGATTCGCACCATCGAGACGCTTCGGACGCGCCAGCAGAAAATGGCGAGTGCCGAACTTGGCGATCGCGACGCGTTCGGCGTCAAGCTGGGCCCTGCAGGCGCGGTCGTCCAGATTTTTCAAGTGAGGAGCGGACGGGTGGTCGAGCGCGTCGAACTCGTCACCGAAGCAGAACCGGTGCGCTCGGTCGAATTGACCGAAGCCGATGTACTGCAGGCCGCGCTGCAGCAGTTCTATTCCGATCGCCCGGCGCCGCCCGACATTCATGTGCCCGTCAGCATTCCCGATCAGGACTGCGAGATGCTCGAAGGGTGGCTCAGTGCGCAAGCCGGGCGCCGCGTGCGGATCGTCGTCCCGAAGCGTGGCGAGAAGCGAGGCTTGCTCGACCTGGCCGCGCGAAACGCGGAAGTGGCCTACCAGGCCAGATTCAACGAAAACGTCGCGGCCCATTATGACGCGCTTGAAACTCTCAGAGGTGTTCTCGCGTTGCCGTCGATTCCCCGGCGGATCGAGTGCTTCGATATCTCGACAATCCAGGGCAGCGACACGGTCGCGTCGATGGTCGTGTGCGAAGACGGTCGGATGAAGAAGTCGGAATACAGGAAGTTCAGAATCCGGGGTCCGGGGCTCGAGGTTCGGGGCTCGGGGCTCGGATCTTCGATGGCGATGCTCGGTCGTCCAGGCGATGCCGTTGACCCGCCAGCGCCTGCGGCCGCCGCGAGCGGCGAGTCTGCGAGCCGCGCCGCGGCCGATGCGGGACCTCCGATGGCGATGCTCGGTCGTCCAGGCGAAGACGTTGACCCGCCAGCGCCTGCGGCCGCCGCGAGCGGCGAGTCTGCGAGCCGCGCAGCGGCAGCGCGTGGGGGTGGGGCCCCACGCGCATTGATAAATGACGATTTCGCCGCGATGCACCAGGTGGTGCTGCGCCGCTACCGAAAACTCCTCGAAACCGGTGGGCCGTTTCCGGATCTGATCCTGATCGACGGCGGCAAGGGACAGCTCTCGGCTGCGTATTCGGCCCTCGAAGAGTTGGGTCTCGGGAGTCTCGTGGCGGCGGGGCTGGCCAAAAAAGAGGAACTGCTCTTTACGCGCGATCGCACAGACGCCATTGCTCTGGCCGAGGATAGTCCGGCGCTTCTCTTGATCCGTCGGACTCGAGACGAGGCGCACCGGTTCGCGGTCACGTTTCACCGCCATTCGCGAAGCAAACGCGATCTGCGATCTGAGCTCGACGGTATCGCCGGAATCGGCGCGCGCCGACGGAAGGCGCTCCTCGTGGCGTTTGGGAGCCTTGCCGGCGTGCGCCGCGCCACCCGCGAGGAGCTCGTTCGCGTCGTTGGAACAAAATGCGCGGACGCGGTGCTCGCCCATTTCGCCGCTTCCGCCAGATAAGCGTTGAAGAATCAGTGGTTTTGCCGTAATCTTACGTTCTCTTCTTGGACGTCTTTTCCGCCATCATCGCTTTCGCCATCGTCCTCGTGTCGCTGACGATTCACGAGGCCGCGCACGCCTGGACGGCCGAGCGGCTCGGCGATCCGACAGCGCGCATGTTGGGACGCGTGTCGTTGAATCCCCTCGTACACATCGATCCGATCGGGACGCTGCTGCTGCCGCTCGTCGCGGCGATTAGCGGACTGCCAATTATCGGATGGGCCAAACCGGTTCCCGTGAACATCAGCCGACTCCGGCACCATCGGCGCGACTTCATGATCGTCGCGGCCGCGGGGCCTGGCAGTAATTTCGCGCAGGCGGTCATCGGCGGGCTGTTGTTTCAGGCGCTCTCGTCCGGCGGCGGGGAGGTCGGCTCTCTGTCGCTAATCCTGAAGGCGTTTGTTCAAATCAACCTGCTGCTCGCCTTTTTCAATCTCATTCCCATTCCGCCGCTCGATGGCGGAAATGTTCTCGCTGGGCTTTTGCCAGAGAGCGGAGCAGTCCTGCTCGACGGCCTGCGGCAGTGGGGATTCATCCTGTTGTACGCGCTGATGCTGACGGGAGTGTTAAGTCAGCTGATTCTGCCGCCGACCTTCTTTCTCGAGGACCTGCTGCTCCAGTGAAGTCTCGTGTTGTTTCGGGCATGCGCCCGACCGGCAGGCTCCACCTTGGACACCTCGTGGGTGCCCTCGAGAACTGGGCGACGCTTCAGGACCAATACGAGTGTTTTTATTTCGTGGCCGATTGGCACGCGCTCACCAGCGACTATGCCGACACGTCCGAGGTTGTCGCGAATGCCTACGACATGGCCGCCGATTGGATCGCCGTCGGCCTGGACCCTGAGCGGAGCACGCTCTTCGTTCAGTCGCTGGTTCCGGAGCACGCGGAACTGTTTCTGCTGCTCTCGATGACGATACCGATCCCGTGGCTCGAGCGCGTGCCGACCTACAAAGAACAGATCGATCAGTTGACCGAGAAGGATCTCTCGACCCTCGGGTTTCTCGGCTATCCGCTGCTCCAGACGGCCGATATCATCATCTACAACGCGCATTTCGTGCCCGTGGGTGAAGATCAGGTCCCGCATCTCGAACTGAGCCGGGAGATCGTCCGAAGATTCCATAATTTTTATGGCGAGTTGTTCGAGGAGCCGAAGCCGCTGCTGACGACATTTCCCAGGCTTCCAGGGCTCGACAACCGGAAGATGTCCAAGAGTTACGGAAACACCATCAACCTGTCGGATGATGCGGAGACAGTGCGGAAGAAAGTGATGCAGATGTATACGGATCCCAGGCGCATCCGGGCCGACATTCCGGGCACCGTCGAGGGGAATCCCGTCTTCATGTATCACGACGCGTTCAACCCGGATAAAGCCGAAGTCGAAGACCTGAAAGCCCGTTATCGCGCGGGTAAAGTCGGCGACGTCGAAGTGAAGACGAAACTGGCCAAGGCGCTCAACGCGCACCTCGAACCGATGCGTGGCCGTCGTGCCGAAATTCTCGCCAAACCATCCGCGTTGCGTGAGATTCTTTATGACGGCTCGCGTAAGGCCCGCGCGATCGCATCGGAGACGATGGAGCGCGTTCGGATGGCGGTCAAGCTCAGGTACTGAGTCCATGGAATACCAGCCGGAATTCGAGTCCATCCTCGAAGCGTACCCAGTACGCCTCCAGAACTTCGAAGGGCCGCTCGACCTGTTGTTGCACCTCATCAAGAAGCACGAGGTGAACATCCACGACATCCCGATCGCGCTCATCACGCATCAGTATCTCGAGTACATCGATTTGATGCAGGAGATGAATCTGGATGTGGCAGGCGAGTTTCTCGTCATGGCGGCGACGCTGATTCACATCAAGTCGCGCGAGTTGCTGCCGCGTCCCGATCCGACGCAGGAGGATCCCGAAGAGGATCCGCGCGAGGCGTTGATCCGTCGTCTGCTCGAGCACCAGAAATTCAAGGCGGCGGCGGAACTGCTCCACGAGCGTGAGACCTTGCGGAGCGCGCAGTGGACGCGTCCGGACGGTCCCATCGCCGAGATTGCCGGTGAAGCGCCAGAACCCGAGGTCGAGGTCGACCTATTCAGTCTGATCACCGCGTTCCGATCCGTTGTCGAGCGCGCAAAGCACCGGCCGGCGATCTATTTGCCCGGAGAACAAATCTCGATCGAGACTCGCATCGAACAGCTGCTCGCGAAGTTGTCCGAGACCGAGGCGTGCGGGTTCGACGATCTGTTTCAGGACGTCCAGACGCGTGCGGGCATGATCGTGACGTTTCTCGCCATGCTCGAGATGATTCGGTTGAAGCTGATTCGGGTCTATCAGACGGGGTCCGTTGGGCCGATCCGGGTGTATAAACGCGCGCGGCCATCAGACGCGCCGCGGCCGCTCGGCGATCCGGAACGCGTGTAAGGGGTTAAACAGTGTCCGACCATCTCAAACCAATCGTCGAAGCTCTGATCTTCGCGTCTCCCGAACCGTTGACGCCAAAGGCGCTCTACCGACTGCTCGACGATGAGCCGAAGGAAGACGTTGACGCCGCACTGGCAGCCCTTCGCGCCGACTACGAGCGACCTGGCGGACTCCAGATCGTGGAGGTTGCCGGGGGATTCCAGATCGTCACTCGCACGGAACTCCACGAATGGGTGCGCAAGCTGTTTCACGAGCGCACCACGCAGAAGCTCTCGGTGCAGGCACTGGAGACGCTCGCCGTCATCGCCTACAAGCAACCAATCACCGCGCCGGAGATCGCGGAGATTCGAGGCGTCAGCAGCAGCGGTGGTGTCTTGTCCACGCTGGTGGAACGCCGGCTGATCAAGACGGTTGGCCGGAAGCAGGTGGTGGGCCGTCCGTTCATGTACGCAACCACTCGCGAGTTCCTCGAACGATTCGGCCTCAACGACATCGGCGATCTCCCCAAGGTCGAGGAGCTCTCAGACGCGCTAGGTTTTGAATTGCCAACCGCGCTCGCCGAGTCCACCGCGAGCGCCGAGCTGCCGTTCGACGGCGCGGCGGAAGAAGTCGCGGCCATCGCAGCGGAAGACGAGACGGTGCACTAGTCGCTGGTCTCCGGTCTCTGGTCTCCGGTCTTTGGTCTCTGGTCTTTGGTCTTGGGCCTCCGGTCTTTGGTCTTGGGTCTTTG
>JBAROV010000163.1:0-4917 GCA_049642465.1 Vicinamibacterales bacterium
GTGACGATCTGCGTGACGAACGGTCATCACAAAGTTCTGTGACCAGGAACGATTCCAATCTGGATGCCATCATCCCGAGTGGATCTGTACTGGTTCTCGCGTGCAATTCACGAGTGGATCGCTCGCGCGATCACGGTGCTACGGATCGCCGGATCCATTACGCTGAATGCGTGACGAGTGCCGTGGTGAATCGTGTGACGTGTTGCGTGATGAACGACGGTCGGCGGAGCGAACGCGTCAGCGAAACGCGAGGACGGCACCAAGTGCCGCCATCATCAGCACGAGTGCACCGCCCGCGATGATCTTGAATCTCCGGCTGCCAAGGAAGAGCGACAGCGCCAGCTTGGTGGCGGTATTCGTCAACGCTCCGATCGCGATGGCCGTTGCCGCGACCTCGGTCGAGACACTACGCGCGACGTCACGAGCCATGGAGATGGTGAGCGCGTCGACGTCGGTGAGACCCAGCACCGCCGCAGAGGTGAAAACCCCGGAGGCTCCCCAGAGTTCGCGCGCGGCGTACACCGCCATCAACACGACTTGAAAGAGCGCGGCCATCTGGAGCGCTGTGGTGAGCTGAAGCGGATTGCGTGGGGCCGCTTCAGCGGCGGCGGCTGGGGACCGGCGCACGCCCACAGCCGTCGCGAGCGCTGCCACGAATGCCGGCGGGATCAGATACGGCATGAGCGGCCGTACGACGTCCGCGTTCAGAATTGCCGTCGCGACGATCACCCGTGGATACAGCATCGCGTTGGCGCCAATTGCACCGAATGCGAGCGCGCGATCCATCGCCAGCTCGGTGCGGCTGATTCGGGCGAATGTGAACGTCACATTCGTCGATGACACCAGTCCACCGAGGAGTCCGGTGACCAGATATCCGTGACCAGGACCGACGAGACGACGGGCGATGTATCCGGTGAAACTGAGGCCCGAAAAGAAAAGCACGAGCGCCCACAGCTCACGGGGCCGAACACCACCGAGCGGGCCGTACGGTCCCTCGGGGAGCAGTGGCAATACCACGAGCGCCATGACCGCGAACCGCACGCCCGACCGCAGGCCGACGTCGTCGATCCGCTTGACCAGCGAGTGCAGCCTGGATTTTTCGACGAGCAGGAGCGTGGCGAGCGCGATGATCGCGCTCGCGAGGCGGATGGAACCGATGCCTGCGAGTACCCCGGCCCCGAGCACCACCAGCGCCGCAACTTCAGTGGTGCCGTCGATGTCGTGCCGGCTGGCCGCGACGTAGCCCGCCGCCGCGATCGTGACGGCCCCGGCAAACAGGATCGCGGCTGGCACCGTCACGCCGGCGGTCCACAGCCAGCCACTGAAGCCGCCAATGGCGCCGAGCATCGTAAACGTCCGAATGCCCGCGAAATGTGCGCCGGGTCCCTCGGCGTGGCCCGACCACTGCCGTTCGAGCCCAACGGCCGCTCCCCCCAATGCTGCGATCAGGAGTCCAAGGACGTCAGCGGCAGTTCCCGTCACTGTTGCCGCTTGAAGACCAGCGGCCACGTCCTCGGTCCCTGCGTCCACTTCCCCGTCAAAACCCCATCCTTCAGCTCGCCTTCGAAATTGGCGACGATCGTCGGCAGCAGTAACTTGATTTGCGCGCCCTTCTGAATCACCGCGGCAATCGGGATCTCCGCTCCACCCTGATCGACGCTGATGAGCGTTCCCGCCCCGGCGCCGCCGGGTTGATTGGAGAGCTTCAGGCCAAGGCGCAGGATCTTGCCATCGATGTCGAGCGGCCCTTCCCATGAACCTTCCAGGTCTTTTGTGATCGGAGTGCCTTTCGGCAGCGGCTCAATCTTCGCGTCGCCGGTTCGCGTCAGCGTGAACGGGATGGTCCCGCCACCCTGACTGAAGTCTCCCGACATCGTCTTCGAATCCTTCGAGAGCGTGCCGTTGAACGTCGGCTCTCCGGGTACTCCTTTCATCGCGAAGCTCACTGAATCGCCGCGCGTGGAAATGGATGACAGAGGGAAGGCCTTCAGATTTTGCGCCGGAATCGAAATCGTGCCCTCCCACTTGTCGGCCGTGTTCTTCAAGTCGACTTCAATCTTGAGCTCCTGGCCTGGTACCTGAATCGTGCCTTCCCAATGGCCCGACGGTGTCGCCGCGGGCTGAGCGGCGGCGACCAGTGCTGTCACGAGGAGGGTGAGGAGGAAGCCGGTAACACGAAGCATTCTGCGCGCCATAGGGATCCTTTCTGGTGGGAATCGGCGCCGCAGATCTTACAGGGAAATCGCAGCGACGGCGGAGTCGGACCGATCGCCGCTACTGCGGACGAATCCGCAGGTACCAGAGCTTGAACCTCGGTCCGCTCTCCGACATGAGGGTGATCCGGTTCATACCTGGTTTCACGAGTGAAGCTGGTACGCGGAAGTCATACGCGCCGACGCGCTGCGGATTCCACGCCAGGTCGAATGAGGACAGGCGCTGGTTATTGACGAAGACCGCGATGCTTGGCAACTGCGGTGCCGTGCCCTCGACTGGCCGCGGATCCGGATCCAGCCGCGCGGTCAAGTCGTAGTCGCGAACGTCAGGCAGCGGAACATCCAGCGTGGAGTAGGAGCCGCGAGCGGCACGTGTCGTGACGTTGCCCTCTCGCACCGTCCCCGCCCAGCCGTCTGCGAAGAATGCGGCGTCGCGGTCGCCGGCGGTGATCGACACGTTCTCGCCGGACCGCAGTGCCTCCTTCACGATCAGAGGCGGCACGAGGTGCGTCATTGCCCAGATCGCACCAGCGATCGTCATGAGCACCGCGGCCGCCGTGAGCAGAGGCTCGAGTCGTCCATAGGGCACGAGGCGCTCACGCCGCTGCGATGGAATGAGCAGCGCCAGGATCTCGCACATCGCGAAACCCGCAGCGAGGAGATAGAACGGGTAGGTGTGTTCGGTGAACCGCCAGTCGGAGGCGACCCTCCACGTGAAGGCATAGGGCAGCATTGAACCTGCCAGCACGACGAGCAAGAGACGGCCGCCGCCAGACGCGAGAAACAGGAGTAATCCCAGCAGCGCTGCGCGCGACAGCCACGTGCCCAGCGAATCCCACCACGGCGTGAAGCCCCTCCACTTGTTCGTGAACGGATACGACGTCATCCCGAGAATGAACGTGTCGATCGAGCGCACCGGAGAGGCGCGGAAGTGCTGCCCGAGGTACTCACCGGCGGTCTGCTTCACCTCGAGCGACTTCCCCTCGGTGGCTCTGTAAGCCCCGGTGTGGAAGTTGATCGCGTACAGGGGGTCGCCAAATGTCAGCCAGCAGTTGACGATGTACGGCGCGATGATCGCAGCCGTAGTGAGAGAGGCCAGCCCAAGCTCGGTCAGCCGGGGTCTCCATTCGCGGCCCCGTAACACCAGCAGGAATCCGAAACCCGCCGCGATGAACGACAGGGACGTGATCCGAACAAGACAGGCGAGTCCAGTGGCAATCCCCATGAGCAGGGCGTTGGTCGGCGACGGCGTGCGCCAGTACCGCAGCATCGTGTAGGCACATACCACCACCGCCGCCGTGAACGCGTCGTCTCTCCAGCCTCCGACGTTCCATCCGATCAGCTCATACTCGATCGCCAACGTGAACGCCGCGATGAGGCCGACAACGCGCGAGAAGGCGATGGCGCCCACGAGATACGTTGCCAAGATTGCCAGAATGGAAAACGCGGCTGACGCGAAACTGACGGCGACATCCTGCTGATTGAAGAGCCAGAGGAAGACTTTCGTCACGAAGGGAAATAACGGCTCGCGAAGATGGGCGGCATAGAACGACTGCATCTCGCGCGCGTATTTGAGGTATGTGTACGGGTCGCTGCGATAGCGTGTTGGAGGTCCGTCCGCGTGCGGGTACTCGGGGACAGGGGCCCACGTCATCGCCTGGGGCCGCAAAACGCTTTCACCCATCCGAGCGTGCTGCAGCAGTTTCAGCCAACCAGGCGAGCTGACCGGACCATACATCTGGGTCAACGCATCGAGGCGCAAAATCGCGCCGTACAGCACGACGGCCGTGATTCCCACCGTCGCCAGAGCGGTCCGTCGCGATACCCATCGTGTGTGCGGCACGGCGCGCACAGCGGATGCGGCCCTGACCTGATCGGTCATGCGGTGGATTGTGCCACACGGTGAGCAGCCACTCCTTGAATCGTCCAGAGCAGAAAGCAATACTTGAGAAGTTCATCGCTGCCGGATATGTACCGACCGAGTAGATCGCTGACGCGATTGATGCCCTTCGTCGCGGCGATCGTCATCACGCTGTTCGGCGCGTTGCTCCGAATGGATGCGCTGACCGTGAGATACGGCTGGCTCGAGCATCCAAAGTGGGCGATGCAGCTCGAGCAATCACTGTTGCCAGTATCCACGTCGCTGCGGCCCGCAGCTGTGCCCTGGCAGCGCGTTGAGCGGCCATACATCGGCGGCGATCCAATCGGCTACCTGTACTTCGCCCGCAACTGGCGTCATTTCTACCAGGCACACGTGCGCGAGCCGGTGTTCCTCGCGATGGTTCACTTCATGCTGTGGGTGATGCACGACAGCGACATCGCCGTCAGTTACGCATCGCTCATTGGCGGCTCGCTGGCGATCTTTGCCACCTACCTTCTGGGGCGTGCGGCGCATTCGGATGCCGCCGGCTTGATTGCGGCAGCCGCGTTGGCGATTGAGCTGGATGCCATTATCTGGGCCGCCGACGGCTGGCGCGACGACACGTTCATGTTGTTCGTCGCGCTGGCCGGGTGGGGGTACATTCGTCTGCTTCAGAAGCCGTTCTGGCGCTGGGGCGTCGCGTCGGGCGTCATCGCCGCCGGCGCGTGTCTGACTCGCATTACCTCGCTGTCCTTTGTCATACCGGCACTCGTGTGGATTGGCGCCCGCCGCGTGCCTGCTGAATCCCGGCGATTTCCCGCTGCACGCGGCGCAATCATTTCG
>JBAROV010000177.1:0-49840 GCA_049642465.1 Vicinamibacterales bacterium
GGAAAAGGGAAAAGAGAGGAGTCTTTGCGATGATTCGTGCGCTTCTCCTTTGGGCGACGCTGATTCCGCTGGGCGCCTGGCACCAGGCTTCGCCGTCGCAGGATGGGGTACTAAAACGGGAGCAGCAGCGGGTCGAGTGCCTGACGACTGCGAAGTACGACCAGCTGGCCGAGATTCTGTCTCCGACGCTGAGTTATACGCACTCGAGCGGCGTGCTCGAGGGCAAGGACAAGATCATGGCGGACTTGCGCAGTGGTCAGGTCGTTTACAAGGCGTTGCGGCACAAGGACGTCCAGCTGCGGTTCCCGACGCCGGACGTCGCCATCCTGAACGGCGCGTCCGATGTGACGGTCGTCATCGGCGGGAAGGAGCTGGAGATTCCGCTGCGTTTCACGATCGTCTACGTGCGGAAGAATGGCGTGTGGCTGATGGAGGCCTGGCACTCGGCGCGCCGCTCGTGAAGGGAAAAGGAAGATTTATCCTCTCGCCGCAGAAGCCTGAAAAGCAACCAGAAGGAGGTCCCGCTCATGCAACACACTGAACACGCGTCGCGCAGGTCCTGGATCCGATCGTTTTTTGCCTCGGCCGCCGCGGCCGGCGCGGGTCTGTTTGGTGTCGCGCAAGCCCAGACGGCCGCGCAGACGAACGAATGGGTCAAACGGACCTCGACAGATAATCAGCCGGCCGGCGACAAGCCGCCGATGTTTTCCGGTTGGGTGACGTACGGAAACCTCGTGTTCATCGCCGGCAAAGGCGAGCACACCCCGGGCGATATCACGGCCCACACGACGGCGGTGCTCAACACGCTCGAAGCGGAGTTGAAGAAAGCCGGGTCGTCCATGGAAAAGGTGTTGAAGGTCAACGTCTACCTGCACGATCTCAGGGACTACGACGCGATGAATGCGGTCTTCCGCGGCCGTTTCGGCCCCAACCCGCCGGTGCGGACGACAATTGCCGCCTACGGCGGTATTCCTGGCAGTTCGCTCGTGGAGATCGACTGCATCGCGTATCGATAGTTCAGCACCAACAGGCGCCTCCGGCCCGAGCGAGGCTAGAAAGGACCTTTTTATGTGGACCCGAAGACGCTTCCTCGAAAGCATTTCCGCACTGCCGGTTGTCGGCGGTTTCATTGGCGCGAGCGCGACCCCCGCGGCTGCCGCCGCGCGCGGGCGCGACTACCTGCGTGAACTTGGCGTGCGGCCGTTTATCAACGCGGCCGGCACCTACACGGCGATGACCGCCTCGCTGATGCCGCCCGAGGTGATGGACGCGATCAACTACGCGTCGAAACACTACGTGATGCTCGACGAGCTGCACGATAAGGTCGGCGAACGCATCGCGAAGCTGGTGCAAGCGGAAGGGGCGATGGTCACGGCCGGCGCCGCCTCCGCGCTGACGCTCGGGACGGCGGCGGTGCTCACGGGAGGCGATAATCAGAAGATCGTCGATTTGCCCAACCTCGCGACCATGAAGAGCGAGGTGATCATGCAGAAATCCCACCGCTTTGGCTACGACCACGCGGTGCGCAACTGCGGTGTGCAGATCGTCGAGGTTGAAACCCGAGAAGAGCTCGAGCGCGCGGTCAACCCGAAGACCGCAATGATGCTCTTCTACAACAACAACAACAAAGAAGGAAAGATTCAGGACGAGGAGTTCGTCCAGCTTGGCAAAAAGCACGGCATTCCGACGTTCAACGACGCCGCGGCCGATGTGCCGCCGGTCGAGAATCTCTGGAAGTACACCAAGATGGGTTTCGATCTCGTCACATTCTCGGGAGGCAAGGGCATTCGCGGGCCGCAGAGCGCCGGGCTGTTGCTCGGCAGAAAAGACCTGATCGACGCGGCGCGGAAGAACGCGCCGCCCAACGGCAACACGGTCGGCCGCGGCATGAAAGTCAACAAGGAAGAGATGCTCGGCATGCTCGCGGCGCTCGAGTTGTACGTGGAGAAAGACCACGCCAAGGAGCAGCGCGAGTTCGAAAAACGTGCCGAGGAGATCAAGAAGGCCGCGGCCTCCGTGCCCGGCGTCACCGCGGAGATTTTCGTTCCTGAAGTCGCGAACCACGTGCCGCACCTCCGGGTGACGTGGGATGCGACGACGCTCGGTATTCGGCCGAACGAGGTCGTCCGCGCGCTGCGAGATGGCGAACCGTCCATTGGGACGCGATCGGAAGGTCCGGCGCTCGTCATTGGGGTGTGGATGATGCGCCAGGGCGAGGACAAAGTCGTCGCGAAGCGGCTGCGTCAGGTCCTCGAGGCGCCGGGGCGCGCGAAGACAGCTGCCCAGGGCCTGCAGCCCGAGCGAGCGGGGGTGGGGCCCCGCGAGGATTGAGAACGGAAGCGCCTGCGGCCCGAGCGAGGCGCGGGAGGGCAGCGGCGCGGCGCGCCGCCGCCGAGCGAGAGCGAGCGGGGGTGGGGCCCCGCGAGCATTGAGAAATGACGACGTGATGTCGCGATGGACCCGGCTGCTTGTTGCGTTGATCGCCGTTATGACTGCGGCGCTGCTGCTGTCGGCGCAGGATGGAAGTGTTCGGTTTCCGTCAGATGTCCCGCCGCGCAACGACATCCTGATCGACAACCTCGTTCCGGTTCGCATGCGGGACGGCGTCACGCTCTATGCCGACGTGTATCGCCCTGCTGGAGACGGACGCTATCCCGTCCTTGTCTCGCGAACTCCGTACAGCACGGAGCGTTTTCCCACGGCATACGACGCGGCCGTGTACTTCGCGCGGCGTGGATATGTCTACGTCTTCCAGGACGTGAGGGGCCGCCACGAGTCCGAAGGGACGTGGCTGCCGTTCTTCAGCAACGAGAAGGACGGCTACGACACCATCGAGTGGGCCGCGAAGCAGAAGTGGTCGGACGGCAAGGTCGCGATGCAGGGAGGTTCGTATCTGGGTCAGAACCAGTGGCGGGCTGCACAGGCTGCGCCACCGAGCCTCGTCACCATCTTCCCGATGGTGGCCTCGACGAGCATCTATCACGACTGGATGACGCTCAACGGCGGGTGGCGGCTCTCGTTCAATTTCGGCTGGGGCCCCGTGCGGCAGGAATCGCGCATCATGCAGAACCCCGGACCGCACACCATCGACGGCGTCCAGGCGATTCACTATGACGAGGTGCAGAAGCACCTGCCGTTGAACACTATGCAGCAGCTCGTCGGACGTCATTCGAAGTTCTACGATGAGTGGCTGGCGCATCCTGATTACGACGAATACTGGAAGCCGCTGAACGTCGAAGCGGTGTTCGAGAAGATTTCTATTCCCGCGCACACGTTCGGCGGCTGGTTCGACATCTTCAGTCAGGGCACGCTTCGCGGCTATGTCGGGATGAGCCACAAAGGCGGATCGGAGAAGGCACGCAAAGGCAGCAACCTCGTGATCGGGCCATGGGGGCATGGACCGTCACAGAAATTCGGTGCCATCGACTTTGGCCCCACCGCAAGCGTCGATCCCTTGCCGCTACAGCTTCGGTGGTACGACTACTGGCTGAAGGGAATCGACAACGGGCTGGCGAGTGAGCCGCCAGTCAAGCTGTTCGTGATGGGACGGAACCAGTGGGTCTACGAGCGGGAGTATCCGATCGCGCGCACCCAGTTCAGGCCACTCTATTTCAACAGCAGCGGCAAGGCCAATACCGACCGCGGCGATGGCCGATTGAGCTGGATTAAACCAGCCGACGTCTCCGTCGCGGATCGTTATCGATACGATCCGGCGAATCCCGTTCCGTCGCTCGGCGGCAACAATTGCTGCGGCACGCCGACACCGGCGGGCCCGCAGGATCAACGGTCGATCGAAAAACGTCCCGATGTTCTCGTCTACACGTCCGAGGTCCTTCAGGACGAACTCGAAGTGACCGGCCCGGTGAAGGTCGTGCTTTACGCGTCATCGGATGCTGTTGACACAGATTTCGTCGCCAAGCTCGTGGACGTCTATCCTGATGGCACGAGCTACAACATGGCAGAAGGCATCGTCCGCGCACGCTACCGCGAGAGCCTCAGCAAGCCGACGCTCCTGAAGCCCGGACAGGTCTATCGCTACGAGATCGACCTGGTGGGCACCTCCGTCGCCTTTCTGAGGGGACATCGCGTCCGGGTGCAGGTCGCCAGCAGCCACTTTCCGCAATTCGATCGCAATCCAAACACCGGCGCGAAGTTCGGGTCGTCTGCCGAGATCAAGGTGGCAGAGCAGACCGTCTACCACGACGTCGAGCGTGCCTCGCACATCCTGCTGCCGGTCATTCCTCCGAGGCAGAAGTGAATCGACGCACGTTCGTCTACAACGCGGCGCTCGGCACGATCGGCCTTGCTGGTCTGCCGTTTCGGCAGGCGGGATCCGGTCCGCGAGAGTTGAAAGGGTTGAGGATCGATCTTCAGGCGCCCGACACGCCGCCATCTCCGCTCGGCATGCCTGGACTCTTTCCGGGCCGCGTCATCGAAGTCTTCCACGACGGTGCCCTCGTGCAACGCCGAGTCTCGGAATCGGCGGTCCAGGCGATGGTGGACGAAGGCATGCGGGCGCTGACGGGAGAGGCGAACGTCAAGGATGCCTGGGCGAAATTCTTCGTGCCGCAGGATGTCGTCGCGCTGAAGGTGAATCCATCGGGCGTCCCGGGTACCGTCACATCCATTCCGCTGCTTCGCAGCGTCATCCAGGGGCTCAACGCCGTTGGCGTGCCAAACAAGAATCTGATCGTCTACGACCGGAACTCCAATCAACTCGAAGTGAACGGATATCACGCCCTCGTCCCCTCCGGTGTGCGCGTGGTGGGACTCGATCAGCGGTGGAAGGTCAAGGGAGAGACGCGAAGCGGATACGACCCCCACGCCTACGTGGACATGGACTGCTTTGGCGAGCGTGAAACGCGCTCGTACCTGGCGAGCGTCGTGTCGACCGAGGCGACGAAGATCGTCAACCTGCCGTGCCTCAAGGAACACAACGCGTCTGGCGTCACCGGCTGCCTCAAGAATCTCGCGTACGGCTCGTTCAACAACGTCAATCGCACCCACACCGATCCCAAGACCTACACCGATCCGGTCATCCCGGTGATGTGCACGGCGCCTCCGATTCGCTACAAGGCGGTCCTCCACATCATGGACGGGATCCGCGCGGTGTATCAGGGCGGCCCGTTCGCGTGGAACCCCGAGTTTCAGTGGGAAGCGAAGACGCTGCTCATCGGCACCGACCCTGTCGCGGTGGATCGCATCGAACTGGAGATTGTCGAGCAGAAGCGAAAGGACGTTGGCGCTCCGTCGTTATGGGATCGCGATCCAAAGTATCTCGGCACCAGCGGGGACATGGGGAAGACTGTCTTCAAGAACCCGTACTACCGCGAACCGGGGCACATCAAGACGGCGGCGGAGCTGGGGCTGGGGAAGTGGGAATTGAGTCAGATTGAGAGAAAGAAGATCATCGTCAGTCGCTAGTCGCTAGTCGCTTGCACTGCGAGCAAACGTACTCACGCGAAAAACGGAGCAACTGTTGGATCACATCGCGACTCGCGCGCCGTTCTCTTCTTCGATCGCGACGATCGGTTACGCGAATATGTCTGCTTGAGTAACTAGTCACGTCTGACGCATGTGAGCCGGTGATCGATAGCGCTGTTCAGTTGTCAGTCGGGAGATCAGCGACTCCCGCCGCGGACCCGATGTGGCTCCGCCGCGGTCCGCGATTACCACGACTGATCGGTTTCCTCACGCGATTCTCAGCCACCAACCCGAAAGGCCTCGATTCAACCCTGGCCACCCGTGTAGGTGTCGAGGCCAGTTAGTCGCGTTATCATCGGCACAGCCGGACCAAAGACCAGAGACCAGAGACGATGCCCGACGCCAACTGGCCCACCCTGCTCGCTTCGAACGACCGCCGCGGCGGGACGTCCGGTGCGCGCAAGACGGCGCCGAACGAGCTGATCTGGAAAGTGGCGCTGCCTGACGCGGTGCGGTCCAGCCCGGTTCTCCACGATGGCGTCGTGTACATCACGTGTCGTGACGGCAAACTCTACGCGCTCGACAGCAAGACCGGCAAAGAACGCTGGGCAGTGCAGACTGGCGGCTCGAGCGATTCGACGCCGTCGATATCGGACGACCTGGTGTGCTTTGGGTCGGACGATGGTGCGGTTTACGCGGTGGATCGGACATCCGGCCGCGTCCGTTGGAAGACCGAAACCGGAGGTCCCGTGTGGACCTCACCGACGGTCTACAACGGCGTGGTGTCTTTTGGGTCGAACGATGGCGTGTTCAGGGCCGTCGATCGAAACAGCGGCAAGCTGCTCTGGAGCCGTCAGACGCAGGGGCAGATCTGCTCCACGGCGTTCGCGACGGACAAGATCGTCTACTTTGGCTCAGGCGATCGTCGCATCTATGCCGCCGATAGCACGTCGGGAAAGGACGTCTGGGTCCACCAGGCAGGCGATGGTGTGATTGCATCGCCAGCGGTGGTCGATGGACTCGTGCTGGCAGGATCCGAGGATTACTTCTTTTACGCCCTCGACGCGCTCTCCGGCAAGTTGCGCTGGAAGCTTGAAACGAACCTCGGAATCTATTCCTCGGCAGCGGTGGCCGGCGGGCGGGTCTTCTTCGCCGGCAAGGACGGCTATCTCTATGCACTCAACCTTGCGGACGGAAAGACGCTCTGGAAATCGGAATCGATGCGGACGTTGACGGCCACGCCCGTCGCCGGTGAGTCGATCGTGTGCCTCCAGGCGTTCTACGGCGGAACGCAGGCCTTCGACGTGAGCACGGGTCAACGACTGTGGCGCGCGAACCTTGGCGGCTCGCTGCAATCGACGCCCAT
Organism: Vicinamibacterales bacterium; assembly: GCA_049642465.1. Taxonomy (GTDB): domain Bacteria; phylum Acidobacteriota; class Vicinamibacteria; order Vicinamibacterales; family 2-12-FULL-66-21; genus CAWDPQ01. The sequence continues at coordinate 6,791 of JBAROV010000177.1, forward strand.
CATCACGGACGAAGCCATCTACCTCGCAACCTACCCGGGAGTGCTGTATGCGTTGCGGTAGACCAGCAGGTCTGGTGGCGATCGTCGGCATGATCGCTGCCGGCGCGTCGGCGACCGCACAGGCTCCAGCGCCAGTGCACCGACAGCGATTCGCGATGTGGACGGTTGTCGATATCCTTGCCTACCATCCATCGCGAACCGTGGCCGATGCCGCCCTCGCCAAAGCGCTCGACGAGGTGGAGCGCCTGGACGAGGTCCTGAGCAACTACGAGGCAAAGAGCGATGTTTCCAGACTGGTGCGCGACGCACGCAACACGTCGATTGCCGTTGATTCGAGCCTCTTCGAAGTCATCCAGAAGTCCATCGAGCTCTCACGGCGTTCGGGCGGCAAGTTCGACGTGACCATCGGTCCGTTGCTGAAAGTGTGGAAGAAGGCAAAAGAGGAAAGTCGGAAACCAACTCCCGAAGAGATCGCCGCCGCGCGGCGTTGCGTTGGCTACGAGAAGATTGAATTGACGCCACCTGACCGAATACTCATCCGATCGGATTGCGTGGAAATCGATCTCGGCGGCATCGGCAAGGGATTCGCCGTCGATCGTGCGATGAGCATTCTCAAAGCGGCTGGGATCAAGGACGCGGTGATCAATGCCGGTGCGAGTGCGATTGCCGCCATCGGCGCCCCTCCCCAAGACAAGGGCTGGCCGGTACGGTTCCTCGAGAGCGGTTCCGGAAGCCGGTCGCTGTTGCTGAGAAACGCGTCGATTTCCACATCGGAGCAGACCGGCGGGATTCTCGATCCGTTCACTGGAAGTCCGACGTCGGACAGAATGACCGTGAGCGTCATCACTCCCAGCGCCACCGTGGCGGATGGGCTCTCGACGGCGTTACTCCTGATGTCAATCGAAGAGGGAAAGAAGCTGCTCGAACACTACGAGAACACCGCGGCATTCTGGATCGCGCCTGGCGGACAGGTAAAAGCGTCGTACGGCGAATCCCGAGTGGCATTTCTCGAACAGCGATAAGGACAACACGCGCGTCAGCGATAGAAAGGCCTCTCCGACTGAGGCCGCGGCCCATACACAGGCGGTTTCTGTCCTTCCTCGAGAGCACCAAGGTCAGGGGCTTTCCCGGAGAATCCATCATTGACGTTCGGAATCGGCACTCCCGCGTCAACCGCCCTGCTCCCCGGCTTCAGCGAAAAATCCAGTCTCGTCGCATCGTAGGGCGTGCCGGGTTTCGAAGAGTCTGGCGGGATCGGTGGACGCAGATCCTTGAAGATGTCGTAGTCCACCTCGATGCCATGCTCTTCCTGTCCCGTTGCGGCTCTGAACTCGGCGAGCGTCCTGAATCGTTGCGCGTCGTTCTGAGGGCGGTCGTAGTCCACGAGCATGCCGGCTCTCGGCCCCACCCAGGTGAACTGGTTCTCGACACCGCGGTTCGGACGGTACCCGTCGTAGTCGTACGAGGAGTACGCCGTGGGTCCACCGAGGACAGATATTCCGACTGGCGCGTCAGTGCCGAGAAACAGGTTGTTTCGAAAGTGGGCGTTTGACACGCGTTGGGCCGTGCGGTTCTCCGCGATAAACGTGTTGTGGTAGATCACGACCCCTGCCGGGTTCGGGAATTTCAACGCCACGGGAGTGTTGTAGACGATGTTGCGGATGAAGTACGCGGGGCCACCGAAGATCGGCTGCGCACTGAGGCCGGTGTGCGCCGCGTTGACGCCACGGTTGCGCAGGACCCGGATGTTGTGCACTCCACCGTCGGCCTCGATGAAGTCATCGCCCGTGAGGTGAATGTCGTTGTTGTAAATGTCGATCGCGACAGCCTTCAGTTCCTGTTCGCTCTCCGGCACGCCGTGGGTGCAGACGCTGATGCCGTCGTGGAAGAACGCGACAGCGTTGTGTGCGATGACGTGTCCGGCGCCGTAGACCTTGACAGCGTAGTAACTGTTGATGGGATGCGCGCCGTAGATGCCGGGATTCGCCCAGCCGAGCATGCGATGCCGATCGTCGCGGCCGAGGAAGACGTTGTCGGCGATGTAGTAGTCGCGTGAGCCCGCAAACTGTGTCGTAACACCAACTCCGACGTTTTCGATGCGGCAGTTCCGAACGGTGAGGCCCTTGGAGCCGGCCACGTCCTTGACGCCAGCCCAGAACGCGACTTCCGTGTTTCGAATCGTGAGCCCTTCGAAGATGTGGTAATCAGCCGCCATGACGTCGAACAGACGAAAGGCGCCATCGCCGTCGAAGATCACTTCGCCGTCACCTGCCGCTCGAATCACGATCGGCCGTTCGGCCATGCCCTTTGCGGTCAGGAGATACGCGCCGTCGAACGTCGTGCTCAGCGGATCGCCATAGTTGTGGCGGTCGCCTTTGTACAGGCCGGCGTGGACCAGAATGATGTCCCCGGCGCTGACCTTCTTCTGGTAAACCACGTTCCAGTCGCCGGTCCCGGCCCCGGCGTAGGCGGCCATCAATCCTGTGAACGCCGGTTCTTCCTTCGGTCCCCGCCAGGTCAGCGGGTAAACGTGGAGGACGCGGCCACCCGATGCCGCCTTGGGTTCCCTCCGCGTCCGAACACGCCTCGTCTGCACCCGCTGCCCCGTCACGCCGTCCGGATCGCTCATCGTCAGCCGGACTTCATATTCGGTGTCCGGATCGAGGTCGATGATGCTGCCCGCGAATCGATGCGGCACGGTGTAGGGCGCCCGAAAGATCTGCTCCCCGCCCACGCGAAGAAGCGGCATGGCCCGTTTCCAGGTTCCCTCCCCCGTGCGCCGGTACTCGACGGCAACCGATGCGTTGCGATTCCCGTCGCCGCTGATCTCCCATTCGAAGCCCAGGCAGATGAGCGTGGGCGGTTCCACAATGAACTGTTCAGCCGTCACGGCGTTTGGCGCCTGAAGGCTGCGAGGCTCCCAGGCGAGAATCAGCGTCATCAACGTGAAAGCGGCAATCGGCAGGCTCATGGCGCTCCTCCGGCGACGATCCTATAATCCTCGACGCCTCGTCTCGACCGATATGTCCACGAAATCCGCCCGGCGAACGTTTCTTGGGCACGCCCTCGGGCTGCCGGCGGTCTTCCTTGGCCGAGCCGTTCCTGCGCGCGCCGGTACGCCTGCGCTCCAGATCAAGCCAGGATCGCTCAGCGTCGTGTGCGTCGGCGGGCACCCGGACGATCCCGAGTCGGGTTGCGGCGGAACGTTGGCCAAGTACGCCGAACAGGGGCATCGAGTCACCGTGATTTATCTGACGCGTGGCGAGCGCGGCATCTCCGGCAAATCAGACAACGAAGCGGCCGCGATTCGCACGGCTGAAGCGGAAGCCGCGTGCAAGGCAATCGGGGCGGCCGCGGTTTTTGCGGGCCAGATTGACGGCTCGACGGAGTTGACCCGGTCCCGCGTCGAGGAAATGGGAAAGCTCATCGACCAGGCGTCGCCTGACGTGGTGTTCACGCACTGGCCGATCGACACGCATTTCGATCACGAGGTCGCCAGCCTCCTGACGATCCGGGCGTATGTCGGACGCCAGCGCCGCTTCCCGATATTCTTCTTCGAGGTAAACGCCGGCAGTCAGACGATGGGGTTTACGCCCACGCACTACGTGGACGTCACCGCCGTTCGCGAGAAGAAGAAGGCCGCGCTCTTCGCGCACAAGAGTCAACGCGGCGACGAGATCTATCGTCAGTATCACGAAGTGATGGAGAACTTCCGCGGTCGCGAGGCGCGCGTGACGGCTGCGGAAGCCTTCGTCCAGCTGCCATCGTCCCGAGGGTGGGACAAACTGCCCGGGACCTGAAACTCAATGCCAAGGGTCATTCGTCCACTCGCCATTCTGTTGGTCTTTTTCGGCGCAGTCCGCGCGGCCGGGGCGGAAGTGCTGGTGCGATGGGATCAGTCACAGGTTCCGTCGCAGGAAAGCCTCGGCATTTCGACGCTGGTCGTGCCGGCAAAGAACGCCGCCGCCATCAAGAGCGCGAGGGAGCAGGGCTATCGCCTGTTCGTGCAGATCGACGCCGCTGAGGTGATGAGTTTTGTGCCGCCCGCGGGTTCGGGAATCGGTGTGCTCGTCTCGGGGAAACCATCGCCTGCGCAATTGAAACAACTGCGCCAGCGACTCGGGTCAACCCGCCTCGTCGTTCCGCTGGACGAGCGCGGGAAGTGGCCGCACATCCGATCCAACTGGGTGACGAAGAACAACGGGGTTTTGCAGGTCACCGGACGTTCCGCGCAGCCCTGGATCGAAAACAATGCCGCTTTGCTCCGGCTTGCGCGTCCCGAGGATGGCCACGCGATGCAGATCTTCAGCTACACGTGGCAGCCGGTTACGCTCTCCGACGTCGATGAGGGGCCGTCGCTCGACGATTACCTCGTTGCCATTGCAGAAAGTGGAAGCTTCGGCGGAGACCTTCTCTTGCCGCTGCACGAGCGATTCGAACGAAATCTGTTGCTGGGACAACCGCAAGCGCGCAGCGACTGGATGGAAATCCGGCGTTACATCGAGTTCTACTCCTGGAATCTGCCGGATCGCTATCAACCAATGGTCAACGTCGGCGTCGTCACCTCGGAGCCAACGTTGTGGTTTGAAGTGATGAACCTCCTGGCTCGGCACAACCTGCCATTTCACCTGATTCCTCCGAAGTCTCTCGCCAGCCGGCCGCTAAAAGGCATCGACCTCCTGATCGTGCTCGATGAACCTTTGCAGGCGCAGAACGACGCGCTTGCAGCGTTTGAGCATAGTGGTGGGCAGGTGATCAAAATGTTGAAGGGAGTTGCTGATCCGAACGCATTTGCGCTCGACGTGCGGCAGAAACTCGGACGCCAACATCGCGTCGTGGACATCTGGAACGGCATCACGGTGCTGGTGGCCCCATTTCAGGAGCCAAACGGCGAAAACATGCTGTTGACGACGGTGAACTATGCGCATCAGGAGTTGCCGGTGCAACTCAGAGTGAAAGGTACCTTTTCACAAGTGCGGTATGAGTCGCCCGAGGAGCCGGTGGCGCTGATTCCGGGTCAGCAGCGCGATGGATTTACGGAGTTCGTGCTGCCATCGCTTCGGGTGGGTGGGAGAGTGTTCCTGGGACGCTGAGAAAAGGGAAAAGGGAGAAGGGAAAAGGGAGAAAGGCATTTATGACAGACATTTCGCGACGGGAGTTTTTGAGGGTCGCTGGAACGGGGGCCGCGACGGGGGTGCTCCTCACCAGCGGCGCGCGGCTTTACGCGAATCCGCTTGGCCTCCCAATCGGCAGTCAGACCTACCCGCACCGCGCCATGATCAAGGAAGGCAATTTCGCCGGCCTCTTGAAAATATTCCACGAAATCGGCGTGGAGCGGGTCGAACTGTGCTCACCGCTTGGATACGGCGAGTTCGCGAGCCTCTCGGACGGCAAGCAGGTGAAGGCCATCCTGTCGGACCACGGTTTGAAGTGTGAAAGCGCGCATTTCAGCATGCGCGAGCTGCGTACGTCGCAGGACAAGAGCATCGAATGGGCGAAAGACGTTGGGATCACACAGATGATCACGGCCACGCTCGGCGGCGGCAACACCCCGACGATGGACGATGTGAAGAAGGCGGCGGACGAATACAACCAGATTGCCGCAGTGGCCGCGAAGGCCGGTATTCAACAGGGTCTCCACAATGAAGGCTTCGAGATGTCGGAAGTCGACGGCCGGCGCACCTATGACCTCCTCTTCGATCTGCTCGATCCCAAGCTGGTGAAGTTCCAGTTCCAGATGTCGACGATCAGCCGCGGCTTCGTGGCGCACGAGTACTTCACCAAGTACCCGGGCCGCTTCATTTCGATGCACGTGCAGGACGTCGATCTCAACGCCACGCCACCGCAGCCTCCCTCCGGCCAGCCGGCGCGTGGTGGCGGACGCGGCCGGGGCATGCAGACGTCGGCCGGCAAGGGGAGTATCGACTGGGTCAAGACGTTTCGGGCCGCGAAGACGGCCGGCGTGAAGAACTACTTCGTCGAACAGAATATGGAGCTGACGAAGGAGAGCGTCGCGTTCCTCCAGAAGCTCGAAGTCTGAGCCAAGACTCCCCTGGGGAATTGAAGTCCGCTTGACTCCGTGCGCGCCGGTGAGAGATTGTTACGGATCTCTCACGCAAGCTCACGGAGGCACGAATGAGAACCCCCCGGGTGTATTTCACGAGCGGGCTGATCCTGCTCGTCGTCGGACTCTTTCTCTCTCCCGTCACGGCGTTCGCGCAGACCGGCGCGGCGTCGTTGACCGGCATCGTCACCGATCAGAGCGGCGCGACCGTTCCCGGTGCCACGGTCACTGCCACCAACCAGGCCACCAATGTGGCCTATACCGCCATTTCGAACGAAGCGGGCAACTATACGATCACGTCGCTTCCCGTCGGCACCTACGTCGTTAAAGCAGAGCTGGCCAGCTTCAAGACCGCGGCGACGAAGCCGATCCAGGCCGAGGCGATGCAAGTGGTCCGTATCGACTTCAAGCTGGAGCTTGGATCCCTCGAGGAAATGGTAGAGGTCAGTGGCGAGTCCCCCGTGCTGCAGACGGAAAATGCGACGGTGGGCGAAGTCATTTCCGGAACCACGCTGCAGGCGCTGCCTCTCAACGGCCGTAATAGCGGGCAGCTCTCGCTTCTGTTAGCTGGTGTCGTGACGCCCAACCCGGGCTCGTTTACTGGCGCGCGGAATACCGGCGGCGGCGGACGGCCGTACGTGAATGGCAACCGCGAGCAGACCAACAACTACACGATCGACGGCGTTGATATGAACGAGTCGATCGACAACCTCGTCGCCTATCAGCCGAGCCCTGACGCGATCGCGGAAATCAGCGTCGAGACGAACAACTATTCGGCCGACACGGGCAACGTGGCGGGGGCCGTCATCAGCAACGTGATCAAGTCGGGCACTAATCTGTTTCGAGGAAACGTGTTTGAGTTCTATCGCGACAGCGCGATGGACGCGAACGCGTGGTCGAACAACCGGGCAAACGCACCCAAGCCGGAGCGCCGGCAGGACATCTTCGGCGGCACCCTGGGTGGACCGCTCGTCCGGAACAAGGTGTTCTTCTTCGGAAACTACCAGGGCACACGGTTCGAGGCACCCGGACCCCAAACCGCCTCGGTGGCCCCGGAATCGTGGCGGCGCGGCGACTTGTCCGGGATCACGACGCCGGTTCGTGATCCATCGACGGGACAGCCGTTTCCGGGCAATCAGATTCCCGAGGGGCGCATCAGCCCGATCGCGCGCGCGATTCTCAGTAACACCGCGCTCTACCCGCTCCCGAACCGCGCCCCGAGCAGCGGCCTGGTCAGCAACAACTATGTCGGCCAGACGCTCAACGCCATCCGGGCCCACCAGGCGGACGTGCGGATTGATTGGAGCGCTTCCAACGACGACAAGATCTTCGGACGCTTCTCAATCGCCGAGTACGACAACACCACCGACCTGCGCGCGTTTCCGTTGCTCCTCGGCAGCACTCAGGATGCGCCGTTCCGCAATCTGGCGTTCAACTGGAACCGCATCTTCAAGTCCTCGATCGTCAACGAACTCCTCGTCGGCTACAACCAGATTGGCATCGTGAACCACACGCTGGACTGGGCCGGAATCGGTAACGGCAACGCGACGTTCGGGATCGCCGGCGGACAGCCGATTCCCGGGCTCAGCTCGATCGGGTTGGGTAGTGGCTTGACCTCGCTCGGTGCGGGCGCCAGCGACTCGGACACACTCGACAAGCACTACCAGATCAACGAGAAGCTGACGTGGCTGACGGGCCGCCACTCGATGAAGTTCGGCGGGCAGCTGATTCACTACGTGCAGCGCCGTTTTTACGCGGGCAATAACGGGCTGCTCGGCCTGTTCGGCTACGGCGGTGCCTTCACTGGAGTCCCATTTGCGGACTTCCTGCTCGATCAGGTCTCCAGCAAGGGCCGTGGCAGCCAGTCGGAGGCGTGGACGCACCTGCACAACCGCGCTGCCCTGTTCTTCCAGGACGACTTCAAGCTCACACCGGACCTGACGCTCAACCTCGGGATGCGGTGGGCCTACACGCAGCCGATCGTCGAGAAGGACGACCGCCAGTCGAACTTCGACCTGAGAACCGGTGCGCAGATCTTCCCCGACGACAGCAGCCGCGAGGGGCGCGCGCTGTACAACGCGTACATGAAGGGGTTCGAGCCGCGCCTTGGCTTCGCGTGGCGTCCCGACGATCACTGGGTGGTCCGCGGCGCTTACGGGATCTCCCAGTACATGGAAGGCACCGGCGCCAACCTCCGCCTGCCGCTCAATCCACCCTTCTTCTTCGAATCAGCGGTCCAGTACGACGCGACGACGGGGGCCGGCACGTTGGCCACCGGGTTCGCGGAGCTCCGGCCGCTCGATCAGCCTTCGGGCCAGGTGCGCGCGTGGGATCCGAACCTGCGGCCGCAGTTAACGCAGCAGTGGAACATCTTCGCGGAGTACCTCCTCACGCCGTCGATGTCGGCGAACGTGGGCTACGTCGGCCACAACGCCGACCATCTGGTGACGCCGGTCGAAGGAAACCAGCCGCTCCCAGGCGTCGGCGACTGGTCGACGTGGGCGCCGCTCAACACCCGCCGGCCCCTGTACGCGACGGCGCCGCTCCTCACCAACATCTCGACGACCGCCGCGCGCGGCCGAAGCGATTACCACGGGCTGCAGGCAAGCGTGCGGCAGAGGAACGTTTCGGGCTTCGAGTACCTCGCTTCGTACACGCTGTCTGAAACCAAGACGAACAACCTCGGCTACTACGGTTCCGGCGGTGTCGCGGCGGAAGGCGCGTACTGGATGAACACGTACGAGCCCGAGTGGAACTACGGGCCCGCGTTCTTCGACGCACGACACAACTTCGTCTTCTCGGCCAACTACGAGCTGCCGTTCGGCCGCGGCCGGACGTATGGAACCGATTCGTCCGCTCTGGTTGACGCGTTTCTCGGCGGCTGGAGGCTCAGCGGCATCTTCCAGGCGCGCTCGGGATTCCCAATCACGGTCGTCGATGGGAGCGCGCCGTCCCTGCAAGGCGTCCGCGGCAACGAGCGGCCGAACTGCGTGGGCGATCCCGTGCCGAGCGACCAGAACATCGATCACTGGCTCGACATCAACGCCTTCCAGCGCGTGCCGCGGGGCACGTGGGGCAATTGCGGCATCGGCGTCGCGCGTGCGCCACGATATGTCAACGTCGACGCCGCCCTCGCGAAGCAATTCCGGACTGGCGGCGAGCGGTACTTCGAGTTCCGCGTCGAGGCCTTCAACCTCACGAACACGCCGAGTTTCGGACCCCCGGCGCGTGACATCAACTCGCCGAACACGTTCGGAACGATCACGAGTACGGTGAGTTCGGCGCGGCAGGTGGAGCTGGTGCTGAAGTTTTTCTTCTGAGTAGAAAGGGTTCAGAAGTGGTTCAGAATGGGTTCCGATAGGGTTCAGAAAGGGTTCAGAAAGGGTTCAAGGGTTCAGGAGGGGTTCAAGGGTTCAGAGACGGTTCACTGAACCCCGGAACCAAGCCTGAACCTCCGGAACTCTTGAACCCCTGGAACCCTTGAACCTTGAACCTTTGAACCCTTTTCTGAACCCTTGAACCACTCCTGAACCCTATCGGAACCACTTCTGAACCTTTTTCTGAACCTTTTCAAACCATGACGATCAAATCCGGCTGTTGTGTCGTCGCCGCCACCGTCGTCCTGACCACCCTTTCGATCGAAGCCCAGAACCCTCAAGTTCCACCCGATCTGCTGATCCGCGGTGGGCACGTCATCGACGCGCGCAACAACGTCAATGCCGTGATGGACGTGCTGCTCTCGGGCGGCAAAGTCGCGCGCATTGACTCGAAGATCGAGGCCGCGCCCAATCAGCGCGTCGTCAATGCCGCCGGCCTGTACGTCGTACCCGGCTTGATCGACATCCACTCCCACGTTTTTTACGGAACCGAGAAAGACTCGTATCTCAGCAACGGCGATTCGGCTGTCCCGCCCGACAACCATTCATTTCGAAGCGGCCAGACGACGCTGGTCGATGTGGGAGGGGCGGGGTGGCGGAACTTCCCGCAGTTCAAGGAGAACGTGATCGATCGTTCGCGGACGAGAGTGCTCTCCTTTCTCAATATCGTCGGCTCCGGGATGAAGGGCGGACCCGTCGAGCAGAACCTGGCTGACATGGATGCGAGGCTCACGGCGATGCGTATCCGTCAGAACCGCGGTGTCATTGTCGGCATCAAAGTCGCGCACTACTCCGGGCCCGAATGGGACCCGGTGATTCGCGCGGTCGAGGCGGGCAAAGAGGCGGACGTTCCGGTGATGGTTGATTTCGGCGGGCACACGCCGCCGCTCTCGCTCGAGGACCTGCTGCTCAAATATCTCAGGCCCGGCGACATCCTCACGCACACATACGCGAGCGTCCGGGGCCGCATTCCGATCGTCGACGAAAACGGCAAAGTGCGCCCCTTTGTGCTCGAGGCACGCAAGCGCGGTGTCATCTTCGATGTCGGGCATGGCGGCGGTAGCTTCCTGTGGAGCCAGGCGGTGCCGGCCACCAAGCAGGGGTTCTATCCCGATGTCATCAGCACCGACCTGCACACGGGCAGCATGAACGGCGGCATGAAGGACATTCTCAACACGATGTCGAAGCTCCTGAATCTCGGCATGCCGTTGCAGGACGTCATTCGAGCGAACACTGTCAAAGCCGCAGAAGTCATCAAACGGCCCGACCTCGGTCATCTGAGCGTTGGTGCGGAAGCCGACCTTGCCGTGCTGAATCTAAGGAAAGGAAACTTCGGGTTCATTGACACGGGCGGCGGAAAGATGGCCGGCGATCAGAAGCTCGAATGTGAATTGACGATCAAGGGCGGGCAGGTGATGTGGGATCTGAACGGAATCTCGCGGCCGCTCTGGACGGAGCTCAAAGGCGGGCGCGGCAGTCAATAACGGGGTCAGATCTTGTTTCTTGCGGGGATGTCCTCGGCAAATGACACCCGCCGGACCGCGCACGCGGCAGACGACTCCAAAACAGGACAAACCTGCAAGAAACAAGATCTGACCCCTATCGGAGCGCGGACGCAATGTCTTGCCAGCGGAACACCAGGAAATTCCGCGGTCCGCTGTTCATCGCGACGAACGCGCCTTGTGGCAGGCCAGGCCCCAGCGCCCTCGATGAGATCTCGATGCCGTCGGTCGCGTCGGCGCCGCCCCGTACGACGGCAATTTCCCTGGAATGATCGTGCGGCGCGCCCGCTTCGCCCTCGCGCGCATACAAGTGATATTCGCTGTCCTCGTCGATCTGATCCGTGACGACGATGTAGCCGGTGTTGTCGGATAACGCGTAGATCGCGATGCCTTCGCGGTCGCCGCGAAAGCCGGTCCGGGCGAAATGTGCGAGTTCACTCCCGGCATCCGCATGGTCGGGATCCGCGTGCCACTTGTGGATCCCGTCCGCCTCGTCCGAGTAATAGACATACCCGAGGGCATCGTCCACAGCGACCGCCTCGATTTCGTTCTCCTCCCGAATGGATGTGGCGCTGAAGTTTCCGAACCGGCGAACGAACGTTGCGGCGAGGCGGCCGCCGCCGGAATCGATCAGGCGATATTGCCAGAGATATCCCTGACGCGGTCCCTCCTTCGGCGCCACGATGGCGAAGACTGCTTCGTCTCGGGAACGCCGGTACAGCGCGATGCCCATGGGCGCTCCGGCTTCTCCTGCCTGTCCTTCGAGGACGGGGAGCCGGCCAATCTCGGCCAGACGTCCATCCGCCGGGTCGATCCGGAAGACCCGGAGCTGTTTCGCGAGCCGCTCGGTCACCACGGCAATGTCGACGGGGCGACCACCAAGCGGCAATCCATACTCGACATCGATGTTGTTGGGACGATCGATACCAGAGATCACCTGTCGAATCTGTCCGTCCATGCCAAAAGCAACGATCGCACCGGCCGGCGCAGCCACCTTCATCGTCCCGAGGATCAGACTGCGTGAGGGATCGGCAGGGTGTACCCAGATCGCCGGGTCATCTGGATCGTTGGAAAGCGAGGCCGTACTGTATTCCGCCTCAATCTCCACGGCCTTTGACAGCGGCGAGGGTGACGGCGGAGGCTTCTTCGAATCCTCGTCCGCAGCCGGCGACGAGCGCCGGCAGCCGGAGGAAGTCCCGAAAACCACGAGCACTGCCAGCGCGAACCTGGTGAACCGGCGCGACACGACGCTCAGAATCTTACCCGCTAGGAGCCAAGAACCCTCTGAGCTATACTCGCGCACTCGCACCAGACCAGGTTTTCCGATGAGCTCAGTGAGTCGCGCAGGCGTGCTCGTTCTGTCTCTGACCCTTGCGGGCCGGATGACGGGGCACCTGCTTGCCCAAAACGTCCCGGAGTACGACCTGCTGTTGAAAAACGGCCACGTCATCGACGCGCGCAACAATCTCAGCGCTGTCCGCGACGTGGCCATCAAGGACCGCAGGATTGCGGCGGTGTCGGCGAACATTCCGGCGTCACGCGCCTTCAAGACGGTCGATGTCTCCGGGCTCTACGTCACACCAGGGCTCGTGGACATTCACGTTCACGTCTATCCCGGCGAGAAAAAGAACGACTACGCGGGCGGCGACTGGAGCATTTATCCCGACGGCTTTACCTTGCGCAGCTGCGTCACGACGGTGACCGACGCCGGAAGCTCGGGATGGCGGAACTTTCCCGACTTCAAGAGTCGCATCATCGATCAAGCCAAGACTCGCGTCACGGCCTTTCTGAACATCGTCGGCAACGGCATGGGTTCCGGGCGCATCGAGCAGAACCTGGAGGACATGGAAGTCCAGCCGACGCTCGACATGGTGCTGAAGCACAAAGGGGAGATCGTCGGCATCAAGAGCGCGCACTTCAACGGGCCGGAGTGGACGCCGTACGAGAAGGCGATCGAAGTCGGCCGCGCGGCGAAGATCCCCGTGATGGTCGATTTCGGCGGGAATGTGAAAGCGGGACGATCGCTCTACGACCTCCTGAACAAATACTTCCGCGCGGGCGACATCTTTACCCACATGTACGGCGGCCGCCGGGGCGAGCAGGACCCCGAGACGAAGGGCCCGAGCCAGGCAATGATCGATGGCCGCAAGCGCGGCGTCATCTTCGACGTTGGCCACGGCGGCGCGAGTTTCCGCTGGGTCACGGGAGTGCCGCTGATGAAAGCCGGCTTCATTCCCGATTCGATCTCGACCGACTTGCACACGGGCAGCATGAACGCGGGAATGAAAGACATGCTGAACGTGATGAGCAAGTTCCTCGCGATGGGGATGTCGCTCGACGAGGTCGTCCGCCGCTCGACCTGGCATCCGGCGCGGGAGATTCAACTCGAAGAGTACGGCCATCTCTCGCCTGGCGCACCGGGAGATCTGGCGATATTGCGGTCAGAGAAGGGAAGGTTCGGGTTCGTGGATCAGTCGGGGGGCCGTGTCGAGGCGAATCAGCGGCTTGCCTGCGAGATCACGGTGCTCGACGGAAAAGTGGTGTACGACCTCAACGGGATGACAGGCGCGCGCTGGGACACGCTTGGTCCCGATGGAACGGCGGCGGATTCACGGTGGGCAAATTTCGGCAGACGACGGTAGCAGCCATCTCCGAAGGGAAATCGACATGATGCGTCGTATTGCGTTGGCGTTCGTACTGAGTTGGGTTCTCGCATCCTCCGCCTGGGCGCAGCTTGCGTCTCAGACTGCACTCGTTGGCACCGTCACGGACAGCGGCGGCCTCGTCGTCCCAGGTGCACAGGTCGTGGCCGTCAACATGGGCACGAAAGACACTTACGAAGCGACGACGAATTCGGAGGGGTATTACAACATCCAGTTCCCGCGCGCTGGCAAGTACGAGATTACCGTGACGATGTCGGGCTTCCAGACGTTCAAGGCGACTGGCGTCGAGCTCGGCACGAACCAGGTGGTGCGCACCAACGCCGTGTTGCAGGTCGGCCAGCTCACCGAGTCGGTCAACGTCGAAGCGGCGGCGCAGGTGCTGAACACCGATCGGGCAACGATCGCTGAAACGATCGGCGAGCGGGCGATTGTCGAATTGCCGCTGAGCGGCCGCAACGTGTGGTCACTCGCGAGCACCACTCCAGGTGTGCTTGGCGGCAACAACAGCGACATCGGCTTGAGCTTCAGGGGAGCCGGCCAGCGCGAGATTCAGAACAGTTTGTCGCTCGACGGGATCAATTCCTCCTCGAACCTTCTGGCAGCGACGAGCATGCGACCAATCGCCGAGGCGGTGACCGAGATCCAGGTGCAGACCGGCAGCACGTCAGCAGAATATGGCTCCTACCTTGGTGTACACATCAACGTGGTGACCAAGAGCGGCACGAACAACCTCCACGGGTCGGTGTTTCACTTCGGCCAGGACGATTCGCTCGACGCGCGTGGATATTTCGACAACCCCGACTTGCCCAAGAATCCGCGCACCCGAAAACAGTTCGGCGCGCAGTTCGACGGCCCGATCATCATTCCGGGACTCTACGACGGGCGGAACCGGACGTTTTTCATGGGAGCGTACGAAGGCGTACGCGCCGAGGGATTGTCGAGCCCGTTCGCCTCAGTTCCGACCGCGTTGATGCGGCAGGGCAACTTCTCGGAGATTGCCACGGCAGTCCGCAACCCATTCACGGGACAACCGTTTCCGGGCAACATCATCCCGCCTGAGATGATCTCGCCGGTGTCGCGAAGGCTGCTCGAGTACTATCCAGCGACGAATGCCACAGGCACGGCAAATAACTATCAAGGGCAAGGCTCGAGCCGCGACGACGTCGACCAGATTCTGACCCGGTTCGATCAGAATCTCGGCAACAAGATTCGGCTGTCGGTTCGCTACAACTGGCACGACAGCTATACCAGCGGCATTGGCGCGATTACCGCTGCGGGAGTCGATCAGCCCCGCGTGAACAAGAACACGCTGGTGTCGTACACGCACACACTCACGCCGACCCTGCACAACGATTTCCGGATTGGCTATCACCGCATCGACTTCGACACCGTGAATCCTTTCTATGTGAATGGGCAGCGGGACGCCGGCGCGTCGCTGGGCATTCCGGGCTTCGACGGCGACGTCAGATACAACAATCCGGGGCTCCCGAGCATCAACATCAGCAACTTCGCGGGGTTGGGCGGTGGCGGTACCAACTGGTTCCAGTTCGACACGACCTTCCAGATGTCGAATGTGCTGGCCTACAACCGGGGGTCGCACAACGTGCGTGCGGGCTTCGATCTGAGGCGGATGGCCACAGGCCGGCGGGCGGCCAACGACCCACGCGGGCGCTTTGATTTCACCGGAAACCTCACAGGCTACTCGATGGCGGACTTCATGCTCGGCCTGCCGATCAGCGTTATCCCTCCCACCGACCAGATCCAAGGGCACGTAGGTGGCTGGCGAAACGGCTTCTTCGTCAACGACGTGTGGCAGGCATCACGCGACCTCACGCTCAGCCTCGGCCTCAGGTACGAGCTCAACACCCCCGTGCAGACCTACGCGGGCGTGGCGTCCATGCTGGCGGAGAACTTCGAGACCATCATTCCGAGCGCCAACCTCGCCGATTACCCGTTCAAGGGTTTCAAGTTCCACGAGCCGAACTACAAGGACATCGCGCCGCGTCTGGGCGCGACCTACCGGCTCGGCGAGAAGACCGTCCTCCGTGCAGGCTTCGGGATCTACTACAACCCGAACCAGATGAACACATTCACGTTCCTGACGAACAACCCGCCCGTGGCCGCCGTCACGACATATTCGACGGATCGCTCGAACCCGAACCTCTCCTTCGCCACACCCTCAGGCCCGCTCGGACCGGCGGGACGGCCGGACATCATCTCGCCCATGCGGGAGTTGCCGAATGCGCGGAAGGATCAGTGGAGTTTCGACATTCAGCGTGAATTGTGGCGCGCTACAGCGCTCGACATCCAGTACGTCGGTTCCAATACCAAGAACCTGGATCGCAGCTTCTTCAACAACACACCAGTACCAGGGGCTGGCAACATCGATGCGCGCCGCCCAAGCCAGAACTTCCGCAGCCGACGGATCATCGCCAACGATTTGGTTGCTGATTACGACGCGATCAGTTTCATCCTGCGGAAGCGCTACAGCCACGGCTTGCAGGCAGACGCACACTACACGTGGTCGCGCACGCGCGACATGGCGACCCATTCGAACGGCGGTGGCACGACGATGGACAACTACGACATCTGGCGGGATTACGGCCCAGCCAACTGGGACGTCCCGCACCGCTTCGTGGCGAGCTACTTGTACGACCTGCCGTTCTTCAAAAATTCGCAGCAACCTGTTCTGCGCCACGTCGTAGGCGGCTGGCAGGTGTCGGGGGTGACGACGCTGGAGAGCGGATCGCCGGTCAATATCACGATCTCGCAGGATATCGCCAACACCGGTTCGGGAAGTCAGCGGCCCAACCTGGTCGGTGCCGTGCCCGATCTCAACTGCCAGCCGAACACGGGCGGCGCCACGCAGCCACTGCAGCGTCGGCTGATTAATTGCTATGACGCGAGCGCGTTCGCGATGCCGGCCGCATTTACGTTTGGCAGTGCCGGACGCAACATCCTGCGCGGACCGAAGTCAATCAACACAGATTTGTCGCTCATGAAGAATTTCGTTCTCCACGGGGACACGCGGCTTCAGGTTCGCATCGAGATGTACAACGTCTTCAACAACGTGAATTACGGCAGTCCCAATGCGTCGTTTGGCGTGCCATTGCCGGCGGCATTCGGCACCATTACCGGCGCCGGCGCGATGCGGCGGATTCAACTCGGCGCGAAGCTGTTGTTCTGACGCTGAAAGGTCTTTGGTCTTTCGTCTCTGGTCTTTCGTCCTGACGAGAGACCAAAGACCAGAGACCAAAGACCAGAGACCGCCATGCGCTCTTTCACACGCCGCCAACTCCTCCGCGTCGCCGGTCTCTTCGGCGCGGGAACCGTGCTTCCCGCGTCCGAAGCGCCGGCAGGTCAGGCAAAGCGAACGGCGGTCGCCGCGACGGCAATCGAACCCAACGTTTACGAACGTATTGGCGTCCGGCCGCTCATCAACTGCCGCGGCACGCTGACCATCATCGGCGGGTCGATCGAACTGCCCGAAGTGCGCGCGGCAAAGACCGCCGCCAACCAGCAACACGCGCATCTCGACGAGGTCATGGAGGCAGTCGGCAAGCGGCTGGCCGAGCTGACCGGCGCCGAGTGGGGCATGGTGAGTGCCGGGTGCGCAGCCGCGATCTCGCACGCCACGGCCGCGTGCGTCGCCGGCGGCAATCCGGATCTCCACGTCCGGATGCCGAACCTTGACGGGTTTCCCAAAGACGAAGTCATCATCCCGACGCACTCGCGCAACGTCTACGACGCGGCGATTCGTGCGGTCGGGGTCAAGGTCGTCGAGGTCGACACGCCCGAAGCGCTGCAGCTCGCGATCGGTCCGCGGACGGCGATGGTCTACATCTTTGCCGGCCCGCGAAACGATTCGGGCCCCATGTCGACGGAGGCGATCAGCGCCATCGCGAAGCCGCACAACGTTCCCGTGATGGTGGACGCGGCTGCAGAGATCCTGACGATTCCGAACATCCACCTGCAGCGCGGCGCGACGCTGGTCGGGTACAGCGGCGGGAAGTACATCAGGGGTCCGCAGAGCGCCGGATTGCTCCTGGGCCGCAAGGATCTCGTCAAAGCGGCGTGGGTCCATAGCGCGCCGCACCACGGGTATTCCCGCGCGATGAAGGTCGGCCGCGAAGAAATGATCGGCATGTTGATGGCCGTGGAAAGCTGGGTGAAGCGCGATCATCAGGCGGAGTGGAAGGAGTGGGTCGATCGCTGCGAGCACATCGCGCAACGCGTGTCCAAAATCGATGGCGTGACGGCCACGGTTCAGCGTGAGCCCGGTGCGAGCCTCAGCAACCGCAGCCCGCGCCTGACGATTCGATGGGATTCAAAGCGATTTGGACTGACTGGCGCGGACGCCTCCCAGCTGCTCGAGAACGGCCAGCCGCGGATCGCGCTTGCGGGCGCGGGTGGCGGCAGAGGAGCACAGGACCTCGCCGGAGACACCGGCATTTCTATCGTCTCAGCGATGATGTCCACCGGCGACGAGAAGATCGTGGCGCAACGGATCGTTGACGTATTATCCGCAAAGCACACGCTGAAGCCGGCGGAACCCGAGCTCGCGCCGGCGGCAAACCTCTCCGGCCGATGGCAGGTGGAAATACGCTATGCAGCCAGTACGGCGACGCATGCGCTGCACCTGCAGCAGAACGGCAATCGACTCGACGGGATTCATCAGGGGAACTTCCTGACGCGCGACATATCCGGCGCCATCAACGGCGACCAGGTGACGCTCGCGAGCACCGTCACCGAGCGGCATGGGGATGCGCTGAACTACCGGTTCAGTGGTAAGGTGTCCGGCGAAACAATCGAGGGCACGCTGAATCTGGGTGAGTACCTCGGGGCATCGTGGACCGCGAGACGCCCGCTAGGGAGATCTTAAGGGTTCAGAAGGGGTTCAGAAAGGGTTCAGAGAAGGTGCAGGAGCGGTTCAAGGTTCAAGAGGTTCAAGGGTGCAGAGCTCGGCGAACTCCTGAACCTTTGAACCCTTTTTGAACCCTTGAACCTTCCCTGAACCATGTCGGAACCCCTTCTGAACCCCTTCTGAACCCATTCCCATGACTGATTCATCATCCAAGATGGCTAATCCTTCCGGTTCCACGACTGTGTCGCGGGGCGTGGACGACACGCTGCCGCCAGGACACGGCGAACTTCCCCGCTGGAGCGTCTCCGACCTGCCGTCGCCTCCGCCGTTCAACTTCCGCAACATGCTGAAGGTGATTGGCCCGGGCGCCATCATGGCGGCCACGTCAATTGGCGGCGGTGAGTGGCTCGTGGGACCGGCGGCGGCCGTGAAGTACTCGTCCTCAATCTTCCTGATCGCGTCGATCGCCATCTTCCTCCAGATCATTTTCAATCTCGAAGCAATTCGCTACACGCTCTACACTGGCGAGCCGATCTACGGCGGCATCATGCGGCTTCGGCCGGGCGCGAAGTTCTGGGCGGGCTTTTACGCGTTCATCGGGTTTTTCCAATTGGGCTGGCCGGCACTCGCCGGCAGCGCGGCCGCGACGCTCTTTGGCGCGTGGATGGGCCGGATGCCCGGCGCCCCGGATCAAGCCGTTCAAGGCTGGATTGCCTCCGCGCTCATCGTCTTTGTCGTGCTGATCCTGTCCTTCGGCGGGACGATCGAGCGCATGCTCGAGTACTTTGCGTGGACGATGCTGGCGATCGTGTTCTTGTTCTTGATTGTCGTGAACCTGGCGTTCGTTCCGCTCAGTCACTGGCTGCGGACGTTCGGCGGCTTCTTCAGCCTCTCCGGCCTGCAACACCCGATTGATTGGGGATTGATTGGCGCGCTCGCGGCCACTGCCGGCTCGGGCGGCATCGGCAATCTCACGGTGACCAACTGGATTCGGGACAAGGGCTTCGGGATGGGCTCGAAGGTCGGCGCCATCCCAAGCGCCGTCGGGGGACATGAGATTCACTTGTCGCACGTCGGCACCGTGTTTCCCGCAACGGGGCAGAACCTCGTCCGGTGGCGTGAGTGGATGCGCTACGTGCACGCGGATCAGATTTGGGTCTGGGGCCTGTTCTGCTTTCTGGGGATGTTCCTCAACGTCAATCTCGCAACCGCCATCATTCCGCACGGGACGGATCTGCAGGGGCTGGCCGCTGGAGCGTACCAGGCGGAGTATCTGAGCAAGATCTGGTCGGGCTTCTGGTTCCTGACGCTATTCAACGGGTTCTGGATTCTCTTCAAGACCCAGCTTGGAAACACTGACATCCTCGTGCGGACGATCACCGACGCGCTGTGGATGTCGAGCGCGCGTGCGCGCGCATCCAAGCGCGGCATCCGGGCGATTTACTACGGCATCCTCCTGATTTTTTCAGTGTGGGGCGTATTTGTGATTCGTTCGGCGTCGCCGTTCCTGCTGTTCAAGATTCTGGCGAACGTGGCGGGCATCGTGCTGGCCATAGCCGGCGTACAGATCTTCCTGGTGAATAGACGATTTTTGCCTCGAGCCATTCGTCCGGCGCTCTGGAAAGAAATCGGCCTGCTCGGATGCTCCGCGTTCTACGCCTTCTTCGCCTATTTCGTCGTCCGGGATTTGCTGCGGTCGCTGTTCTAACCCGCGGCTTCCTGCTGCTACGGTTTCGCAAACGCCATGCGCGCCCGTTCCGCGTGGAGTTCGTGCAGCAGGCGCATGACGTTGTACGCCGTGAGCTCGACCAAGGCCGTCGTTACCTTCGCGTGCAGCTCGTCGCTCAGCTCCGGTTCCAGCCGCTTCATCGCAGCGGTCAGCCGTTGTTCCTGTGCCTCCAGCTCGCGCTTCTCCACGACGCCATCTGACATCGCCTTGGTGAATGATTCCAGCTTGTTGATCTGCTCCTGAATGACCGGATGCTCCGCCCGCTCGTCGAACCAACTCGTCCGTGCCATATGGTCCTCCCGGCTAAAGTGAAATTGTCTGCTTCAGTGCCGTCAGTCGGGCTTGAAGGGCGGTGCGTCCGCCTTCAGCGTCGATCTTCTTGAGAATCGCCGGCGGCAGGAACTGTCGATCGGTGCACTCGATGATCGCCGCCGTCTCCTGCAGTTCCCGTTCAAGCCCCTGGGTGGATGGCAGGAATTGCGACACGACTTCGGCCAGCGCCTCCTTCGTGACGTGTGTATGTCCCGCAAGAAGCGACTTCCGCCATGCGCGTCCCACCATTCCCTCGATATCCGCGCCCGACAGGTGACCCCGCTGCGGAATCGTTGGAACATCGTCCATCGCGAGACGAGACCCGAGTTTCTTTGCGAGGATGACGAACAGCTGCCTGATTTCGTCCTCGTCGGTGGGATAGAAGAGCGGGATGTGAACCTCGGCGCGGCCCTGACGCTTCAAGTCGATCGGCAATAGATCGGGACGCGCGGTCAGCAGCATCCAGATGATCCGTCCTCTGTATCTGGTGTCGCCCATCTGCGACGCAATCATGCCGAACACCCGGCTCGACGTCCCGGAGTCTTCTTCCTGTTCGCGACTGCCGAGGGCCGCGTCCGCTTCGTCGACCACCACCACGACGGGACCCATGGCACGGAGGACGGCAAGGACGCGCTCCAGGTTCCCTTCGGTCTCGCCGACGTACTTCGATCGGAAGTTCTTCAGCACGACGCAGGGCACGCCGATCTCACCGCTGGCGCACTGCGCGAGGAATGTTTTTCCGGTGCCGACCGGACCGCAGATCAAGTAGCCCATGGGAAGGCTGTCGACGGCTCCGCGCTTGAGGAGTTCCGCATCCTCCCGCAGGCGCGCCTTGGCGGCCTCGTGGCCGACAACCGTATCGAGGCCCCATTTCGGCTCGATGAACTCTAGCAAGCCGCGGCATTGCCGCTCGATCAACCGCTTCTTCGATGCGCGGAACACACTCGTATCGAGCCGGCGTCGGCTCTCGCGCGCCGACTGGATGAGCACATTGAGATCGGTCAGTGGGATCCCTGCGGTCAAGCCAGCAAGGCCTCGAGCGTCGAAGTCTGAAAACTCGGCAAGAGCCGGCGCATCGATCGTTGTCTGGACGAACCGCTCCCGCTCGGCTGTTTCGGGCAGCGGCACCTCGATGGCAGCCACGTGCGGATTGCCGGTCAGGCGCTCGCTCAAATCCGCGAGTTTCTCGTCGACCAATACAAACGCCATGTTGAGACGCTTGACGTGCGGGCTGGTCGCCCAATTGAGCATTGTCACGAGGTGCGATGACGCCTGAGCGTTGAGCCGGCCCGGTTCGCCCGAGGGAAACACGTACGACGCTTGGTCCAGGATGAACGCCAGACTCAAGCGATCCGCCTCGGGCGATACGATGTTGGTGCGGACGAATCGATCGAGCAACGCGAAAGTGGCTCCCGGTTCTCTCGCAAGGCCGCTGAGATCTCCGACCTTGCGGTTGGCGAGCGTCACCATGTCCCTGAGCCGCTGCTCGTCGCGGCCGGCCAGCGCGCGGAGCCCCCGTCCGAGATCGTAGTGCAGCACCAGCGACCACCGGCCGAAGAGCTGTTCCGCCAGAAACTCGGACAGCACTCCGTATCGAGCCTCGGCATCGTCGCCGATGCGCACGTAATCGTAGGTATTCCCGTGCAGCACGAACGCGGCAGTCGTGCCCGAAAAGTACAATTCCGCAAGCTGTGCCGCCCATCCCGTGAATTTTTGGAGACGTCCTTTCAGCGCCTCCTTTCCCACCGTGCCTGTCGCGGGCGAAGGGTCAGGCGTCATGCCGCAAGACCTCCCGAAGATCGGACTCGAGAATCGGCGGAGGCTCCTGCAACTCGTCGGCGAGACCGGTCAGGTGTTGTAGTTCGCTGACGGCTTTTTCAGTTTGTCTCATGCTCTCGGCCGCGGAATCGACCTGCGTGCTGAGAAAGTCCGGATCCTGCCGGTTGACGGCCATTTCGGCGAGCGCCTGGATCTTTCCTTCGATGCGATCGAGCTCGATCGACACGAACTCGGCGTTCTTTCTCGCGCGTTCGGAGTTGTCGAGGCGCAACTCCGCCATCGCAATGCTGTCCTGAAGCGAACGTACGATCCGCTCATCCCCAGCTTTCTGGGCGTTGGCGAGGTCCTTCCGCAACTGCTCGAGGCGGGCCGAGATTTCCTGGTTGTTCATGGTGGCAAGAAAGCGATCCAGTGCCGTCTTCGAAAGCAGGAGCCGCAGAAACAACCACAGCAGACGATCCAGCCCGGGTGTTCGGATTTCTTCCGCCCCGCCCACACTTCCCGCGGCGCCTCTGACGCCGACTGCGATCGCACGCATCTCGACACAACGCGCGTGGAGCCGTTCGAATCGCCGCCGCGCCTCGGCTGGCAGGCCACCAAGCATCGCCACGAGGGAGGGTTGCGGCTGAGACTCCACCGCGCCCTTCTGCCGAGTCTGCGAGTGTACCTTGGCGTCGATCGCGGCGCGGAAGCGTGGAATCGTGATGAGCCCGGCGAGATACGTCAGTTCGCCGGCGGCGATGAGCGGAAGCAGCACCCCCGGCAGCGGCGTCAGCGCGGCGCCGGCCAGCCCACCGAGAAAGAAGAGCAGGTTCCAGCGAAACATGAAGGCTTCCTTGAGGTAATCCTTCAGATCGGCGCCTGCCGGTGGGTTTGCCGAGGGCTCGTCGCGGGCTGGAACTGGCATGGGTCAATCGTCGCCGGCGCGTTGGGAAGCCTCGAGCGTGTCGATGGTATCGCGGATATCGAAGACGAGATCGACGAACGCCTTTTCTCGCTGCATTTGCTTGGGCGGCCGATCGGGGGGCGGCAGCTCAATCTCGCGCAGGATCGTGCCTGGAGATGACGAGAACACGTAGACCCGATCGCCAAGGTAGACGGCTTCTTCGATCGAATGCGTCACGAAGAACACGGTCGCCTGCGCCTCGCGCCAGAGGCTGACGAGCAGCTCCTGCATGTGCAGCCGGGTGCCGGGATCGAGCGCACCAAATGGCTCGTCCATCAGGATGATGCGCGGCGACAGAATCAGCGTTCGGGCAATGGCGACTCGCTGGCGCATGCCACCTGACAGTTCGCCCGGGTATTTTGCCGCATCTCGCGTCACATCGAGCCCAACCTTGGCAATCCATTCCCGAGCGCGATCGCGCCGCTCGCGCGCGGGCACGCCGCGGCACTCGAGTCCAAACGCGATGTTGTCTTCAACCGTCCGATTGTCGAACGACGTGTAGTCCTGGAAGACCATCCCGCGGTCGGCGCCGGGGCGCTCGACTGGCTTGCCGGCCACGAGCACCGTTCCCTCGCTCGCCGGATGGTGTGGCCGGAGTCCGGCGATGAGTCGGAGCACGGTTGACTTGCCGCAGCCTGACGGTCCGAGGATCGCGACAAACTCTCCCTTGCTCGGCCAGTCCTGGACGGCAAAGGTCACGTCACGAATGGCGATGAAGTCTCCGAATCGCTTCGTGACACCTCGGAATTCGACGATGCGGGGGGACTCGTCCGTCACGCCGGTCAGTCCTCCAGCGCGCGGTGGGGAAACAGTCCGCGCTCGAAGAAGAAGAGCACGCGGTCGATGGTGTACGCCAGAGTGCCAATGATGAGCAGGATGAGAATGATGTGCTCCGAAAGGCCGCGCCGCTGACTGGTCATGAGCAGGTAACCCAGCCCGTGCTGGGCGTTGATCAGCTCTGCCAGCATGATGTAGCCGAACGCCATGCCGAACAGGTGCCGCAGGCTGCTGTAGATGTCAGGCAGCGCCAGACCCACCAGCACCTTCGAGACGATCTGTCGCGGCGACGCGCCGAGGGTCTGGGCGGTCTCGACATACCTGTCGTGGATTCCCGCAATCGCCCGGACTACATCCGAGTACACGAACGGCACGCACGCAATGAAGATGAACATCACCTTCTGGGTCTCGTCGATGCCGAACCAGAGAATCGTCAAAGGGATCAGCGCGGCGACCGGCAGGTTTCGGCCGAACAGGGCCAACGGGGCGGCCGACGCTTCGACCGCTCGCCAGGAGCCCGCCACGATTCCAAGTGGCACCCCGACGAGGGTGGCAAGCCCGAACCCAATCAGCACGCGTTTCAACGTCGCGGCGATGCTCTGGAGCAGCGCCCGATCGTTGAGCAGGCTCGGGAAACTTGCAATGACTTCGCGCGGACTTGGAAGGATCACGGGGGAAATGAAGCGCTGCTCGGGGCTGTCTCCGAGGGTGACCACCCACCAGAGCAGCACAACGATCCCCACGGTGCCTGCGCCGAGCAGCCGGCGCACCATCCGCGGCGGTGACACGCGAAGCGAGAACAGCGGCGGTCTGGCCTCGCGCGTCATCTACTTGGTCGTCGTGGCCTCAGCCGGATAGACTTTGACCTCTACACGCCGGTTCTTGGCATGGTTTTCCGGATCCGTCGAGTCCGCGGGCTTGTCCCAGCCGATCCCGGAACTGGCGAATTGATTCGGCTGCAGCGACGGGAACTTCCGCAGGATGGCTTCTTTGACCGAGTTGGCGCGGTTCAACGACAGCTCCTGCACGAGGCTCTTTGGCACGGTGCCGCGCATCGATCCATCGGTATGCCCTTCGATCACGATCCGTGCGGCGCCGTACTGCCCGGCCAGTTTTCCAACTTCTTCGACGATGAAGCCGACGTTCGGGTCGTAGAGCTCCTCGACGTCCTTGCCATCGACGTTCTTGGTGACTTTCTTGCTGAGATCCCATGAATTCGGATAGAAGTGGATCACAACGGTCTTGGTCAGGATCTCGTCCTTTTCCCCCTGAATCGACCCCGCCGTCGCCGGCGCGAACTGGACGTCGTACTCGTTCTTCTGACTGGCGTACTTGGCCTCGGCGCCGAGCTTCTGGATGATGGAGAAATCCATCACTTGATCGAAAGACGTCTGCTGGGTGACCGCGTTGATCTTCTTGTACAAGAAGTACGCTGTGTTCCAGGTTCGTTCGAAACTGGTCGGATTGTTCTGGTTGAGGAAGAAATCGCGGTTCTCGGCGTAATTGGTCGAGTGCGCATCGCCGAGCATGCCGAGGGCGTCGCTCTCCGGGATCGAATAGCCGGTCGCCATCAACTTCGCGACCTTCTGCTTCGCCTCCTGCGCCTTGAGATCCAGCATGGCGTCGAAGATGCCTCGCACGAGCCCTTCCATGATGTCGGGGTTGTCCTTCGCGAAATCGGCGCGAGCGAACCAGACGTCGGCGATCAGCTTGTTGGCCGTCGCCGTCGTGACCATCAACCGGTTCCCTTTGACCTTCTCCAGGTTGTAGATATCAGGCGCCCAGCTGACGGCTCCCGCCAGCCGTTTGTCGGCATTGAACGCGGCGGCAGCCTGAAACGCATCCTGAGTGAACTTGAATTCGACCTCTGCGGGTTGGACGCCGGCGTTGATCAATGCGTTCAACACGAAGAAATGTGACGGCGAATTCTGCGCCAGCACGACTGTCTTGCCACGCAAATCCGACATCGTCTTCACGCTTTCGCGGACGACGATGCCATCGCCGCCGTTGGACCAGTCGACCTGCTGATAGATTCGAGGCATCACCCGCGAGTCTTTGCGCAGGCCCTCGAGGAAAAGCGGAACCATGTCGAGCGTTGCCCAACCGACGTGCAGGTTGCCGGCCGCGTACGCGTCACGCATCGCCACGGGATCGTCAATGAGGACGAGCTCCACCTTGAAATCCTTGCCGCCAGGCGTCTTCCACGCCTTCGCCGGTTTGAAACCGTTGTTGGCGTAGATAATCGGTCCCCAGCCAGCCCACACGTTGATGGCGAATCGGACGGTGCGATCCGCCATCGGCTGGTAGTTGGAAATCCCCTTCACCTCGGGGAGCTTGGCGCTCGGAACGTAGTTGTATTCCTTGACGGTCGTGATTCCCGAGCTGTCCGGCTTCTCGGCGTTGCCGGCCATCTGTTTCATTTCCTCGCTCGAGAACTGGCCGCCGGATCCGCCTGGCTGATTCGAGCTGTAGCGCCAAATCGCCAGGCCGACGAGTCCGACGACGACGAGCAGGACGGCGGCGTAGAAAGCGCGGGTTGGTTGTCCGTTCGCCATAACTCCTCAATTGGGGTCTGACCCCGTCTGCGCCCGGTTTGACCCTCAGTTCGTCTGTCGTTCGACGGCTTTGTCGGTCGTGGCTGGTCCCAGGTCCTTTGTCGCCTGCGACACCGGTGTGGTTTCGGGCGATTTCAGCCCCAGTTCGACTTCGAAATCCGTCAGCGCCTGTTCGGCCAGCTGCGCCTCCATCCGCTCTTCGGCTTGAATCTCCGCGATGCCCTTTTCAGACAGATCCGCGGCGACGCGCACGCGGCCGCGATTCTGATCGATCTTCTGCTGAATCACCGCTTCAATCTGGCCGAAGTCGGTGGTCAGGTTCATGTCGAAGCTCTCGGCAAGCTTCGCGATCTCCGCTTCCGCGGCGCTCATCTTGAGCTCGGCGTCGTACTTGCGGATCTTGTCGCGCAGTTCGATCAGTTTGTCGTTCGCATGCTTGATCTTCTTCAGGTTGTTCCCGTACGCCATCTCGTGCATCTGGAGCTGCTGCTCGTTCGCGGCGAGCTCCGACTTCGCCTTCTGCAGCTCCAGAGCGAACTTCGCAGCCGTGGTTCGATCGCCGGCTTTCAGGTAGGCCTTGGTCTCCGCCTCCAGCTTCTGCACGTGCGAGCGATTGGCAGCCACCTGACGTGTGACTCGCTCAACCAAACCGCGATACTGTTCGAGGCCGATTCGACCTTCCTTGAGCTGCTCGACCGATCGGTCGTACTCATACTGCATTTGTGCGATCGGATCGGCCTCCCAGAAGATGTTGGCGATCTTGTTCAGCTGCGCGACAAACGCAGACCAGAATTTCTGGACTATCACAACAGGTCCCCTTTCGGAGGTTATTTACGCTCGCCCGCGTCGATGGCTTCGGCGAGAATCTTGCCCTGATAAATCCCGTCCAGCGCCGTACGTAATTCGGCGCCGTTGCCTGCGCCGATGACGTCTCCGCCGACGTCCTTGAGAAACGCGAACTTCTCCGGGCTTGTATCGAACGCGACAAAGTAGGTCTGGACCGCCCCTTCGCTCTTCCTGAAAATGTCTCGCGCGACATCGTTCGGGCTTCGGCCGGCCGTGTTCTCGCCGTCGGTCACGACCAGCAAATACTTTCGAAAGACACCCGCGCGATACAGATCGGGACGCGCGCTG
Source organism: Vicinamibacterales bacterium (assembly GCA_049642465.1). Lineage (GTDB taxonomy): Bacteria > Acidobacteriota > Vicinamibacteria > Vicinamibacterales > 2-12-FULL-66-21 > CAWDPQ01. Next base: position 34,493 of record JBAROV010000177.1, read on the forward strand.
CGCATCGCCTCGCCGATCGCGGTGCCTCCGCCCGGTCTTGGCAGGCGATTGAGCGCCGAATGGACGATCTCGCGGTCGTACGGTTGAATGGGGAGTACGGTGGAGACACCGCTCGAAAAGCTGTAGACGCCTACCTTGATGGGAAACTCGGGACGTTTCGCGACGAAACCATCCGTGGCGTCGAGCATCGCCTCCAGCGCCTCGCGGGCGATGACGTACTTCGGTCGAGACTCCCCAGGTGCGCCGTCGCGCATCGAGCCGGAGGTGTCAACGAGGATGGCAACCGCTGCGCCGAGTCCTTCTTCGACCTCGGCCTGATACGGCGCGGCGGACTCCGCCTCTTCTGCTGGCGCCGCGTCCGCTCGGCGGTTCGGCCGGCCGCCGGAGTCACAGGCCAAGGCGGGAAGTAGCAGCGTGAAAACCGCGATCCCGGCCGCCCCCGTGAGCCAAGGCCTCGGGCGGATGGCCGTCGCGTTCATGAGCGCCACGTGATCATTGAGATTGACGAGGCAGTCTACCGTTCGGTTCCGAACGGATCAAGGCGCGATCGCGCGTCACCTTTGCCAGCGGTCCAGGTTCTCCTTAACGAACGCATCGTCAGTAAGATGCGGATACTGTCCGAGCACCCGATCGATCTCGGCTGCCTGCCCGGGACTGAGATCTTCGTGTGGATCGAGGCACCAGCGGCCCGCCAGCAGTCCTTGCCGTCGCAGCACTTCGTGGATGCCCGGGATGCACCCGGCGAACTGATGTGCCGGATCGAAAAGGGCCGCATTCGCATCGGTGAGTTGCGCCCCGAGCGCGAGCAGCGTCGTCGGGTCGTCGCCGGCCTGGCAGCGCTGCAGCAGTTCGACGGCGGTCTTCGTCCAGACGGCCCATTGTCCGAGTAGTCCCCCCGCGAACCGCAGCGGCGGCACGTCGTTCGATCTGGAAAAAGGCGTCAACAGGTCGATAACAATCGCATCGTCGTTTCCGGTGTAGAGCGCGACGTTTCGCCGCCCGCTGTCGGCGAGTGCATTGATGACATCGAGGGTACGATAGCGGTCGAACGGCGCGACTTTGATGGCCACGACGCGATCGATTTCGAGAAAGCCCCGCCAGAAATTTCGATCCAGCACGCGCCCGCCGACCGCCGGCTGCAGGTAGAAGCCGACTACCGGGATGATCTCGGAGACCAGGCGACAATGTTCGAGCACCGACCGATTGTCTGCGTCCCGCAGCGCAGCCAGACTGAGGAGTGCTGCATCGTAGCCGAGCGAGACGGCCAGTTCTGCCTCCGGAAGCGCCTGGGCGGTGGGCCCACAGACGCCGGCAATGGCAATCGGGTGCTTTCGGCGATTCTTGCACCAGCCGCGCATGGTGTCGATCGCGAGCGCGAGCACCGGCTCGAGCAGACCGATCGTTGGGTCGCGAATCGCAAATTGCGTAGTGTGGACGCCGACGGCAACGCCTCCGGCGCCAGCATCACAGTAGTAGCGCGTGAGCGCCCTTTGCCGTCGCTCGTCGAGCCGGCGTGCCTCCGTGAGTGCGAGCGGATGTGCGGGAATGACGATGCCGCGAAGGAGCGATTCGCGTAAACCGGCGAGGTCGCGAGCCTCAGAATCGCCCATCGGTGACCTCGAAGTGTGTCGGCTTGTTCAAGGATGCACCGCCAGCGCTGACCCACTCGGCAACCCAGTACCGCAGCTTCTCGAGCGACACCTCGGGTTCACCGAGGAGCGAGCGGCAGCGACGTGAATCACTCAGCAGCGCGACCGGTCCTTCGGTGTTCAAGAATCGGGGTTGTCGGCCGAATGTCCGCCCGAACCACTCCGCGGTCTCACGCACGGCAATGCGTTCCGATCCAGTGACATTGAGAATGGTGGGCGGCGACGAGCACAAAGACAGGCCGCGGAATGCGTAGCTGTTGGCATCTCCCTGCCAGATGGCATTGAAGAAGCCGACGGTCAAATCGACCGGCTCGCTCGAGAACACCTTTCGCGCGATGTCCACGAGCGTGCCGTATCGAAGATCGACAGCGTAGTTGAGACGATAGATGAGCGCGGGCGTGCGGTGTTCGTGGGACACGTACTCGACGACGCGCTCCCGTCCGAGACACGACTGCGCGTATTCCCCAACCGGCATCGGCACATCGTCTTCCCGCGAGCCAAGGCTGGTGGCGGGCACGAGGGGATAGACGTTGCCGGTCGAGAACACGACCAGGCGCGAAGACGAGAAATGCTCTGCCACTCGCGCGGGAACGACCGTATTGGTCACCCACGTGAGATCGGTGCGGTCGAGCGTCCCGAACTTGCGTCCGGCGAGAAACAGGACGTTCGGGCATCGAGGAAGTGCGGCAATCTGCGCAGGATCGAGCAGGTCGCAGGCCAGCGTCTCGATGCCATCGCGATCGAGATCCGCGCGCGCCGATGACGACGAGAATCGCGAGGCCGCGATGATGCGGTTTCGGTTGCTCGCGTGCTGGAGGGCGCGTCGGATCCTGCGCGCGAGTGACGGCCCCATCTTGCCGCCAGCCCCAACGATCAGAACGTCGCCGTCGAGCCGTTGGGCAAACTCCAGATCGCGATCGGACGGCCGTGCCAGCGCATCCTCGAGCGTCGCCTCACTATCGATGCGATCCGGTAACGTCATCGTTGCCTCCGCGTCTTCAGTCAGTTGCACCGCGGCGCAGGTCGGAGAGCGTCCGAGCGATATCGACTTGCTTGGGATCCAGGCGGAGCGACGCGCGGAAGGCGGCCGCCGCCCCGGCCCGATCGCCCAACGCCAGTCGGGTCAGCCCCAATCCATTCAGCGTCATTGTCGATTCCGGATCCACTTCGAGCGCGCGTTCGAAGTACGGCAGCGCATCGGAATGGCGGCCTATCGACGCCAGCGCGCCGGCCAGGTACAAGAGCGCTTCCGCGTTCCGCGGGTCACGTTCGACTGCTTGACGGAACAGGCGGATGCCCTCGTCCTGCCGTCCCGTTCGCATTCGAACGACGCCGAGTTTTGAGATTGCGGCGATATCTCCGGGATCCACTTCGACGATGCGAGCGTAGCGAGCGCTCGCGCCGCTGAGATCCTCGCGAAGCAGGGCAAGGTCTCCGAGCCGGCGGAGCGCCTCGATGTGGTCCGGCACCATCTTCAGAACCCGTTCGCACAGCGCTGCCGCGTCATCGTACTTGCGTTCCTGAATGCGAACTTCGGCGAGAGAGATGAGCGGTTGCGGAAACGCGGGAGTCTCCCGCTGGGCGCGTTCGAGGATCAGGCTGGCTTCTTCGAGCCGCCCGGCGGCTCGCAGATTGTCCCCCAGGACGATGGCATCCTCCGGCGTCAACTGACCTTCCTTGTCCAGGACACGCAGGTCGGCAACCGCGAGGTCGTGGCGGCCAGCGGCGGCATAGGCCACGGCGCGAGTACGTCGCGCCATGAAGAGGCCGGGGTCTTCCTGGATGACCGCGGTCAACTCGCGAATCGCCAGCTCTGGATCCGTGCGGGCCGCGGACATACCGCGATTGAGCCGGGGCAACAGGCGAACGCCGTCCTTCGGATCGCGAAGAGCGGCATCGGTGCGGCGTGCCGGACGACCGCCGCTTGCGTAGCCGAGCGCGCGCAGCCGTTCCGCGGCCTCCGGGTCCACGGACGGAGCGCTTGCGGTGGGTGTGGGACGGCGCAACGCTGCCTCGAGCTTCGCTGCAGAATCCGACGCACGAGTGGGCTGGTCGCTGATGCGATTCGTGATCTCCGCGGCATCGCCTTTCAAATCGTACAGCTCGGGACGCGGGGCCTTGATGAACTTGTATTCTGCAGTTCTCCAAGCGTGGAGTGGCGCCCATCCAAGCTCGAGCTCCGGGTAGAGCGATTCAGCGTACGTCGGCGCGTCTGACATCTCCTGTCCGTCGGCCGCGGGCCGAAGCGACCGACCGTCAACATCGGTGCGGCCGGGAAGCCCCGCGTAGTCGAGTAATGTCGGCAGCACGTCAACGGATCGGGCAACCGTCTGCGGCACCCGTCCCGCCGGAATCTGCGGTCCAGCCATGACCCATGGGACGCGAAGGGTCGCGTCGTACACGAAAATCCCGTGAGTGCCTTCGCCATGCTCGCCCAGGCTCTCGCCGTGATCAGCTGTGACGAGCACGAGCGTGTTGGACGTGACGTTCCTCTTGTCCAATTCCTGCAGCACGCGCGCGAGTTGGCTGTCCACGAACGCGACTTCTCCGTCGTACGGACTCTGCTGGAAGCGCTCACCGAGGGGACCCGGCGCCTCGTAGGGCGCATGGGGGTCGTAATAGTGAACCCACACGAACCAGGGTGAGCGCTCGGCGCCGGATGACGGAACGGACGTGTCAAGCCAGCGCAGCACTGCATCGGTGGTCGCGTCGGCAAAACGCTCGACATACGGTGTTCGCCTGCGGTCGTTTCCCTTCGGTAGCCGGTCGTCGTAGGTTTCGAAGCCGCGATCGAGACCAAAACGACGGTCCAGGGGAAAGCCTGAGACAAAGGCCGCGGTTCGATAGCCAGCCTGACGAAAATCTTCGGCAGCCATACGTACTTGTGGCGCCATCACGTAACCGCTGTTGTTGCGAAAGCCGTGACCGAGGGGCGTTTGGCCGCTGAGGATCGAGGCGTGCGATGGACCGGTGAGCGGCGCGTGCGCGACGGCCGTCGCAAAGCGCACCCCACGCGCCGCGAGCCCATCAATAGCCGGGGTCGATGCTCGTTGATATCCGTACGACCCCACGCGGTCCGCGCGGAGCGTGTCGATCGTCACGAGGAGCACATTGGGACGATTGGTGGTGTTCGTTACCGGACGATCGCTCCGACACGCCGCCGCAAAGGCGAGTGTGATGAGCAGAGCTTGGCGAAGCGGCGGACCAGGCATGGACAAAAGGACCAGCGTATCGGCAAACGGAAGGCCGCGACAAGTCATTTCAGGAAACTCGTTGACAGCCACAAAACCAAAGGTTAGAAACGTGAAGCCGCGTAAAATGCGCGTCGAGAGGAAACCGATGCCGAACTTCGTCCGTGTCGCCATGCCGGGAATGCTCCCAGCTGAACGCGCTCGCGTTCTGCTCTACCTGATCCTGATTGCGTTGGTGAGTGCGCCCCCTGTGTTGGCCCAGTCGTTCCTCGGCACACTCCGCGGAACCGTCCTTGATCCACAGCGACAGATTGTCCAGGGCGCGACGGTACTCATCATCGATGAGTCCACTGGCGTGTCTCGCACGATTGAAACGGATGGAGAGGGTCGTTACGAGGCGCCCAACCTCAGACCTGGCACTTACCGGGTGGAAGTCATCACCCAGAGCTTCAAGAAATTCGAGCGAACCGGCGTTGTCGTTCGCGCGGCAGGGACGGCTCTCGTTGATGTCACGCTCGAAGTTGGCAGCGTCAACGAGACGGTGACGGTAGGCGCCGACGCGCTCAACAACATTACGCTCGAGAGTCAGGCGATTACCCGAGGCCTCGACGAACAGCAGCTCCACGATCTCCCGCGCGGCAGCCGGGATATCCAGTCCTTCTTGCTGCTGAATCCAAACGTCGTCGGCGGTGCAGACGACATGCAGTTCCTGGGAGGAAAGACCTACGGCGTGTCGTACATCCAGGACGGTCAGGCCTCGACCAACGCGATTTTTGGCACGGTTGGCAACTCAGCGCCTGGCCTCGATGCCATTTCAGAAATATCGGTGTTATCGAATTCCTACAGCGCGGAGTATGGCGGGCTTGCGGGAGTGGTGGTCACGACCAAGCGAGGATCGAACAGCTATCGCGGCACCGCATTCTACGACTTCAACAGCAACGACCTGAACGCGCTCACCTACAACCAGACGCTTTCGGGGGTGAAGCGTGGCGATCCGCTCTCCGATACGCACGAGTATCGCTGGGGTGGCAGCACCGGCGGTCCTCTCGCCGCCGGGAAGATGTTCTTCTACGCCAACTACGAAGGATCGAACAACAAGCAGATCTTCGGAGGCGGACGCGCGACGGTACCCACCGCAGCGATGCGGAACGGCGACTTTCGCGGCACCGCGATCGTTCCGCGAGACCCGCTGACCAGTCAGCCTTTCCCGGACCAGGTGATCCCGAGCAACCGAATTGACCCGGCGGCTCGAGCGATCCTGGATTTCTTCTACCCGCTCCCCAACCAGGGGACGATCGCGAACGGTTACGGCATCTTCCAGCAATTCGTGCCAAAGACGCGCGAGCGTCATCGCGGCGACATCCGGTTCGATTACGAAGCCTCGCCCAACGATACGTTTTTCGCACGCGGCAGCTACCAAAGTCGCAATCCGAACAGCATTACATTCGAAGCGGGGAGCGCGTTTACGAACCTTCCGACCTTGAATACCGAGCTGAATACCGCGTCGGTCATCGGCGGCTGGACGAAGATTTTTTCCCCGACGATCGTCAACGAGTTCCGCGCCGGGTACAACTACGACAACTCCCGCCGCGAGAGCACCTTTGTGGCGGCCGACGTGACCAGGCAGCTCGGTATCGAGAACGCGCCAAGTCTGAGTGCGGACCGGCGCGGTTTCCCATCATTTCAATTCACCGCCGGAACCAACCGTCCCACCAACATTGCTGATGCCGCACGCAATGTGGACCGTACCCTACGGCAGAACGCGTTCTCACTGAGCGACAACGTGACGTGGGTCAATGGCGCTCACACGCTGAAGGGTGGCGGTCTCTGGACACACAACACCGCGCGCGACGGCTTCGGCTTTGGCGTCAATTTCCGCGGCCAGTATCGCTTCCGCGGCAACTTTACCGGCAATGCGTTCACCGACCTTCTGCTCGGCATGCCTGCCGACGTGCGGGATCAGGTCACCAATCGCGGACCTCTGGACGGTCATTCCAACGACATTGCGCTGTTCGTCCAGGACGATTGGCGTGTCAATAAGCGTTTGACTGCCTTCCTCGGCCTGCGCTACGAGGTCGTCGGCGCATGGCATGAGAAGGACCTGACACTCGCGAACTTCCGTCCCATCGATGGCGGCTATCACGTCGTCGCAAACGACACGGTGGCGGCGTTGCTGCCCCCGGGCCTCGTCAGACTCGGTCGTACGAGGACCGCGGATGAAGTGGGCCTGCCGGAGACGTTGATCAAGACGGACACCAATAACTTCAGTCCGCGCCTTGGGTTCGCGTGGCGGCTGGACGAAAGCAACAAGACCGTTCTCCGCGGCGGGTTTGGTTTGTTCCACCCGACAGTGGCCGTTCAGGGCATTCGCGATTTGCTCGCCACCAACGAATTCCGCTTCGTGAATACCACGGTCGGCGGAAGACTCCGCAACGGCTTCACGGGAGGAACCGCCTCCCCGGATCTGGCGGCGTTTGGCAACCAGGGAATCGATCCGGAGCTCGAAAGCCCGGACATTTATCAGTACAACCTCACGCTCGAGCGCGAACTGCCCGCCGGCATCGGCCTGCGCGCGAGCTACATCGGCTCGACGATGCGCAAGCTGCTGGTGGATCGTGATTACAACACGCTGCCCGCGAGCACGGTGCCGTTCGATCCGGAGGATCCCGCGGATTACGCGCGGCTTCCATTCCCACTCTACGGCTATTACATGGACATCGTCTCGAACGCGGGGAGTGGGCAGTTCCACGCCGCGCAGTTCGAGTTGCTGCGCCGCTGGCGCGGCGGATTCGCGGTGAACGCCGCCTACACGCTCGCGCATTCGGACAGCAACGCGCCGGACACCGGCAACAGCACCATCGGTCCGGTGCAGTTCGATCCGTATGACATCGAAAAGGACCGCGGCCCGGATCCGAACGTCGTGAAGCACAGAGTGGTCGCCAACGCGACGTGGGACATTCCCGTGGGCCGCGGCCGTCCGCACGGCGCGAGCATGCCGCAGTGGGCAAACGCGCTCTTCGGCGGCTGGACGGTGTCGTCGATCTTCCAGGCACGCAGCGGTCAGAACCTCACGCCGTTCTTCAGTGGGTTCTACACCACGAGCCCGTGGAACACCGGCAAACCCCTGGACGGCCTCGGCAACTTCTTCTGCTGCGCCTGGCGTCCCGACCAGATCTCTGATCCAAATACCGGTGGCACACGCAGCGCATTCTTCAATCAGGCGGCCTACGCGCTTCCTGCGCCCGGAACACTGGGGAATGCCAAGAAAGGCAGCTTGAAAGGCCCGGGAACGTGGGTCGTGAACTTCGCGTTCTACAAGGACATTTTCGCGCAGCGGGATTTCCGGCTGCAGTTCTCGGCGCTGCTCGACAATGCGTTCAACCACCCGCAATTCTTCCCGTCGTACGGGAGTGGTTTCGTGGATCTCACGTCGTTTTTGATAGACGAAGATCCAGCCAATGGCACGACCGGCGTCCTGGGCGCCGGGACCATAGCCAATGCGGAAGGATTCTCGCCAGGACGAGTCATACGATTGGGCATAAGAGCGACGTTCTGAATGGTGGCAACTCCTAACTCCTAACGCCCAACTCCCAAACGGAGTCTCGATGCAATTGGGATGAAGAATCTCGTGTTGCGAACAGTCGCCGTGGGGGTTGGGATTTGGAAGTTGGGAGTTGGACCTCTCAGTATTTCCTGTACTTCGGCACGTCAATCCAGCGTCCGCTGACCATCACGCGCTCGACGGTCCTGACCGCCGAGATGTTCTTCGTCGCGTCGTCGCGCAGGACCGCCAGGTCCGCCAGCATTCCGGGAGCGAGCGTTCCGAACTGGTCGCCGCGATAGAGGAATCTGGCCGCCGTGCCGGTGGCGGCGGTGATCGCTTCGAGCGGCGATAGTCCACTTTCCACGAGCAGTTCCAGTTCGCGCCAGGGCGCTTCTCCGCGAGAGGCGAAGGGAACCGTGGAGTGCCCGCCCATGACGATCCGCCCGCCCTCCATGGCCACTCGCCGGGTCAATTGCTTCATTTTCGCGAAACCCTGGACCATCACATTCGTGAAATCCGGCTTCGACGTTTTCGAGCGGTTCGTTCCCCCGCGCGTCTCGGCGCTTTGAGGACGCCGCTCGAACACCGCCAGCGTGGGATCGATCCACGGTCGGCGAACTGCCAGCACGGAGTAGAGGGCTTGCGCTTCGGGGCTATTGAGGTCGAGCTTGGCAAACATCGCGTAACGCCCATCGCGTCGTGCATCGTTGTCACGCAAGATTGACTGACGGTAGGCTTCAGCCTCGATCCTCGGCATGAGGCTCATGCCCAGAGACGTAATGTGCTCGATGCCCTCCAGGCCGGCGATGAATAGATCCCCAGCATCCAGTATCTCGAGATGCGCGGTGCAGGGAACGTGGCGTGCGCGGCAGACGTCGATGACCGCTCGGACGCTCGCGAACGGGAGCCGGAAATAGATCTTCAGTGCCGACGCCCCCTGTCGAATGTTCCGCTCCGCGAGCATTCGGGCCTCGGTCGCATCCCGCGCGACGACGGCATCGGCCGGATAGGCGGGATTTTCGCCGTCGATGTGCGGTCCCGCCGTAAAGATCCGCGGCCCGGGCAGGCCGTCTGCCGCGATCATTCGCCGAAGCTCGACGAACTTCTCCTCCCACTGTCCAGGATCGCGGAACGCCGTCACGCCATGACTGAGCTGACGCAGCGCCAGTCCGGCGTCGTTTTCAATGTGAAAGTGAAGATCGATGAGGCCCGGAATCACGGTCCTGCCGCTCAAATCGATGGTCTCGGCACCGCCAGGTGCTGGCACTTCGCCGGCCGGACCCATCTTCTCAATCCGGTCACCACTGATCACGATGCGCGCCCGCTCGATCGGCGGTGCGCCTGTGCCATCGATCACGCGTACGTTGTCGATCACGGTAGCTCTCGGCTGCGCCGCGAGCGAGATCAGGAGAAGAGCAGAGACAAGGAGACTCGCTCCACAGGAGATCAGAAGATCAAGAGACGATTTACAGGAGATAAGGAGATCAGGAGTATTTAGAGATTTTCTTGGAATAGACATCCGTGTTGCCCCCCGATCGCTTGTGCTTTGACCCAGTAAACAGAATTGCTCCTGATCTCCTTACCTCGTGATCTCATCAGCCCGAAGCAAGAAGAAGTCGCTTCACAGGAGATCAGAAGATCAAGAGAACGATGTACACGAGATCAGGAGGTCAGGAGTATTTGAAAGATTTTCTTGAAATAGACATCCGCGTTGCCACCGCCGATCGCTTGTACTTTGACCCAGTAAACAGGATTTGCTCCTGATCTCCTTACCTCCTGTTAATTTCCTGACCTCCTGTAAGCCGTCGTGACCTCATCAGCCGAAGTAAGAAGAGTCGCTTCACAGGAGATCAGAAGATCAAGAGACGAATCTACAGGAGATGAGGAGGTCAGGAGTATTTAGAGATTTTCTTGAAATAGACATCCGCCTGTCCCTCTGTTCGCATGTACTTTAGCCAGTAAACAGAATTGCTCCTGATCTCCTGACCTCCTTATCTCCTGTCAATCGTCTTCTTGATCTTCTGATCTCCTGTAAGAGCGAGTCTCGATCTTCTTGAAATAGACATCCCCCTGTCCCTCTGGTCGCATGTACTTTAACCAGTAAACAAAATTGCTCCTGATCTCCTTATCTCCTGTTAATTTCCTCCTGACCTCCTGATCTCCTGTAAGCCGTCGTGATCTCATCAGCCGAAGTCAGGGCCAAAAATCGTGAACTCTCGAAGCGCGCCGCCCTGAGCCGTCGCAGTCGCGCCGCGCGACATGCGGAACAGCGGACGTTCAGGACGAAACCCGATTGACCGAAGCCAGTCACCAAAGGATTGGTGTGCGTCGTATGCATCGACGACAACCGGACGGCCCGGCACGTCGGCAATCGCGCTGCACACCAGCGCGCGCGCCTGATCTTCCTCTCGCGCGATGACCGGACCAACTTGATCGAACAGACGCCCCCGCCGTCCGAAGCAGTAACCGGCCAACGCGTTGCCGCGTCGAGCGATTCGAGCGTAGGGCGCATCGCTCAGGCTCCATTCGAAGACCGCCTGGCGATCTGCGCCGAAGGTAGCCACGTCGTCTGCGCCGACTCCAGGCAGGTCGTCCTTCGTGGCACGATCGACCGTCCCAACTGGCGTGGGAAAGCGATCCGGCGAGTTTGCCACCAATCGTGTGAGCGTCGTCTCTTCCACGAACCCGTAGCGTTCGTACAACGGCCGGCCAAGCGGCGTGGCATCCAGCCGGATCGGGTGATGAGACGGCACCGCCTGCATGGCGGCCTCGAGTAACTGGCCGCCGAGCCCCCGTCCGCGGTACGTCGGGTCGACGAGCATCATCGCGATCCATCCGAAGGTGCCGTAGTTGATGCCGATCGCCGTACCAACGATGCGTCCGTCGGCGATGACGGCGAAGCTGCCGTGTGGCGCGAGGCGCAGCAGCATGCGCCAATCCTCTGGGCGCTGGTTCCAGCCGGCGGTCGAGCTCAGTGTGAACGCAGAGTCGACGTCGGCAGAGGTCAACTCGCGAATGACGGTCCCCGTCATTACCATGCAACCATCGCGTCTTCGAAGAGTGCCGCAAGCTGGTCGGGTCCGGCAGACCGTGGCGAGAGGTGCGTGACCCGGTGCTGGGGGAGTGTCCCTTGAACAAGGGCAGGAATATCGGACGAGGAGTATCCAACAGCTTGCAGCCCATTGGGGACATTCAGCCGCTGCATGAACCACGTGATGCGATCTGCGAGAATTCTCCCGGCGTCCTCGTCGCGCGCGCGGGAGACGTCGGCTCCGAGCGCTTCCGCAGCCTGCAGATGTCGCGCAGGATTTGCCTGTGCCGTAAATCGAAAAACCGCGGGAGCGTTCAGAATGACCGATACGCCGTGAGGTACGAGCGCGTGATCCGCGACGTAACCGGGGGCGCGGTAATTCCGCACGTGGCCCGACACGGGATACGACATGCCGTGTGGCAGGTGAACGCCTGCGTTTCCGAATCCCACGCCTGCGTACGACGCCGCCAGAAGCATCTGCGCCCTCGCTTCATCGTCCGAAGGGTCGTCGAACGCCCGAGCGAGATATTGGCTGACCATCCGGAGCGCCTGCAGCGCCCACACATCGCTGATCGGATTCGACCCTTGGTAGGCGGGCCGAAGTGCGGGCCGTTCGGGGCGAGGCCGGGCGGTAAACGGCATCGCGGTATACGACTCTACCGCGTGACTCAAAATGTCGAGTCCGGTCGATGCAGCGACCTCGCGCGGCAGCGTCCTGGTGTTGTCGGGGTCGAGATAACCGAGCGTCGGTTTCAGTCGGCGATTGGCGATCCCGGTCTTCGCGTGCATCCGCGTCAGATCGAAAATCGCGACTCCCGTCGTCTCACTGCCTGTCCCGGCGGTCGTTGGGATGGCCATCAATGGCTTCAAGGGTCCGGGCACCGGGAGGCCCTTGCCGATCGGAGGATTCACGTAATCGAGAAAATCATCCGGAGGATACGAGGTGTAGAGGTTCACCGCCTTTGCGGTGTCGATCGTCGATCCACCACCGACGGCGACGATTGCGTCGAACGGCCGCTCATCTGCAAAGTGGATCGCGTCGCGAAACGATTCGTCGGTCGGCTCGATGCGGACGCGATCGTAGAGCGCAAAAGGAATCGCATTCTGCTCGAGAGAGTTGGTCACGCTTCGAACTGGCGGCAGTTTGCTCAAGACGGGGTCGGTTACGACCAGAGCGAACCGGACCGCCATCTCTCTCAGATCCATTCCCACTTCGTGCGTCACGCCGACGCCGAAGCGGACCGACGAGACCGCCATCTCAAAGGCGGTGTCGCGAGTCATTTCGAGGGAAAGAACGGAAACAGGCGCCGGATTTCTTCCGCATTCGGCCGGCGGCCGTACTCGGAGATTTCGAACGCTTCGGCGTACTTCACGGCATCACCCTGCTGCTGGCCGTACAGCTCGCGGAGTTTTGCCCGGAACCGGTTGGCCGCACTGCCAAATCGGTTGGTGAAACTCTGGCGGACCTGCTCCTTGCGCTTGGTTTTTCCGGTTTCGTCGCTCGGAACCAGCTCGGGGCCACCGTTTGCTCCACCTTCATAGAACTGCGACGGCAGCGCCTCGACCGCGGCAAGCTTCTTGTCGATCACATCGTCGATCGAGACGACAATGTCCGCCTGCATGGGGTTGGGGCGTGTGAAGTTGTCCTGATAAGAGAGGAAGATCGGGTTACGGTCAAGGTGCGGCGTGTCCGGACAGAAGAATGGCACGGTGACCATGTACGACGCGTCCTGGACGAGCTGACCGACGGCCCGGTGATCCGGATGATAATCATTCGGCCGGTGGCCGAGTACGATGTCAGCCTTCCAGTCGCGAATCAGTCTGGTGATAGTGCGTCGGTTTTCGAGCGTCGGCTCCAGCTCGCCGTCATGAATGTCGAGCACCTGCGTCGTGATGCCGAGGATCTTCGCGACCGCCTCGACCTCCTCGGTGCGGCGTCTGGCCAGCGGGCCGCCTGCCTCGCGCCAATGACCGATGTCGCCATTCGTGACCGCGACGAACTTGACGTGATGGCCGAGCGCTGCCCATTTGGCTGCGGTGCCTGCCAGCCGTAACTCGTTGTCGTCCGGATGGGCGCCGAATGCGATGATCCGCAGTTTGCCATCCTGGGCGAGTGCGGCTGGAGCGTTGCACATGAATCCAAGGAACAACATGCTTGCCACTAGCGGTCGAACTCTATTCATGGGGTCACCTCTCCCTCGTGCGTCAGTCGCGAGGTTGCTAGTCTACCTTCTGTTTCTCCTGGCGACCGACGCCTCTGCGGAAGTCCGGCGCGTCTGGGCCCTCCACGACGGCGACAAAGTTGAGCGGGACGCAGTCAATCACCCAGCAAGCCAGCGCAATGCGGTCTGGGACGGCAGGACCGTGCGCCTGTTCGGTGCGCGCAACGAAGTGGTGGCCTTTCAGGTGATCGTTGAAGCGGGCGCCGCGGGCATCCGACAGTTGTCGGTCAAGTTTCCGGGACTCACCTCAGCGAACGATCGGATTACCTATCGCGCGCCATCCCTGGATCCTTCGGACTTCATCGGCAGGCCGATTCAGATTTTCGCCGCGAATTACATGCTCGTGACGACACCCTCGCACGCATCGTGGGTGTTCCGACGCGGATCGCCGGCCGAGCCGCCCGATCCCACCGGCTGGAAGCCGGTGCAACTCGTGCCCGAGAACGCGCGGCAGGGACGCGGCGGGTTGCCGGTGAGCGTACGTCCCAACGACAACCAGTCGCTTTGGATCGACATCTATATCGATCGCCATCGCAAGCCAGGGCGTTACCGCGGGACGATTTCGATCGACACCGACGGGGCGCCGCGCACGCTGCCCGTTGAACTCGACGTGCTGGATTTCGTGCTCCCCGACGCCAACAGCATGAACGCGATGTTCTATTACTCGAGCGATCAACCGGAGCGCTATCACGGCCGCACCCTCGACGCGGCCTACCATCGCTTCGCGCATCGCTATCGGGTTGAACTCGTGCACGCCTACACCGAAAAGACGATGACGGCGGCAGCGGGCCGATTCACCGGCACGGACTTCACTGCCGCCGCTGGTTACGAAGGACCTGGCGCGGAAGTGGGGAATGTGCTGGCGCCGCGGACGTTTTATGGACCCGGAACGGAGTTCGACGACAGGGCCTCCGCCTGGTCGCGCAGTGAATCGTGGATCTCGTTTCTCCGCGAGAAATTCCCGCGGGCGCTCACGTTTCTCTACATGCCAGACGAGCCCCGGCCGCCCGCGTATCCACGGATTGTGTCGCTCGCCGGGAACATTCACTCGAATCCAGGTCCTGGCCGTGCGCTTCCGATCTTCGTCACCAGCAAGTACGTCGAGGAGCTCGACAGCGCCGTTGATATCTGGTGCTCGGGCCCGAAAGGCTTTCTGCTCGATCGCGTCGCGAGCGAGCGCGCACGCGGGCGCCAGTACTGGTTCTACAACGGCGGGCGGCCGGCCGGCGGGGCGATCACGATCGATGCGCCAGCGACCGATTCACGCGCCACGATCTGGGCCGCGTTCAAGCACGACGTCAGCGTGTATTTCTACTGGCACTCGGTGCACTGGCGCCATAACGCGCAGAAGCAGGGAGAGCGGAACCAGAACGTCTGGGCTGACACGATCACCTTCGACAATCGCAAAGAGGCAAACCGCTCGGTTGACGATGCCGGCTACATTCACGGCGACGGCGTTCTGATGTATCCGGGTGAAGAACGGCTCCACCCTGAGCAGGATCGCGGGATTCACGGTCCAATTGCGACGATCCAGCTCGCAAACTTCCGGCGTGGACTGCAGGACCATCAGTATCTGACGCTCGCACGCAAGCTGGGCCTGCGCGAGGTGGTGGAGGAGGTCCTCGGTGCGATCGTACCGCGGGTGTTTTCGGACGCGCGCGAGCGGGTCAGTTTCCCGGAGAGCGGTGATCCGTACGAGACGGCGCGCCTG
>JBAROV010000184.1:0-2943 GCA_049642465.1 Vicinamibacterales bacterium
GTGACGTCACCATTGACGGGATTCCCAGTACGGCCACCGCGAACGCTGGAGAGATTACGGCGTCGTTCGTCCCCCCGCAGGGTCTCGTGCAGGAATTCAAGGTCGAGACCGCGACCTTCGACGCGTCGCTCGGGAACACCGAAGGGGGCGTGACGAACCTGGTGCTGAAGTCCGGTACCAACCGGTTCCACGGCGAAGCCTACTTCGTGAAGACGCCGCGGTCGATGATGGCGAATGATTTTTTCGCGAACGCCAACGACATCCCGCTCACCGACTTTCGTTACACTCGCTGGGCCGGGACGGCGCACGGGCCCATCATCCGGAACAGAACCTTCTTCACCTACGGGTACGAATCGATTCCTGAGGCGCGTCCGCGCAACAACGGCACCCCCAGCGTGCCGACGGAGAAGATGCGCAACGGCGACTTTTCCGAGCTCCTCGCGATGGGATCTCAATATCAGCTCTACAACCCGTTCACCGCGCGGCTGAATG
Source organism: Vicinamibacterales bacterium (assembly GCA_049642465.1). GTDB lineage: Bacteria > Acidobacteriota > Vicinamibacteria > Vicinamibacterales > 2-12-FULL-66-21 > CAWDPQ01. Next base: position 493 of record JBAROV010000184.1, read on the forward strand.
CGAACGGGCGCGTCCAGCGTGATCCGTTCCCCGGCAATATCATCCCGCGCAACCTGATGAATCCGGTGGCGCTCAAGGTGCTGGAGTACATCGGACGGCCGCGAACCTCGGGTGCGGCCGACGGCAGCGGCAACTATCAGCGGCCGGAAATGAAGGAGGAGGTCGAGTACGGATCGCACACCATGCGCGTGGATCACAACCTGACGAGCCGCCAGCGCATGTACGCCCGCGTGAGTTGGTACGATCGCAACAGTAATTACAACAACTACTTCGACAATCTGTCGACCGGCCAGTGGTTTCGCTTCGTCTCGCGTCAGGTGGCGCTCGATCACGTCTACACGCTCAATTCCACGTCCGTCCTGAACCTGCGCTTCGGCTACGACAAGTTCCTGCGCGGCGATCAGGGAAACCCCGAGAACCACGGTTTCGATCTGACCGAGCTTGGCTTCCCTGCCGACTACTCGAACGCGACGCCGGCAAGCATTCGCAAGTTCCCGCGGTTCGACATCGCGGGCTTCCAGGGCACCGGCGTCGCGGGTGAAGACCGTCCGATCGTGAATCACACCTTCATCGCCACGCTGAACAAGGTCAAGGGAGCGCACTCGTTCAGGACCGGAATGGAGTATCGCCGCTACCAGGAATCGAGCATCCAGTCTCCGCCGACCATGACGGGACAGTTCAATTTCGGCGACACCTGGGTTCGCGGCCCGCTCGACAACTCGCCGGTCGCTCCGCGCGGCGGCTCGTTCGCCGCGTTCCTGCTCGGTCTGCCGGAAAACAGCAGCTTCGTTCAACGGGCGCCGGGCTACCGTGAGTGGTCATCGGTCACCGGCGTGTATCTGCAGGACGACTGGCGGGTGGGCTCACGGCTGACGCTCAATCTCGGTCTGCGCTACGAAGTGGAGACTCCACTGATGGAGGCGGAGAACCGGACCGCTCGAGGCTTCGACACCTCGGTATCGCAGGCGTTCGAAGCTGCCGCGCGTACGGCGTACGCCGCCAGCCAGGCGACCAGTCCGACGCCGGAGTTGCCGGCGGCGCAGTTCAGCGTGAAGGGGGGCTTGACGTTCCCCGGGCTGAACGGAGCGCCGCGGGGTCTCTACGACACACCAAAGAACAATGTGATGCCCCGGTTTGGCTTCGCCTACAAGCTGGGCGATAAGACCGTCCTGCGCGGCGGCTATGGCATGTATTACGGCTTTCTCGGTCAACGCCGCGGCGATGTCGTCCAGATCGGATTCAGCCAGTCCACTCCGATGACCGTGAGCACCGACAACGGCCTGACGTTCGTCGAGACGCTGTCGAACCCGTTCCGCGGCGGCATCCTCGAACCTGCGGGCGCGTCGGCAGGAATGGCGACGTTTTTGGGACAGGGCATTACCTATTTCAATCCGAACCCCAAGTCACCGCGAAATCAGCGCTGGCAGATTGGCCTTCAGCGGGAATTGGGAACGGGTTGGGTGGCTGAAGGGCGGTACGTTGGCAACTATGGATCGCAGCTCGAGACGTCGCGCAACATCAATGCGCTGGCGAATGAGTACTTGAGCACGAGTCCGGTGCGCGACACCACGCGGAACAATTATCTGACCGCGCCGGTGCCAAATCCATTCGTCGGTCTGATGCCAGCGTCAGCGCCGGCGGGCTTTCGCGGCGCCACCATCCAACGCCAGCAGCTGCTCCGGCCCTATCCGCATTTTGGCGATATCAACACCACGACCAACGAGGGAGAATCCTGGTATCACGCGCTGCAGTTGAGCCTCGAGCGCCGTTTCTCTCGAGGATACACGTTCAACGCGAGCTACACCTTCTCGCGATTCGAGGAAGCACTGACTTTTCTCAACGCCGGGGATCCGGAGCCCTTCCGCTCCATCTCCGATTTGGATTCGCCGCACCGGGTGGCCCTCAGCGGGATCCTCGAGCTCCCGGTTGGACGAGGACGACGGTACGGGTCGAACATGAACGCGGTCTTGGACAAGATCGTTGGCGGGTGGCAGATCTCGGGCATCTATCAGTTCCAGACCGGCAGACCGGTTGGAAACTTCGGCAACCTCTTGCTGGTCGGAAGCGTGGACGACATCGGCATCCCTGCCGGCGAACGAACACTCACGCGCTGGTTCAACACCGCCGTCTTCAATCAGGTCTCGGCGCAGCAGCTCGTATCCAACGTCCGCACCTTCCCGCTACGTTTTGATTCTGTCCGAATGGACAATATCAACAGCGTGGACCTGTCGCTCATCAAGAACACGTCAATCTTCAAGGGAACAACCGTGCAGTTCCGGCTCGAGGCGCTCAACGCCTTCAATCACCCGCAGTTCCCCGCGCCGAATATCACTCCGACGCAGGCGGCATTCGGCTCGATCCTCGCCTCGACCCAGGAGAACTATCCGCGTCGCGTGCAGGCAATGGTGAAGGTGCTGTTTTAACCGAATGCTCTGCCGGCCGCTGCCGAAG
>JBAROV010000037.1:0-8707 GCA_049642465.1 Vicinamibacterales bacterium
ACCTCGTTTCGACCGCTACGTGTTCATCGAGCGCAGTTCGGAGCGGTGCGCTCAACTCGAACTCCTGAAGCAGGAATTTCCAGATCTCGCAAAGGATATTCAGATCCGTCGCAGCGACGCCAACAGCGAGATTCAGGATCTTTGCGCAAAGGACTGGAGTTCCCATCGTGCGGTGCTGTTCCTCGATCCTTACGGCATGCAGGTCGACTGGACCACCGTCGAGGCAATCGCACGGACCAAGGCGATTGACCTCTGGGTACTCTTCCCGCTTGGTATTGGAGTCAACCGGCTGCTCACAAAGTCAGGCGACATTCCGGATTCCTGGCGACGACGATTGAATCTTTTGCTCGGGACCGAGGAGTGGTACGAGGAGTTCTACCGGTCCGAGAGCACACCTACGCTTTTCGGCGGAGCGGTGGAACGCGTCGTAAAGGCCTCAACAGAAACCATCGGCAGGTACTTCAACAACCGGCTCAAATCGATCTTTGCCGCTGTCGCCGACGAACCCAAGGTTCTGCGGAATTCTGCCAATTCGCCGCTGTACCTGTTGTGCTTCGCTGCTGGCAATCCCAAAGGCGCACCCATCGCATTGCGCATCGCCAATCATCTCTTGAAGAAAGGAACCGAGTAATGGCGCAGGGCTCGGGCATCGAGTGGACCGAATCCACATGGAACCCCGTCACGGGCTGTTCCAAGATCAGCCCAGGCTGTAAGCACTGCTACGCGGAACGGATGGCAGAGCGGTTACAGGCGATGGGCCAGCGGAATTACCGAAATGGATTTGCTCTGACGCTGCAGCCTCACATGCTGGAGCTGCCACTCAGATGGAAGAAGCCGCAAACCATCTTCGTGAACTCAATGAGCGACCTCTTTCATGACGAGGTTCCGCTCTCGTACATCAGACAGGTGTTTGATGTGATGCGGCAAGCGTCGTGGCACCGTTTCCAGGTTCTGACAAAACGCTCGGAACGTCTGGCCGAACTCAGCTCCCAACTTGAATGGACGCCAAACATCTGGATGGGCGTCAGCGTTGAGAACGACAAGTATCGATTCCGTATCGACAACCTTCGCTGCACATGCGCGCATGTGAAGTTCTTGTCTTTGGAGCCTCTGCTGGGTCCATTGACGGGTCTCAACCTTTCGGGCATTGACTGGGTGATTGTTGGAGGTGAGTCGGGTCCCCAGGCGAGGCCGATGGATCCCGTTTGGGTCACGGATCTCCGCGATCAGTGCCGATGGGCGAAAGTACCATTCTTCTTCAAACAATGGGGAGGCAAAAACAAGAAACAGGCAGGACGCGCCCTCGAAGGTCGCACCTGGGATCAGATGCCGTCTCTTAGCGCCTCTGGCTCGACGGGGCGGGCACGCAAACAAATCGCACTGGTAGCGGCGGGCTGAGAACCACGCTCACCCGAGTCCGCTCGTCGCGACGATGCAGCAGCGTCGTCCGTTCTTTGTTGTACACAGCAACCAATACCACCTTCACCAACCGGACACGACACGAAGGTCAGTTGCCGCTCGGAACCAACCTTCACATACTCGAGAACACCGCCGCGGGCGTGACCGCCATGGTGGCGCTCGGCAACGGCCATGCGTATGTGGGACAGGTACGATCCTCGATCGTCAAATGACCGCGACCGCGACGACTTCAGCGACCGCAGCCGCGGCAGCCGTGGCGGCAGCAACGAACGCGATCATGCGGCCGACCGCGACCCGCGCGATGTGTTCACGAAGGACCTCGATCTGCCACGCGGACGTGAGCGGCGGCCGGTGCGAGAACGCGACCGCGTGTACGAGATCAACGGCACCGAAAGCCGGATGCTCGCCACGGTCGGCGCCTTTCGCGTCGTCTCCGAGAGCGATCTCCACGACGCCCGGGAGGACACGCGCAAGGGTCTGCGTCATCTTGAGCGAGAGGGACTGATACGGACTTCTCCGCTCAGCTCAGACGACCGCGCCGTCGTCCTGACAGACCGCGGCCGGGACCTACTCGAAGCGAATCGACACGAGCGGCATGAGCGCACCTGGGAGCCGCGTCAGACGTTTTACGCGGGCCTCAGGAAGCCGCGCGAGTTGACGCACGACTCGAAGGTCTATCGCGCGTACCTGCGCGCCCAGGAGCGCGTCCGCGAACACGGCGGCCGAGTGAACTGCGTCGTCCTGGACTACGAGCTCAAGCGGGACTATCAGCGTTTCCTGCACGAGCGCAATCGAGGCAAGAAGGACTGCGATGGGCGGCCTGACCGCGAGCCTGAGGAGATCGCGCGGTGGGCTCGCGAGCACGACTTGCCGTACGACGACGGACACGTTCACTTCCCGGATGCGCGGATTGAGTATGAGGACCGCGATGGGCTGTCCCGTCACGAGGACCTCGAAATCGTGACCGGCCACTATCGGGGCGCCCACGCCGGCGCTGTCGCCAGGTCGGGTTTCAGCTGCTACCGAGCGATCGGCAGCATGGTCGGCGGATGTGCGAGCAGCGGCAGGCGAGGAGGTTCGCGACTTCCGAAACTCGCAGAGGAGCTGTTGGCATGAACCTGCCGTCTCCGCCAGATCGATGGACGATCGAGATCGCGAACGCCGAGCGCATCAACGCGATCGCGTCCTTCGGCTTCACGGTCCGCCAGGCGCGGTTTCTCGTGAACGTGCTGCTGCACTCTGGTGTCTTCGTCGAGCGCCAGTACTGCGCGTTCGCCGGCATTGTCCATGGCCAGAAGAGCACCGACTTCATCAAGAGTCTTGTCGAGCAACGATTCGCTACCCCGATCGCGACAGGGAAGCTCCATCGCGGTCGCATGTTCCACGTCCACTACAAGTCGCTCTGGGCGGCCGTAGGCGAGCCTGACAACCGCTTCAGGAAACCGGCCTACCCTGGCCGGATGATCGAGCGCGTGATGCTCCTCGATGCGGTACTCGACGAGCCAGCCTGCACCTGGCTTGGTCCGGCCCGCGACAAGCGGCGACATTTCACACGCCACTTGGAGAGCCGACTCGACGCCCGGGAATACCCGCATCTGACGTTCGGCGACGGCCCCGAGAAGACCGTGCGGTACTTCCCAGACAAGCTTCCGATTGGAGTGCTGCCGGGCCTTGATCATCACGCTTTCGTCTACCTGGTAACGAGCCGGTCGCCGATGGACTTCCGCCTGTTCCTTCTGCGGCATGTGCCCCTCCTCCGTGTGCTCTTCCGATGGACGATTCGGCTGCTCTTTCCACGCCCCCTTTGGAAGGCGCGGCTGATCTACCAGCACGCCGCGCGCGAGCATCTGGGCGTGCGTCTGGAACCCGCGAACGTTCAGGTTCTCGAGTGGCTTTTCCCTGAGCGGAAACGCCTCGCCGAACCGGGTGCCGGGCCGGCGGACGAGCGCTACCTGACTACGTCGAAGAACTTCGGCGCGCCCAGATTCAGAGCCCTGTACCGCCAGTGGCTCGAAGACCCGACAAACACGCTGTGGATGGCTGGCTCGACCACGCTTGCCGACGCGCTCGAGCGCGATCATGGCCGCGTCGAGTGCGTCGAGCTCTCGCGTCAGTACCTTCATCTCTCTCCCCTGGTTGACGTCGCCTGACAACCTACAGATGAGGACAACCTCGGGGCCGACCTCCGGAAATGAGGTCGTCCCCCGATCATTGAGGCCGGCGTCTCTCTGTCCGCCAGCGAGCGTCGTAGCGCGCGCAGTTTGCGGCGGCGCGTATCCCGTTCGTGCTCAGAGACTTCGTCGTGTGGCGCGCGGAACGTTCCTGATACGGGCGGCGCTCTTTGCCGCCCGCTGCCGGCGTCGGTGCCGCAGTGGGGGCAGGAAACCATGGCGTGAGCGACCCCACTGCGCGCGCGCGAAGTGGCCCCCGCGCCTGTCCGGGAGGGGTCGCTCACGCCATGGTGTCACTGTCGCTTCAAGTTGTCGGACACAGCATGTTGGAGGGCGAGAAGCGCCGCGTGTTTGCTGCATCGAACGCGCTCGATTGCGGCTCAGATCTTCCGGACAATCCGGTCCGGTTTGTCCGGGAAAACATTGCCCGCAACCAGGTCACATTCGGCGCGTGCGTGCCGGCCAGTTGTCGTCCTGGAAAAGGTGGCTCGCGCGCGTCGTATTCGATGCCCACTGCGACCATCGTGAGGTGATCACATCTGGCGTTACGTCAACGCCGGCGGCCATCACGACGACGATGCTGCATCTGTGCTCGGCACCGTGCAAGGCGCTGCGCTTCGCTCCGCCCGCGCGTACGCGCGGCCTTCGGGCCTTGACGGTGCCTGCGCGCAGATGATCACCGGGCAATTACGTGATGGCCATCGCATGCTCTCGCCGTCCGGAACGCACGGCGCATTGATTGATCCATCGAACGGCTTCGAGGAGCGCTCGCGTGTGTTCGATCGTTGCCGGACGTGTGCGCTGCCCCCGCTTGTTGAGATTCATTTTTTACGATTTTGATCGTTGACGCTCGTCGCGACCGGCGCTAGTCTGTTCGTATTCGACGGTGCTGCGACGCACCACCCTCCGCGATTCGGTCACCGACGCGGAGCAGCCGTTGATCGTCGCCCTCAGGGCCTCGATCAACGGCTACCCTGCGACGAGCAGGGAAACGATCGGCGATGCGCACGCCGATCCTCGGTCGCCGAGGCGTCATCAAGTTGCACGGTTGGTGATCGTGAGGACAGCACCACCAACAGCAGGGTGCACGTTGAACGCATCGACTCGCACCAATCGTTGAATGGCTGCGAGAAACCGTCGGGCTCAGCCCCTCGGTCCCCGATGTCGGTCTTAGGCCCTCATCAGCGCTTCTGATCCAGGGCGCGCTGGCTTCAAGTCAGCGCGCTCAGCGCGAATCTCTCACACAACAGATCAACAGCACGCGAACACGCGCGTGCAGGTCGGGAGGTTGCGACATGAGGACCTGGTTCAATGTCTCAGAAGCCGCGGAGTACGCCGGCGTGAGCCGGGACACGATCTACACGGCGTGCGAGCGCCACGAGCTTCGAAGTGCGCGCGTCAGCGGAAGACGCGCGATTCGAATACGGCCGGCATGGATTGATGCTTGGCTGGAACGACACGCGCCGGACGTTCAAGATCACCGGCGCATCGGTGACACGCGGAACGGAGCGGCGTCATGAACCCGCGGGTGACGAGGACGGAACGCGATCGCGCGCCAGATTCTGTGCGCGCACTGACGGAACGCGAAGTCGCCGAGCTGCTCGGGCTGTCAGTCGCGACGCTGCGGGCGTGGCGACATCGAGGCAAGGGACCAAGGTTCCTGCGCCTCGGACGATCAGTCCGATATCTTCCCTCCGATGTTGACGACTTCGTGCGTGCAAGCGCAGTTGACACGAAGGCGGATTCCTCGTCTGATGATGGTTCGGAGCTCGAGGAGTTGCGGGTATGAGCCTCTGGAAACGCGGGCGCCAGTACTGGACGGATTTCACGGTTACCGGCCGTCGTTATCGGAAACGGCTCGGTACGACGAATCTCCGCATTGCCACAAAGCGCGAGCGCGAGCTGATCGAAGAGGCTCAACACGGGCGGTTGGCGGCGGATAAAAAGGGGCCGAAGCGGCTGTCGGACGCCATTGACGCCTACCTGACCGCCAAACGGATCCGGTGCTCGGCTCGCACAATCGAACTCGAGGAAGAGCGGCTCAGCATCGTCAAGAAGCACTTTGGCGACGTGCCGCTCTCCGCGATCACCGCGACAGCGATCGCCGACTTTCAGCGCGCCCGTCACGATGCCGGCATTGCCAATCGCACGATCAACATGGATGTTGGCGTGCTGTCTCGTGTCCTGAAGTTCTGTGGCCGGTGGCGAGCGCTGGCTGATCACGTTAAGAACCTGCCAGAGCGTCAGCGGCCCATCGGCCGAGCGCTGACGGGCGAGGAGCGGCGGCGCCTCTTCGACGTCGCCGCCTCGAATCCTGAATGGGAGCACGTCTACTGCGCCGCGATCGTCGCGGCCAACACGTCGATGCGTCCCGTGGAGGTGAAACACATTCGCCGCTGCGACGTGGATCTCGTCAAGCGACTGCTGCAGGTGCGGCGGAGCAAGAACGAGACGAGCCATCGCGTCATTCCGCTGAACGCTTCAGCAATCGAAGCCGTAGCGCGCATGCTCGAACGCGCTGATCTGCTCGGGCACACGGAGCCCGGGCATTACCTGTGGCCCGCGTGCCAGTGGGGACGATACGATCCGACGAAGCCGATACTGCAGTGGGACACAGCCTGGCGCGCGCTACGCGACGGCGCCGGCCTGCACGGCCTTCGGTTCCATGACCTGCGGCATACGGTCATCACCGAACTTGCCGAGATGGGCGTCGCGGATCACGTGCTCGAATCGATCAGCGGCCATCTGTCACGGCGGATGCTGGAGCACTACTCGCACATCCGCATCGACGCGAAGCGCCAAGCTCTCGACGCGTTGGACGCGGCTCGGCGAGCGCCGGGCTCAAACGGCAACGGAAACGGGCAAAATGACTCTGAGATCGAGGCCGTCGTGGAGGTGCCCGACGGCCTTACGTCACAGTCACGTCACAGTCTGCGGTTGAGCGGGTCTCCGCCCTCCGGTAAACTGTTGATTCCACTTGAACGGAGAGATGTCCGAGTGGTTGAAGGAGCACGCTTGGAAAGCGAAGCGGGCGAGCAACTCTGAGCCACTCCGAAGCGCCTCAACGCACACGCGATCAGCGACTTAACCTTCCAAAGCGATCACTCGGTGTGCGTCCGTAAATCTCGATGTTCTTCGAGGCTTTGAGCCCGACGTATCACAGTCCTATCACAATGAAGCCGCGCACTTAGAGCCGTGCGCCTCAATATTCCCTTACCGTCTTCCACATCGTTGCGCGAGACCCGCAATGCGCTGCCGGGGCCTCATGCCAATCGGGCTATACCCGTTGCTCGCGGTCCCTGCCTCAAACCTGTTCACGAATTCGGCTCCACACGATAGGAAGCAGGATGTCGGAGACGGATCGAGGAGCGGGCTGCTCCTACCGCGTAAAGCCGCAGCGGTTCATGACCTCCTGGAAACGCCGCTCGCTTCGGTATCGATCCCATTTCGGATCGGCCGGTGCGAACACGAGATGAACATCGCGGGCGTCATACGCGCGCTCGAGCCACTGGAACATCGCGTCGACCTGCTCGAGGCCCAGGTAGCCGAGCGCGAACGCATACGGCGGAACGTAGCGCGACGTTGCCGTCTGTTCGAGCGCGGTCAGCATGCTGCGCGCTTCGTTCCCGCACCCAGTTGCTGCCAGCAGATACGCTTGCAGCGAAACCGCCTTGCTGTTGCCGCCCGACAACCTGGACGCCGTGGTCGCCGCTACCAGCGCCGCGTCCATGTCTCCGCGCTGCTGCTGAACCTGCCCCAACTGGTGGTAACCCGGCCAGAAACTTGGGTCGACGTCCAAGGAGTGCCGGGCGTGATCGAGCGCGGCGTCGAAGTCGCGCGCCTGAAATGCCAGCTGCGCCGACAGAGCGTGGTGCATCGCGTATAACGGATCCAGCTCCCGCGCACGTTGGAGTGCGATTCGCGCCGCAGGGTGGCGGCCGGTCTGCGAAAGAACGTGCCCCAGCATCCGGTACGCATAGGCGTAATGCCCATCGAGTGCGATCGCGCGGCGAAGCGCGGCTTCCGCGCCAGGCCAGTCCCAATCGAGCCAGAACTTCAGCACGCCACTCGAGGTCTGCGCCTCAGCGAGATCAGGATGTGCCCGCAGGGCCCTTCCCACGGCGTCCTTCGCGCGCTGCCAGACGTCCGAAGGCCGGCGGTCGCCGGTGATGGGTGCTGAGGTGTAAGCGTCGGCGAGGCCGGACCACGCGAGAGCGTAATCCGCGTCGACGGCGGTGGCGCGGGTGTAGAACTCGATTGCTCGCTGCGTGGTCGTCGGAGTGAGCTGGTTCCACGCCTGTCGACCCCGCAAGTACAGATCGTAAGCGTCTGAGTTGTGCGTATGCCGGCGACCGAGCCGGGCGACGCGCTCGGGCGACAGCCTTACGCGAATCTCGTCGGCAATGGCGCGGCAGAGTTTACGCTGCAGGCGCAGTACATTGATCGCCTGGCGGTCGTAGGCAGCGGACCACAGCACCGACTGATCCTGCACACGGATCAAGCGCGAGGTGATCCGAAGCAACCCGTCCTCGCCGCGGATCGAGCTTTCGACCACGTAGCTCGCACCAAGCTCGCGCGCGATCTCCGGGAGAGACTTGCGGGTCTTCCTGTAGCGGACGGCGGACGTCCGGCCGATCACGCACAGGCGGTCCGGATCGACGTGTCCGAGAGCGGCGATCGTCTCCTCGGTAAGACCATCGGCCAAATAGTCGTGGGACGGATCGCCACTGAGATTCGCAAATGGCAACACCGCGATGGTGACGTGCGTCGAAGCCGCAACAGAAATGACCGGGGCGATGAAACGATAGCCTCTGCCCGGTACCGTGTCGATGTAGACCGGCCGCTCCGCTGATTCACCCAAGGCGCGACGCACCTTTCGAACCGCAGTGTTCACGCCCGCTTCAGTGTCGACGAACACGTCTGTCCCCCATAGGCGCGCGACGATCTCGTCACGCGTGACCAGGTGCGATGCGCGCTCGACGAGAAGCATCAGCAGTTCCATCGGCCTCCGCTCCAGCCGTATGCGGCGTGCACCTCGACGCAGTTCAAAGGCGGTGGGGTGGAGCTCGAAGATGCCGAAGCGGACGGGATGACGCGGCTCGCGGGCGTCCATAGAG
>JBAROV010000196.1:0-14178 GCA_049642465.1 Vicinamibacterales bacterium
GGGAGCCGAGCACGTAGTCGGCCTGCATGATCTTGTGGATCTCGCGCGTGCCCTCGTAGATCACGGCGCCTTTGCAGTTGCGGTAGAAGCGCCCGACGGGGTACTCGTCCGAGTAGCCGTTGGCGCCGTGCACCTGCACGGCATCCCCGGCGGCCCGCTCCGAGGCGACCGTTGCAAACCACTTGGCCAGCCCCGTCTCACGCGTATTCCGTCGTCCGTGGTTCTTGAGAAAGCCGGCGCGCAGCCACAGGAGCCGCGCCGCCTGATAATCGGACTCCATTTGCGCAATCATTTCCTTCACGAGCTGGTGCTCCGCAATCGGTGCCCCAAACGCGTGGCGCTCTTTCGCGTACTTCGCGCTCGCGTCACGGCAGGCGCGGATCAGCCCCGTCGCACCGGCCGCCACCGTGTATCGGCCCTGATCGAGCGCGAACATGGCAATCTTGAAACCCTCGCCTGCGCGCCCGACGAGGTTCTCCTCCGGCACCTCGACCTCTTCCATCTTGAAAAAGCCGGTATTGCCCGCGAGGATTCCCCACTTCTCTTTCAGCGTCCCGCTCGAGAACCCTTTGAACCGTCGTTCCAGGATGAAGGCGCTGATCCCCGATGGATCGCGTTGTTTCTTTTTCTCCGCGTCGGTCCAGGCAAACACCAGGAAGTTGTCGGCGATGTCCGCGAGCGAGATCCACATCTTCTCGCCGGTCAGGAGATATCGATCGCCTTTCTTCACCGCCACGGTTTGAATGCCGCGAACGTCACTTCCCGCCGCGGGCTCCGTCAGCCCGTAGGTCGCGATTTTTGCGCCTTGTGCCTGTGGCACGAGGTATCGCTGTTTCTGATCGTCAGTTCCCCATGAGAGCAGGGTCAAACAGTTCAGTCCCGCGTGCACCGACATGATCACGCGGAGCGAGGTATCTACGTACTCGAGTTCTTCACTGATGATCCCGAGGCTGATGTAGTCCATCCCGGCGCCGCCGTATTGGGTCGGCACCGAGCACCCGAGCAACCCGAGCTCCGCCATCTGCGGGAGGACGGCCGGGTCGAAGCGGTGCTGCCGATCGAGCTCTCTAATCTTCGGGGCCACTTCGCGCGCCGCCCACTCGCGCACCGACTGCTCGAGGAGGCGATGCTCTTCGGATAGATCCAGATCGATCATCGGAGCTTATTGTAGTCTGACGGGGAAAGGACAAGGGAAAAGGGAAAAGGGAAAAGGGAGAAGGGAGAACGTCAGAGCTGTCTGCCGCGGCTCGTGCTGTTCCGAGCGGTCTTAATGATCGCGTACAGGATCGCGATCAACTCATGGGATTCTGCGATTAGCGGTGCAGCCTTGGGCTTCAGAGACGGCTCCGCCGCGGCAATCAAGCGAAGCCAAAAATGAGCCTCGCGCGCTTCCTTGAGTGCGTTGCAATTCTTGGTGATGAAATCGGGTTTCGTCTGGCCGCCCTCGGCCTCCTGAAGGTTGGTTCCCACAGATCCGCCGGCGTCAACGAGCTGAGTGGCCAGGCGCGACATGATCCAGCCGCGGTCTGCCGCAATCTGTGCAAACTTGACGACATCCAGAGCTATTAAGAAGGACCGGTCGCGAATATCGAAGGGTTTCTCCATGCGCTGCTCAGGTGCAGCGTGCGGTCCAACCCGTATGTCGCTGCAACAGCGCGCCTGACGCCGCGCAGTATCGAAAATACGGCAACGGAATCCCTTGTTTTCCCTCACGACCGGCGCACTTCGACAGTGGCCCCGCGCCCCACCCCGAGCTGCTCGGCAGCACTGGCCGAGTTCGCCGCAAGTTCCAGGTGATCCGTGCTGCCAAACAGCGCGCAGACGCCTCGCGGGGGAATCTCTGCATACGTTGCAACGATCTGATCGACCCGATGGCCGTCGATGACCACCTGCACGGCCCGGCCGCGGACGACGGCTTCGAACGTGCGGCGATCGATGTTCGTGACCACGTTGCCAAATCGATCGACGCGCAGCACGACACCGCGCACGGCCTCGCCGGTGACCTCCGGCGCGGGAACGTCGAGCCGCTGATAATCCGGAACCGGCCGGCCGAGCGCGGTGAGCTGGATGCCCTTCGCCAGCCAGGCCGCCGCCGGCGCGAAGCGGTCGCGTCCTTCAAACGTCCGGCTGACGGTCGGCCGAGCGTAGCGTCGCTCGGTCAACTCGACCACCCGCTTTGGGGCGAACTCCCGCAGCGCGAGCGTCAGTACACCGTTGTCAGGAGCGACGAAGCGGTAGTCTCCCGACTCCGCGGCAATGCCGCGCCGGGCGCTCCCCACCCCGGGGTCCACAACGGCTAGAAAGATCGTGTGTGGCGGAAAGTAGCGGCAGGCGGCGGCGAGTTGAAGAGCGCCGTCGAGAACGTCGTGGACCGGAACATCATGGGTAATGTCAATCAGGGTCACGTCGGGACAGATGCTCAGCATCACGCCCTTCATCGTCCCTGCGTAGTGATCGCGAGTGCCGAAATCGCTCAGAAGCGCGATGACGGGGCGCATGACGAGTGGTTGTCACCTCCGGCGCAGCAGCATCTCCCTGATGTTGTTTTTGAGGAGGAACGAGTCGGACACGAGCAACCCGTCGAACATTCGGATGATGTCGCGGTTCTGTAAGGCGGTTTTCGAAAATTCGGGCCCCGGGTGCGGCCGGTGGCGGAGCGTTGTGTCGTCTACAATCTCGTACTTCGTGAAACCGGAGCGCGGGACAGACGAGGTGCAGAAGAATCCCAGGACGGCGCCGCCCGGACGCAGCATCCGGACGATTTGTTTGGCGAGGGCCTGCACGGAAGCCTTGTCCAGGAAATCAAAGTAGTCCCAGCAAAGCAGGCCGTCCACGCTTTGATCGGCGTGGCGGAAACGCTTTTCGAACAGGCCCGGGAGCGTCTCCATCGTTTTCGCCCGAGCGTGGCGGTCGAGATCCGCGCTGAGATCCTCGATGAACAGCTTGCATCCGAGACGCTCGCCGAAAAAGCCGACATTGGATCCAATCACCGGTCCGAAGTCCACCAGTACGGGCGCTTCCGACTGCGTCAGCGCAGACAGAAACTTTGGAAGCGCCTTCGAGGGCACGAGGACCTCGTCACCGCGCGAGAGGCCAACGCCCGGCGATCCCGCCGAGTCAGGACGTTTACCGCCCCACTTCAGGAGGTCTTGAAACATTGCAAGCAATCTGCAAACGGGCAGCGCATCGGCGACGCTGGTCGCGTGTATAGATCACGCCTGTAGCGACCGCTCCGTTGTCGCGGCCGCGATCTCCGCGGGCCAACCAACGGGCGGCCCGCTCCAGATTTGCGTCATACACGCTACCAAGTCACGCGGTGACGGCTGGCCCGCCTGCTTCCGATCGAAGTCGACGTATTACCGGGCGGCGCCGGCGGGTGTGCCGGCCGAGACCGTTTGCGTGCTCTGAGTTGAGGTCGCTGCCTTCTGTTCCGACTTCGCCTCGCTCGCCTTGGCCGTGCCGCCGCGCTGCATGTCAATGCTGCCGCGGAAGTGCGCCCCTTCGGCAATCGCCACGCGCGGTGACGCGATGTCGCCGTCCACGGAGCCGTTGTCGCGGATGTCCACCTTCTCGGTCGCCGTCACGTTGCCCACGACTTCCCCAAGAATGATGACCGACTTCGCGAAGAGCTGCGCCTTGATCTTGCCGTTTGGCCCGATCGTCAGAACATTCTGCCGCAGCTCGATCTTGCCCTCGACCTGCCCCTCGATAGTCAGATCTTCGCTGCCGTTGAGCTCACCTTTGATGACGACCGATTTGCCAATGTTCACTGTGCTTCTCTCCAGGCGATGGTCATGACTTGCGTTGGACTGGGACCGAACAGGCTCCGCTGCAGGCGGCGCAGATGTCGGCGTCACGGGTGCCGACCCCGGTCCTGCCGATCCGGTCGGCTTCACCGCTTCATCCCGTTTCCACATGGGGCACTCTCCAAAAAACCGTCCAGTTGACCTCGCAGGGTGTCTGACTCGAGCGGCTTGCTAAGCAGGGTCCGGCAAGTATACGGAACCCCATCAGCCCTGTCTAGTCCTTTTATTGCTGAGACTTAGCGGCAATGGTATGATCGATGTTTCCGATGCGCATCTACTTCGACCATAACGCCACGACGCCGCTCGACCGGTCGGTGGTTGAGGTGATGACCACCGTCCTCCTACAGGATTTCGGCAATGCATCGAGTGTTCATTACTTCGGGCAGCAGGCGAAGGCCCGTTTGGACGATGCTCGAAGCGCCGTTGCGGACCTGATTGGTGGGGAACCCTCCGAGATCGTCTTCACCAGCGGAGGAACCGAATCGGATAATTTCGCGCTCCGAGGGGTCGCCGAGGCGCTGGAAGCGACCGGCCGAAAGCATCTGATCGCGACCACGATCGAGCACGAGGCGGTGCTCGTGACGCTCAAGGCGCTCGCCCGCCGGGGATGGAAGGTCACGCTGCTGCCCGTCGGTCAGACGGGCATTGTCGATCCGGATGCGCTGACGGCGGCGCTCACGGACGATACGGCGCTCGTGTCCGTCATGCACGCGAACAACGAGCTGGGGACGATCCAGCCAGTCGCCGAACTGGCCCGCCGGGCGCACGCCCGGAGCGCCGTCTTTCACACAGACGCGGTCCAGTCCGTCGCCAAGATTCCGGTAGACGTCAAGAAGCTGGATGTGGATCTGCTGTCGCTGTCCGCCCACAAGTTCAATGGGCCCAAGGGTGCTGGGGCGCTTTGGATCAAGCGCGGCACCCGGATCCAGGCCATCCTCACCGGCGGAAAGCACGAGCGCACCCGCCGCGCCGGGACGGAGAACGTCCCGGGGATTGCCGGACTGGGTCAGGCGTCGAAACTCGCCGCCCGCAAGCTCGGCACCGAGGCGGCGCGAATGACCGCGCTCCGCGATCGGCTCGAACGCGGTGTGCTGGAGTCGATTCCGGATACCGCTGTAAACGGCGCCCGCGAGCCGCGGGTCCCGAATACGTCAAACATCAGCTTCGACGGCATCGAAGCCGAATCGCTGCTGATTGCCCTCGACCTGGAGGGGATTGCCGTTTCCACGGGTTCTGCCTGTTCGTCGGGAACGCTGGAGCCCTCCCACGTGCTGCGTGCCATGGGGCTCCCGACGCACCGGACCCAAAATTCGATTCGTCTCAGCCTCGGCCAGGGCAACACCGAGCAGGAAGTGGATTCCTTCCTTGCGACCCTCCCAGGGGTTGTCCACAAGCTCCGGGCGGTTACAGGTCGTCGTCGACTGACGACTGCCGACTGACGATTGACGACTGCATCGCCAGTCCTCAGTCCGCAATGACTTTATGCGTGTCGTCGTAGCAATGTCCGGCGGCGTCGATAGCTCGGTGGCAGCTGCGCTGCTGGCGCAGCAGGGTCATGAGGTTATCGGTCTGTCCATGCAGCTTTACGACCAGCGCGAGGGGGAGACGAAGTTCGGGTCGTGCTGCACGATTGACGATCTTCACGACGCGCGACGAGTGGCCGCGCATCTCGGAATCCCGCACTACATCATGAATTTCGAGCGGCAGTTCGACGAGCTGGTCGTCTCGGATTTCGTGCGCGAATACGCCGCCGGCCGCACGCCGATTCCCTGCGTGCACTGCAATGGGGACCTGAAGTTCGCGACCCTGGCATCGCGGGCGCAGGCGCTTGGCGCATCCGCCGTCGCGACCGGGCACTACGCACGGGTCGAGAAGGACGAGAATGGTACCTACTTGCTCAAGCGGGGAACGGATCCAGGTAAGGATCAGTCGTACTTTCTATTCACACTGACGCAGGCGCAGCTCGCCCATGCGGTCTTCCCTGTCGGCGGGCTCGACAAGGCGACCGTCCGCGCGCGTGCGCGCGATCTGGGGTTGACGGTCGCCGAGAAGCCCGACAGCCACGAGATTTGTTTCGTCGCGGACGGTGATCACACGGGCTTCCTGGAGCGCCACGGTGTGGCGCGTGCGGCTGGGAACGTTCGCGATGTGCAGGGCCGCGTCATCGGCCAGCACGACGGGATTCACCGCTTTACCGTCGGCCAGCGCAAGGGACTTGGGCTTGCCTCTCCGATCCCGCTGTATGTCGTGGATATTGACGCGGACACCAACAGCCTGACCGTCGGCCCGCGAGATAGTTTGCAGCGAGACTCGCTCACCGCATCGGGCGTGAACTGGATTTCCGGCAGCGCCCCGTCGCCTCGGTCACGCGCGACCGCCCAGATCCGCTACCGACATCGCGAGGCCGCGGCGACCATCACGCCGCTCGACGCCGCACGCGCCCACGTCCAGTTCGACGAACCGCAAAACGCCGTCACTCCAGGTCAGGCTGTTGTCTTCTACAACAACGAGGTTGTGATCGGCGGAGGTTGGATAGATTGAGGACTGCAGACTGACGAATGACGATTGCACTGACCGTCGATTGACGATTGGATTGTCGTCAGTCCGCAGTCCTCAATCGTCAGTCTAGGCGTGCAGTTGCGATTCCCCGATGTGTTGCGGGACCCCATCGAGATACTTCTCGGCATCGATGGCAGCCATGCATCCCGAGCCTGCAGCGGTGACCGCTTGGCGGTAGATGTGATCCTGCACGTCGCCGCACGCGAAGACGCCCGGCACGCTCGTCCGCGTGCCGGCGTGCGTGACGATGTAGCCGGCGGGCGTCATGTCAATCTGGCCGGCAAAGAGTTGCGTGTTCGGCGTGTGACCGATTGCGACGAAGACCCCCTCGACTGCAAGCTCCTTCATGAGGCCGGTCTTGTTGTTGCGCAACAGGATCGCGCGCACTGTGCCGTTCGCTTCGCTCAGGATGTCATCCACTTCGGCGTTCCACTCGAAGGTAATCTTCGGGTTGGCGAACGCTTTGTCCTGCATGATCTTTGACGCACGCAGCGAATCGCGGCGATGGACCACCGTCACGCTCGACGCAAACTTGGTGAGGAACACCGCTTCTTCCATCGCCGAGTCGCCGCCACCCACCACGGCGATTGGCTTGCCGCGGAAGAAGTACCCGTCGCACGTGGCGCACGTCGAGACACCATGGCCAATGAGCCCACGTTCTGAAGGCAGGCCGAGGAGTCGAGCCGACGCCCCGGTCGCGATGATGAGCGCGCGCGACTGATATTGCGCCTCGCCGGTCGTGATGGTAAAAGGGTGCCCGCTGAGATCGACCCCCGACACGTGGCCCCGGACGATCTCTGCGCCAAACCGCTCGGCCTGCGCGCGCATTTCCGCCATCAAATCCGGCCCCATGATGCCGTCGCGGTGACCGGGCCAGTTCTCGACGAGGGTGGTCAACATCAACTGGCCGCCCGCCTCGAGCCCTTCAATGACGAGCGGCTTCAGGTTGGCGCGCGCGGCGTAAAGTGCCGCCGTCAGACCCGCGGGACCAGATCCGATGATGACGACGCTGCGGACAGGAGGCATGAGAAGTTCGAGTCTGCCGTCAAACTTCTTCAGACGTGCTTGTCAATCAATCTCTTTAGGCTGTCCTTGTCGGCCAGACCAACGACCTGCTCGACGATCTGTCCTCCCTTGAAGAGCAGCAGCGTCGGTATCCCCCGGATGCTGAACCGCATCGGCACCGACGGGTTCTCGTCCACGTTCATTTTCGCGACCAGCAGCTTGCCGTCGTAATGCGTCGCCAGTTCGTCGACGGTGGGAGCAAGCCGCCGGCAGGGGCCGCACCATTCCGCCCAGAAGTCCACGAGTATTGGCTGCGCCGATCCGCTAACCGTCTGATCGAAGTTGGCGTCCGTCAGCGTCTGAATTTTTTCCGAGGCCATTGGCTTAGTTTCCAGTTTCCAGTGTCCAGTGTCCAGTTCCCGTGTCACGCCCCGGCCGAAGCAGGTTGAGGAAGGCCCTCTGGCGCCCGGACGCTTCTATACACTTTGACATATTCCCGGGCAGAAACGTCCCAGGAATGGTCCTGCCGCATTCCCTGTTGCTGGATGCGTTTCCAGGCAGGGCCGTCTCGATAGACCTCCAGCGCTCGCTCGATCGCCTCGAGCATCGCAACCGGTGTGTAATCAACGAATTTGAAGCCCGTCCCGCCACCAGTTCGAGGGTCGTAATCCTCAACCGTGTCCTCGAGGCCGCCGGTGGCCCGAACAATGGGCACGGTGCCGTAGCGAAGGCTGTACATCTGGTTGAGCCCGCAAGGCTCGAAGCGAGACGGCATGAGGAAGGCGTCTGCGCCCGCTTCGATGTGGTGCGCCAGCCGCTCGTCGAAACCGATCGTTGCCGAAACCCGATCGGGGTATCGCGCCGCAAGCGATCTCCAGAGTTCTTCGTACCGCGCCTCACCATTCCCCAACATCGTCCACGCGGCGTCAAGCGACATGAGATCGTCGGCAGCGGCGGCGATGAGGTCCATGCCTTTCTGATCGGTCAGCCTGGCAATGAGCCCGATAACGGGCCGAGCCAGCGACGCCTTGTCGCGCGGCAGTCCGGCCACTTCGAGAAGGAGCGCCTTCGCGTTTCGCTTTCCGGCGAGGTTCCCGGCGCTGAAACGCGCGGGCACAAATGCGTCCGACTGCGGATTCCAGCGCTCGGTGTCGATGCCGTTCAGGATGCCGACGAGATCCGATTGGCGACGGGCAAGCACGCCGTCGAAGCCGAAACCCATTTCCGGCGTGACGATCTCGCGCGCGTAATTAGGGCTGACGGTCGTGACCTTTTCGCTGAAATTGATGCCTGCCTTCAGATAGCTGATCTGGCTCCAGTACTCCATCGCCTGAACGTTGAACACCTCCCAGCCAAGCCCGATTTCATCGAGCGTAGCCGCCGGGAAAATACCCTGGAACGCAAGATTGTGGATGGTGAAGATTGCGGGCACGCCGCCGAGGATCGGATCGTGCGAGAAGTGCATTTTCTGGTAGGCGGAGACGAGCCCCGTTTGCCAATCGTGCGCGTGAATGATTGACGGCCGCTCCCGCGAAAGCCGAGCGAATTCCAGCGCCGCGCGGCTGAACACGGCAAACCGCCAGGCGTTGTCGGCGTAGTCGCCCGCCGCCGTGCCGTAGAGTCCCTCGCGGTCGAAGAGGTCCGGCGCGTCAACGAGGACAGCGTTGACGCGGTCCGCCAGCGGCTGGAGCGCAAATCCCACGGTGACCGCGCGACCTCCAAGTGAAAACGTCGTCTCGGCGAGGCGTTCGGAGATGAGGCCGCGGTATCTGGGCAAAATCACCGTCACGCGATGTCCCAATCGTGCGAGAGCCAGCGGCAGTGCGCCTGTCACTTCAGCAAGACCACCCGTTTTCGCAAACGGGTGTGCCTCGGAGGTCACAATGACCACGTGAAGGGATTCGTCGGGGTCTCTCCTTTCAGCGTGTCGAGGCGAGGACTTCCCCGGCGCTTTCTGGCGGCTCGGGGTCGCTCGTCGTGGGACTGCGGCTCTTCGAGTGGCAGCTGTGGCTGCCTTTTTCGGGATAGCTGTTTTCGATCGTGCGGAGGGGTCAGGCTGGGACTCTGGACGTTTCTTCGACGGCATCTGCAACTCAGCGGGGCAACACGTGATCCTGCGAACTTCCCAGTTTAGCACCAAGCTTCGCGCCTTCGTCCTGCGAAGGTTGTCCGCCGGAGCCTTGGCGAAGGCGGACCGGCGCTCCGGCTGGCAAGCCGGCGCCTCGCTCGGGCCGCAGGCGCTCTTTCTGTTTTCCCAATTCCGCTTCGCGACGAGACTCGGCAAATTTGCCCTGGCGGCTGTACACATCGGCGAGAACATAGTGTCCGAGCGGCGCATACTCGGACCGCGGACCTATCGCGAGACCGCGTTGCGCCAACGCGGCTGCCTCATCCAATCGATTCCCCTGATCCAGGCACAGCTTGGCCAGGTAGAAGTACCCTTCGGCAAACCTGGGGTTCAGCTCGATCGCCTTCCGGTAGGCGGCCTCCTGGCCCGCCACATCGCCGAGTTGTTCGCGCAGCTTCGCGAGGTTGAACGCGGCCTTGTAGGCGTCGGCGTGCATGTCGATTTCCTTCTGGTACTCCGCGGCGGCGGTTCGCCAGTCGCCACGCTGCTCGGCGACGAGCGCCAGATTGAAATGCGCGAGCTTTACATCCGCCTTGTCAGCGAGCGCCGCACGAATCTCCTGCTCCGCGCGCTGGAGGTCTCCCCGCTTCAACGCGACGGCGCCCAGGGCGTTGCGCGCGGCCGCCACACGCGTATCGTCGCTCAGCGCCTGGCGGAACGCTGTTTCTGCCTGATCGTACTGCTCGAGGTCCATGTACAGTTCGCCCATCTGATACCGGACGAGTGCGTTCTTCGGATCCTTTTGCAGATAGCGCTGAAACCCGAGGAGCGCCGCGGGGTAATCACCAAGCGCGCGGTAGGCCTGGGCAAGGTTGATGGTCGCGAGGTCGTACTCCGGATTGATCGCCAGCGCGCGTTTGTAGTGCTCGAGCGCCGTCAGATAGTCGCGCTTGCGCGAGTATTCGTTTCCCAGCATGACCCACGCATCCAGAATGTGCGGATCCTGTGAGACGACTTGTTTCAATCGACCGATCGCTGCATCCGTGCCGTCTTCCCCCCTCGACTCGTGCGCCGACGTCATCAAGTTGAAGATGTCGATCTTGTCTTTCGGATCGGGCAGCGCTTCCCCAGGTTTTCGCGCGGTTGTGCTGAACGATCCAATGTAGCCGAGGGCCGCCAGACGCTCGCGCGTCTCCGGATCAACAGCGGATGGTCCGCTCGCCTCCCCTGCAGGGTCCGCCGCAAGCCGCTCGAGCTCCTGCGCCATACGGTCGGCAAGCGGCCGCCGCTCGTCGAACAGATTGCGTGCTTCGCTGGGATCGCGCTCGAGGTCGTAAAGCTCGGGCCGCGTGGCGGCGATGTACTTGAATCGCCCGGACCGCAGGGACCGCAGCTCGCTCCAGCCGTAGTGGTTTCGCGCGTAAAGAGACTCCGAGTAGGCGTCCAGGTTCAAGTCCGCCGCGCTCCCGGCAAAAAGGGGCGTCAGGCTGTGGCCTTGGATGCCGTCGGGCGGACGCTGACCAACCAGATCCAGCACCGTGGGCAGCACGTCCTCCGAGCGCACGACCGATCGGATGCGTTGGCCAGCCGGCAGATCGTAGGGAGTCCTGATGATGAACGGCACGCGCGTCGTGGACTCATAGATGAAGAGCCCGTGCGTCCCCTCACCGTGCTCGTTCAGGCTCTCGCCGTGATCGCCGATCACGACCACGATGGTGCGTTCGGAAAGCCGGCGTGTCTCGAGCCACTGGAGAACCCGGCCGACCTGGGAGTCCACGTAGGCAATCTCGCCGGCGTAGGGACGATCTCGGAAGCGGGTGAGAAACGGCTCCGGCGGTTCGTACGGAGAGTGAGCATCGTAAAAATGCAGCCAGGCAAAGAACGGCCGGTCCGCATGCTCCTCCAGCCACGGCATGGCGTTCTCGACCACCTCTCCAGCCTTCCGAGAAATGCTGCCAAGCGAGATCGAACGCTGTCGTGACAGGTCGAATTTGTCGTAGTAGGTGTCAAAGCCGGCGTCGAGGCCAAACTTGGCGTCGAGCACGAATGCGCCGACAAACGCGCCGGTCACGCGGCCTGTGGCTTTGAGTCTGTTGGCCAGCGTGCGGTGTTTCGGGTCGAGCACATACCCGCCATTGTCACGCACGCCGTGACGAGGCGGCAGCAGACCGGTGAAGATCGTCGAGTGGGACGGCAGCGTCAGTGGAGCGGCTGCAATCGTCTGCTCGAAGAGGACGCCCTGGCTGGCGAGGCGATCCAGATTCGGCGTCACCGCAGACCCGTCGCCGTACGCGCCGATGCGATCCCAGCGAGTCGTGTCGAGCGTGATCAGGAGGAGGTTGAGGTCGTTCGGGCGCACCCCGCTCGGCAGCCGTCCGAGAGACACGCCGGAGGCGGTCTGGATGCCGGGACCACGAGCCAGGAACCACCAGCCGGCGGCCGCACTGACCAGCAGCACGGCGCCAATACCCACGACTAGCGCCTGCGGCCCGAGCGAGGCGCGAAGCCGCCGAGCGAGAGCGAGCGGGGGTGGGGCCCCGCGAGCCCTGAGAGAAGCAGACTTGGAAGCCTCGAGCCCGCTGGGATGCTTCATTTCTCTCTCAGGCGCTTCAGTGCATCCTGCGCGGGTGTGAATTTCGGATCCGCCGCCAGTGCGAGCTTGTATCTCCGCGCCGCCTCCGCCGGATTTCCCTTGCGCGCGGCAATGACCCCGAGATTGAACTGCGCGGGTGCCACCTGATGTTTCAGATCAATCATCCGCTGGAAATGTTTTGCCGCCAGATCCAGGTCGCCGGTGCGCATCGCCGCGCCTGCAAGGTTGGCATGGGCGCGTGGGTCCTGGTCGTTGAGGCGAATGGCCTCGGAAAACGTCCTGAGCGCGTCGAGCCATCGCCCCGCCTTCTGATAGACCACTCCGAGGGTGTAGTGCCCGTAAAACGAACGGGGTTCCTTTTCGAGCCCGGCGCGGCATCGCGCTATCGCCTCGTCGTACGCGCCACCGATTGAGAGCACTTTCGCGGCCTCGAACTGCGGCGCCGCCACCGCCGGATTCAGAATCGAGGCGGCCTCATACTCGCCGAGCGCCGCGTCCCATTTTGACTGCGCGGCGTACGCGTTTCCCAGATACAGATGCGCCTCGAAGGCCCGCACGTTCATCTTGACGAGTCGTTGCAGCAACGTGACGGCAGGGGCCGGCTGCTTCCGGCCGAGCAGAATCAGGGCGCGCGTGAAGAGCTCACGATAGGCGCGGTACTCGGCAACATGATCCAGAGGATTCTCAGCGCTGCCGGTGCTCGTGACTGGCGCAAGCGTTCCAACGTAGCCAAGCGCGCGAAGCCGTTCGACCGTTGCCGCGTCCGGCTGCGCGGCGGGAGTGGTATCCTGCTCGGACGGTGAAGGCGCGAGTCGCCCGATCTCTGCAGCCAGGCGACCGGCGACCGACGCACGATCTCGCACCAGGTTTCGCTGCTCGCCGCGGTCGGTTCGCAGGTCATACAACTCGGGCTTGGGTGCCGCAATGTACTTCCACTCGCCCACACGCGCCGATCGCAATTCGCTCCAGCCGAAATGAAGACGCGGGTACCAACTCTCCGCGAGTGAAACAGGTACTTCGCGGCGCACCCGCCCCTCGAGCAGGGGCAGGAGACTTTCGCCATCGGTTGATGAGTCCGGTGCAATCCCCACGATCTCCGCAATGGTTGGTGCGATGTCGACGCTGCGGACCTGTTCCGTTACCACCCGGCGCGCAACCGGCTGCGAATGGCCCGGCCCCAATCCCGTGCCCGCGACGATCAGCGGGACGTGGAGCGTGGCGTCGTACAAGAAGAACCCGTGGTCGGGCTCGCCGTGGTCGCCGAGCGCTTCACCGTGATCCGCCGTGACGATGACGAGCGTGCGCGATCGATCGATTGAGGCCAGAAGATTCCCGACTTCCGCATCCACATACGACACCTCGGCGTCGTAGGGACGTCCGCCTGACGCGGCCACGTACTTCGCCGGCGCATCGTAGGGCAGGTGCGGATCGTAGTAATGGGCCCATAGAAACCACGGGGCTCCGTCGGGCTGCCGCGATCGGGCTTTCAGCCAGGCGACGGCCGCCGCCGTGACCTCTGCCGCAGGCCGCTGGACCTCAGCCACGGTTTGCGTTTCACTCGGACGAATCGCAAAGCGGTCATCGTAGTCGTCGAATCCCTGATCGAGACCGTAACTCCGATCGAGGATGACACTGCCGATGATCGCGGCGGT
Source organism: Vicinamibacterales bacterium (assembly GCA_049642465.1). Classification (GTDB taxonomy): domain Bacteria; phylum Acidobacteriota; class Vicinamibacteria; order Vicinamibacterales; family 2-12-FULL-66-21; genus CAWDPQ01. The sequence continues at coordinate 13,684 of JBAROV010000196.1, forward strand.
GTGATAGCCGGCCCCCTTTAACCGCTCAGCCAGCGTGGATGCTGCCGAAGGCAAAGGGCGCATGCCGTTGAGGCGAATCCCGTAAGCAGACGGATATCGCCCGGTCAAAATGGCCGCGTGTGCCGGATACGTCAGCGGCGCATGCGTCGTCGCATCCGTGAATCGTGCGCCCTCGGCGGCAAGCCGATCCAGGACGGGCGTCCGGGCGAGTTTGTAGCCGTAAGAACCCAGCCGGTCGGCGCGAAGGGTGTCAATCGTCACGAACAGGACGTTCGGCGATGGTCGCTGGGCGGTCGATCCGGTAGCCGCCAACAACGCGATTGCCGTGACGAATAGCAACTGTGTGGGACGAACGGAGTTACGTGATCGCGCGTGGGAGAACACTTCGCCGCAATGTACTATCGGGAACGCCGACCGGCAAACTCCAAGCTCACGTTCAGACGGATACGGTCGCGTGGATTCTTTCCGGTGGGGGGTCGACCATTTTGCGTTTTT
>JBAROV010000197.1:0-9901 GCA_049642465.1 Vicinamibacterales bacterium
GGCCCGCCTTCGCTAAAGCTACGGCGGGCAACCTTCGCGAAACCTCCGCGCGAAGGTTGGAGGGAAGCGCGGCGGAGCCGCGCCGCCGAGCGAGAGCGAGCGGAGGCGGAGGGCCCCGCGAGCACCAAGGGAGATCGGGAGTGCGCGTGATCGCAGGGAACCTCAAAGGCCGTCGCTTGGAGGCGCCGTCGTGGCCAGGACTACGGCCGACATCCGACAAACTGCGCGAAACGCTCTTCAACGTACTCGCGCCGCGGGTCGAGGGAGCGTCGGTGCTCGATGGGTATGCGGGGACGGGGGCGGTGGGGATCGAGGCGCTCAGTCGTGGAGCGGCATCCGTGACGTTCGTAGAGGAGGACGCACGCTCGGTGCGACTCATCGAATCGAACCTGGAGCGCTGCGCTGTCTCGGACCGCTATGCTATTATCCGCGCGAGGTTTGCGGATGCGGCAGCGCAGCTCGCGGGGCGCCGTTTCGACGTGGTTTTCCTCGATCCGCCGTACGGAGAACCCGCCATGGCCACAGCGCTCGAGGCCGGCGGACGGCTGCTCGCTGAAACCGGCATCCTGGTGCTCGAACACGCACGCCGCGACCCCGCCCCGGTGATTGCGGGCGTGCTGGCCAGAACGCGCGACCTGGTTTCTGGCGACAGCGCACTCGCGTTCTACCGAGTAGGCTCTGGTCGCTAGCCTTTGGTCTCTGGTAGCCCAGACAAAAAGACTGGAGACCGACGACAGACCAGAGCCCGAAGACGAAAGACGAGACCAGAGACCAGAGACCAAAGACCAACCATGAGCGACGCGATCGCAGTGTATCCGGGTTCTTTCGACCCGCTGACCAACGGTCACGTGGACATCATTCAGCGGGGCTCACGGTTCTTCGACTGGATCGTGATTGCGGTGGCGATCAACCAGGACAAGACGCCGCTCTTCACCGTGCCCGAGCGCGTCAGTATCGCGCGTGAAGTCTTCCGCGAGTGGCCCAACGTCGAAGTGGACACCTTCGACGGTCTGCTCGTCGATTATGCTCGACGCAAGAAGGCCACCGTCATCGTGCGCGGCCTCCGAGCCGTCTCCGATTTTGAATACGAGATGCAGATGGCGCTGATGAACCGGCGCCTGAACCAGGACGTTGAAACCGTCTTCATGATGCCAGCCGAACCCTACACCTACGTGAGTTCGCGGCTCGTGAAGGAAGTCGTAGCGCTCGGCGGCAGCGTGCACGGACTCGTGCCGGAGGTCGTCGAGGCGCGACTGCGCGACAAGCGAGCCGCGCAGCATTCCTTGAGGGCCTGACTCTATGCTTTCCGCGCGCGCCGGACGAATTGCCGTTTCGCCAACGATGAAGGTGGCCGCAGACGCCATGCGGCTCAAAGCGCAGGGCGTCGATGTGCTCGATTTCGGCGCCGGCGAACCGGACTTCCCAACACCCGCTCACATCGGCGCCGCGGCGAAGGCGGCTATCGACGCCAACTTCACGAAGTACACCACCAACTCCGGAACCGAGGATCTGAAGCGCGCCGTCGCCCGACGGTACCTGGAGGATTACGGCGTCGAGTACTCGACTTCTGAGATCATCATTACGGCTGGCGGCAAGCAGGCGCTGTTCAATGCGGCGATGGCGCTTTTCGGTCCGGGTGACGAAGTCATCACGCACATGCCGGGATGGCCGACGCTGGTCGAACAGATCAAGCTGGCTGAAGCGACACCGGTCATCGTTCGCACGTACGCCGAGGAGGGATTTCGCCTGCGCGCCGAGCCGTTCATTGCCGCGATGACGTCGCGCACAAAAGCCATCATCATCAATTCGCCCGGGAATCCTACGGGCGCCTTGATCGATGAAGACTCGATGGCCGCGATTGCGGACGAAGCGGCCCGGCGCGGCATCTGGATCGTGATCGATCTTTGCTACGAAAAACTGATTTACGATCCTGTCCCGCACAATCTGGTGAAGGTCGTGACGACGAGAATGCGCGACCGCGCGGTGTGCTGCGGCAGCGCGTCGAAAGCGTACGCGATGACGGGGTGGCGCTGTGGCTGGGCGCTTGGTCCCGCGCCGGTCATCGCCGCGTGCAACGCGCTGCAAAGCCACTCGACGTCAAACGCCTGCTCCATCACGCAGCGTGCGGCCGAGGCCGCGTTGAACGGGCCGCAGTCCTACGTCACAGAAATGCTCGACGAGTACCGTCACCGCCGGGATCAGCTCTGCGAGTGGCTCGCCGCGGAACCGAGGCTGCGGCTCGTGAAACCGTCCGGCGCGTTTTATCTCTTCCCGGACGTCTCGGATTTCCTCTCCCCGGACGGCATTCGAACGACGGCGGAACTTGGAAACGTGCTGCTCAACGAGGCACGCGTCGCGATTACTCCCGGGGAAGCGTTCGACGCACCGGGCTTCATCCGCATCTCGTACGCCACCTCGCTCGATGTGCTCGAACGCGGGACGGCTCGGATCATCGAGTTCGTTCACGCACTCGAGCGCAAGACGCGAGTCGCCACCGCGTAGGTCCCCCGCGATGGGTAAGCTGGACGCGACCGACCTCAGAGTCGGTCCGGCGTTTCTCACGCACCTGCAGGCGATCGTCTCTGCCTCCCAGCTCAAGCTGGACCAAGACTCGCGGACGACCTACGGCGCCGACGCACTCAAACGCGGCCGGCCCGCGGACGCCGTCGTGCTGCCGGGCAACACCAAAGAGGTCGCGGCCATCGTTCGCCTCTGCTCCAAGCACCGCGTGCCCATCGTCCCACGGGGCGCCGGAACGGGGTACACGGGAGGAGCGGTGCCCATCGAGGGCGGCCTCGTGATGTCGCTCGAGCGGATGAACCGGATTCTCGAGATAGACGAAGCGAATCTGGTCGCGGTCGTCGAACCCCACGTGGTCACTGGCGACTTGCAGGCGGCAGTGGAAAAGGTCGGGCTGTTTTATCCGCCAGACCCTGCCTCGCTGAACGAGTCGGTCATTGCCGGAAATGTTGCGGAGTGCGCCGGCGGTCCGCGGGCGTTCAAGTACGGCACCACCAAGCAATACGTGCTCGGGCTCGAGGTCGTTTTGCCGACCGGTGAAATCATCCGCACCGGCGGCAAAGTGGTCAAAAACGTCGTCGGCTACGATCTCACACACCTCATCGTCGGATCCGAGGGAACGCTGGCGATCATCACGCAGGTGATTCTCCGGCTCGTGCCGAAGCCGCCGGTCCAGTCCACACTCCGTGCGACGTTTCGTGATGTCGAATCGGCGGTCCAGGCCGTCATCAATGTGATCCGCGCACGTGTCGTTCCAGCGGCCGTGGAACTCATCGATGGCGATTCCCTCGAAGCGGTCGCGCAATATCTTCAGGTTCGCTCGCTCGCCCCGCAGGGCACGGCGGCGATGCTGCTGCTGGAGGTCGATGGCGTGCCGTCGGCGGTCGAAGAAGAGGCGGTGCGCGTCGAAGCGGCTTGTCGAGACGCCGGGGCAACCGAGGTCCTGCGCGCGAAAGACGAAGCGGAGCGCCAGGAGCTGTGGCGCGTGCGACGCGAGCTCTCACGGTCGCTGAAGATGATCACGCCGCTCAAATACAACCACGATGTTGTGGTGCCGAAGGGACGGATTCCGGAGCTCTTCGCGCTCGTTCGCGAGATCCGCGACGAGCTGGGACTGCGGATCCCGTGTTTCGGCCACGCGGGCGACGGGAACATTCACGTGAACATCATGGTGAACCCGAACGACGAAGGAGAAATCGCGCGCGCGCGTCAAGCCGAGCGGCGGCTTTTTGCGGGCGTGGTGGCGCTCGAGGGCTCGATTAGTGGAGAGCACGGGATCGGGTTTGCCAAGGCGCCATTTGTCGGCCTTGAACTGGCTCCAGAGACGATCGCGCTGATGAAGCGCATCAAGCACGCCTTTGATCCGGAGCGGATCCTGAATCCGGGGAAGATCTTTCTGTAAAAGGTCGGGAGGTCGGCTACTTCGCCGCCAAGACTGTGTCGAAGGCCTCCTTGAACGCCGTGAACGGCAGCGCCCCTTCGACGAATTTCGTCACCTTCACTGGCTGACCTGCTGCGGGTGTGCGCCCGATGAGGAAGGCCGGCGTGCCGTTGATCCCCAGTTTCTGGATCCTCGCCACGTTGTCTTTGACCTCCTGTGCGTGCTTGCGGCCGTCGAGACATTGGCGAAACGCGGACATATCGAGGCCAGCGCCCTGCGCCACTGTCGTCAGTTCCTCGACCGTGTTGACCGGTTTTTCCCAAAGCTTCGCGTGCAGATCCCAGAATTTGCGCTGATCCGCGGCGCAGCTTGCTGCCTCGTGCGAGCGATACGCGTTGGGGTGTAGTTGATCGATCGGATAGTGCAGGAATACGTGGCGCACTTTTCCCGCATTGACGTACTCAGCGTAGATCTGTGGTTGGGTCTGCTGCACATGACGCCGGCAGAACGGACAGTGGTAATCCGAGATCTCGACAAGGGTCACTGGTGCGGACGCCTCACCGTTCACCGGTGCTCCTGTGATGTCTACTGAGGCTCCTTCGATTGAAGGCCCGCCGAACCTTCCTCCGGTGATCGCCTTCAGAAAGTCTCGGACCTCGTTCAGGCTCTTCTGCATCTCCGACTGGGACGCCTTGAGCGCTTCGATTTCCTTTTTGAGCGCTTCGGTTTCCTTGGGAGATTGGGCGGAAGAGGCTCCGCAACCGAGCACCGTCAGTAAGCCCACCGCAAGCGGCAGCGCCCGTCGAATCAGCGTCATTACACAAGCCTACAACATCTGTTGGCGCCAAGATCCCGTATGCCGAAATGCGCGTGCCTGGTTGCGCCGACTCCCGACCTCCCGTCCTCCCGATGTCAGATCATACGAAAGCGTCTCGTACCGGGCAGAAACGGGCGATCCGTGATCTGACCATCAAACGCCGCCGCCCAGCGTCCAGGAATCGTCGTGCCGCAGTCCGGACACGTCCCGGTCGATGTCAGGCGGTAGTTCTTGACGAAATAGCCGTATCGCTCGACGAGCACGGCTCGGCAGTTGTGGCAGCGCGTGTCTTCGAGATCGCCCACCCGTCCCGGAAGATTTCCCGCATACACATAACGCAACCCGTTTCGCTGGCCGATCGCGGCAGCGCGCATGAGCATTTCCGGGGTCGTGTTTTCCGGATCGCTCATCCGGTAGTCCTTGTGAAATGCCGTCACGTGCCAGGGGATGTCTGGCGAGACGCTCGCGAGAAATGCTGTCAGCCGCTCCAGTTCGTCATCGCTGTTGTTGAATCCCGGAATCAGCAGCGTCACGATCTCCACCCACACCCCCATCTCATGGAGCGCGCGAATCGTGGCAAGTATTGGCTCGATCCGGCCGCCAAGCTGACGATAGTGCTTGTCGTCGAAGCTCTTGAGATCGACTTTATAGAAGTCAATCCACGGCCGCAGGTACTCCAGGACGCGGGGCGTCCCGTTGCCGTTCGACACGTAGGCCGTCGACAGACCGGCCGCGCGGGCCTCCCTGAAAATCGCGACCGCCCATTCGCTCGTGATGAGCGGCTCGTTGTACGTGCTGACCACGACCTTCGATCCAAGCCGAACTGCTTCGTCAACCAGACTGGCCGGGTCCACGTCGATTGGCGGCGAAACGGCCTCCGGATCTCGCAGGGCTTGTGACGTGACCCAGTTCTGGCAGTACGAGCAGTGCAGGTCGCAGCCGAGCATCCCGAAGCTGAATGCGAGTGCGCCAGGACTCGCGTGGAAGAACGGCTTCTTCTCGATGGGATCGCACTGGACGCCACCGACATAGCCCCAGGGCACGTGGAGAACCCCACCTTGATTGAAACGCACGCGGCACACGCCGTATGCACCCTCGGGGATCGGGCACTCGTGACCGCATGCGTAGCAGCGGAGACGTTCCTTCGAAATACGGTCGACGAGCTCGGGCGCGGCCTCGGCTGTTCGGGCTTCGAGAACTTCAGCCAACGTCGGCATGGATCGATGTTACGCCCAAACCATCACGCGAGAGGCGGCGTGCTTCGCTCGCAGCAGCCGCAGGCGCTCTGCCACGTGCGACAATGACCTACCTTATGAAAACCGTGGCGGTCATCGGGGCCTCGACCAATCGCGACAAATTTGGCAATAAGGCGCTCCGGGCCTTCGCCAAACGCGGGTACACGGTGATCCCCATCAACCCGCGCGAAGCGGAGGTGGAGGGGTATCGCACCTATCGTTCGGTGCTGGACGTCCCGGGTCCCATCGACCTCGCCACGATCTACGTCCCGCCCCGAACCGGTGTCCGCATCGTCGAAGAACTCGCGAAAAAGGGGGTGAACGAGGTCTGGCTGAACCCGGGCGCTGATGGGTTTGAGGTGGTCGCTCGCGCCCGTGAGCTGGGTCTCCAGATCAGGCAGCTCTGTAGCATCCTGGCAATCGGGGAAAGTCCCTCGAACTACTGAACTGTCACATTCCGGTTTGACACCTGTGGCCCCTGGGCCTATACTCATCCTCGGCAGCTTCACGAGAGTTCCTCTAGCAAATCATCGGGCGCTCTGCCCGTTCCGCACGTAACGAAACACCGTCAACATCAACACAATCGGACCGTATCAACCGAGAACGCCGTCAGGCCTCATGCCACAAAACAACAAGCGCACATCAGCGCGCCAGTCCGCCGAGCAGGCGGAGGCGCAAGGTAATTCTTCGACCGACACGATCACCCAGGTGACCGATCGGGAACCGGCTCCGCAGGGAGACGCGCCCGCCCCCGCACCGCCCGGCGCGGCTGCTGCTCCTGCTCCTGCCTCCACCCAACGCCAGGAGGGGCAGGGACGGAGAGGGCACGGCCTCAACATCACCGATCTGAAAGACAAGAGCATCCAGCAGCTCACCCAGATCGCCAAGGACCTCACCGTCGCTGGCGCGACGGGCATGCGGAAGCAGGAGCTCATATTCCAGATCCTGAAAGCTCAGACCGAGCAGAGCGGCTTTATCTTCTCGGAAGGAGTCCTCGAGGTACTGCCGGACGGATTCGGCTTCCTCCGCGCGCCGGATTACAACTACCTGCCGGGGCCGGACGACATCTATGTATCGCCATCGCAGATTCGAAAATTCGATTTGCAGACAGGTGACACGGTCTCGGGCCAGATTCGACCGCCCAAGGAAGGGGAGCGGTACTTCGCGCTGATCAAAGTAGAGGCCGTCAACTTCGAGGCCCCCGAGCAGGCGCGCGACAAGCTGTTCTTCGAAAACCTCACCCCGCTGTACCCACAGGAAAAGCTCACACTCGAGACCACGCCCGACAACCTCTCCGGGCGGGTCATGGATTTGATGACGCCAATCGGAAAAGGGCAGCGCGGATTGATCGTGGCGCCGCCGCGAACCGGTAAGACGATGCTGTTGCAGAGCATCGCGCAGTCGGTGGCGAAGAACCATCCGGAAGTATTCCTGATCGTGCTCCTCATCGACGAGCGTCCCGAAGAAGTCACCGACATGCAACGGTCGGTGCAGGGGGAAGTGATTTCATCGACCTTCGACGAGCCTGCACAGCGTCACGTCCAGGTCGCCGAAATGGTGATCGAAAAAGCGAAGCGGCTCGTCGAGCACAAGAAGGACGTCCTGATCCTGCTCGACTCGATCACGCGTCTGGCGCGGGCCTATAACTCGGTGATCCCGCCGTCAGGCAAGGTACTCTCTGGCGGTCTCGACTCGAATGCGCTGCAAAAGCCGAAGCGTTTCTTCGGCGCAGCACGCAACATCGAAGAAGGAGGCTCGCTCACGATCATCGCCACGGCCCTCATCGACACCGGATCCCGAATGGACGATGTGATCTTCGAAGAGTTCAAGGGCACCGGCAACATGGAGATCCACCTGGATCGGAAGCTGACCGACAAGCGCGTATTCCCGTCGATCGACATGCAGAAGAGCGGCACGAGGAAAGAAGAACTGCTCCTGCCCAAGGAAGATCTCAATCGGGTCTGGGTGCTTCGAAAGGTTCTGAACCCGCTGTCTGCTGTCGAGGCGATGGAACTCTTGCTCGACAAGATGGGGAAGACGAAATCGAACAGCGACTTCCTCGCCTCAATGCAGAAGATGGGGTAAAGGATCAAGGTGACGGGCATCTATCGCGCGATTCGAACGACGCGCAGGTCGATCGTCCGCTTCTCGTCCTCATTGAGTGTCACCGTCGTCGCATCCTTCACCATCCGCTCGAACACCTCGGGATCGGTATCCGGCGACAGGTAGAAGCCTTCCTGCGGGACTGCGATTACGTGATAACGGCCGGCGAGCACACGTGGCGCGCTGAAGCGTCCTTCCTTTTGCAGGGGTGCGAGACGCAGCCGCGGAGAACCCACGCGCCACGAAGCTTTGTCCTCCGGAATCAGCACCACCATGACATCGTTCGCGGGCGCGCCGTTGTCGTCGGTCACCGTTCCTTCGAGCGTTGATGCCCGTGAGGTGAGGACGATCTCGACATGCCTGTTGTGTTCCGGCTTGAACTCGACCGGCGTGTCTGTGATATCGGTGCCGCCGAGCATCACGGCTTTCAGCGTATAAGTGGGCCTGGTGGCACTCGAGCCGCCCGCCGGGAATCCGCGGAGCAAGAGCGGCCCGAAAAGATCGTTCAGCGTGAACTGCCCATCCGGTCCGGTCGTCGTCGACGGCGACGGTCCCATCATCGGCATGCTGGGGTCGCCAGGTTGCGTCTGAACCCGCATGGACGGCAGCGTGGCAGGCGTTCCTTCCGCAAACACCACCCGACCCGCGATCGACACGCCAGGTTGCGTCATGACGACGAGGTCGTCGATGTCCGATGCGATGCTGAGCGGCATGGTGGCGTATTCCGGCCGCGCGCCCTTCGCCCCGCTCTGATCGGGCTGTGGTCGCCCCATCTGCACAGGCCTCACGAGCAGGCGATATTCACCAGGCACGATGTCCCGAATCTCGAATTTTCCGTCGTTGCCGCGATTGACTCCGCGGCTGCCGAAGCCTCCGCCGACCATTGGTCGCATCAACATGACATTGGCATCCGGAACGGCCTGGCCCTTCGAGTTCACGACGGTTCCGGTAATTCGGAACGTCCGGGTGCGCACGAGTTGAATCTCGACCTCTCCGGCATCGGCCGTTCCTGACACTCGCACTCGCCCCGCCTCCCGCTCGTTCGTCGCGGAAGGGTAATAGGTCGTGGCGAATCCTTCGGACTCTCCTTCGACCTGGGGACCGCCGAATCCGCGCGTTTCCGCGGCGACGACGTAGTCACCGGGCTCGAGCCCGAAGAGCCGGAATCGTCCCTGGTCGTCAGTTTGAGCGTTCGCGCCGGTCCGCCGCAGAGTCGTGTTGCTGCTGCCTGGCATGATGCGGGACGCGAAGATCATCGCGCGCGTCACTGGCTCGCCAAAATCATCCGTCACCCGTCCCGGAATCACGCCGCCCCGGATCATGGCTATGTCCGCCTGCTCGAACTGTTGCCCGGAGGCGAGATCGATCGTCCGTCCCATGTCGTTCGGCCGGCGGCCACCGTAGGCGGATGCCAGGTACTGAGCGCGATACGGACCTGGGTTGACTCGAAGCCGATAACTGCCGGGCGGAAGGGACGCGAATTCGAATCGACCCTCGGCATCGGTCGAGACGTTGCGCGATGAAACCGGCTGGTTGGGCTGCGCCGAGACGAGATTCACGATCGCCCGCCGCATCGGCACGCCCGTATCGCCGGCCACGACGCGCCCCCGAATCGCCCCAGAGCCCGTCCGCTCGGACCGCGTGGCCGGATCCCGTGGCGTGATCTGTGGAACTTGAATCGCAAGCCCGATCAAAAGAATGTGAGCCAGCATGTTCTCCCGTTCTCTCTTAGTGCTCGCGGGGCCCTCCGCCTCCGCGCGCGAATAGTCCAGGCGCGCTACGGCGAGACCTCGCCGTAGCTGGTCGCTCGTCGCGTACGACCAGCGGAGGCGGGCACCCCCGCTC
>JBAROV010000208.1:0-131931 GCA_049642465.1 Vicinamibacterales bacterium
CCGTAGCTCTAGCGGAGGCGGGCCGGCGCTCCGGCTGGCAAGCCGGCGCCTCGCTCGGGCCGCAGGCGCCCCGTCCTCCCGACCTCCTGTCCTCCCGTTCCCCCGTCCTCCCGGCAGTCATCCTGCATTCACCCCCAAAGGAGGTTTCTCTACATGTCTGCGCCGGTCTCAGTTGATTGTTGTGATGTTGTGCTTCGAGATGGCTCGACCGTTACGTTGCGAACGGCTGCCGAGGCCGATGTCCCAGCGATTCAGCAGTTCTTCGAGCGACTCTCGCCAATTAGCCTGTATCAGCGCTTCCATAGTTTGCCGCGGCTCGACACTTCGCGTATCCGACTGCTCGTCGCTGAGGGGTCGGACGCGCTTGTACTCGTTGCGACGTTGACCGGCCGGATCGTCGCCATGGCCGGCTACTACCCGAGAAAGGGAAACACGCACAAAGCCGAGGTGGCATTCGCCATCGCGGATGAACTCCAGGGACGAGGATTGGGGACGCGCCTGCTCGAACGTCTCGCCGAGGCTGCCCGCGAGCGCAACGTGCGATGGTTCGAGGCCGATGTTCAATCCGAAAACCAGAAGATGATCGACGTGTTTTCCGAGTCCGGATTCTCCCTGACGCAGAACGTCGAATCAGGTGTGACGCACGTGGTGTTGTCACTCGAGCCCTCGCTGCTCTATGCCGACAAAGCAGCGCATCGCGCGCGGGTGGCCGCCACGGCGTCCATGCGGGTGTTTTTCGAGCCGAAATCGGTCGCCGTGATCGGCGCAAGTCGCGAACGCGGAAAGATCGGATCTGAGATCGTCAACAACCTCGTCGAGGCTGGGTTCACGGGAACGCTCAGCGTCGTTCACCCGAGCGCGACGGACATTCAAGGTCACCAGGCGTACCGAACAGTCGCGGACATCCCCGGGCCCGTGGATCTGGCGATGGTCGTTGTCCCCGCAGCCGACGTGCTCGCAGTGGTGGACGACTGCATCCGCAAGGGCGTCCGGGGAATCTGCGTGATCAGCGCGGGATTTGGCGAGTCGGGACCCGAAGGCGCCAAGCGCGAAGCCGCCCTGGTCGAGAAGATACGAAATGCGGGTTGCCGTCTGATTGGACCCAACTGCATGGGACTGCTCAACACCGACGAGCGCATCCGGCTCAATGCCACGTTTTCTCCCGTTTATCCTCCAGCGGGGAACGTCGCGATGTCCACACAGAGTGGCGCCCTGGGACTAGCCATCCTGGACTACGCGCGGCAGTTGAATATTGGGATTTCGAGTTTCGTCTCTGTCGGCAACAAGGCTGATGTCTCAGGCAACGATCTCATGCAGTATTGGGCCGAGGATCCGCAAACCTCGGTGATCCTTCTCTATCTCGAGAGTTTTGGGAACCCGAAGAAGTTCAGCGAGATCGCCCGCCGCGTGAGCCGCTCCAAACCGATTGTCGCGGTCAAGTCGGGACGCTCGACCGGCGGGGCCCGAGCCGCCTCGTCGCATACCGGCGCACTTGCCGCGAGTGACACGGTCGTGGACGCGCTGTTTCGCCAGGCCGGAGTGATCCGCACCAATACCTTGCAGGAACTGTTCGATGTGGCCGCGCTGTTGTCACATCAGCCATTACCGTCCGGCCGTCGGGTCGCAATCGTGACGAATGCTGGCGGTCCTGGGATTCTCGCGGCCGACGCGTGCGAGGCGAACCGCCTCGTGCTCGCAACGCTCAGCGACGCCACACGGTCGGAGCTGCGGTCGTTTCTCCCGGAGTCGGCCACGGTGAACAACCCCGTTGACATGCTGGCATCGGCACCGCCGGAGCACTACGCGCGCACGCTCTCTGCAGTCCTTCGCGACCCAGGCGTTGATTCCGTTCTGACGATCTTCATTCCGCCTCTCGTCACCGGGGCCGAGCCCGTGGCATCCGCGATCCACGAGGCCGCCGTGCACTCGAACGGCAAGCCCATTCTTGCGGTGATGATGCGGTCCGAAGGAGGCCCCCTGTCGCTCGCCAACGTTCCGTCGTACGCCTTCCCCGAATCAGCGGCCATCGCCCTCTCGCGCGTGGCCACGTATGGTGAATGGCGCCGAAAACCCGCTGGCATTGTCCCGGAGTTTCAGGACATTCGCGCAGACGCGGCCCGCGTCGTTGTGGAATCCGCACTGACGCGAGGCGACGGGTGGTTGACGACTGACGAAATCTCGGCCCTGCTGTCGGCGGTCGGAATAGAGCAAGCCGCCTCGCGATTCTCCCGGACACCCGAAGATGTGGTGCGCTGTGCTGCGGCGATCGGTTTTCCTGTCGTCGTGAAGGCTGTCGGCCCAACGCTGCTCCACAAAACGGAACGCAAGGCGGTGGTGCTCGACCTTGGAAGTGAGGACGAGGTGCGCCACGCCGTGGCCGATCTCGGCTTACGGCTTGGAGATGCGATCACCGGGTATCTCGTGCAACGGATGGTCGCCGGGGGAATCGAAATGCTCGTCGGCGCAGTGGACGACCCGCTGTTTGGCCCGGTCATTGTCTGCGGTTCGGGGGGGGTTCTCGCGGAACTCCTGGCCGACTCCTCATCCCGGCTGCACCCACTCACCGCAACGGATGCGGCAGAGATGATCGAGGAACTCCGGGGCGCGCGGCTGTTGCGCGGATACCGCGGGGAGGCACCGGCCGACGCGGCCGCGTTGCAGAACCTCATCCTCCGGGTGTCATCGCTGCTGACCATCTGTCCGGAGATTCGCGAACTCGATCTCAATCCCGTGAAGGTGCTCACGTCGGGCGCCTGCGCGGTCGATGCGCGTGTGAAGGTAGCCAGTCCTGCGAGCCGGCCCCAGACGCGTCGCGTCGTGTACTAGGGAAGGGAGGACCCTGTGAGCGCTCTCGATCGGCTTATCCCTGCTCCAGGCATGCTGGAAATCGACGACGCCCGGTTGCCGGTCAGCACGGAGCGCGCCTGGACGGCCGTGCGCAACCTGGATCTGGCGCGGTCACCGATCGCTCGTGCACTTTTTGGTATCCGCACGGCGCCGGACCGTCTGCGCGGCAAGAGAGTCGAATTGCGGCTTCGGCTCGATGAACTGAAGTCCACGCCTGAGACACCCGGTTTTCAGCTTTTGATTGACGACCCCCCGCGAGAAGTCGCGGTGGGCGCAATCGGCAAGGTCTGGCATCTCGCGATTCCGTTCGTTCACGTTCCAGATGCCGCGAGTTATCTCACGTTCGACCAACCCGACTACGTCAAGGTGGCGTGGGCGCTCCGCGTCGAGCCAGAGGGCGAGTCGAATAGCCGGGTGGTGTTCGAATTGCGAGTGGACGCGACCGACGAAGATGCGTGGCGCAAGTTCAAACGGTACTTCCGCGTCATCGGCCCTGCCTCACACTTTATCCGCCGGCTGCTTCTGTCGCAGCTTCAACGAGACCTGAACTCGCCGGAGGCAGCAGAGAACCGTCGTCAGCTGCCGGGAGACGATCTGCTTCCTGATGCCGTCGGTCAATTCACCCATTCGATCGTCATCGCGGCTCCGCCGGAGAGGATTTGGCCCTGGCTCGTGCAGATGGGATGCGGGCGTGCCGGCTTCTACAGCATCGATCTCCTTGACAATTCCGCCATACCCAGCGCGCGAGAAATTCATCCCGAGCTTCAGGGTCTCCGACCGGGCGACAAAGTTCCTGCCGGACAGGGCGAGGACGATTTCTTTGAAGTGCTCCGTGTCGAAGAGAACCATCTCCTCGCGCTTGGCGGTCTCTTCGACGTCCAACAACACAAGCAGGTGGGTTTCGCATCATCTCGCCCGGCAAGGTTCTGGCAGGTGACCTGGACCTTCGTACTCGAACCGATCGATGAAGGCAGGACGCGTTTGTACGCTCGCGCACGTGGCGCGTTCCCCGAGACTGAACGCCTGCATGCCCTCTGGATTCGTCCGGTTCATCACCTCATGCAGACCATCCAGTTGCGGAACCTGGCAGTCCGCGCCGAAGGACGGCTACCGCGGGACAGCGTGCAGGACGTGCTGTCGGGGATCGGCGGCGCAGCGATCGCGGCTTTTGCTCTCTTGACGCCGTTTCTGCGGCAGCAGCGAAGCCACTGGGGGATCGACGCCGACACCGCTGGGCGGACTTACCCGGGTGACCATCTGATAGACGAACCGCGCTGGAGCTGGACCCACGGAGTCGAAGTAGATGCTCCTTCGGAAGCCGTCTGGCAGTGGATCGTGCAGGTCGGCGCCGACCGCGGCGGCTTCTACAGTTACCAATGGCTCGAGAACGTCGCCGGCTGCGAGCTTCGGAATGCCGAGACCGTTCACCCGGAATGGGCGCTGCTGCCGGGCGAGAATCTCCTCCTGCACCCGGATATGCCACCGCTGAAGATTCGGGAGGTCGTCCCGCGGAGGTATCTGCTGGCCGAAGCGGCTGCCGATCCCGACGCACGTGCTACTGGCAAACCATGGGCGGCGGTGAGTTGGCTTTTCCTGATCGAGCCGTTCGGGAGGGATCGATGCCGGTTGATCAGCCGCTACCGTTGCGAGTCGTCTGACGATCTCAGGACGCGGCTCTCGTATGGGCCATCACTCGCTGAACCAGCCGGGTTTGCCATGGATCGTCGGATGCTGCTCGGGATCAAAGCCCGCGCGGAACGGATGGCAACGGCTCAGATCTGAGACGAAACGCGGCCTCGTAAATCACCGGCGGCCCGCCCGTGCTCAACGCGCCGGCGGGCCGTTTATTGTGTTCCGTCAGCGGAACCGCAGGGTCAGGCAGGAATCCGGCAGAGGCCAGTTCACTTGCGAGCTGTTGCGCGGTCAGAAACGTCTGCGGCTGACCGGAGAATTGCGTGAAGACGAATGGCTCGCCAGCGACGGGACGCGCATTGGGCGGAAGCGTGTTCCTGGAAAACGTGAACACGAATAACCCGGCGCCGGGTGCGGAGACGCGGGCGGCTTCTGCGATGGCGCGGCGAAGCTCCGTCGCGGACCTGGCGAGATTCCAGATGCCATGGGCAACGACCAGATCGGCCGTCTGCCGCGGAGCTGGCAGATCGTGCATGGACGCGACCGCCAACGTGACGCGGTCTGCGAGATGCTCCGTCCGCACACGTTCCGCCGCCGCGCAGAGCATCGGCCAGGAGAGATCGACGCCAAGGACCCGGCAACCCATCCGCGCGAGCGGCACCAGGTTCCGGCCTGCACCGCAGCCGACATCGATCACGCGGAGCGGAGCGGATGACGAAAGACTTTCCGCATATCGCATTAACCTGTCGTTGGGTACCGATTGCGCGAAGCCCGCGACGGTCTCTCGCGAGCTCCACGGCGAGCCTTCGAGAGGATCGGTGAACGGCTTTCGATGGTCCGTCAACTGGAGCGACAATAGATCACACGTTGGAGGATCCGCAAACATGTCTCTGTCCGTACAGATAATGCCTGCCGAAGTACTCAGGCTGGAAGCGCTCATCACGCCGACCGAGCAGGGGATTGCCAGCCGGGTGCTGTCGAAAACACCCGGTGGAAACGTCACCCTCTTCGCATTTGACGCCGGCCAGGGGCTCACCCAGCACACGTCGCCCTTCGAGGCGCTGGTGCTGGTCCTGAGTGGTGTCCTGGACCTCACGATTGGAGGCCGGATCGTTCGAGCAACGCCCGGCACCATCGTCCGCATGCCGGGCAACGTGCCTCACGCCGTTGACGCACCCGAGGCCGCCCGCATGCTCCTCGTCATGCTTCGCTGACAACTCCCAGAACACAACTCCCAACTCCCAACCGGAATGCCTCGGGCGATAGGGCATTGGGAGTTGTCGACGGCCGCCTACGTGTTTGCGGCCGCCCCCACCCGAGTCCGCGCTTTCGACGCCGACGGCACGCCGTGAGGGAACAATGCCACTTTCAGGACGCCGTCGCCTTGTTGGCTGAACAAGTCGTACGCCTCTTTGATGTCGTCCAAATCGAACGCGTGCGTCACGAGCGGCATCAGATCGATGCGGCTTGTCGCCACCATCTCCATCAACCGGCGCATCCGTTCTTTTCCGCCGGGGCAGAGCGTCGTCACGATGCGCTGGTCGCCGAGCCCCGCGTAGAACGCCTCGTATGGCGCCACCACCTTTCCTGAGTAAACGCCCAGGCTCGACAACGTTCCTCCTGGCCGAATCGAACGCAGCGCGGCTTCGAACGTCTCCTGCCGGCCGAGCGCCTCGATGGCCACGTCCACGCCGCGTCCGTTCGTCAGCGCTTTCAGTTGCTTGACGACGTCGGTTGTCTTCGGATCGAACGTGTGCGTGGCGCCGAAATGGGTGGCCATGTTGCGGCGTTCGGCAATGCCGTCGACGCCGGCAACGATCGCCGCTCCACGGAGCCGTGCGCCCACCGTGGCGCAAAGCCCGATGGGCCCCTGGGCGAACACGGCCACGGCATCGCCGATTTTGACGCCGCCGCTCTCGGCGCCGGAAATCCCGGTCGATGCGATATCGGGAAGCATCAAGACTTGCTCGTCAGTCAAGCCGTCGGGAATACGCGCGAGGTTCGCGCGCGCGTCCGGTACGAGCAGGTATTCCGCCCACGCGCCATTGATCGTGTTTCCAAACCGCCAGCCACCGAGCGGGCCCCGGCATTGCGATCGCGCGTCGTTGAGGCAGTAGAAACACTGACCGCAAGGCGTGATGGCGCCAACGATCACTCGTTGGCCGAGGGCGTACTCCTCCTCGAGCCCCTCGCCGAGCGCGTCTATGATGCCGACCGGTTCGTGGCCGAGAATCAGGCCCGGCTTGACCGGATACTCGCCTTTGACAATGTGAACGTCAGTGCCGCAGATCGTGGTCGCGGCAATCCGAATGACGGCCTCGCCGGCGCGGGGTGTGGGTTTTGGGACTTCTTCGATCCGCAGGTCGTTGACGCCGCGGAACACGACAGCCTTCATTTTTTCCATCGTTGGACTCCGTGGCGTCCGCTTGACCGCGGACGCCACATATCAATGTAGCCACCTGTCAATGTGGCCGGCAGTACCTGTTACCCTCGCGCCGGAGGTCGCCGGTGCTGACGAGATACTCGAGCACGTTCTCGCACTCCTGGGGCGAGAGACCCCACATATTCCTGACCTGCGGGAGCGTCAGCCGCAAACCGGGCTGCTCATCGAACTCTGCGGCAATGATCCACGGGAGATCGTCGACAGTGACGATAGGGGGAGTGCGTGTGATCATGGTGAACCCTCTCGAAAGCGCGGCACAAATGCCGGGGAAACACCGAAGAACACGCAACTTGGTTGCCAGTCCCTTGCCCGCCGGAAAAACGCCGACGTGGGGATGGCGAAGCGTGGGAATTTTCGAAAGCCCGTGAATTTTTCCCGCGTCACCCGATCTGCCAGGGTCCCGCGCCGCTCGACTCTGGCGTGCCTTCCGGCATCTTGTCCAGGCGGACCACGAGCCGGTACAACCCGAGGCAGAGGATGAAAATCAAGGCGGATAACACCATCGCGGGCAGCGCCGCTCCGGTGTGCCCGCCGAGGTACGACTCGAGCGTGGCGGTGAGCAGCCACATCTGAGTCATGAGCAGAATGATCACGAACACCATCGCGGCATCGATGGCGACGCGCCGTCTGCGCCGGGCTGGACCGGTCAGGTTCTTCATTCCTGGTCCACGGTCATCCCGACTGCGATGATAGCGTCGCCGCGCTGCTCGAGCCGGATCTGGGCCAGCGGACGCGGCGGTGGGCCCTGAATGACGCGGCCGTTGAGTGCCGAAAAGTAGCCCTCATGGCAGGGGCACTCGAGTCGATCGCGCTCGGCGGAGTAGTAGACGGCGCAGGAAAGATGCGTGCACTTCTGACTGAATGCCGCGAGCGTTCCGTCGACTCGGCGCAGCAGGATGCACGGGTCATGCGGACCGGGATAGTTGAACATTCTCACGCCGCCGACAGGCAGCGCCGATGCGCGTCCAACGTCCGCCTCCGGCCATTCACGCTCTTCGCGCGCCAGCAGGGAGCGCGCCCAGATCCACGTATTGCCGGCCAGCATGCCGAAGCTCGTGAGGACGAGGAACTTCGTGAATTGCCGTCGCAGTACGTACGCGTCCTCGGATGCGTAGACCGAGAACTCCTCAGTCCACAATGGCTTTTGTCTCGATCCATCCTTCGGAGCCATCTGAGTCCTTCCACAAGTAGTCTGCCACGTCCACGGCGACGAGGGGTTCCGACGCCGGCGTCATCATGAACACCTTGGTGCGCACGTGTTCGTTTCCAAACTTGAAATCGCGCCTGGGACTCGCTCGACGCTGTTTCGCGATGACATCGGCGGGACCGAAGCTGAGCGCCTGGCTCGGACAGACGGTCGCGCACATCGGACGAAGGCCCACCGACGTGCGGTCGTAGCACATGTCGCACTTCATCATGACTTCCGGCGCGACGTGCACGGTGGGGATGCCAAAGGGGCAGGCGAGCACACAGTTGGAGCACGCAACGCAGCGGGGCTTGAGAGCGCTGCGAACGATACCGTCTTCCCCTTGCTTGATGGCGTCGGCGGGGCAGACGAGCGCGCACGTTGGCTCCTCGCAGTGCATGCAGACCATCGGTACGGTCTCGAGCGACATACGTCGATCGAGGTAGTCCACGTGAATCATCGACACGCCTCGGTGGCTGTCGCACTCGGCACAGGCCGCCACGCACGATCGGCAACCGATGCAGCGTGAAGGGTCGATGAAGAACTCGTAGTCAGCCATTCAGACGTCTTTCACCCCGCGCGGCAACGCGCGCGCATCCGCGGTCCAGCCCGACTCCTGGCGGCGCATCGCTTCGAGATCGGCGGGCGGGCTTGCCTTCTCGATCCGGCACGCGGAGACCTTGAACTCAGGGATCTTGCTGCGTGGATCGAGTGTGCGATGCGTCAGACGATTGGCCGAACGGCGCCCTGGCCAGTGATACGGGATGAAGATCGTATCGGGCCGAATCGTTCGAACGACGGTCGCCTGCACCATCACATCGGCCCGTCGCGTGACCACTCGAACCCAGTCGCCGTCCTCGATCCCGTGTTGTCGGGCAAGTCGTGGATGGATTTCTACTCGCGGCTCCGGATACTGCTCCACGAGGGGCCCGATGCGACGCGTCTGGGTGCCCGAGAGGTAATGGCTGACGACACGCCCCGTCGTCAGGAGAATTGGGTATTCGCCGTCCAGCGGATCGCCGCTTTCGCGCCACGCCGTTGTCTGAAAATGCGCTTTCCCATCCTGGTGATAGAACCGCCCGTCTTCGAAGAGACGTTTCGTGCCCGGATGATCCAGCGACGGGCAGGGCCAGAACACTCCAAGCTCGCGCTCGATGCGTTCCCAGGTGATCCCGTAGTAGTCGGCCAGCCCGCCCTTCGAGGCCAGTCTCAGCTCGTCGTAGATTTCGCGGGTGGACGGAAAATCGAAGAACGCACCCTTCCCAAGCTTTCGCGCCAGATCGCAAATGATGAGCGCGTCGGATTTCGCTTCGCCTGGCGGATCGACAGCCTTGTTGATCTTCTGGACGCGGCCTTCGGCGCTGCAAACGATCCCTTCGTCTTCTTCGTGAAGGCTTCCACTGAAAACGATGTCCGCATGATGCGCGGTTTCGGACATGAAGAAATCGACGACCGCGAAGAACTCGAGCTTCGACAGCGCCTCTCGCGTGAACGTCGCATCGGGGAGGGACACGAGCGGGTTGAAGCACATCGAGAAGAGCGCTTTGATCTCGCCGCGATGGATGGCCTCCATGATCTCCGCGGCAGTCAGGCCGGGGCCGGGCAGCGTGGCTTCATCAATTCGCCATACCGAGGCGATGTATCGTCGCGCCTCGGGGTCGGTGATCGATCGCATCCCGGGTAGCTGATCGGCTTTCTGGCCGTGTTCCCGGCCACCCTGGCCGTTGCCTTGACCGGTGATCATCATGCAACCCGCGCCCTCGCGACCGACGTTGCCCGTCGCCAGAAACAGGTTGATCATCGCGAGGCAGTTCTCGACTCCTTTGGAATGGTGTTCGATGCCTCGCGCGTGGATGCCCATCGCGCGGTCCGTCTTCCCGAGCCAGTGCGCAGCTGTGACGATATCCTCGGGACGCACTCCAGTGATGTGCGCGCCTCGCTCGGGCGTCCACGGTTGGACGGATTCGCGAACGGCCTCGAATCCGGTTGTATGCCGGCTGATGTAGTCCTGGCGCACCAGACCGTCTCGTACCAGCACATGCATCATCGCGAGGAAGAGCGCCAGATCGGTCCCCGGGCGGACTGGCAGGTACAGATCCGCATTGCGGACGATCGGCGTCATCCGTGGGTCGATGACGATCAAGCGTCCGCCGCGTTCGCGGCACTGCCACAGGTAATGCGTCGTGATGGGGGCACATTCTGCGGTGTTCGATCCAGCGATCATCACGACGTCGGCCGTCGCGAGATCCGGCCAGGGGTTCGTGGCTCGATCGATGCCAAACGCGAGGCGATACGCCGTGCCCGCCGAGACCATGCAGAGCCGGCCGTTGTAGTCAATGTTCTTCGTGCCGAGCGCAACCCGCGCGAACTTGCCGAGCACGTAGGCCTTTTCCGTGATCATCGACGCGCCGCCGTATACCGCAATCGCGTCCGGCCCGTAGCGTTCTCGAATCTCCGTTAAACGCCGGGCCGTGATGTCGAGCGCCTCGGCGTACGGAATCGCCCTGAAACCCGTCTCTGTTCGAACGAGCGGCGACAGGAGGCGATCCGGGTGCTCCGCCTGGAGGTACCGTTTGACACCCTTGGGACAGAGCATGCCGTGGTTGAACGGGAATTCTTCCCAGGGTTCAAACCCGATCACCTTCTCGTTGCGTACCTTCAATTGGATACCGCACTGCATCCCGCAAAATGAACAGTGCGTCTTGACGAGGCGATCAGACGGTTGGCGCGCACCCTGTTCCCAGCCACCGGGCGGTTCGTAGTTCAGATGTGGTCCAAAACTGCGGGCGAGCTGATCGATCGAGACCGGAGGCTTAGCCACGCGCCCGCTCCATCAGCCGCAGCTGCGCCGCGGCCAGTGACACACGTTTGCACGCCGGACAGAGGCCTTGCCAGGTCTGCGCCGGTCCGTCGATGCGGTAGTCGAACCCGAGTTCGGGCAGGATGCGCCCTAAATCGTCAATCTGCATCTGCGACGCGTAGCGTTGACCGCACCGCGCGCAGGAAGCGCCCGCGTCGCGGGCGCCTGCGTCCTGGTAGAGCTTCACGCCAAGTTGCGCAGGGCGTTGGAAGATGTGGAAGAACTTGCCGAACGGCAGATAGAGAAGCGCTCCAATGACGGTGATGGCATGCAGAATGGCAAGAAACCCGTAAAAGGCGCCGCGAAGCCACAACGTTGAGGCAGTCAACGCGAGTCCCGTGACGGAGATGGCAAACAGCAGAATCAGCGGCAGGAAATCTGCTCCGAAATCCTGCAGCGCCAGCGCGCCGCGATCCCGAAGCCTCCGCCAGATTGCCAGCGCGACCCCCCCGAGAACGAGCACCGCCGAGATGTCGAGTCCGTGGAAGAGCAACCAGGAGACAACCGTTCGGATTCTGAACGAGCCCACCGGGAACCCGAATAAGTATGCGACGTAGGTCATCTGATCATCGGGCCTCGATCCGAAGTGGATCCACCCGAACACCAGCGGAAAGGTGATCGCGACGGCGCTCAGGCATCCCCAGAACAGCAGCTGATGCATCCACCACCGTAACCGGGAGCGTCGGCGGATGAAGGTCTGCCCGAGGATATGCGTCGCGAACGTGGCCGAAAGAATGCGTCCGCTGCGCAGCAGGCCTTCACTCCGAACCAATTCGAGGCTGCGCTCGAAAAAACGTCGCGTCGGCGGTTTGTTCAACCACACGGCGTAGTGATAGGTGATTCCCCAGGTCGCAAAGATGACAGCGAAGGTGTAAATCACGAGCGCCGCATCGAAGTGCTGCAGATTTCGAGACCCGACGACAATCGCCGCGATCAAAAGCCCGGTGGTCATCGAGGCCCACGCTCCCGCGCGGAGTTGTTCCGCAGTCCTGGCCTGCAGCAGCGCAGGAGCCGTGCGCTCCGACGCCCGCTGCCGCGGCAGAAACACTCGGTGATTCAGAATCCAGAGAGATCCCGCTGTCGCGGCAAGCAGGACGAACCCTGGCGTCAGCGTTCCCAGGCGATCCCTGAAGGCGCCGAGCACCAGCGGAGGAAAGAACCCGCCGAGGCCGCCGACGGCACCCACCAGACCCGTGACGGTCGCCGTGTTGCGAGGGAAGAACTGTGGAACGAGCTTGAAAACGGCGCCGTTACCCGCGCCGAGCAGCGCCGCCGTTCCGAGCGCGCCCACGGTGAAGGGCACCATCGAGGGCCACATGAGAAGCAGCGCAAACGGCACCACGCCGGCAAGCACGCCCGAGAGAACGCGGGCGCCCCCAATGTAATCCGACAGCACGCCGCCGATCGGGCGCATCAACGTCGCGAGCACGACGAACCCCGCCGTGCGAAAGCCTGCGTCAGTCATGCTCAGACCGAATTCGTCCCGAAGCAGGGTCGGCAGGTAGACCGAAAACGCGACGAACCCGCCAAAGGTCAAGAAGTAGAAGGCCGAGAGCGCCCACGCCAACGGCTCAGTGGTCAGGACCGAAATCATGCGGCCGAACGTCGCCGGCCTGGCCTCGCCCGGAGCATTGCGAGCCAGTGCAAAGAACAGCACGGCCCAGATTGCACAGAGCATGGCCACGCCGTAAAACACCGCGTCGCGCCCGACCTCAGCCGCGACAACCGGGCCGAGGAACACCGCCGCCGAATGACCGACGTTCCCCAGTCCATAGATGCCCAACGCAGTACCTTGCTTTTCGGGGGCGAACCACCGCGAGCTGAAGCCGACGCCAATCGCGAAGGACGATCCGGCCAAGCCCAGCAGGAATCCGTATGCCAGGAGTTGCCGGTACGTCTGAGCGCTTGGGACGATCGCAGCGGCGAGCGCAATCAAGGCGAACAGGAGCGAGAAGATCGCGCGACCACCAAATCGATCGGTCAGCAGACCCATGGGGATGCGCGCGAGCGAGCCGAGCAGAACGGGAACAGCCACGAGGAGGGCTGTCGCCTGCGCGTTCAGCGCGAATTCAGCGCGAAAGGTCGGAGCAAACGCCGAGATTAAGCCCCATGCGGCAAACCCCAGCGCCATCGACAGTGTGGCTAACGCAAGATTCCGCCACGCCATTGATCCGCTACTTTAACGGATCAGCGGATCAACGGGTGGCGGATCGACAGGTCAACGGATCAGTTGGGTACGGCTTGCGGCTCGTTCGACTCCGTCAACTCTGTCTCGGTCGTGGCGGGGCGTCGGCGATCGGCCCGAATCGTCAACACAGGGCAAGGCGCAGTGCGCACCATCCGTTCGGCGACGCTCCCGAGGAACATGTGGGAGAGCCCGCGACGGCCGTGCGTGCCCATGACGATCAGGTCGATTGTCGCCTCGCGTGCGAACTCACCGATCGTCTCTCCGGCGCCGCCGATGCGAACCTCGGTGACGGCCTGGAACTCCTTGCGCTCGTCCTCGGT
The DNA here is from genome assembly GCA_049642465.1 of Vicinamibacterales bacterium. Classification (GTDB taxonomy): domain Bacteria; phylum Acidobacteriota; class Vicinamibacteria; order Vicinamibacterales; family 2-12-FULL-66-21; genus CAWDPQ01. Next base: position 13,477 of record JBAROV010000208.1, read on the forward strand.
GAACGTCGTCTCGAGTCGCGCTTTCGCATCGTGCAGGAGCCTGTCGCGCAATTCGGCGCTGGCACCGATGTACACATCCGGCGTCCACACCCCAGTCGCCATCGGATCCTCGACGACATGGAGCACGTACAGGCGCGCGTCGAATCGACGTGCCAGCTCCTTCGCGCACTGCAGCGCAGCATCCGAAGCCGCACCAAAATCAGTGGGTACGAGAATGCGAGAAAAACGTCCGGACATGAACTACCTCCTGATTCCTAACGCTGCTTGGGAACCTCGACCCAGAACCACCCTCGGATTTGACCGTCTTCAAAACCCGTCGCCCGGTCCACGGGATATCGTTCTTTCAGTTCGGCCCTCACGGCGGTCGCGAACTTCCCGGAGTGTCCGTGACAAGCGCCGCACATTGGACGTTGAACGATGGGCCGCATCACTCCGACCTTGTCACCCAGATCGACCACGAACCCGTCAACCTCTCGCGCTTGCCGTCCCGCATACTCCTTGACGAGTGGAGCGGCCCACGGCCTGGGCGCATTCGTGGGGTTTCGCAAGCGATCACTGGTACGTCCTGCCGCCAATCCCGACTCCCGGCCGATACGTTGGCTCACCCTTGTCGAGTCGACGTGGCACGACTTGATCGCCAAGGTCGGCCCGCCTTGCTCGAGCCCCGAATTCAGTTCCCACAGCAGCGCGTCGAGCATCGCATCGATGACGACGTCGGCCCGTGAGACGACTGGGCGGTACTCCGGCGGCGCTTCGGCGATGCGCCACGTCGGCCGGGGGGAAGACTGCGCGTGGAGCCCCGCGACTGCTGCGAGAACCACCGCCAAACAGGTGGATCGAAGGACACGGCCCATAACCACCTCTTTCGGTAACCGCGGTTCAAGGTCGCAATGGCAATGCCATGACCCGAGCCGATTTCTGCGGGCATTCTTCACCAAGTGTCCTGACCGGTGGTGAATATTTCCCGTGGCCGGGAACAGTTCCACAGGGCACGCGCCGCTCTGTGAGATCATGGCGGCCATGCGAGCGGCCGAAGCGCAGTTCGGAGCCGGAACCAGCGACCGCCCAGCCTCTGACGCGTGGTGGGCCCGCGTATTTGCTCCGATACTGCTGGCTTTGATCTTCTGGCTGGACACCCTCGTCCCGGCCGGCGTCGCGGTCGCGGCCCTGTACGTGACACCGCCGCTACTCTTCATTCGAACGGGACGATTCTGGGAGCCGATCGTGGTCGCTCAGGCGGCCACGATCCTCATCGTGATTGGCTTCTACCTGTCGCCAGAGGGTGGCAGCCTCGAGATTGCCCGCCTCAACCGGCCAGTCGAACTGCTCATCGTCTGGATCAGTGCAGGACTGGTCGCCTATCACCGCCTGATCATCGAACGCTGGACCCGGCAGCTCTCTCTCAACCGTGCGGAACTCGAGGAGTCTGCCGTCAGGCTCGAAGAACTCCGTCAGGCGATCGACCAGGCGGCCATTGTCGCTGCCACCGACCAGCGCGGCATCATCACCTATGTCAACGATAAGTTCTGCGAGATCTCCAAGTACTCGCGCGAAGAACTTCTCGGGCAGGACCATCGCATCATCAACTCCGGGTACCACCCCAAGCAGTTCATACGTGAGCTGTGGCGCACCATCGCGCAGGGCCGCGTGTGGCGGGGCGAGATTCGAAACCGCGCGAAGGACGGTTCGATCTACTGGGTAGACACGACCATCGTGCCGTTTCTGGATGCTCACGGCAAACCACGGCAGTACCTGGCGATTCGCAGCGACATCACGCAACGGAAGGCCGCGGAAGCCCAACTCGCCAATCAAGCGGCGCTGACGCAGCTCGGCCAGCTCGCTGCCGTCGTCGCCCACGAGGTAAGAAATCCCCTCGCCGGGCTGCGCGGCTCGCTCGAAATCCTTCGCCCGAGAGTCGGAGCGACACCGAAGGAGCGCGAAATCATCCAGGCCATGATCGAGCGCATCGACACCCTGAACGCAAAGGTCAACGATCTTCTGCGCTTCGCGCGGCCGCGGACGCCAGTGCTGCAGCCGGTCGAAGCCGATCCGCTGATTCGTGAGGCAATCGTCAGCACTCAGGCTGCCGTGGGGGCCGACTGTCCGGTGATCGAATATTCAGCAACACCGCTCGTCGTGCGCGCGGACGCCGAAATGCTGCGTGCGGCCCTCCTCAATCTGCTCCTGAATGCCTGCCAGGCGGGAGGAAGTTCAATCGAAGTGGTCTCGTCTGTCGCCGGCGACCGCTGTCGCATCGCCGTCCTCGACCGGGGCAGCGGGATCCCCGACGAAGTCCTGGAACACGTGTTCGACACGTTCTACACCACGAAGAAGAGCGGGACCGGGCTGGGGCTTCCGATCGTGAAGCGCCTCATGGAACTTCAGGACGGCACGATTGCGCTGCGGGCGCGATCTGAAGGCGGAACGATGGCGGAGATCACCATCCCTCTGGCCTCGCAAGGAGAGGGATTAGCCCGCACCGCTAACTGACAGACTCGGTCTGCGACTCCGCCGTGCTGCTCAAATCCAGCTGTCGCGCTGCGGCAGGGTGAGGCGGAAGCGCGAGCACGAGGCGGTGCGCCAGGCACAGGACTCGATAGGTCACCGATCCCATTCGCGGTCCGAGCAGCGGCGACGAGTGCAGCCCCATGACGACGAGGCCGGCGTCGCGGTCCTGCGCGACCTTGGCGATTTCCTCCGCGGGCTCGCCGTAGACCACGAGCCCCTCGGCATGTGTTTTCGGAAGGGAGTCGATCGCCTGTTCGAGCTCGCGCTCCGCGCGATATCGGCGCTCCGCCTCGATCTTTGGAACCCGGGCCTGAGTCGACACCATCGAGCGGACGGGTTCGATCACGTGCAGCACCACCAGCGGCACGTCGAGCGTTTCCGCAATGGCGCCAACGATGGCGAGCTGACCTGGCGTGGCCGCAGTCAGATCGACGGGAGCGAGGATGCGACGTACAGTCTTTCGCGCTTCTTCCCGCGTCGTTGGCGCACTGCCTTCTGGCGTGACCAGCACCGGCACGCCGGTCTCCCGCAACACCCGCTCCGTCGTGGAGCCGAAGAACAACTTCCGGAAACCGGTCGCCCCATGGGAGCCCATGACGATGAGATCGCAGTCACGCTCGCGAGATATGCGGAGGATCTCAGGCGCCGGTTTCCCGACCGCCACGTCGAGACGGACATCCTCGAGACCCTTGGGGTTCTGCTCGAACGTCTCGGCGAAGAACTTCTCCATCTCGCGCACGGTATCCTCGACCAGGTGGGGGGGACCGGTAGCCAGTTCCGCCGCTTCGCCGAGGAGAGGATCGTTGACGGCGAGGAGCGTCAGCCGCGAGCCAAAGTGTCCGGCGATCGCACCAGCGTACCGAAGAGATGTGCGCGAACTCTCGGAAAAATCCAGCGGGCAGAGGACTGACGGTCGGATCATGGAGTGCACCTGTTGTCCGGTGGGCTCTCACATTCAGGAGGCGTCAGCTTGCCTGCAGAACCGCCGGTCGTCGTCCTGGGTGAGCACGCCGGAGCTCACAAGGTAGTCTAACACCCGAGCGCACTCGTCGGCCGACAAGTTCCAGAGCCGCCGGACTTGTGCGAATGTCAGACGCATGCCGGGCATTTCCCGGTACTCAGCGTCGATGAGCCACGCCAGATCCTGCAGGGTGGGCGGTTCGTGAGCGTAGGCAAGCGCCATAATTACTCCTCGAGCGCAAGGGGGAGCGCCCTCGCACGGTTGAGCAATGAGATTGCCAACGCAAGAGACGCCAAAAGTCTCGATGCTCGCGGTGGTTGCGCCTTCGACTGCGATCACGCAGTGCGGAGTTTTCCGCTGACGTGCGGAAAAACCTCGGTGGCCGGTCGTTTCACGAGAGAGACGATCTCATCGAGCATGAATGGTTTGTTGGCTCGCGGAAATCCGCTGTTCGTCAGGGCGTCGGCAGTGGATTCGAGGCCGGCATCGGCAGTCATCAGGATGACCCTGACATGCGGATCGCGGTCGATCAGATTTCGCAGCACGGCCATGCAACCCACGTCGGGCAATTTCGAATCGAGCAAGACGATATCAGGACCTCGTTCAAATAAGGCAACGGCTGCGCGGGCGTCGGCGGCTTCAAGCACCTCGTACCCTTCCGACCTGAGACGCTCTCCGATTGACCATCGGATCAGAGGTTCGTCGTCAACCACCAAAACCGTTGTTGCGGACATCTCAGCACCCGTTGCGTGATTTCCCGGGGCCATGGGGGAAAGTCCGCTGACTTGCGTCGTTCCTGCACGGCCACTACCGGGTCCCGGCCGGGGGAAGAGCAAATCCGGCACCAGATACAACCCGCGAAAAATCGCGGGTTGACCGCAACGATCACAGAACGGCACTTTCGGTGGATCGGTGCTTGCTCCTGACAGGCTATCCCGCAGCTGTCCGTCAGGGACGCGATGCATCGACGGAGGACAGGAGCAACTGCCGTGCGCTTGAACACCGACGTTCACGACCGCCGTCAAAGGCCATCATTCGGTGCTCTGCGGCCGGTCTACGTTGACCGGATGCCGCCGTGCAACCACGGATGCCCTGCCGGTGAAAACGTCCAGGCCTGGCTTGGCGAAGCGCAAGCGGGACGCTATCGGGAAGCGTGGGAGATTCTCGTTCGCGACAATCCGCTGCCGGCTGTGCACGGACGTGTCTGCTATCACCCGTGCGAGGACGTCTGCAACCGCAAGGACGTGGACGAAGCCGTGAGTATTCACGCGGTCGAACGGTTCCTCGGCGATTTGGCGATCGAGCACGGCTGGACGCTGGCGCCCGAGCGCGCATCCTCCGGGAAACGCGTGCTCGTTGTTGGCGCGGGCCCGAGCGGTCTTTCAGCGGCGTGGCACCTCGCCCGCTTCGGGCATCAGGTCGTCATTCACGAGGCTGGCCCGATGGCCGGCGGAATGATGCACTTCGGGATTCCGAAATATCGCCTGCCTCGCGAAGTGCTCGACGCGGAGATCGCGCGCATCGAAGCGCTTGGCGTTGCCATCATCCTCAATCACAAGGTCGAGGATTTGCTCGCCGAGAAGGCCGCCGGACGTTTTGACGCCGTGTTTCTGGCGATAGGTGCCCATCTGAGCAAGCGGCAGGATATCCCGGCGCGGGACGCGGGCCGCATCTACGACGCGCTCGAGTTTTTGCGCGACGTGGAGCACAACGCCGAGGCCCCGCGAATCGGCCGTCGCGTCGCGATTTATGGCGGCGGAAACACCGCGATGGACGCGGCACGCACCGCACGGCGACTGGGCGTGGAGCCGCTCATCATCTATCGGCGCACTCGCGAGCAGATGCCGGCGCACGAGTTTGAAGCCGACGAGGCGATCGCCGAAGGCGTCAAGATTCATTGGCTGCGGACCATCAAGAAGATCGACGGCGGCACGATCACCGTGGAAGTCATGGAGCTCGACGAAAAGGGATTCCCGCAGCCGACCGGGACTCTGGAAACGCTGGCAGCCGATTCGCTGATTCTCGCGCTCGGTCAAGACACCGAAACGGCGTTCCTGAACGGCGTTCCCGGGCTCGAGTTCCGGAAGGATGGCACCATCGTCGTCGGACCCGATATGCAGACGGGTTGCGTTGGCATATTCGCCGGGGGCGACATGGTGCCGTTCGACCGGACCGTCACCACGGCCGTTGGCCATGGCAAGAAAGCCGCTCGCGCCGTGGATGCCTGGCTGAACGAGCGCGCCTACAGCGCGGGAACAAAGCACGAGATCGCGGACGTCTCGATGCTGCGGCCCTGGTACCACGCTGCAACACAGGCACGCGTGCAAAACAGCCTCAACCTCCAACGCAGATGCCATACCTTCGACGAGGTCGTGGCAGGTCTCGATCCGACTTCGGCCCGGTACGAAGCGCAGCGCTGTCTCTCGTGCGGCAACTGCTTCGAATGCGACGGCTGTTATTCGGCCTGCCCTGAGCAAGCCGTCATCAAGCTCGGGCCCGGCCGGCGTTACCGGTTCGATTACGACAAGTGCACAGGATGCGGGATCTGCTACGACCAGTGCCCGTGCGGCGCCATCGCGATGCTGTCAGAGGTGCAGGCGATGGCATCTTCCGGCGTGACCATCGTTTGACGAGAGGTGAACCGCATGGCTCGCAAAGTCAAGACGCTCGACGGCAACGAGGCAACGGCGTCGATTGCGTATCGCGTCAATGAAATCTGCGCAATCTATCCGATTACGCCGTCGTCCGCGATGGGAGAGCTGGCCGACCAGTGGTCCGCCGAAGGAAAGACCAACATCTGGGGCACCGTCCCTCACGTCGTCGAGATGCAGAGCGAAGGCGGTGCCGCCGGAGCGGTGCATGGTGCGCTTCAGACAGGCGCGATGACGACGACGTTTACGGCGTCGCAAGGCCTGCTGCTGATGATCCCCAACATGTTCAAGATTGCCGGCGAGCTGACGCCAACCGTCTTCCACGTGGCGGCACGCTCGCTTGCCGCACAGGCGCTCTCGATCTTCGGCGACCATTCCGATGTGATGGCCGCTCGAATGACGGGCTGGGCGATGCTCTGTTCGAGTTCCGTCCAGGAAGCTCACGACCTGGCGCTCATCGCACAGAACGCGACGTTGGCATCGCGTATCCCCATGGTCCACTTCTTTGATGGATTCCGCACCTCCCACGAAATCAGCAAGATCGAGATCCTCGAGGACGCAGACGTCCGGGCGATGATCGACGACGACCAGGTGTTCGCGCACCGCGCGCGGGCACTCAATCCCGATCACCCCGTGGTTCGAGGCGTCGCGCAGAACCCCGACGTGTACTTCCAGGGCCGTGAGACGGTGAACCCGTACTACGCGGCGGTCCCGGGCTACGTGCAAGCCGCAATGGATCGGTTCGCCGCGATCACGGGACGGCAGTATCGCCTGTTTGAGTATTTCGGCGCTCCCGATGCGGATCGCGTCATCGTCATGATGGGGTCCGGCACAGAAACAGCGCGGGAAACGATCGAGTATCTCAATAGTCGCGGAGCAAAGCTTGGCGCCGTTCAGGTTCACCTGTTCCGCCCGTTCTCGGGGCGAGACGTTCTAGCCGTCGTCCCGCCGAGTGTGACGTCGATCGCCGTGCTCGATCGCACCAAAGAGCCAGGCGCAGCGGGGGAACCGCTGTATCAGGACATCGTCACCGCTTTCGCCGAAGGCGTGACTGCCGGACAGGTCACATCGATGCCTCGGATCGTCGGCGGCCGATATGGCCTGTCATCGAAGGAGTTCACCCCGGCGATGGTCAAGGCGGTCTACGACAATCTCGCGTCGGCTGTGCCCAAGAATCATTTCACCATCGGTATTCACGACGATGTCTCGCATACGAGCCTGGAGTACGACCCCGCGTTCGTGACCGAGGACGCGGAAGTGGTCGGGTGCATCTTCTACGGGCTCGGCGCCGATGGAACGGTCGGAGCGAACAAGAACTCCATCAAGATCATCGGCGAAGAAACCACAGGTTTCGCGCAGGGTTATTTCGTCTACGACTCGAAGAAATCGGGTTCGAAGACCGTTTCGCATCTTCGCTTCGGCCCGAGACCCATTCGCTCGACATATCTGGTGCAGCGCGCGCGTTTCATCGCGTGTCACCAGTTTCAGTTCGTCGAGCAGCTCGACATGCTGCGCGAGGCGATCCCGGGCGCGGTCTTCCTCCTCAACAGCCCGTTCGGTCCGGGTGAGGTCTGGGATCGTTTGCCGCGACGCATGCAGGAAGACCTGATCCGAAAACAGATTCGCCTCTACGTCATCGACGCCGATCGCGTGGCGTCCGACGCCGGGATGGCGGGACGGGTCAACACCGTCATGCAAACCTGCTTTTTCGCGATTTCCGGTGTGCTGGCGCGGGACGAGGCGATACAGAAAATCAAACACTCCATTGAGGCGACCTACGGGCGGAAGGGCAGCGAAGTCGTCGAGAAGAATTTTGCGGCCGTCGATCGGACGCTCGAGCACCTCTTCGAAGTCGGACTGCCGGAAGCGGCGTCGAACACACGGGCTGCGTTACCGGTCGTCCCGGCCAATGCACCCGAGTTCGTCCAGCACGTCACGGCCGCAATGATCGCCGGGCGCGGTGATGACCTGCCCGTCAGCGCCCTGCCAGCTGACGGCACCTACCCGTCGGGAACCAGCCAATGGGAGAAACGCAATATCGCGGACGCGGTTCCCGTCTGGAAACCTGAGATCTGCATCCAGTGCGGCAACTGCACGATGGTCTGCCCGCACGCCGCGATCCGCGCGCGCTATTACGACGAGGCGGCGCTGAGCGGCGCCCCTGCGGGATTCGCGTCTGCACCGCTCGCCGGCCGGGGTTTTCCGAACCTTCGGTTCACCCTGCAGGTGGCGGTCGAAGATTGCACCGGATGCGAACTGTGCGTCGAGATCTGTCCCGTCCGCGCCAATGAGGCCGGTGACCTCCGGGCAATCAACATGGCGCCAAAGGCGCCGATTCTCGTCGACACCGAGCGCGAGAATTTCGCATTCTTCCTTAGACTTCCAGACAACCGTCCCGCGGATCTCGAAAGCTCTCTCGTCCGCGGCATCCAGTACCTGACGCCGCTTTTCGAGTATTCGGGCGCGTGCGCCGGTTGTGGAGAAACGCCGTATCTCCGCCTCATGACACAGCTCTTCGGCGATCGGCTGCTCGTCGCAAACGCAACAGGCTGCTCGTCCATTTTCGGTGGCAACCTGCCGACGACACCCTGGACGTCGAACAAGGACGGACGTGGGCCCGCGTGGGCCAACTCGTTGTTCGAAGACAACGCGGAGTTCGGCTTCGGGTACCGGCTGGCGCTCGACAAACATCGAGAGCAGGCGACGGAGCTGCTCAAGGCATTGGAGCCGCAGCTCGCCGCCGTTCGTGTGGCAGAGATCCTGGACGCGCGCCAGATTACGCAGGACGATGTCGATGCGCAACGTGCGCGGGTCGCGACGCTCGACGCGGAACTCGCACGGATCGGTGACGCGCGCGCGGCCAACCTGCGAACGCTGATTAACCACCTCGTTCGACGTTCCGTGTGGATTGTTGGCGGCGATGGATGGGCCTACGACATCGGCTACGGCGGGCTGGATCACGTCCTCGCGTCGGGTCGAAACGTCAACATTCTCGTGCTCGACACCGAGGTGTACTCAAACACGGGCGGGCAGGCCTCCAAATCCACGCCTCGCGGGGCGGTCGCAAAGTTTGCCGCGGCGGGGAAGCGGAGCCGCAAGAAGGATCTCGGGCTGATGGCGATGGCTTACGGGAACGTCTATGTCGCGCAGGTTGCACTCGGGGCGTGCGCGCAGCAAACCGTTGACGCGTTTCTGGAGGCCGAGGCCCACGAGGGGCCGTCTCTCATCATCGCCTACGGGCATTGCATCGCTCACGGGATCGACATGCGCCTCGGTCTGCGGCAGCAGAAGCTCGCGACCGATTGCGGACACTGGCCGCTCTACCGATATCGTCCGGCGTCGGACACTCGCGAACATCCGGAGTTCCTGCTGGATTCACCCGCGCCGAAGATCCCGATCGAGACATACGCGTACAACGAAATCCGTTACAAATCGCTGTCGCGCACCGATCCGGAGAGAGCGGAGAGTCTCCTGGCCGCCGCCCAGGAAGACATCGACCACCGCTGGGGCGTGTACCAGAGCATGGCGGCTCGTTGGCCGCCGAACGACCGCGCCGCCGGATAACGCGACCCAGGGCCGGGTTGCGGCCGCGTTATTTAGCGCGTGACAGTCCTCAGGTAACCGTCGAGCTGAGTGTACGCGCGGCCAGGCGCCGTGGACCCGTCCCAGCGCTCCCAGAACCTCGATAATGGCGTCGTCTCGGTGTGGGCCTTCCTGGCGACGTCTCCTTCGGCGGTCGCGCCCTTTGGCTTCCAGTCGGGGCCTTGAGCCTGACGGGCGTCCTCGAGGAGCGCCGTTGCACCGCCGACGTCACCCTGTTTCCATCGCAGATACCCTAAAAGAAAGAAGCCGCGCGCCGCGCGAGGGTTCATCTGGCACACCAAGGCGAGGCGCTGGCGCGCCACCGAGGCCCGCCCTCGCATCAAGGCCACTTCTCCCAACGTCAGCAACGCACCGGTCTCCTCGGGGTTCAGGCGGTGGGCTCGCTCGAGAGCTTCTTCGGCCATGGCGAGGTCTACCGCGGATCGCGCGGTCTTTGCCCGCAGTGTTCCCCAGCCGGCATGACCGCGGTGGCTTTGCGGATTGTTTCGCGTCATCTGGTCGTATTGTTCGAGCGCACCCTCGACGTCACCTGCCTCGGCTAGACATGTACCGAGGTAGTACCGGGCATCCTCGTGGGCAGGGTCGTAGGTAAGCGCCTTTCGAAAGAGCCCGATCGCCTTCGGGCAATTCCGCTCGACCTTCAACGCCTCCATGCCGGCGCGATGGCTGTCCCAGAAGGCCACCAGGCGTTCGCGCTGCCCTCGCACGATCGGCCGCGGCACCGGATCACCCTCGACGATTTCCCAAACGTGACCGGTCGACAGGCCCGCATACGTACTGACGGCGTTGCCGCGCCAGCGGACATCGAGTCGGTCGACTGTCGTCGCGTCACCAAGGCCAAAATGGAGGGTCGTCGTGCTCTGAGACAAGTACGACGCACTCGTGACTGCGCGCCGCAGCAGCGCGCCGCCTTGCACGTAGGCAATCGCCTGCGCGCCGAGAGCGGGGCTCGTCGTGGCGCGATGCTTCGAACGCCGGCGCAGGCTGACCTGCACCCAGTGCCGCTGCGGCATGTCGTTGCGCAGGAGTTGCACGCGCTCGCCATGCCTCATGATGAGGATGTCCACGTCGCCATCGTTGTCGAAGTCCGAGACCGCAAGGCCGCGCCCAACGTGCGGCGTTGCCAACGGCGCGGAGAACGGCGCGAGGTCGTAAAAGAACTCGCCGCGGCCGTTCCAGAAGAGAAACGGATTCTGCGCCTTCAGCCGCTTCGGCGTCTCTTCGGTCTCGAACGTGCTGCCGTTGGCGACGGCGAGATCGAGCCAGCTGTCGGCGTCGAAGTCGGCGAACTGCGTACCCCAGCCAACCGCAGGCAGCGCAATTTGGCCGAGACCCGCCCGATCTGCTGCGTCGTTGAACGTGAGGCGGCCGCTGTCTTTCAGGAGCGAGTCGTACAAGGCGTTTTCCTGAGCGATCCAGTGGGTGATGAACAAATCGTCATCGCCATCCCGATTCCAATCGCCCGCGGCCAGCCCCATGGCCCCGCGCGGATCGGCCACCCACGCGGGATGGCTGATGTCCACAAATCGGCCGTTGACGTTGTGATAGAGCACGTTGTCGGAGATGTCGTTCGCGACGTACAAGTCCAGCCACCCGTCATCGTCAAAGTCGTGCCAGAGTGCGCTCAAGCTGCGGCCTTCGGGATTCGCGATGCCGAGTCTCTCTGCGATTTCGGTGAATGTGCCCGCACCGCTGTTGCTGAAGAGGAGGTTGCGCTCCGGCGCATACGAGGCCGGATTGAGCGTGTAGGGCACTGCCAGGCCGCCGTGTTCTGATGCCTTCGCCCTGTCGGCGTCTGTGACGAGGTACTGCACGTAGCCGCAGACATAGAGGTCGAGGTCGCCGTCGTTGTCGTAGTCGCCCCACGCGGCGCCGGCCCAAAACCCGGTTCGAGTGGCAAATCGCGTGTCGCGGACGAACTGGCCGCGCCTATTGCGGTAGAGCAGTAACGTGTTGTAGCCGGTGACAACCAGATCGATCCAGCCGTCGCCGTCCACGTCGCCCCAGGCGGCACCGAGGCCAATCAGACGCGGTTCAGGAAACCCGGCGACGCGCTGGAAACGCCCGTCGCCCAGATTCTCGAAGAGTGCGCTTGGCGCGAGCTGATCCGGCAACGCACTCAGCGGTCCGCCTGCGCTCACCAGAAAAAGATCGTCGTCGCCATCGTTATCGTAGTCGCCCCACGCGGCGCCGGGCCCCATGTCTTCGGGGAGTTGCGAGCTGCGGTTGCCGGCAAACGTCACGAAGCCGTCCAGACCTGCCTCCACGGTCACATCGACGAAAGTCGGGGTCGGCGCGTTGCGCGGCAAGTTCCGCCCGAGCGAGTCGGTGATATCAGGGTTGGCTTCCCCGGGTTGGTACTGATCCGGACGTCCAGCGCGGGTGCTCATAACGAGCGCCGCACCACCGAGAATCATCGCCACCACCACAATGGCACCAGTCCTCACGGTGCGCCGCTGTCGTTGACTGAGCTTCGAGTGGGTCCTGAAGAGATTCATGACGGCGTGGAGTCTTCGGCCGGTCCGAGTTCAACGCTTATTGACTGGCGGCTATCAGCCGGGCGCGGGACGTCCCGCCCTCAGCAGGCACGTCGATCGTGGCGCTGGCGCGTCCGATTTCCACGACCGGCGCGGTGATCCCGGAGCGCTCACCCATCAGGTAGTTCACCAGGAATTGATCGACCTTGCGATAGAGCAGCCTCGCCGTCACACGGTATCGTCCTGGTCGAGACGGCCGCGGAATTTCGAAGTGGCGATGGTCCCCACTCGGCGAGTCGATCTCGTGTTCGCGGACGACCCCCGAGCACGCGACTTGGTACTCGACGCTGTCGGAGAAAGCGGGGAACAGCGCACGGCGGAACCGGACCCCGACCATCTCCCACAAGTTATGCCGGTCGATCAGGTTGCCGTGCTGATCAACCGGCTCGGCCTTGAACAGGAATGTACCGGGCGCAATGTAGCCGCGGGCGTCTCGTGTGCCCGACGAGAAAATCTCGCGGCCATCCTCATCGAGGACCTGGATTTCGACCCAGCTCTGGATCATGTCGAGTGGGCCGGTTGGGTAGTCGTGTCCCACCTTGTTCGACGTCAGCACCACGCGAATGGGAACGATGCCGGGACGCTTGGACGGACCCAGATCCAGCGCCACCTTGACGATTGGGCCCGTGGCCCACTTGTCCTCGATTTCCGGGATCCGCCGCTTGCCCTGCAGCCATTGCTCGGTGAGCTGAACCTGCTCCTCCCAGCCTTCCAGTTTCTCCAGAGCTGGGACGAGCTGGTTCGCGGCAATGAACCGGTGACTGCGGTGGCGCCGATCACGCGATGAACGGTTGTAATCCGCACTGTCACCCGAGGATGGGTCGTTCGAGTCAACGAGTGGCATGTGGCACTCGCGGCACTCCACTGTCTTCCGTGCATTGCCTTTATGGTTCCAATGGCTGTTCGCCCAGTTGTCGTACTGGTTCTGCAACTGCACCCACCCCACCCGATTGACCTCGGCGTCGATGAACTGTTTGTGGCACGCCGCGCAGTACTGCGGGGTTTTGAATAATCGTTTGCTCAGCCGGTTGTGTTCATCGGGGTAGGTCCGGATCAGGAAGTCACGCGCCAGGCGGCCCGGTCCTGCCATCTCCCATTGCCACAGGTATTCGCTCGGTTGTGACATGGTGTAGCTGGCATTGCCCTTGATGTCAGTTTCCCGGATCGAGTGACACGCCAGGCACGACACGCCTTCCTGGTAGCCGTGAAGCCCGGTCAGGTCCTTCACGAATATGTTCTTGGTTCCAGAGAAGAGCGAGATCGGATCGTGACACCCACCGCAGTAACGTGTCGATTCCGATCCGTTCTGCTTGGCCATGGTCGCCTGTATCCCCTGGAAGAGAGGATCCCGTGCGGCATACCGGTGCGCGCTCGGCAGCCACTCGGTCACGATCTGGGAATGGCAGCCTGCGGTACCGCACGACCGCGAGCCGGCCAGCCTGCGCGCGTCGAACGCGCCGCCCGAGCTCGTTTTCGCGAGACTCGGAGCAAACGGCCGATTCTTTCCCGAGATGTAGTTGTAGTCGGCTGGGAACTCGTCGAGGTAGTTCGGTCCCGCATAGAGGCGCGTCATCGCGGCCGTGGCCGCGATGGCTACGGCAGCGATTCCGACGGAATGGATGGCAAACCGCGTGGCGGCTGGAACAAATCTGGCCAGACGCAGCAGGAGAATCGCGACGTGCGTTAATCCGGCGCCGACCACGATGAACGTGGACACCAGATGCGTCTGCCGCCACGCTGCGGAGATGCGAAGTCCGAACAGGCCCTGCCAGGTCACGACGGCGCCTGAGAGCAGACACACAACAAGGCCGGCCACGGCAAGATATCCGAGCAGCACGACCGATGAGAGTTGATAACGGCGGTAATCAATCCAATGGGCGACGCAGTACCAACCGAGAGGAAGAAGACATGCGGCGCCGACGGCGGTGTGTAGCAGAAGGCCCCATTCCACGGAGGGGTGGAAAGGACCGAAAGTGACCGCGAGGCCCGTCACGGCGAGGAAGAGCAGGGATGCGCCCGTGCCCCTCGACAGACGAGCGCTCCATCCCGTGCGAAAACGGCGCTCCTGACCCGCTCGCGTCGTAAACACCCCTGAGATCCTCATCAATGGCTATAGAACGCGCGTAGGATGCACCTCCCTGGGACCGCCGCGTATGACGGTCGTCATATGCGCGGCGCGGCAGCCGGTCGTCGTGCCTCAGCCTTTCAGCGTCGAGAGGTACGCCACCAGCGCATCGATCTCGTCGGCCGAGAGCGCTTTCTTCTTCATCGGCGGCTTCCGCGTGGGCGGCGGCTGGGTCTTCGCGGCCATGCCAACGGGATCAACGAGCCACTCGCGAATCTGTGCTGCCGTCAGCTTTCCCCCGACATCGTCGAGCGGGCCCTTCTTGCTTCCGCGGCCCGCAATTGAATGGCAGGTCGTGCATTTCTGCTTCACGAAGATGTCCATGGCTTTTGTAGTTTTCGCGTCCTGCGCCAGCGCCGACGCGGCCAGCACCAGGAATGCGCCGACTCCGAGAATGATGACGAACGCTCGTTTCATGATTTGGCCTCCGACGTGCCCTGATGGCAATTCACGGGTTCACCCCCGCCACGGCGTCAAATTCCGAACAGTCTCGCGACGATCTCATCGAGTTGGTTGCCGTCCTCGCGCTGCAGCACGTCCTCGACCGGCGCTGAAATCGCGTGTGCCACGGCGAGACTGATGGCGACGAGCTCTGCCCGTTGCTCGGCTGACAGCGCCGACGTCTTCCGGCGCAGGCGATGCAGCTCGGAATGACAGATCTGTTCGAAGCGCGTGCGAAGGGCTCTGGCCGTGTCCATGTACGTGGACTATTGGCAAGCAAGGTGCCGGACCGCGCCTACGCGGTTTTCTGAGCAAATCAGCGAGAGCCGCCTGGCGTGCTGGCTCCGGCTGCCGGAATCCCGTCGATCGTCAGGTGTGGATCGTCCCACGGGGGCAGCAGCTTGACGAGAACCGCAAGGATGCCAAACGGTAGCAGCATCACCAGGATTGCCGGCAACAACCCCTCGCGCGTGGCAAATCCAAGCTTATAAGTCGTGTACCCGAGGAAGCTTTTGGAGAACAGCTGACCGCCGATGACGACATTCCAGCGCATGGCCAGAATGCCGACGAGCGTCAGCACTCCAGCGATGACGTACAGCCGCACGCGCGCCCTTGGCGAGAAGCGGACAACCTGCGTGGCCGAGAGGATACCGAGCGGCACCAGCGTGCCCAGGACAATCTGCAACACAATCTGCGACGTGAACAGTCTGGTCTTGACCATGAAGTCGAGCGCACGGAATGATTCGTCCGCCTCGTAGATACGGTGAATCAGATCCAGCATCTCGAGCGAAAAGTCCACCAGGAACGCGTAAAACAGGTATTTCGCAACCGTGTCCACGCACAGCATGTCGAGAGGCACCCGGCGGACCATGGAGATCGCGATGTAGAGGAGCATCACGACCGCGATGCCTGAGACGATCGCGGAGAACAGGAACACGATCGGCATCATTGGCGTGGACCACCACGGGTTGGCCTTGATTGACCCAAAGATGAACCCCACGTAGCCGTGGAGCAGGAACGCCGACGGAATGCCGACAATCGTCACGATTCTTCCTACCCGATCGTCGATGCGTAGCGAAGCCGGGCTCAGATTGTCGGATCCGAGCGTCAGCGCGCGATAAATCAATCGCTTGACCCCCGTGCTCTGGCGGGCTGTCAGGACGAGCGGTTTCCGATATTCGAGCCAGATCTCGACGACCAGCACAACCATCAGGTACCAGAGATACACGAAGCCAAACATCGCCATTGCCGACGTCGTGTGAGGGGTCAGCAGCATTTCGAATGACCGCTCGGGATGACCCAGATGCAGCTGCAGTGGCAGCGGCGCGACGAGCAGAAACGCGAGCGCCGTGAGAAGCGCGAGCCGATACGTCGGCCTGACGGCCTGGACGTTGAACACGCGCTCGAGCGACGCCAGGATGAAGGCCCCGGCGACCAGTCCAGTGATGAACGGATAGAGCACGATCAGCACGCTCCACTGGAGCTCGATCTCGTTTGGATACATGAATCCGTCAACGCCTGGCATGTCTGCTCCTCGTCGGTTTCACCGCACCGCGCCGTCCAGGCCGTTGTAGTAGACCTTGGCGCCCGTGGCCATCTGCGGCTTGAGGACCTGGATCTTGTGTGTGCGGAGGTACTCGTGCGCCGGATCGTTCGGGTTCTTCAGGTCCGCAATCTGGCGCGCGCCGGCAGGACACGCCTCGCAGCAGGCGGGAATCAACCCCTTTGTCAGCCGGTGGTAGCAGAGCGTGCATTTATCGGCCGTGTGCGTCCGCGGATCCAGATAACGGCACCCGTACGGGCAGGCCTGGATGCAGTAGCGGCAACCCACGCAGTAGTCCTTGTCGATGAGGACGACGCCGTCTTCGGTTTCAAACGTCGCGCCCACGGGGCAGACTTGCGTGCAGGGCGAGTCCTTGCAGTGGTTGCACATCTTCGGAACGAAGAATGTCTTGCCGCTGCCGTCGGGATACTTCTCAGGGAATCCGTTGATGCCGCCATCCGGTGAGTCGACAATCGGATGGTCCGGATCGTTCATGTCGATGTGATACCGCTCGACCCATGTGCGGAAGAACATCGGCTCGTCGATGACGCCGTTCTCGGTCTTGCACGCGCGTACGCAGTGGCCCGCGCCGATGCACTTCTCGAGGTCGAGGATCATCGCCCACCAGTGCTCGGCCCTCTTGTATTCGGTCGCCGCTTCGGGCGTCCCGGCGAGCACGTGCTCGAGCGCTGCGGCCGTCGCACCCGTCATCACGAGCAGGCGGCTGCCGAGAATCAAGAAGTCACGGCGCGTTTTGTCCATTCGACTCTCCAGACTCCGCACGCGGATCGTGAGGTTTGTGACAGCTCACGCAGGCATCGGCGCCCGAGTGCTCCTCGGCGTCGATGTTGAGAAAGTTCGCCGGTCGACCCGTTCGTGCGCTGTGGCAGCGCATGCAGTCCGCGCGACCATCCGGTTGCGGCACAGCGACTTCAGGGTTGTCAGCGTGCTGCTTCAACGCGCCATGGCACCCCTCGCACCCGAGGTTCTTGTGGCGTGATGGGGCGGCAATGGCGACCACGTCCTCGTGACATTCAACGCAGCGGGCCCGGCCCGCATAGATCGGGGTATGCGCGGCCTCGTCGTCCAATGAACCCGGGCGATAGTGGCCGTACTTGCCAAAATCCTTTGGCACATATGCCGCCCGGGCCACGGCAAACACCAGCAGCCCTACGAGAAACAAACCCGCAAGCCGGACGAGATGCTCAAAATCCCTGAACGATGGCTTCATGCCCGCTCCAACGCGAAGGCCGTCCGAATGCGGAGGGGAACTGCAAAGGGCAGACCCGGGCCGTTCGCACTCGATTCAACCCATGAAAATGGAGGAATGCAGGCAGTGATGCGGCGGGGTGCCGGAAATCCGGCACCCTCTCCATTCAGGCGTCCGCGTCGCGGGTAACCGCGATCAGCACCGCCCGGGCCATTGCGCGCTCGATCGCCACTTCCGTCTGATCGCACTCGAACACAATGACCGGAAACGTCTGCAGCACCCTCACGGACGCACCCTGAGTCACGCCGAGCGCGGCAAGCCGTTCCGCGCGGCCGGTGAGGTCGCGGATCACGCTGGTCACGTGCCCACGAGCTCCGGTTTTCAACGCCGCGAGCGAAATGATTGTCACGAGCGTTCCTCAGAAACTCACATGGAGCACGCTGAGAGCGAAATGCAAACCGGTGCCCGTCCCGAGCGCTATCACGGTGACGGCCGCGAGAATAGCGAGCCCGGTCTTGAGGCCGCGCTCGCGAATAATCATCAGCAGGTTCGCCACGCACGGGACGAAGAGTGTCATTACCGTCAGCGCGACGACCGACTGGACACCCGAGAGGCTGCCGTTGTTTGCGAGCTGGAACAGGCCCGCTGCGCCATAATCCCGGCGCAGGAAGCCCATCACGAAGACTTCGGCGGATTCCACGGGAAGGCCGAGGGCGCCAGTCACCACCGGACGGGCTGCGCTGGTGATCAGAGCAAGCGCGCCGGTCCGATCGAGCACGAACAACAACGCCGTGCCAGCAAGAAACAGCGGCACGGCTTCTCCCAGATACCAGCGCACGCGCAGCACGGTCTTTGTTGCGAGGTTCTTCAGTCGCGGCAAGCGAATTGGCGGAAGCTCGAGAACGAACTCGGAACGCTCCCCGGGAAGCGCGCGCGCGGCCAGAAAGCCCACGAACACCATCTGGGCTACGACGACGGCGAAGAGCGTGAGCAGAGCGGCAACTGAGATGCCCCCGAGAATGCCCATGATCGTCGCAAGCTGCGCCGAGCAGGGAACACCGAGTGCAAGCAGCGTGATTGCGATGAGGCGTTCTTTCGGCGTCCCGAGAATCCGCGTCGTCATCGTCGCCATCGTGTCGCAGCCAAGTCCGAGCACCATCGGCAGGACGGCCTTGCCGTTGAGGCCCATCGCGCGGAACAGATGGTCGCTGAAGATGGCAAGGCGGGGGATGTAGCCGCTGTCTTCGAGAAAACCGAACACCAGAAAGAACGTCGTGACCACCGGCAGGACGATCGCAATGGCGTAGGTCAGGCCCATCGAAATGAGCCCATAGTTCCCGACAAGAAAGTCCCTGACGAGTTGAGAAGGGATGTACGCGGCGAGTGCAGCTGCCGCAGGATTCACGTAACCCTCGAAGAGTCCCTCCTCGAGCGCACCCACCAGCGTCTGAGCACCGAAGACACCGACGAATACGTACGTCACGTAAAGGACAAGGGCGAGTATGGGGAGTCCGGTGAGGGGCTGTCGGACAGCACGTCCGAGCCATTCCTGAACTCGCCCGAGCGAGACCGGCGTGATGCGCCGGTAGCGAGCCGCCATCGAGTCGGCCCATGCGGCATGTTCCCGCGCATCGGATCTGCTCGCACGGGGAACCGCGGCGTCCGGCAATGCGGAGCGCAGCTCGTTGATTCCGCGCCCTTCGATCGCCACCGCTTCGACGATCGGGATACCGAGCTGTCGCGATAGCTCCTCGGTGTCGATACAGACGCCGCGGGCGCGAGCCTCGTCCAGCATGTTCAACGCGAGGACCATCGGCAGGCCGACGTCAGCAAGCTGCGAGGTGAGCTGCAGCGCGCGCCGAAGGTTCCGGGCGTCCGCGATCTGGACGACCAGCTCAGCGCCTCCCTCCGTCAGCAAGCGACGGGTAATCTGTTCGTCCTCGCTGAGCAAACCTTCCAGCGTGTTCACACCCGGCGTGTCGATCACGTCGCAGACCTCTGCTCCGATGAGCGCACGTCCCCTGGTGATGCTCACCGTCGTTCCCGGGTAGTTGGAGACAGTGGCGTATCGGCCGGTCAGCCAGCCGAAGAAGACGCTCTTGCCGACGTTGGGGTTGCCGACGAGCGCAATTCGCAAAGGGTGCGCTCGGAGGCGGAGGAGAGGCGCACGATTCGAGGCCTGGAGGCCTCCAGGATCACACGCCATCGCACATGGCATGAATCGGAGAGGGCAAAGCGAATGCCCGGCAGATTCTCGCCGATTTCAGGACGGCACCACCGCCTGAGAGACGGAGTGCCGGATATCCGGCAGCGCTTCGGACCCGGGCGCGTCGGTGGGGTGACCCCGTTGCGCGTCTGCGAGCATGACCGGCACCGCCACCTTCAGCAGCACGGTAAAGAGGAGGAACCCAACCGCAAACACACCGGCCGCGACGCGGACTTCCGTAATCGTCGGGTAATACTCGTAGATCTCGCCAAGTGTGTCAGGGGTGAACCCCGGAATTATCAGACCCATTCCTTTCTCGATGTAACAGCCGGCGTAGGTCGCGAGGCAGCCAATGTTCAGGGTGATCCAGTTGCGGCGTGTACGCGGCACGATGAACAGGCCTAATGCCAGGAGGTTCAGCGCCACAGCCGACCACGCGTATGGCACCAGCGTCCGATGCTCACCGATCCCCTGGAACCAGTAGCGGGTGTAGAGCAGATGTTCGGTATGCGAGTAGTACTCCTTGAATGCTTCCGCGCCATGGAGAAAGAGGTTGATGAAAATTGCGTAGGCCATCAGCTCCGCGATCTTCCAGATCGCCTCGTCCCGGATTTCGAATCGCGTGAACTTGCGAAGCAGCTGCAGCACCGCCAGCAGGATGGCCGGCCCCGAACTGAACGCCGAGGCGAGGAACTGCGGGGCGAGAATGGACGCGTTCCAGTACGGCCTCGCCGCCAGTCCGTTGTACAGAAACGCGGTCACCGTGTGAATCCCGATTGCCATCGGAATCGAGAGCAGCACCAGCGGAACGACAAGGCGCTTCTCGTAGTCGCGCCCCGAGAACGCGCAGAACAGGATATGGACGACGACGATCAGATTCACGAGCAGATACAGGTTCAGCACAATCATGTCCCACGCAAGAATCGAGCGCGGGAAGTTGAGACGGCCGAGCGGCGGTATCAGGTGCCAGAAACGCTCCGGCCGGCCGATGTCCACCGTCACGAACAGCAGGCACATCACGATGGCGCTGATGGCCAGCAGTTCACCGAAGATCACGATTTCCCGGATCGGCTTCCAGTCGTAGACGTAGGCCGGAATCACGAGGACGACCGCCGCGGCGGCAACGCCCACCAGGAACGTGAAATTGCCGATGTAGAACCCCCAACTCACCTGATCTCGCATGGCGGTGAGCGCCAACCCGACGCGAAGCTGGTTGAGGTAGGCGAGCGCGCCCGACACGATGAGGATCAGGAGAAAGCCGACCCACGCCCAATACGCGGGGTTGCCGCTCAGCGCGAGCCTCGCGCAGCCGCTTATGAAACGCGACAACCGACGCCGGGTTTCCACAGCCACCTCACGTTCCATAGAAATAGAAGAATTTCGGCATCGTGCTCAACTCTTCCTTGAGGACCATCACGCGTTTGTGCTCGATGATGTAGCGGATCTCACTCTCGGGATCGAGCAGATTGCCGAACTTTCGGGCGCCGACTGGACACACCTCGACGCAGGCCGGATATCGGCCGGCGCGCACGCGTTGAATGCAGAACGTGCATTTCTCGACGACACCTTTCGGCCGCGGCCGGTTGCCGAGGTAATGCATGGCCGGGTTCACTTCGCCTGTCGGGAGCGATGGTGTGCTCCAGTTGAAATGCCGCGCACCGTACGGGCACGCCGCCATGCAGCAACGGCACCCGATACACCAGTCGTAGTCGATCACCACGATGCCATCTTCTTCGGCCCAGGTTGCGCCGGTCGGGCAGACCTTCGTGCAGGGAGCATCCCTGCATTGCTGACAGGAAACGGGCATGTAGAAATGCCCTTCCTGAGGAACTTCGGACGGCTGGTAATAGGCGTCGGCGTGCGTGAAATCGACGCCATGCTCCTTGTCCATCTGCAGCACACGGATCCAATGGACCTGGGGATCGCGCGACTGGTTGTTCTCCGCGACGCACGCGTAGACGCAGCGGCGGCACCCAATGCACCGCGAGATGTCGAGCGCATACCCAAAGAGCACACCCGGCATCGGACCGGCGTCGGAGACCGACACCTGCGTGCCGTACTTTGCGGAGTACTCGCGCTCCATGTCTCGCACCAGCTGCCGCAGGCGATCGGCGGGGACGTCGTGCAGCCGGCGCGGACCGCACGCGGTCAGCACCCAACCGGCGGCGGCGGCAGCGGTGACCGTCGCGAATTTCCGCCGGCTGACCGCTACAGGCTTGTCATCCACGGGATGCTCCCTCCCTCAGTACTCCCGCCGCTACGAGCCTGGCCGCATCGGCCGGTTCGGGGCCGGCTTTGGCGCGAGCGGCTTGAATCGTGGCTGGTGCGGACTGTGGCAGTGCACGCATAGCAAATAACCCTTCGGTCCATTCCACTGTCCGACCCGTCGGCCGTGAACACCGGCTCGCCAGTCGCGGTACTTCTCGCCGTGGCACTGGCCGCAGAGTTGATACGACTCCTCGAACGGCACCGGCTGGCCACCGGCAAGATGCAACCGGTCGCGATTGTCGGCGTCGTGGCAGTCGAGACACCACCGATGTTCCTCGTCGTGTTTCAGGATGATGTCATCGTGCGCGTCGACGAGTTGACGGCGCGTCCGGTTCGTCGGCAGGTCTTTTTCGTTGTGACACTCGGAACAGGGAAAAATACCCTCTGAAAACGGCGGCGGAGGCACTTCGACACGAAGGGAGGCCGAACCCGCTTGATCGTGCCCGGCCGCTGCCGCTCTGACCTCCGGTGCAGGCGCGTGGACCGGCGGGGGAGTCCGGCGAGTGACCTGCCATGAGATCGACCCGAGCAGCACACACGTCAAGATCAGCAGCCGTTTGCGCATCAGTGCGAGCCCCCGCCGAATAGACGCCCCGGCTACCGCCTCGACGTGCGCGGCTCGTTACCAGAGATACGAAATCTTCAGCCAGCCGGTATGTGCGGTGTACGGTCGATACAAGTAGCCCGAGTAGATGGTCGCCGTGCCAATGCTGAGCGTGTCGATGGTTTTCGTGTTCAGCGAGAAATCATCGACGCGGTAGGCCTCGTACCAATAGACGACCCCGAGCGCGATGCGCGGCCTGATGAAGTACTGCACGTCGGCCCGCCCTCCGGTTATTCGATTGCGCAGCGGCGGGAGCTGCTGCAGCGACGCCGGGGCGACGAAGGCGGTCGAGCCCAGGGGAAGCCCGTAGACATAGGTGGCTTTGCCGTCGGTCAGGTCGTAGCCGAGACGAATGTCGGTCTTCGGCAGCGTCTTCAGGCAGTCGATGCTCGCCGAGACGGTATTGACGGTGTCGTTCGAGTCGATCCACCAGTCGCGCGTCGGATCGGTGAATTGCGTGCTGGGCAGCGGGCTGGCCGTCCGCGAGTACTGATTGGCGGTGTACTTTTCACGGTCGTAGCTGACGCCAAAGTTGACGGTACTCACCGGCATCAGATCGAATCCGACGCCGTAGCTGCGATTCCGGTTGTCGCGCAGGCCAAACCCCGTGTGCCGGTAATCGTCGCGGCCGGTGCCGAGCGTACCGTTCACACTCAGCCAGGCGACCGGTGCGACCGTCAACAGGCCGGTTACTCTCGATCGATCGCGGTCGGCGACGTCGAAATGCCGTGTCTCCGGCTGTTCGCCAACCTCGTCGAGCAGGTGCTCGTCCAGCGTTCCGCCGTCACGTCGCGAGAACTCATATTTCAGGCGCAACGTCACGTACTGGTTGCCGGTGCTGTCGACCGACATGCGGAAGACGTCCTCCGCGGTGTTTTCGAAGATCCGGTAGCTGCGCTCGGCATTCTCGCGACCGTAACCGGCACCGAAGGCGAGATAGCTCAGCGGCGTGAACGACGCGTCGAAATCCACGGTGTGCCGTTTGACGCTGAGGGGCTCGCTCTCCCACGCGTTGCTGCTCGTCGTCCAGTCGCCGACCAGCGCGAAGGTGTCGAAGATCGGCGTCCGGTTCGCGTAGTCGTAGAAGCGGTACCGCGCGTTCAACCAGACGCTCTCCAACGGACGCGAGTTCAGGTCGTAGACCATCGAGACGACGTTGGCGCGAGCTTCGGCGCTGGCGCGCTCGAGCGGCGGCGCCACGAGCGCCGAGTTGATCGTCGGCGCGGCGAGCGGCTCGTTCTGATTGGCACGCCCGATCGAGATTGCGGCCGTCGCGCGAGTCTTGGCCGGCAGCTTGTAGGCGCCGTTGGCGACGAACGAGACGAGGCTGTTCGACGGCCACATCACCGCCAGCCCGCGGGCGGGCCCCGCGGAGATGTCGGTGATCCGCAGCGGGTTGTCGAACTGGACGGTCGGGATGCGGTTGTCGAACCAGGACGCGTTGATCCCGGCGCTGACCATCCCGCTCCGGTTGGCATACTCGACGCCGGCCCGGAAATCCGTCGTGCGGGTGTCCATGGGAATGCCGAGTTCCTGCGAGATACCTCCCCCGGGGGAGTTGAGCAGGCCGAAGCTCTGGAGATGGGTACCGTTTCGCTCGGTGTTCCGCAACTTCAGGATGAAATCGACCTCCTTGTTGGCCGTGTACGTGAGATCAAGCGCCGCCACGTCGCGACGGCTGCGCATATCGAACGCTTTCGCCCGTGACACCGCATCGGCGAGCGCGAGCGTCCGGTCCTGGATGCCACGCTGGATTGCGTCGTCCACATCGAGGACACCTCCCCCGAGATTGTTCTGCAGCGAGCGCGTATCCTCGCTGATAAAGAGCGGAATCTGATCCCAGGTGAACTTTGCCTTCACCTTGCCGATCGATTCGAACTCCCCCGAGAACCGCTGGTCGCGATAGCCGACATTGCGTGCCTCGCCGAGGAAGACCCAGCGCTCGGTTTCCTTGCCGAGCCGGAAGCGATCGACAAAGGCCCCCTGGCGCAGATCGCGAAAGCGGTTGTAGCGCGCCGCATCACCGCTGACGTTGTCGCTTCGGAAGCCGAAGTCGATGCGGCCGATGGCGGGCACATCACTCGGCGCCGACTCGACCGGCGACGACTGCGCAACCTTTGGTGTCGGCGCCTGGGAAGGCGCCTGGTTCTCCTGCTGGCCCGCCGCTGGCACGGCAAGGGTCAGCAAGAGCGCTGCGATCAGACTTCCCGTTCTGGTGCGCACTTCAATCCTCCTGCGGCTACCGGACGAAGACCTTGCCTGAACTCGGATGATTCGAACCGTGGATCTGCGAGTGGCAGTTCAGACAGGCGCGACCCACGACACGGTTGCTCTTGTTGACCGCCACTTGCGTGTTGTCGTAGATCGTCGCGGGGTGGCGGCTATGGATGTGACACCGCTGGCAGAGCATCGGCGGTTTTGCGACCAGCATCCGGTCGTTGTTCGATCCGTGCGGATCGTGACAGGTGACGCAGCTCTCGCGTCCCGGCGCGTGTTCCCACAAGAACGGTCCGCGTTTTTCCGCGTGGCAGGTCGAGCAGGCTTCGTTGATCGAGTTGCCTTCGCGGAGCATCTTCACATTCTGCGAGCCGTGCGGGTTGTGGCACGTCGTGCACTCCATCTTGCCCTCGCGCACCGGCATGTGCGCGGAGCGATGCAGCTTGCTGACCTGTGTCTTGTGACACTGGACGCAGGTTTCCGTCTGGTTGACTTTCTTGAGTTGCGCCGTCTCGGACTTTGGCTCGTGCACGCTGTGGCACGTCGCGCAGGAAATGTTTCGCGAATCGTGCTTGCCGCCGGCCCACTGGTTGTGCTCGCTCCGCGTGTGGCAGGTCGTGCACAGTTCGCTGACCTGACGCGGCTTCAGCTTCGCCGGGTTGCCGATCGGTCCTTCGCCGTCGGTGTCCACGTGCTGTTTCCCCGGACCATGACAGGTCTCGCACGTCTCCGCAGCCGCCGGCGTCCGGGGGTTGCGCGCTCGCCCGTGTGGGCTGTTGTGATACCCCTTGCTCTGGTCCTCGTGACAGTCCAGGCAGGCGGTTTCACCGACATATCCACTCGCTGCGGCCACGGACTGATTCGCGGGAACAGGTGATGCCGGCGGGGTGGGGGTGGCTTTGACGCCGAGCTCCACGGCAGCGGCCTGCTGATCGCTCGTCGTCGCGCTCAGTCCGAGAACGACGCCGAGCCAGATCACAACGGCCGCGGCAATGGCGGCGGCAGGACGGCGGGTTCGCAACACGCGACCCATGAATCCTCCTTGCGCGGGCGACGACCGCCCCGCGTGCGCCACTAACGTCAGCACAGAGCGGGACTCGATCGCTCCTACGTCACCGATCGCCCCTCAGCCGAGCAAGGAACATGCCCCAGTCAAACCTGTGAAAATGCAGCAACTTCCCAGAAGATGCCGCGCCCGGCCGACGGGATTCCGGCGCGGCGTGGCGTTTGCGGTGAGGCGCGGCGGCGGAAATCCGCCAGGCCTCGTCGTTACTCGTACTGCTGGAGATGTTCGAGGGAAAGCTTGCGGATTCGATCGCCGAGGGTGGAGCGCTTGATGCGAAGCAGTTCCGCCGCCTTGGACTTGTTTCCGTGGCTGGCCTTCAGCGCCCAGGTAATGAGTTGCGTCTCGACTTCGTGCAGCCGCTCGTCGAGCGAGACCGACGCGCACGATGGTGACAACTCCGCCACTCGCGACGGCTCCTGCTTTTGGGCGTCGAGCAGCACACTCGCAGGCATGCACGCGCATCGAACGGTGTCGCAGTTGCACGTCTGCGCAATCCGTTCGCAGGCGTTCTCGAGTTCGCGCACGTTGCCGGGCCAACTGTAGCGGAGAAATGCCTCCCTCACCGTCGCCGACAGCTCCGGAACTCGACCTGTCCGCGCCTCGAAGAACCGCCGCATGAAGTGATCCGTCAGGAGCGGGATGTCCTCCCGGCGTTCGCGCAGCGGTGGGAGCCAGATTGGCAGGACGTTGAGCCGGTAGTACAAATCTCCCCGGAATTTTCCATCGGCGACCATTTGGCGCAGGCTGCGCTTCGATCCCGTAATGACGCGAACGTCGATGGGAATCTGTCGGGTCCCGCCCACGCGTTCAACGACGCGCTGCTGGATGACCCGCAGCAGCTTCACCTGCACTGACGGTGGCACGTCGTCGATGTCATCGAGAAAGATGGTGCCCCCGTCCGCAATTTCGAACCGTCCCGGCCGATCCTTGATGGCGCCGGTAAATGAACCGCGCTCGTGGCCGAACAATTCAGACTCAATCAGGGTTTCCGTCAGCACGGCGCAGCTCACGGGAACAAACGGCCGGCCGCGCCTGGAGCTCGATTCGTGGATCAGGTTTGCGATGGTCTCCTTACCGGTGCCCGTCTCCCCGATGATGAGGACGTTGCTCTCGCTCGTTCGAATGACCCGAATGAATTCGAGCACCGCGCGCATGCGTCGGCTGGATCCGACCACGATCGGATCGACGGCTCGGCATTCACCAGGCGGCGATGCGGACGCGACTCCCGCGCGGGCCCTGTTCTCCATTGATTGGCGCGTACCGCAACGTCGGTGCCAGCCTCCAGAGCCCCGTGCCGACAAGTCGTGACCGGCACAATCTCAAAGATTCGCAGCGGATGCGAGAGTTGCGATCTTCGCGCCAGGGGAGCCTTGACCGGGAGCCGCCGGATTTCCGGCAGCCCGGCGAAACCCGGTAACGGATTCTGCGCGGATCGGGCGCAAACGGCCGGTTTTCGCCGCCAGATTGCATCAAATACCAGCGGCACGCAGTTTGGTGATCGCAATCGGCATGGCCATTCTCGAGACGGCGTCGCTCGGAGCTGCCGTGCCTGGCGATACCGCCACCCTCATTCAGCAGTACGACCGACCGGGCCCTCGATACACCTCGTATCCGACCGCGGTTGAGTTCCATACCGGTTTCGACGGGGGTTCGTACCTGGAGCGATTGGCGGACGCGTCAACCCACATTGAGGAGCCGCTCTCGCTCTACGTCCACCTGCCATTCTGCGCGGAACGATGCACCTACTGCGGGTGCACGATGATCGCGACGCGCTCGCACGATGTCGCCGCCCGCTACCTCGGATACCTCGAACGCGAGCTCGTCATGCTCGCACAACACCTTGGTCCGCGGCGGCACGTCGTCCAGCATCACTGGGGAGGTGGCACGCCCACCTATCTGAGTCCGGCGGAAATCGCCCGGCTGCACGAGTTCATCAGCTCCAATTTTGATGTCGATCGCGGGGCCGAGCAGGCTATCGAGATCGACCCGCGGGTGACGACTCGCGAACAACTCTCGCTCCTGCGTTCCCTTGGATTCAATCGGCTCTCCATGGGCGTTCAGGACTTCAATCCCGCCGTCCAGGAGGCCATCGGACGGCGGCAATCCGAAGCCGCAACCCGCGAGCTCTACGCGTGTGCCCGCACACTTCGCTTCGATTCGATCAACCTCGATCTGATCTACGGATTGCCCCGTCAAACGCGCGAGACATTCGCGGAGACGCTGCGCTCGGTCGTGGAGATGGCGCCCGATCGGATCGCGGTGTACTCGTACGCCCACGTGCCGTGGCTCCGTCCTCATCAGAAACTGATTGACGTTTCGGCCCTGCCAGGCCCGGCGCTGAAGTTCGAATTGATTGGCGCGGCGATAGACGCGTTCGAGGCGGCCGGTTACGTCTCCATCGGCATGGACCACTTCGCCCGCCGGGACGACGATCTGGCGATTGCGATGGCCGAACGCAGTCTCCATCGCAACTTCATGGGATACACGACGCGGCCCGCGACTGACATGGTCGGCGTCGGGCTCTCGGCCATTGGCGATCTTCGCGGAGCGTATGCGCAAAACGCGAAGAAACTGACCACCTACTATGCGGCGTTGGATGCCGATCGCTTTCCCATCGAACGCGGTTACCTCCTGAACCCGGACGATCGTGTTCGGCGCCAGGTCATCACTGAGCTCATGTGCAACTTCCGCGTCGAACGCGCAGCAATCGCTCGCAGGTTCGATATCGACTTTGACACGTATTTCGCGGCGGAACTGTCCGCCCTCGAAGCGCCAGGCGGCCCGGCACGAGATGGCTTCGTCATCATCACACCGGACGGCCTCGAGGTCACCGCCCCAGGGCGGCGATTCGTGCGCGCGATTTCAATGGCCTTCGATCGGTACCTCGCGTCACACCAGGCATCGCCGACCTTTTCCCGGACGATCTGAGGACCTATGAACGCGTCAAGCCAGATCGCTGTCGTGCTTCTCAACCTTGGCGGCCCCGACGATCTCGCGTCGGTCGAGCCATTTCTCGTCAACCTGTTTTCCGATCGCGAGATCATCGAACTCCCCGGCGGCGCGGCGTTGCAGCCGATGCTGGCTCGGCTCCTCGCCAAAGTCCGCGGGCCGGCCGTGCGTCGCAACTATGCCCTCATCGGCGGCGGGTCGCCGCAACTGGCCATCACCCGCGCGCAAGCCGAAGCGCTCGAGACGCGTCTCAACGAGGCCGCGAGCGGCGGGCGTTACCGCGTCTACGTGGCGATGCGATACTCGCGACCTTCAGCAGCCGATGTCTTCGCGTCCATCACTGCCGCCGGCATCACTCGGGTCGTGACGCTCACGCTTTTCCCTCACTACTCGAAGGCGACCACGGGATCTTCTCAGCGCGAGTTCGACCGCGTGCTCGCAAGTCCGCAGTGGCGAGAACTCAAGTCCGGGCTGGAGATTAGCCACATCCACCACTATTCAGCTGATTCTCGATACCTCGATGCGATGGGGGACACCGTCAACGCCGCGTGGCACGCGATTGCGGAGGATCGAAGGCCTGGGACGGTGATTCTCTTCAGCGCGCACAGCCTGCCGCAGCGGTTCATCGAGGCCGGCGATCCATATCTGTCGCACATCAATGCGACACGGTTTGGCATCCTGGCGCGCCTTGGACTGCGGAATCGACAAGTGCTAGCGTACCAATCCCGTACCGGACCGGTGCGCTGGCTGGGACCGGGCACCGATGAAACTCTCGTCGAACTCGGTCGGAGCGGCGTCAGAGACGTTCTCATCGTGCCTTTGTCGTTTGTCTCGGACCATATCGAGACGCTCTACGAAGTCGACGTCCTGTTCGCGGACATCGCTCGCAAGGCCGGGATCACCGGCTACCACCGGACGGCAGCCCTCAACACCCATCCGCGATTCGTCGACGCTCTGGCGGGACTCGTGAGGGACAGCGTTGGCGACATGGCACAACCAGAAGTTCATCGGCCGAGTGCGGCCGCGGCGGGATTATGAAGCGAATCGTCATTGCCGGCGGCGGCATCGCAGGACTCTCAATTGCAATCGCACTGAAGAAGAAGGAGCCTGCCGCTGAAATCCTCGTGCTCGAACGGGCGCCAAAGCCTGGCGGGAATATTCGAACGGAACAAATTGACGGATTTACATGTGAGGCTGGGCCGAACGGCTTTCTCGACAATGCGCCGGAGACATGGCGTCTCATTCGCGACCTGAATCTCGAACCGCGCGTACTGCCGAGTAACGATGCCGCGCGCCGACGGTTCATTGTGCGCCGCGGACGTCTTCGCGAAGTGCCGACGTCTCCGGCATCCCTCCTCACCACTTCGGCGCTGTCGACAAGAGGCAAGCTTCGGGTCGCGCTCGAGCCGTTTGCCGGCCGCCGAGTGGACGACGATGAGTCGATCGACGACTTCGCCGTGCGACATATCGGTCGTGAAGCGGCTGAGATTCTCGTCGGATCGATGGTGTCTGGGATGTTTGCCGGCGACGCTCGCGCGTTGTCACTCCGCGCCTGCTTCCCGCGGATGCACCAGATGGAGGAGGAGCACGGCAGCCTCGTTCGAGCGCTTCTCGCGAACCGCCAGAAGCAAGGGGGCCGGACGACGGCTGTTCCTGGAGGTCGCCTCACGTCGCTCATCGGCGGCATGACCGAGCTGATCAACGGGTTGACCTTCGCCCTCGGAGGGTCCATTCGCACCTCGACTGCGGTTCGGATGCTTTGGCCGCAAGGCGGCACGTCGCGCGACGGACAGTTCGCGGTGGCGACTTCGAGTGGAGCGATTCAGGCCAACGCGGTCGTACTGGCCGGAGCGGCGGCTGACTCGGCGGCCCTGGTTCGTGGTTTCGATCCGATGCTTTCCGATCTCCTCGGAGGAATTCCGACCGCGCCGCTCGCCGTCGTGTGTGTCGGATATCCCGCTGCGCTCATCGAGAAGACCCGCGCGCTGAACGGGTTCGGTTTTCTCGTCCCTCGAGGCGAGCCGTTCAGGATCCTCGGTGCGGTGTGGGAGTCGAGCATCTACCGCAACCGCGCGCCGGCGGGAAAAGCCCTGCTCCGAGTCATGGTCGGCGGCGCGCTCGACCGCGGTGCGGTCGCCCTCACCGACCATCAACTACTCGAAGTCGTCCAGCGGGATCTGGCGGCGGTCATGGGGGTGAAAGCTGCACCGGAATTCGTGCATATCGTCAGGCACACGCGAGGAATCCCGCAGTACGTCAGGGGACATCTGGCCAGGTTGCGTGACATCGAGGAGCGGCTTCGATCGGTTCCAGGGCTGTTCCTCGCGGGGAATTCCTATCGTGCCTTGTCGATGAATGCGTGCATCGCGGAGGCGAGCGGTGTTGCCGACGCCGTGCTCAAACACGTCAATCGAGAACAGGCCGCATTGGCCCTCGTATGAGCGCAACGACGCCCGCCCCGTCCTCAGACGACGACGCCGTTGGGACTGTCTGGCGCTGGCGGCTCCGTCAGTCCGCATCGAGCGATCCGGTCGCCCAATGTCGAGCGCTTGATATTCAGCAGCGCCGCAGCCTTTGACTTGTTCCCATCCGTGACCTTGAGCGCCCAGCCAATCAGGTTCGATTCGACTTCCTTGAGTCGATCGTCGAGCGAGATTGAGGCATCCACGGAGGCAAGCGGCATCTCGGCATGGACGCCGTTGAGCTTGGCTGCACCAAAGAGAACGCTCGCCGCCACACAGCCGATACGAACGGTGCCGCACGTGCACGTTTGCACGATTCGCTCGCACGCGTTTTCGAGCTCGCGCACGTTGCCAGGCCAGTCGTAGCGGGAGAATGCATATAGCACGACCGGCGACAGCTCCGGAACGTCGATGCCCCGTTCGCGCGAGTACTTCGCCAAGAAATGCTGAACCAGTGCGGCAATGTCTTCCCGACGTTCGCGGAGCGGTGGCAGCACGATCGGCAGCACGTTCAAACGAAAGTAGAGATCCTCGCGAAACCTGCCCTCGGCCACCATCTGCTCCAGATTCCGCTTCGTTCCCGTGATGATGCGTACGTCGATCGGGATCGTGCGAGTGCCGCCGACACGTTCAACCTGACGATTCTGGAGCGCGCGCAGGAGCTTGACCTGCATCGACAGTGGGACGTCATCGATGTCGTCGAGAAACAGCGTGCCTCCCTGAGCCAGCTCGAATCGGCCTGGCTTGTCACGAATCGCCCCGGTAAACGCGCCGCGTTCGTGCCCGAACAGCTCTGTCTCAATGAGCGTCTCTGAAAAGAGCGCGCAGCTGGCCGCGACAAACGGCTGGTGCCGCCGCCCGCTCTGACAGTGCAGCATGTTGGCAATGAGTTCTTTCCCCGTCCCGCTCTCGCCCGTGATGATGACGTTGCTATGGCTACGGCTGACAACCTTGACAAAATCAAACACCGCACGCATGCGCGGACTCTGGCCGACGACGACCTGATCGGGCGAGAACTGGTTGGCTGCGCGCATGGTGCCTCAGACGATCTGCAGTTCTTCGAACTCGCTGATCTCGTCCCGCAGCGCCATCTCGACGCCCATGTAAAGCGTCATGTGAGCGCTCGGGCAACCCGAACACATCCCGGTGAGCCGGACACGCGCGATGTTCCCCTGCACGTCAACCAATTCGATATCGCCGCCATCTGCCTGCAACATGGGCCGAATGCGATTCAGCACGGACTCCACACGGTCTCTCGACAGCATCGACATCTCCGAGGAAAGGTTTTTCTGGTGCCTGTCGGATTTCCGTCGGAGCAACGGATATGCCAGAGCAAAACTGACGGGTTTTCGTCAGGAATGGCGCGAAAATCGCCGGATCGCGTGGATGGCTTCCTGGAGCTGGGAAGAATCCCCCACGTCCCGGGGGATTGTCCCCACCTCTGACCTCTACGCCACTCTGCGTATCTCGTCGTGCCGGCGCCAGCTCCAGAGAAACAGCGCCCCAACGAGGAATAGCGGACCGGAAATCACGACGATCCAGTCAGGGTGACTCCCTGCGACGCTCGCGGCGTAGAGCGCCGCCAGCGCGATGCAGGCGAGCCCTCCAACCCACTCCCAGCGCCATGACAACGCCACGAGAAGAAGCAGGACCAGCGCTGGTATCAGGTGCACGGCGAACGCGGCCAGGGCAGCCGCCAGCGAGGCATTCTCGGAGAACGCGTCCAAGGCGAAGAGTCCCACGAACACGCAGAGCCCCACGCCGAGGATGCGCGGGCCCCAGAGCAAGAGTCTGGCAGATGTGCGAGTCATGTATGCAATTTACGCCGCAATGAACGCCAGGTCGTGAACTGGCGCCAAGAAACGATGAAACTTCGGTGAACGGCGCGTATGGCATGTTTTGCGCAACATCGCCGACCTATGGCTCCTGTCATGCCCGCGGATATTCGGTTCGCAATACGCACGCTCCTCAAGACACCCGGCTTTCTTCTGACCGTCGTAACAACGATGGCGCTCGGCATCGGCACGACCACCAGCATGTTTACGGTCGTCAACGGCATCGTCCTCCGCCCGCTGCCGTTTCCCGGGTCGGAACGCGTGGTGCTGGTGTGCGAGACGAATCCGAGGGTTCGTGAGTGGTGCGTTGCCTCGCCACCGAACGTCGCTGACTGGGCAGGCGAGAGCCGACTCCTCGAGTCGGCGGGTGTCGCGCGCGGGGAATCGTTTATTGCGCGCAATGATGAAGGGTCGTCCGGAATTCAAGGTGGGATTGCCACTCCTGGATTCTTTCGCGTTCTGCGAATCACCCCGATGCTGGGCCGCCTGTTCGAAGACGCCGATCTGAATCGCGGCTCGAACGGGGTCGTCCTGGTCAGCCACGCATTCTGGCGCCGCGCGCTTCAAGGCGATGGCGCTGTCATCGGGCGCACACTATCGCTCGACGGGCGGATGTTCACCGTCGTTGGCGTGTTGCCCGCGGACGCCTACGTACCTGATTTCCCTTCGGTGGAAGTCTGGAAACCACTGACGGCGAGCATCGACAACGTCGACAACCGTTCGTGGCGGGGATTCGCGGCCATCGCTCGGCTTCGACCGGGCGTCTCGCTACCGGAACTTCGGGCCGAATTGCAGACGATCGCCGCGCGCCTCTCCGCGGCGTATCCCGATGCGAATGCAGGGTGGGGCATTAACGTGCTCAATCTCCGCGATCGAACGGTCGCTCCAACTCGCACAACGCTTTGGACGTTCTTCGGCGCGACGGCATTCGTGCTGTTGATCGCCTGCGCAAATGTCGCGGGTCTGTTGCTCGTTCGCGCGACCCGGCGCGCCCCGGAATTTGCGGTGCGCACCTCGCTCGGTGCGGGACGCGGCCGGCTCGTGCGCCAACTGCTGACCGAAAGCCTGGTCCTGTCACTCCTCGGCGGCGCGGCAGGACTCCTCCTCGCCCTGTGGACCACGCGCGCGTTTGTCGTCCTGGCGCCCGCCTCCATTCCCCGGCTGGATGAAGTGAGCATCGATGCACGCGTCGCCATCTTTGCCGTGCTCCTGTCTGCGATCACCGCTGTTCTGTTCGGGCTGGCACCGGCGCGACAAGCGTCAGATTTCGATCTGGGTGACGCGCTCAAGGGCCGCCGTCACGGTACGCGCCGGGAAACACGGTTGCGGTCGGCACTGGTCATCGCAGAGATGGCGCTCGCGCTCGTGCTGCTCGTCGGAGCTGGGCTACTGGTGCGGGCACTCGATCGCGTGCTTCGTTGGGAACCGGGCTTCTCGCGCCAAGGGCTTGCCACGTCGTGGCTGCTGGCGCCCGCGAATACGTACCGCACGACCGGCAGCGCGGTCGGCGCACTCGAACGGGCTCGGGACGCCATTGCGGGCTTGCCCGGAATGCAGTCGGTTGCCCTCGCCTCCGCCGGGCCGCTGTTTGGCGGTGTCGAGACCGGAGCGATCGCCATTGAAGGGGCGCCTCCAATCGATCCATCCGCGGCAACGGTCAACTGGTTCGATGTGTCTCCTGAATACTTCGACGTCGTCGGGATCGCGACGGTGAAGGGACGTACGTTCACCGAGCGCGACGTCGGAGGGGCGCCGCACGTGGCTGTCATCAATCAGTCGCTGGCCGCGCGTTTCTTCGGCAGCGCCAATCCCATTGGGCAGCGCGTCACGATCATGAAGCACACCAGTGAGATCGTCGGGATCGTCCGGGATATACGACCGTACCGCCCCGACCTCGCGGCCCCGCCCGAGATTTACTGGCCGATTCGCCAGTATCCGCGTCTCGCTGCCTACCTCGTCATGCGCACCGACAGAGAACCGTCGGCGCAGAGCGTCCGCACGCGCGTGGCCTCGGTTGACCCGAGTATGCAAGTGAGCCCGGTCGTAAGTCTGAACGAGAGATTCTCGCGCGTACTCGTGACGCCGCGGTTCAACGCGCTGCTGCTCGGAGCGTTCGCGTTCGTCGCGCTTGCGCTGGCGACTGTCGGCGTCTCCGGCGTGATCGCGTATTCCGTCGCCAGCCGGACCCGGGAGATCGGGATCCGGATCGCACTCGGAGCGACACCGAGGAGGCTGATGACGGAGGTCGTCAGCCACGGGATGACTCTGGCTGCCATCGGCATGGTGCTCGGTATCGCTGGCGCGTTGGCTTTCGGGAACGTGCTTGCGACGATGTTGTATGGATTGGCGCCCCACGACTTTGTCACGCTGTGCCTGGCGATCGCCGTGTTTACGGCGATTGCGTTCTGCGCCAGTTATGTGCCGGCACGCCGCGCCGCACGGATCGATCCCCTTACCGCACTCCGTCAGGAGTGACGGGCCGCGCGACCGAGGCTCACGTTCGGAGAAACCAGCGATCGAGCACCACGTGACGCGTGAATGCGGGTGAACCAAGCAGGATCCGGCCTATCGCCGTCAGGGCCGCGCGAATTGGCCAGGGGCTCAGAGACGCGGGTGGGTACCGGCGGCGTAAGGCATCCGCGTACGGTTGAAGATGCTCGACTTCGTAGCAGCCGTTAGCGGACACGACTGTCTCAGCGGCAAGGTGGCCCGACTCAATCGCGGGACTGATCCCTTCGCCGCTTTCCGGATAGGCGAGTCCGGCAGCATCGCCGATGACCAGTATCCCCGGGCCGACGAGCGGTCGAGGACCGGTGCCGGAAGCCAGGTACGCGTGTCCCCGCCACGCCACATGGGATGGAGCCGTCACCGCGTATCGGCTCTGCAACAGCGCCATGAAGTTCTTCACGTGATTCGCAAAGTGCCTGCTGTCTCTCCGGCCGATGCCGATGTTGAGATAGTCCCCCTTGCGAACGCACCAGCCGTAGCCTTCCAGATCGTGACAGAAGAGCAATGCGGGACTGGCGGGAACGCGATCGGTTTGCGCTGGCGCGAGTCGAAATTCCGCCTCCTTTGCGACGACCGGCTGGGACGAGTCGGCGCCGCCGCGTAGATGTCGGGCGACCGGGCAGAAGTGCCCTCCCGCGCCAACAACGACCGGCGCCGCTATCTCCTCGTTCGCAATCCAGGTGTTGCCGTCGCGTCGCAGAGTTTCAATCGGCGTCGCTTCGAGCACACGTGCGCCCGACCGCCGAAGCAGATAATCGTCGAACTCGCAGCGACGGATGGCGTAGCTCACCACACGCGAGTACTGCGTTTCAATCGGATCGGATCCCATGAGCCCGGTCCTGAAACCGGTAATGTCCTGCAGCGTCAGCCCGGTGGCGCGATACTCGTCTGGATCCAGTTCGAGAAGCTCGAAGACGCGCGGGGTGAGCCAGCCTGCACAAACCTTGTCGCGCGGGAAGCGCGCGCGGTCGGCAACGATGACGTCCCACCCGGCGCGTCGCAGTTCGCGCGCGCAGGTAGAGCCCGCCGGTCCGCCCCCGACGATGAGGGCGTCGCATCGAATCACACTGGCGCCCCGGGAAGGTCATATGGGTCGGAGCGGGTCCACGATGGAGGATCCGATTCTCGGGGCGCAAACACGATCTGAAAGAGCTGCATCCACCCGGTAGTGAACGCCGCTTCCGATCCGGCGAGGTACAGCTCCCAGGCACGCGTGAACTCTGGACCGAACCGGCTGCGCACGTCATCCGTGGCCTGGGCAAAACGTTCGCTCCACATCGCCAGCGTTCGCGCGTAGTGGAGCCGCAGGTTCTCGACATCGAGCACCGACATCGCCGCCGGTGCGAGCACGCGGGTGGTAACTTCCGCCAGGGTCGGGGGATACCCACCAGGGAAAATTCGCCGGCGAATCCAGGAATTCAGAGGCCGGCGTACGTCGCGTCCGATGAAGTGCAAGAGTCCACGACCGCCACGGCGCTTGATTGTCTTGCGCAAGACAGTGGCGAGACTGTTCAGGTGTCGCAGGCCGATGTGTTCGAGCATGCCGACGGACACGAACACGTCGTAGACACCCGTCACGTTCCTGTAGTCGTCGTCGATGAATTCCACGCGGCCCGCAAGCTGCTCGCGCATGGCCCGCTCGCGCGCGTACTCGAGCTGCTCTTTCGAAACGTTAAAGGCGCGAACGCGCACGCCGTAGTGACGCGCCATGTGCAGCGCGAGCGCACCCCAGCCACAGCCTGCCTCTATGACGGTTTCGCCAGGACTCAGACGCAGTTTCTGGCACACGAGATCGAGCTTGGCGCGTTGCGCCGCGTCGAGGGACATTCCGGGATCGGAGAAATACGCGCAGGTGTAGATCAGCTCGGGATCGAGCCACCGCGCGTAGAAGTCGTTACCGAGATCGTAGTGATGATGCACGTTACGGCGCGCGCTGCGAAGGTTGTTCGCCGACGCCAAGGCGGCCCTCAGGCGTTCGCGCCAGGTCGGATCCGCCAACAAGGCACCCGAGAGCGCGGCGAATACCTGCCGTATCACGCCTCTGATGTGGAGCCGGCCGGCCATGTACGCTTCGCCAAAGTACAGGTCAGGGTTGACCGCAATCCCGATCAACGTTCGACGGTCGCCAACCACGAGGTCGCCAACTGTTGGGCCGGAGGCTTCGTACGGCGAACTACCATCCCAGAGCTCGAGACGGACGCGCGCCTTTTTGATGGTTTGCTGGACCTGGCTCGCAAGCCAGCGGTCCAGCGGGGTGACCCGCTTCCGGGTTGGAAAACTGACTCTGGATTGGCCGTGAACCGTCGCTTCGAGCGTCACGCCCCGGGCGGCCACGGGAGAGTGTCGAGTGCCCATAGTGATCCGATGACTCGAGGATGGGCCGATTCTACTCCAGCTCGACGGTAATCCACGAACTGTCGAAGACCGCCCTAATTTACCGCGCTCACCGTTTGGATGCACTCCACACACCGATAGCCTCCAGGCCGGAGGCCAGACGTGTAGTGAAGGTGCCTTCGAGCCGATTCTCCAACAACCGGCCGCGGAAGATGGTCCGCGCCTCACATTCGCAGTCGGGATCCCAATAGGGTTCGAGCCGCCCATCCACCATGCCATCGGCGGCTCGGACGAACCGGATGCTCAGCACTTGCGTCGCGCCGTCTGGCCGAGCTTGCGAACGCGGGTCGGGCCGGTTCCGCGTGAATGCCATCTGCCGGTCCCTTGCGGTCATGAGCACGTCTCCGTGCGCATGATCTTCGCCGGCGATCAACTTGAACCAGATGGAGCCGCTGCGACGCGTATCGCGGCTCGAATACGTACCATCCCACTCACCCACGAGTGCGTCAAATTCTGCGCGTGACGCGGTCACCGGAATCGGTGGGCCCGTGGTCGCACATCCGAGCAAGCCGGCAAGGAATATCGCAGCGGCGATCCGCGGAAGCTGGGTCCGAATCACTGGCATGCCGTCTCCTGCAATCCGGCGTGTGCGATGTCATCGATTGCAGCGCGCACGCGAAGATTTTGCCGCATTCGTGCCTTGACACACCCTCGTACGGGCGTATCATCGAAAGACATCTCCGGTGTCCTGCGCTTCGAAGATGTGATCGAGGAGGCGCGATGGATCAACAGGCTTCCGTTCCAACCCGCGACGACATCATTCGTCGAATCTGCGGAGAGTACCTCGAAATGCCTGGCCTGCGGCTCAAGCGCGAGCAAGCCCAGCGTCTCTGGGGCCTCGACGGACAGACCTGTGCAGAGTTGCTCGACGCGCTCGTCCAGCGCGGTTTCCTCGTGCGCCTCGCCGATGGCACTTACGGACGACTGACCAACGATCCTGTGCGCCAGGCGTCCTGACACTTCCATCGCTCACGCTCGCCGGCACGCTACTGAGAAACAGTCAGTCCAAACTTCTCGATGCGGTAGCGAATCTGATCGCGGTTCAGTCCCAGCAGCAATGCAGCTTTTGTCTGATTGCCGCCTGAGCGGCGCAACGCCTGAATCACCAGGCTGCGTTCCAGATCTTCGAGGTCCACACCCTTCGCGGGCAATTCGAAGTCCTCGCCGGAGCCAGCCGAAGTCGTGAGCGCCACGAAATCTTTCGCTTCGAGCCGCTGCGCCTCTGACAACAGCATCGCACGCTCGACGACGTTGCGCAGCTCACGGACGTTCCCTGGCCACCCGTACCGTTCGAGCAGTGTATAGGCGGCAGGACTCGCGCCGAGCACCCGCTTCCT
This sequence comes from Vicinamibacterales bacterium, assembly GCA_049642465.1. Taxonomy (GTDB): domain Bacteria; phylum Acidobacteriota; class Vicinamibacteria; order Vicinamibacterales; family 2-12-FULL-66-21; genus CAWDPQ01. The sequence continues at coordinate 52,902 of JBAROV010000208.1, forward strand.
GAACTCGGTATTGAATCCGTCGATGAAATACTCGACGAGCAGTGGCACGTCCTCGGCGTGGGCGCGGAGCGGCGGCAGCGAAATCGGCAGGACGTGGAGGCGATAGTACAGATCGCTCCGGAACCGTCCCTTTGCGACCTCATCTTCGAGATTGCGGTTCGTCGCAGCTACGACTCGCACATCCACACGAATATCGGAGGCGCCACCCACCCGTTTGAACGCTTTCTCCTCCAGGAAACGCAGCAGCTTCGCTTGCAGCGCCGGCACCATCTCCGCAATTTCGTCGAGAAAGACCGTGCCGCCATCCGCTGTTTCGAGCAGGCCGCGCTTCTGCAGTCTCGCGTCGGTGAAGGCGCCGCGCTCGTGGCCAAAGAGCTCGCTTTCGAGCAGGTTCTCCGGAAGGGCAGAACACGTGATGTTCATGAACGGCCGGCCGGCGCGATCGCTCGTGTAGTGGATGATCTTCGCAACGAGATCCTTGCCCGTGCCGCTCTCTCCCGTCAGCAGCACGGTGGAGGCCGGACTGGTCGCGACCTTCGCAACAAGATGACGCAATGCCGTCATCGATTCGGACGAACCGACGATGCTGTGCAGGTTGTACGGCCTGGCGGCGTTCGTTCGATACTGGCGCACTTCGCGCCGGAGGCGCGTCGTTTCGAGCGCACGCTCCACGGTCGTCACAACCTCATCGAGGTTGAACGGCTTGTTGGCGAAATGGTAGGCGCCAAGCTTCATTGCCTCGACGGCCGTTTCGACGCTGGCATACGCGGTGAGCAGGATGACCAGAGTGTCCTGGTCGAATTCCTTGATCTTCCGCAACACGGTGACCCCGTCCGTGTCGGGCAGCTTGTAATCGAGGAGCACGAGATCCACGCCTTCCGGGAGCTTCTCGAGTGCGGCGGCACCGGTTTCTGCCTCGAGGACGTGATAACCCTCGGCTTTGAGGCGTTCCGTCAGTGACCAGCGGATGAGTTCTTCGTCGTCTACAACTAATACAGTTGCATTGGGCATGGCTGAATTGACCGCGAAATCCGGCAGCCCGACATGGACGGCCGGGATCCGTTGTGCAGGGTCAGTGCCGCGGGTTCTCAGCCTGATCATAAGGGAAATTCGAGACTGCCCGCGTACCGTGTGCGGAATATCCCGCATGCTGCGTGATTTTTCACACGCCCTCTGCCAGGCGTCATCTGTGGTACAAGTTCTGCTGACAGCGGCCTGCAACGTGCTTATCCTCGATACCAACTTCGCTCGTCTCGCAATTCGTGCTGCTGGCTGCTGCCATCCTTTCGCTTGCCCCCAGGGACGTGGTCACGGTAACTTGCGGCGACGAGTTCACAACGTACGGAGAATCACGATGCGCATGGTTCCAGGGGTCGTCCTCGCAGCATTCCTCATCGCAGCGCCCGCCGCGGCGCAGGATGCGGCCAAGATCGCTCAAGGTCAGAAGGTTTACGCGGCCAACAAATGCGGGACATGCCACTCGGTCGCGGGAAAAGGGAACAAGAAGGGTCCGTTGGACGAGGTCGGGACGAAGCTCACCGAAGCCGAAATTCGCGAGTGGATAGTCAATCCGAAGGAGATGACGAAGAAGACCAACGCGAAGCGGAAGCCCCTGATGAAGGAGCATCCCAAACTGACGCCGGCGGACGTTGATGCGCTAGTCGCTTACATGCAAAGTTTGAAGAAGAGCTGATCAGGCGCCCGTGCGCACATCGCTCAAGTTCCCGCCAGCTTTCCGGCATCCGATCACACTCGTCGGGGCGGCCATTGCTACCGTGATGGCCGTCCTGTTCATCACACTCTTCCTTCTCGACGCGCTCGGTCTCGTCTCCAGCCCGTACTTTGGGCTGCTGTTATTTGCCGCGGTGCCAGCCGCGTTTGTCCTCGGGTTGCTGCTCATTCCGATCGGCGTGCACCTCGACAGGCGACGGCGACGACAGCACCCTGAAGCTCCCCCGGCCGACTGGCCGGTGTTCGATCTGCGCATCGGCAGACAGCGCCAAATCATCGCCATCGTCGTCCTCCTCACCGTGGTCAACCTGGTTCTTGTTTCGATTGCGTCATACGGCGCGGTGCACTACATGGAGACGCCCCAGTTCTGCGGCCAGGTCTGCCATACGACGATGGAACCACAATTTGTGGCGCATCAGAGCGGCCCCCATGCCCGCGTCGCTTGTGTGGAATGCCACGTTGGTCCAGGGGTCAATGCGCTCATCGAATCCAAGGTGGCAGGCACGCGGCAGCTGTGGCAGGTCATTCGCCGCACGGTGCCGAAACCAGTTCAGTCGCCTGTCAAGAACATGCGGCCGGCGCGCGATACCTGCGAGCACTGTCATTGGCCCGAGCGGTTCCACGGCGATGAGATGAGGACGATTCGGGAGTACGCCGAAGACGAGACGAACACCGAGACCGTGACACCGCTTACCTTGTACGTCGGCGGCGGTAGCGCCAAGCTTGGCGTTGGGACGGGCATTCATTGGCATATGAATCTCGACAACCAGATCGAGTACGTCACCACGGACGCCAACCGGGAGAACATTCCGTACGTTCAGTTCCGGGACCGTAACGGCACGGTGCGTGAGTACGTCGTCGAGGGCACTACCCCTGAGAAGTTGGCGGCAGGTGAGCGGAGACGAATGGATTGCATGGATTGCCACAATCGTCCGGCGCACACGTTTTCGTTCACGCCGGAACGAGCGGTGAACGAAGCCATCGCGCAGGGACGGATTCCGCGCGAGCTTCCATTCATCCGGCGGGAAGCGCTCGCTGCAGTGACCGAGGAGTATGCCGATCGTGCGGCAGGGCTCGAACGCATCGCGGCCAGGCTGCGCGAACACTACCGCTCGCAGCCCTCAGCCGACGCGAGGCTCGTAGACCGCGCGATTGTCGGGACTCAGGACGTCTGGACGCGAAACGTTTTCCCAGCGATGCGTGTGAAGTGGGGCACCTACCCGAATCACATCGGACACATCGACACGCCTGGCTGTTTCCGCTGTCACGATGACGAGCACAAATCCAAGGATGGCAAGGTAATTCGACAGGACTGCACGCTGTGTCATAACGAGGTCGAGTAATGGCATCGTCAGCACGAATACGGCAGATTTCTGGAGGGGCACTCGCTGCGATTCTGACGGCGGCGGTATGGGCCACGGTTGTCGTCGCGCGGACCGCTTCGGCGATCGATCAGCAGCCGCCGCAGCAGCGCGTCGAGGGGATTATCGTCCCTGCTCAGCAAGCCAAGCCCGCCCCGGCGAAGCCTGCGCCGTCGAAGCCCGCACCGAGTTCGGCGCCCCAGGCGCCCGCAACGGGGACACCACCGTCCCCGCAAGCTGGATACATCGGCGATACCGCGTGTCTCGACTGTCATGACGAGCAGCGGAAGGGGTACGCCAACACGATGCACGGACGGGCGCAGCACCCGCGCGCGCCGGCGGCCAATCTCGGATGCGAGAGCTGCCACGGCCCGGCGGCCAAACATGCCGAGGAGCCGGATGTGCCCGGGCTCATTCGCGTATTCACGAAGATCCCGCCTCGAGAAGCCAGCGAAACGTGCCTGACGTGTCACGCCCGCGACCAGCACGCGATGTGGGACGCGAGTGCTCATGATTCGCGGAATCTGTCCTGTGTCACCTGCCACAGCGTCCACTCCTTCAAGTCAGAGCACGCACAACTCAAGACGAGCGATGAGCTCGGCACCTGCGCGACGTGTCACCGCGACAAGATCGCGAAGCTGGATCGTTCGGGACACATGCCGGTTCGTGAAGGGAAGATGCAGTGCTCGACCTGCCACAACCCGCACGGCTCGACGAACGTGCGGATGCTGCGACGTGGGGATTCGCTCGCGGAACTGTGCACGTCGTGCCACGCGGACAAGCGCGGACCGTATCTCTGGGAACACGCACCGACGCGCGACGGCTGCGTGACCTGTCATGATCCGCACGGGTCGTCCAACGAGCGCATGCTCGTGGCGAAGCCGCCCATTATGTGCCAGCGATGCCACGTGATGACGCGCCACCCCAGCACGATATACGACGGCGCCCTTATCGGGTCCGGGGCAACCCCGAGCGTCCGGATTTACGCCCGCTCCTGTGTCACTTGTCATTCAGCGATCCACGGGTCGAACCACCCGAGTGGACAGCGCTTCATTCGGTAACCGACATGAGGAGAGAGATCATGCGCATCTCACGCTGGACCGCCGCGCTGACGTTGGCGCTCCTCCCAGGAGTCGCGACGGGCCAGACCCCCCCCGCGCAACCACCGGGCGCTCAGCCGCCGGCCGCCGAAGGCACGCCGCCGGGCGCGTGGACGGGCACCCTGGACTTCGGCGTGCGCGGCACCGCGCTCGACGGCGATGCGGCACGCTACGAGCGCTATCGCGACCTGGGCGACGGATTGTTCCTCGAGGGGGTGCGCGCGAATCGCGATAAGAACGGCTGGCTCCTCGATTTCACCGGCGAGCACGTCGGCCGGCGCGATCAGCGACTCGCGGGAAGCGTTGTACGGCCCGGTCAGGTCAAGGGCTGGTTCACCTGGGACCAGATCCCGATGCTTTTGAGCCGGACCACGAGAACGCTCTACACCGGGGTCGGCAGTGGCCGACTGTCGATAGACGATGCGCTGCAGGCCGAGGTTCAGGCCACACCGGCCGCCATAGCGACGGTATTCAATCAGGCGAGCCGTGAGTTCGACACGCGAACGCGGCGTCACATCGCCGATGCGGGCTTCGAGTACTTCCCCACGCGCGCAGTGACGGTGAAAGGTACCTTCCGGCGGACCGATCGTGAGGGCACGATCCCGTACGGCGGCAGCTTCGGCCACAGCAGCGTCGTCGAGCTTCCTGCGCCAACGAATCATTCGTTGACCGATGCTGAAGCGAGTGCCGAGTACACGCGCGACCCGATTCTGCTGCGCGCCGGCTATACCGGTTCATGGTTTCACAACGACGTGACCTCGCTCATCTTCGACAATCCCTTCAGGGTGACCGATATCGCTTCAACGCCGTCAAGCGGGCGTCTGTCGCTTCCGCCGAGCAATTCGATGATCGCCGTCAATGGCCTGGCCTCGGTGAAGCTACCGTACCGGTCCCGCGCCACCGCCTATGTGTCCCTCGGAACGCTCAAAGACGCCGGCGATCCGCTGATTCCGCAGACGATCAATTCGGTGTCCACCACGCGGCCGCTGGAGCGCACGACGGTCAACGGCGAAGCTCGGACCTCAGCGTTCTCGCTCAATTTCGTGTCGCGGCCGATTCGGTCGACCGACTTCACGCTGCGATATCGCTCCTACGACTACGACAACCGCACGCCGGAATTCGCGTTGTCGGAGCGGGTGTCGTACGACAACGCGCCGTCTGCGGTATCGCCCCCCATTCACAGCGAGCCGTTCGGCGTGCTCCGGCACACGTTCGACGCGGATTTCAAGTGGCTTGCGCGGGGCTACACGTCAGCCGGAATCGGGTATACGCGAATCGCTGAAGATCGAAGTCACCGGATTTTCGAATCCACCACCGACAACACGTTCCGCCTCACCTTTGATGCGCTGGGACAAGGCTGGTTCACACTGCGGTCAAAGTACGAGCACGCCCAACGACGGGGCGAGGGCATCGAGCATGGTGAGGAACTGCTCGCGGAAATCGGCGAACAGCCCGGAATGCGCCATTACGATGTCGCGCAACGGGATCGGAATCGCATCACATTGATTGGTACCGTCACACCCAGAGCCGACGTGTCCGGGATGTTTTCAATCGCGGCAGGCAAGGACGACTATTTCGAGAGCGAGTTCGGGCTGCGTGACAACACGCACCGTGTCTACAGTGCCGGAATTGATTATCTGCCGCTCGAGCGCGTGAATTTCTCGGCCTCGTACTCGTTCGAGCGCTACAACGCCTTATCGCGATCGCGCCAGGCCAACCCCGGTGTTCAGTTCAACGACCCGTCGAGAAACTGGGCAAGCGATGGAACCGACCGCGTCCACTCCTTCGTCATTTCAAGCGGCGTCGATCGAATCGCGGACAAAATCGACCTCCGTCTGACCTACGACTTCAGCCGCGCACGGGCTACCTACCAGTACATCACCGGTGCCGTTCTCGATCGAACGCTACCGGAAGAAGTGGTCGTGCCGACGACGTTGCCGACGCCGACCGAACTCCCTCCAACGCTGAGCGAACTGAACCGCGGGACAGCCGATGCTGTCTACACGCTGACCAGTCGGCTTTCCGTAGGCGTGTCGTACTGGTACGAGCGTTTCAACGTGCATGACTTCACGCTCGACGTTGACGCGAACCCGGATCTCGCGCGAGGCCAGGCGCTGTTGATGGGTTATCTGTATCGGCCCTACACCGCGAATACGTTCTGGGGCCGGTTGATCTTCCACTGGTGAACCGCGCCGTTGATCATTTGTCCCGCGCAGCCCGCCGGCCCGTCAGCCGATCGATCCGGATGCGATAAATCACCATCGCGTGATGTTCTCGCGAGGGGAGCTTCGCTGCGGCTGGAAACCACCACTCCGGCCGATGTTGAAACCGCTCCCAGGCGCGTCGGCGCGTTTCGGCTTCCTCCACTGAGTCGCTGATCTCTTCGTAGCGCCCGAACACCAACACCGTCGTCCAGCGGTTCTTGTCGGCAATGTCCTCGACCTCCAGGCATACCTTCGGATTCTCACGCATCCAGACGATCTTCTGTCCGACGGTTGAGAAGGCGTACAGGCATTGGTGGTCCGGATCGTAGGAGAAGTGAATCGGGACAATGTAAGGCTGACCGTCGTGGCTGCAGGCAAGACGGCCAAGGTGCTCGCGCCTCAGAACGTCTTCGCATTCTGGCGTATTCAGGTCGTGAATCAGCATCGGTGTTGATTAAACGAGTATACGTCGCCGCGGATGGACTGCGGAATCTTCCCACACTCGCGGAAAAATCCCCGCGTCCGCCGGCATCCGGCGGTCAACGAGTGGATCCTGCCAAGGAAATGCACGACCGGTCATGGCACGCAGTTCGCCGTGGTTCTTCACGGATCTGACCAACCCGTGTCCCGATTGACCGGACGTTAGGAGGCACCGTGCATTCCCTGAGGATCGTCTGCCCCGTGGATTTTTCGGACTGTTCACGGCGGGCGTTACGCTATGCGGGCGCGCTCGCCGCCCACTTCTGCACACGACTCTCCGTTGTGCACGTCGCGGATCCCTTTCTCGCTGGCGCGGTGGTCGTTCACGAACTGGCTGGTGATGGGCAGGATGAACTGCGGCAGTTCGTGAAAGACAACCTGCGACCGGCACCTCCCGCAGGATTCGAGCCGGACGTCACGTTGGCGGTGGGATCCCCGGCACGTGAGATCGTCAGCTTTGCCGATGCGCACGGCGCCGATCTCATCGTCATGGGCACGCACGGCTACACCGGCGCGCGAAAGACGTATTTCGGCTCGACTGCCGAACATGTGCTGCGACAGTCGCGCGTACCCGTGCTGACGGTACCCCTCGCCACGACCCGCGAGGCAGACATCGTCGCTCCGCTCATCAGTTCTGGTCCGGTGATCGCTCCGGTTGATTTCAGCGCCGAGAGCTATGCCGCCGCGCACGCGGCCTCCGGGCTGGCGCGGGCGCTCGACTTGCCGCTCGTCCTTCTGCACGTGGAAGAACCCACGGCGATTCCGGACGCGGACAACATGCTGAAAGGTCTCGCGAAAGGCCTGACGCACTACATCCCGATAGAGGCGCGCATCGTGCGCGGAAATCCGGGCAACGAAATCGCCAGAGTGGCGCGCGACGAGCACGCGAGCGTCGTGGTGTTGAGCCTGGCAAAAAGCGCTCACCACTCGAGGAACCTGCCGGGATCTGTCGCGTACAGCGTGTTGTGCCAGGCGGCCGCACCTATCCTGGCGCTGCCGGCCACGGAGTCCGGCCACATCTTCATCACTCATCTGCGCGAGGAGGTCGCGCTGGGCTCAGTGGGGCAGGTCTGATTCGAGGGCGGACCGCGTCGCGGTGAGGATCTTGCGCATCGCCTCGCGACTCCGCCCCTGTACGGTCCCGCGCACCAGACGCCGCAGGAATCCGCTCAGCGACCGGGTTCGCGCCCGGTTGACCGCGATCATGTAAAACCCCTCGTGGGACGCATCGCCGGCATCGACGGCGATTGTCAGCCCGAGCGCGGCATCCAGATAGTGATCGGCATACACCTGGTTGGTCGCGATAAGAACGGCATCACGCACCGGGAAAATGACCTGGTGGGAAATCCGAAACACCGGCCGCACGCCAAAGTCTTCCTTGCTCCAGTACATGGTTTGCTGACTGCCGGATGGACCCGTCGGACCGAACTGCTGCAGGTATCGATAAAAATCCGCGGAGAAGCGGTGCACGAAATCAAATTTCGCGGCGAGTACGGAGAGCTCGGCGGCCACGTTCAGCGGATCAACCTTGTTGGTGTACACCGGCAGTGCCGGGCGGCCGTCGCGAACGTAGGCGGCCGCGTGGGCCGCCAGCACCTCACGCCACGTGCTGGCCGAGCGATCGCGCCAGTCGGCCGCACGCCAATCGACGGTCCGATGGAACCGCGCGATGTCGTCGGCGCTCAGGCGAACGCGGCACTCGCCGGGCCGGCAGTCTCGAAGATCGAGGTTGTACAGCTCGAAGGGGGCACGCGCCAGGTCTGCTGCGTCCGGCGGGTTGTCGAATCGGCCCACGTCCAGCACGACCGCACTACGTTTCAGATGCTCGATGTCGCGGACGCGCACCACGAGTCGATCCCGCTGTCCCTTGATGCGAACGGCACCGGCAACCGCGATCTCGCGGGTATCCGTCTCCACGACCTTTGCGACCGCCACGCCGCGCTCGATATTGGTCCAATCCTCGTCGGTAAAGCCGGCCACGTCCCTGAGCAGAGCCCGAACGTCGACAGCTGACCGCGGCTCCGCCCCGAGCGTGACCGCGACCAGGCAGACGAGGAGCACCCCGCCGTGCGCAACTGTCCTGGGCATGCGCACAGTCTAAAGGGTTGTCGTCACCGCCTCAACGCCGAGCCGATTGGCCGACCGTCTCCTCTTGCCGGCGGTCCCTAGTCCCTCTCGGTCGCGCCCGGCGGTCGGCGTTCTGCCGGCGTTCGGTCAGGAGGCTGGCATTGAGCCGTTCGGCCAGGGCGCCAAAGGTTCGAGACGCATCCCGAAGCAACGTGTTTTCCCGTTTGAGTTGGTCTACCTGGTGTTCGCAATCCTGGAGGGCCGCGACGATCTCGTCGGGGCCTTCGGTGGTGTCATCCTGGCTCATCGTCCTCCCTCTCGCAGTGACCTGGTCGCGCGCGGGCGCGACAGCATCGGCCCAGCTTTCGAGGCTCAGCAAGATGTTCGCCAACCGCGCACACAGTGTGCGACGGCTCCGTTCAGCTTGACTGATCCAGTTCTGCGAGCGTAAAGTGCGGGCGAAATTCCCCTCAACCGAATAGACGGCTGGCGCGAAGAAGGGCGCGTCGAAGTGTGACTGCATTCTCCACGCAACCGGGTGGGCGACTGCTCTGGTGTCTCCGGCGCCGAAAAAGCGACGTGCGTTGCCTGATCTTTCCCGGCGCCATGCCCATCGAGATTCAAGTTCTCCAGGATCGCGACATCGTCCTGACGGAGCTTTTTCAGGAAGAGTGGCTCGCGATCGACTGGGCCCGCGTGTATGGGGAGCGCTTGAAGGCGCAGGGGTGGCGGGAGTCCCCTGAGGCCGAACCGTCCTAGCTCTGCCATTGCAGTTCTTTGCGGGGCGTACGAATCGATGCATTAGACTCGTGACGATCTGCCTGCTGTTTCGGTTGAGAACGGGATGAGACGACTTACGTCATTCGTGGTTTCCTTGGGGTTACTCCTCTCTATTGCTGTTGCAGCCGGTCAAGAGCAGGCACCTGCTAGCCAAGACCCTGCGAAATCGCCGTCCAGCACCCAACAGCCGCCGGTCTTCCGCACAGAGGCGAATTTCGTCCGCGTTGATGCGTATCCGACAAAGGACGGCCGTCCGGTCCAGGGACTCACCGCGGCGGACTTCGAGATTTTCGAGGACGGCGCGCCGCAGAAGATCGTCTCCTTCGAACACGTACGCATCAGCACAGGGACGGCTCCTGATGCCCGGATCGAGCCGAATTCGGTGCGAGAAGCCGAACGGATGGCGGCCAACCCGCGCAACCGCGTCTTCGTCGTGTATCTGGACGTGCCGCATGTTCAGGTGGAGGGGTCTCATCACATTAAAGAACCGTTGATCCGTCTCCTGAGCCGGATGATGGGCCCTGACGATCTGGTCGCCGTCATGACGCCGCTGATGTCTTCAACGCACATCACGTTCGGCCGCAAAACCGATGTCATCGAGCAGCAGCTCCGTGAGAATTGGCCGTGGGGCATGCGCGAACGTCTCGTGCCGATGGACGACCACGAGACCCAGTACGAGCTGTGTTATGCCTTCGATCAGGAGATTCTCGCGGAAATGAAGGCTCGCCGTCGTGAGCGCCTCGTGCTCGAGTCCCTGCACGAGATGGTTCAGTACCTCGCCGGAATACGCGAGGAACGCAAGGCAATCATCGTCGTCACCGAGGGCTGGCAGCTTTACACCCCGAACCCTTCCTTGATGAAGATGGGAAGCGACCAACGTGTTCCCGGTGAGGACCGTATCGGTGTCGGGCCCGATGGCAGGCTCCGCCGTAACCCGGCCACCACGCGAACGGAAAACATTTCGTCCAAGTACGAGTGCGACACCGAGCGCGTGACGCTCGCATCGATAGACGATGAGCGATACTTCCGCGAGTTTTTGGACGTCGCCAACAAGGCGAACGCCAGTTTTTATCCGATCGATCCGCGCGGTCTCCCGGTGTTCGACGACAGCATGGGACCGGGGCGGCCGCTGACGCCTGTCGCGAGTCAGGCACGCTTGAAGTACAAGCTGGAGAACCTCAGGACCCTTGCGGACAACACCGACGGCCTCGCGATTCTGAACAACAACGATCTCGACAAGGGGATGAAGCGGATTTCCGACGATCTGACGTCGTACTATCTCCTTGGCTATTACTCCGGCAATACGAAGCTCGATGGCGGTTTCCGCAGACTGCAAGTACGCGTGAAGAGTCCGGGCGTTTCAGTGCGAGCGCGGCGCGGCTATCGTGCCGCGAGGGCGGCCGAAATCGCCGCTGCAAAGGCCGTGGCAACCGCACCTGCGCCGCCTGGGGCAACCGCGCTGGGCAACGCGCTCGCCGAACTCGCTCGCACGCGGCAGGACACTCCCTTCGTCCTGCGCGCGTCCGCAGCGACCACGCAGGGGTCCTCGGAGGTAAATGGAGTCTGGATCGCGGGTGAACTAGTCGGAGGCAAGGACGCACCGCAAGGAGGAGCCGCTACGATCGAAGTCTCGGGAGGCGGAATATCGGTGAGTGCGAAAGCCGAACTCAAGCCAGGCGAACGCGCGTTCCTGATCCGCGTGCCGCTCTCGAAGTCGCTATCGGACGTCGACGTGCGAGCGCGGTTCACGCCTGTCGGGCCGCCCGGGACGTTGCCGTTCACCTACACGACGCGGGTTACCGCTCCAACCGGACTCCCTGAGCCTCTGATGTTCCGGCGCGGCGTTTCAACTGCTAACCGCTTGCAGCCGGCGGCAAGTGCACAGTTCGCGCGGTCGGACCGGCTGCGCCTCGAGGTTCCGGTTGCTGTCAACGACACGCTCGGAGCCGGACGGCTGCTCGACAAGAACGGGACGGCTTCGCCGGTGCCGGTCACGATATCGGAACGCACGGATGCGACGTCAGCGCAGCGCTGGCTGGTGGCCGACATTGTGCTCGCCCCGCTCGGCGCTGGTGACTACGTCGTCGAACTGAGCGCCCCATCTGGCACAACCGAAAGGAAAGTGATGACGGCGATTCGTGTGACGCGATAACGAAACACTCTCGACAGCCAGCCCGCACGCCTGCCAGACGTGAGAAACGCCATGAGACGACACACGTCACTCGTTGTTTCCCTCGGGGTGCTTATTTCGATGGCTATTGTCGCCGGGCAACAACAGACGCCTGCCACCCAGGACCCGCCGAAGTTGCCAACCAGTCCGCAACCGCCCCCCGTCTTTCGCACCGAGGCGAACTTCGTTCGCGTCGATGCGTTTCCAACCAGAGACGGCAAGCCCGTGTTTGGTTTGACAGCCACTGACTTCGAAATCCTCGAAGATGGGGTTCCCCAACGAATTCAATCGTTCGAGCATGTGGTGATTAACACGGGCATACCGCCGGACGCTCGCATCGAGCCCAATTCGGTCCGCGAAGCCGAGCGGATGGCGGGCAACCCGCGCAACCGCGTTTTCGTTGTCTTCCTGGATGTGCCGCACGTCCAGATTGAGGCATCACATCACATCAAAGAGCCCCTCATTCGGTTGTTGAGCCGAATGATGGGACCGGACGATCTCGTCGCGGTCATGACGCCGCTCATGACTCCGATACAAATGACGTTCGGTCGAAAAACAGAAGTCATCGAGCAGCAACTTCGCGAGCACTGGCCGTGGGGACAGCGATACCGGCTGGCGCCGATGGAAGATCGCGAACTGGACTATCAGAACTGCTACCCTCCGATGACGGGAGAGACGTCGCCCTCTTCTCTGGCCCAGACGCTGATCGATCGACGGCGAGAACGGCTCGTGCTGGAGTCACTGCACGATCTCGTCATGTACCTTGGCGGGATTCGCGAGGAGCGAAAAGCCATCATCACGGTCACCGAAGGATGGCAACTGTATCGCCCGGACGCGGGTGTGGCGCGATTGCGCAGGGACTCGGTCACTGGTATTGAGGATCCGGTGCCTGGCATCGAGCCTATCGGAGTAGGGCCGGACGGTCGTTTGCACCGCGACCCCCACTCCGTGAGACATGGAAGCGGTGGCGCCACAAAATACGACTGCGACACGGACCGGCTGGCGCTGACGTCGATGGACAATCAGCGGTACTTTCGCGATCTGCTCGAACTCGCCAACAGATGGAACGCGAGTTTTTATCCGATCGATCCGCGAGGGCTTCCTGCGGCGGACGACCCCATAGGACCTGGAGAGCCGCTCCCACCATATCTCAGCCAGGCCCGTTTGAAGCACAAGCTCGAACTCCTGAGGACGCTCGCGGAGTATACCGACGGACTGGCTATCCTGAACAACAACGATCTCGACCCGGGTATGAAGCGCATCTCCGACGACCTGACCTCGTACTATCTGCTCGGGTATTACTCGACAAACACGAAGCTGGATGGCACGTTCCGATCCCTCACGGTACGCGTCAAGAAACCAGGCGTGTCGATGCGCGCGAGGCGGGGCTATCGAGCCGCAACCGAGACAGACGTGCGTTCTGCGCGAGCAGCTGCGTCGATCCCAATCCCTGAAGCTACCACAGCCGCCGCAAATGCCGTAGCAGAACTCGCGAGAATTCGTCCCGATATCCCGTTCGTGCTCCGAGCGATTGCGGCGCCGGCTGCTTCGTCTTCCGAAGTGAGCGCCATTTGGATTACTGGCGAGTTGCAGTCGGGCACGGGTTCACCTGGCGGGGGAGTCGCGACGATCGAGATCACAGGTGGTGGACTCTCGGAAAGCGCAAAAGCGGAACTTAAGCCTGGAGAGCGCGCGTTCCTCATCCGCGTGCCGTTATCCAAACCACTGTCACAAGCCGTCGTGCGCGCCCGCTTCGTGCCGACCGGACCGCCGGGCGCCCTGCCGTACACGTACACGGCGCGCGTTGCCGCTCCCGCGGCACTTCCGCAGCCGCTGATGTACCGTCGCGGCCTGTCAACGGCGAACCGCCAACAGCCCGCCGCAAATCTCCAGTTCGCCCGGTCGGACCGTGTCCGTCTCGAGGTTGCAATCGCTGGTGGCGACGAGCTCGGATCAGGCCGCGTGCTCGACAAGAACGGACAGGCTTCGTCAGTCCCCGTTGTGATCTCCGAACGCACCGACGCCGCATCCGGTCAGCGGTGGCTGATCGGCGACATTACGCTCGCGCCACTTGGCGCCGGTGACTACGTCGTCGAACTGAGCGCTACATCCGGCGCGACGGAGAAAAAAGTGATGACGGCGATTCGGGTCACGCGTTAGACAAAAATTGTCAGTTCGCGTCGACAACCGCAGCTGGTCAGGGAGGGGCCGTTGCGGCGATAATCTTCGCGCCCGACAAACCGCACCTCTCGGAGGGGGACGAACTAATGGTGACAAGACTTTCTCGGTACGCGATCGTCGCCGGTGTTATCACATTGTCAATGTTTGGCGCTGTGCTCTCGGCGAATCATGCCTGGAGCAATTACCACTGGGCACGAACCCAGAATCCAGTCACGCTGAAGACCGGTGATAACGTGACAACCGCGTGGGACGCGTATCTCGACGAAGCGATCGGTGATTGGAACCAGTCTGCCGTCGTGCAACTGGCTAAAGTCGCGGGCGGAGCGAAGCCGCGCCAGTGCCGCCCCACGGCAGGGCAGATCGAGGTGTGCAATGCCACCTACGGCAACAACGGATGGCTCGGAATCGCGCAGATTTGGCTGAGCGGCAGCCACATCACGCAGGCAGTCACCAAACTAAACGATACGTACTTCAATACGTCCACGTATAACACGCCAGCGTGGCGCCGTCTCGTCACCTGTCAGGAACTCGCGCATGATTTCGGGCTCGATCACCAGGACGAAACCTTCACAAACCGGAATCTCGGTTCCTGCATGGATTACACGAGCGATCCCGATGGGGGAGGGTCCTTCGGACCGAGCAACGAACACCCGGACCCGCACGACTTCGAGCAGCTGGAGCTGATCTATCAGCATGTGGACGCCACGACGACGGCCGGGGCAGCCCTTCCACACGGCGCACCGTCGGCGATGAGGGACATCCTGCTCGAGGGACCAAATCAGTGGGGCAATCTCGTCAGGGCCAGCCGGAACAATCGCATTCAGGTCTACGAACTTGACTTCGGCCGCGGAAACAAGGTCGTCACTCACGTCTTCTGGGCGGACCCGGAAGGCGACCGACGCGATCGATAACCAGGCGAGAAGGGCGGGCGAGATTCGCTCGCCCTTTCAATTCCGGCGAGCGTCCGGGCGCATTGCACTGGTCACGTTCGTTTCCACCATACTCATCCTCGGTGCCTGCGTACCTCGTCCGCCCGCCGAGATCTCTCGTGAGCGCGCCGTCGAGATCGCCCGCTCGAACGTCACGTTCCAGGTGACAAGCGTCGATGCGGTCAAAACGTCGGCCAATGGCCGGCCAATCTGGCGTGTGACCGTGCGCGGCCGCCTACCGGGCCAACCGCCGCTGCTGTTTGAAACAAGTGTCTTCGAGGTTGACCGGCGCACAGGCAAAATCGTGGCTGTTGCGCGCACTTGATCCAGCAGATCTCGCGTCGCGCGCTGACGCCGATTCCGAACCGCATCCTGCAGCCGCGCGAGGCGCGTGTCGCAAACTTTCGGTGCGCCTGGTGGTTGCCGTTTGAGGTTGGAGCGCCGTTCGTTCGTCCTGCCCTTCCACCCGAGGAATCCGCTCCGATCTCGAGCAGCGCCCTTCGCGGTGGCCAAGTACGGCACATCTGCTGGCTCGCGAGGCCCACGAGCTCCAATCCTGCCGAGCCGACTCTTCCGGCCGCGCCGTGCTTCAGCACACGCTGGCTTCGGAAGCGAGTGACGCCGACGCGAGTGTTTTTCAGCGACCGCCTGATCCGTCACGCGCTGCTTCGTCAAGCGCTCAGACTACTAACCGTGTGGACGCCCGAGGGCGATGCGGCGCCGCCGGAACCGGTAGCACAGTTCTTCCAAGCAGTCGTCCTCGTCCTAGCCTGAACTCGTTCCTGGACCGAGTTGCGTCGAGCATTATCAACTTCAGAACACCAGCGTGTCCTGCCTCCTCATGGGGCGTCCCGCCGACTTGCGCATCGGCCGGTTCCCAATCGGAGAGAGGCGAGATATCGACCGGCGTATTCACGCTGATCTGGAAAGCCAGAGTCGTGCCGTCCAACTGCTCGTTTGAAATACCGGTGGAATTGACTGTGTGACACCGCGGAAGGTGCAAATCCTGCAACGCGAACGGGCGAAGAGGGACGCAAACAGTGCGACTCCTGCCGGTCGGAAGCAGCTGGAGTCCGCACGGGCCCGGCTACGACCATGTGAACCGTGCCATCCAGGCCGTCTTGAAGCTCGTCTAGGGTAGTCGAAGTCGCAGGAGCCCACGCCCAACTGCCAGGCCCCAGCTTCCTGTACCCAACCGGGCCCCGGGACGAGTTTCGGCGACGAACTGCGCCTGCGCGAAGACACTCGCGAGATCTGGGGCCGGGCCTGGCTCGATCGTCTGCAACACGAGTTGACCTACAGTGCCCGGGTGCTCCGCAATACCCTGGCTTCACTCTCACGGCGATGCTGATTCTGGTTCTGGGCATCGGCGTCCCGTTGAGCGCGTTTCGTGTTGTGCTGACCGACCCTCGCTGAGGATTGGCGCGATCCGGATTCGCTCGCGCATCTGACGCGCCGCGCGCTTGGCGCGCATACGACGAGCCTGACGTATCCCGAGCTGGCCTTCTATGCCGCCCACCGACGTCGTTCCGAAATGTCAGCGGCATATCGACGCGTAATCCGGCGGTCTTCAGCGAGGCCACCGCCGGCACCACGCCTGAGTCGATCCCCGAGTCAATTAATGTGACGTTGCCACCTCCAATTGCTTCGCCGAATTCGGCATCGCTCCCGCGCTCGGTCGCGTGCTGACCACCGACGTGAACGTCCGGATACCGAGCCGGCGGTGGTCATCGGCGAGTTGTTCCGGCAGCGCCGGCTCGGAGGGATCCCACATTCATCGGTCGAACCTTCCGCCGCTCGCCAAGGATCCGCGACGAAGCCTGAATGCCGCCCGCCCGGCAGCCGTTACGTAGTCGAAAGGCAGCACGCTGCCCACCGACTGGAACTCGGCCTTCGATGTCTATGGACGCTTCTGGTCTGGAGTGTCCCCGCAAGCGTCGCAACACCTGACGCTCGCCCTTGCCGGCAAGCCGCGCGAGCGTTACCCCGACCGCGGCTGACCGCCCCGGGCCTGGTGCTTCGCTGCTCGTCGCGGCGTGCGCCAATCTCGGGACGCTCGTCCCGGCCTACGGGGGTGACGCGCGGGCGCGAGATCCGGGTCCGCATGGCGCTGGGTGCCGGCCGTCTGCGTGCCGTCCGCCAGCTGTTCAACGAATCGCTTCTGCTGGCGGCCCTCAGCGGTCTGGGCACGCCGCTCCTCTTGTACCGTCGTCCTCAAGGTGATTCAGCTGCACAACAGTCAGCGTACTTTCGAGCAGCAGCGGCGGACGATGTCGATAAAGGTACCGGTGATGAGGATCCCCCGCGTGCCGGCAAAGAAGGCGGGTCTCTTCACCGCTACGCGAAGAACGGCACGCCCGGCGTGGCGTAGCGGCGCATGCCTTCCTCGTTGATCTCCACGCCAATGCCGGGCTTCTCCGAAAGGGTAATGAAGCCCTTCTGTACCTGCGGTCCGTCGTAGGTCACCATCTCTTTGTACATGGCATTCGTGTCGAAGTAGGTCTGCCACTCCAGGATCATGAAGTTGGGAACCGAGGCACACACATGGCAGGAAGCCATGGCGCCGAGGAACGATGCCACCATGTGCGGCGCGAACGGCACGTAATACAGGTTCGCCAGGTTGGCGATCCGTTGCCCCTCTCCCAGACCACCGGCCTTTTGGAGGTCGGGCATCACGATGTCCACCGCGCCCGTCTCGAGCAGGCGCCGGAACCCGTGGGCGAGATAGACGTTCTCGCCCGCACAGATAGGTGTGCTGGTCTCATCGGCAATGAGCTTGTAGGCGTCGACGTTCTCCGCCGGAACGGGCTCTTCCAGCCACATCAGATTCAGCGGTTCCATGCGCTTGGCCACCTGCTGCGCCGTCGGGAAGTCGTATCGGGCGTGCATGTCGGCGCAGATGTCGATATTGGGCCCTACGGCCTGCCGCGCCGCAGTCATCTGGTCCACCATGCGCTGCACTTCCGCCGGACTGGCCGTCCAGTTGAACTGGTCGTACTTGTTGGGGTCGTTCCCCTGATCCAGGTCGAACTTCACGGCGTTATACCCGTCCTTGACGGCTTTGGCGGCCGCGGCTGCGAACTGGTCCGGCGTGGGCAACCGTGTCTGATACAGCGCCGTGTCGAGGTACACGCGGATCCGGTCACGGAACTTCCCGCCGAGCAGCTGGTACACGGGTACGTTCAGCGCCTTGCCAGCCAGATCCCACAGCGCGGTTTCCACGGCCGACAGCACCGCTATGTAGACGCCAGACTGAGCGCCCCCGAACACGCCGCCCTTTCGAATCTGCTCGAAGATGCGATGAACGTTGAGCGGGCTCTGATTGCGCAGCCGCTGGCCGAAGCTTTGGACCATCTGGTAGGTGCCTCCCACGGCATCGACCGCTTCTCCGCAACCCCAGATACCTTGATTGGTGTGGATCTTGACGAACAGACTCCCGCGGACGTAGCCGCACTTCAGATCGGTGATTCGCAGCGCGGACGGGCTGGAAGCTTGTTTGGCGTTATCGACGGCTTGTCCAAATGCGGCAAGCCCCGGCCGCGCGGCGGCCGCGCCCGCCAGCGCGCAGGTGGCCAGAAATGAGCGCCGACCGGTGGTCGTCTTCATCACGCCTCCTATTTGATCTCGAAGACGAACGCGCGCCCCCCGTCCCCCGGGGCGGGACCCGCGTGAACAGTTCCAGCCGGCACGAACACTGCCTTCGGCGTCGACGCGTCGAAGATCAACTCGACGGCGTCGCCGACGTGGCGGTGCGTCGGGACCGACGAACCAGGCGCTAACGCCCAGGCGACGGCTCGGTTGTTCTCGAAGGCGGGCGCTCCGGCGACCTGGCGCAAACCATCGGTCGCCTCCACTGCCACACCGCGAGGACCGGCGTTCTTAAGTTCGATCAGGATTGCCCGCATTGGCGGGTCACTGGTTCCCTCTTCCACGTGGGTGACACCGGCCCGGTTCGTCTGAAACACCCATGCCTTCGTCTTCACGAGTCTCCCGGGCCCGCTCTCCTGCGTGATGATTCGATCGCCTTCGGCGTAGGAGACCCCGACCAGGTCGTACCGGTGGGTGTGCAGCGGGTACTGCTGCTTGAGCCACGACACGTTCCACACAACGACGACTTCGTTTTCAAGGAGCTTGATCGTGCCGGGTCTCGGAAACGGCGGCGGCAACTGAGCGGCTTGGCCCGCGACGACAGACAGCAGCAAGAGCACAACCGGCCACGCCATCTATCCCTCCTTTGCTGCGCTACTATACCGCGACGAATGTGCTGCGCGGCTGCGTGACCCGGTGAGGGTTCCCCGAAAGAGCACGCTACGTGGCGGCAGCGTCGTCGACACCGCGTCCCTCGCGGCTCACTATTCAAGGAAATGCCTGAAGGAGCCAAGCCATGCGCATCCGCCGTTCATCTCGTTCGTTCGTAATGGGGCTGCCGCTCGTCGGCGCCGCCGCGTTCGTCGCAGTCGGCGCGGGGCAAAACCCGGCGGCTCCAGGCGACCCGCTGATTGCCGGGTTCAAGAGCACATACGCGGCATCGGTGTCGGACGCGGTCGAGCTCGTGACCAGCAAGAACGGCACAATGCGATACGACATGAAGCTCATGACCGGATCGAATCTCGTAGGCCGCGCAGTGACCGCGCTCGCGAGGCCCGCGCCCGCGGCGCAGGCTACACCGGCGCTGTCCGTCAAGCACTCGGTGGAAATGATCGACGAAGCGAAGCCAGGAGAAGTGGGCGTCATCGTCATGGAAGGCACGCTGGACATCGCCGCGATGGGCAATCTCATGGCTACGGCCGCCGTCGAACGCGGCATGGCCGGGATGGTGCTCGACGGCGCGATTCGAGATCTCTGGGACGTGCGCCGCATGGGCTTGACCGTATACGCCCGGTCCAAGTCGCCGCGCACAGCTGTCGGGCACTACGCCACGGTGGCCAAGAACGTGCCGGTCGACTGCGGCGGTGTCACCGTCCGTCCGGGCGACATCATCGTCGCCGACGAGGACGGTGTGGTGGTGGTGCCGCAGCAACACGCCGCTGAGGTCCTCAAGCAGGCCCAGGCCATCGACGACCGCGAGCGCGGAATGTATCCGTTCATACGCCAGTTCAAATCGCTGCAGCAGGCCATCGCAAAGTTCAATCGCATCTGATTCGGCGTGTGCTGCACGTGTCAATGCGGGAGGCGCCAATGATTTTCTACGGATCCCGCTCGAACGGTTCTTCGCCTCAGCGCTCGGCTTCACCAGCAGAACTGGTCACAGAAGGGGGCGGGAGCGGATCCGCGGGATCGGGCCAGTACACTCGCGATAAATAATGCAGCGCGATACCCGCGCCCCAGCGATTGGGGGTTGTCCAGACCCCCACCACCGCCAACACAACCATCATCGTCAGGCCCACTACACGATGCGAACGCACCACTCCGAAATAGATCAAGACGATCATCGCCCCGATTGGCAGCCGGTCGCCGAAGATGACGAAGGCCCACGTATCACCGGGATTACGCACGAAAACCAAGCCGCAGACTGAACAGCGTTCACGATAGGACCACCCGGAAAACAGTCGCCCTTCGCCGCAGTGCGGACAGCGCTTGCGCAGTCCACGCCGAAGCGCCGTGCCGATGGATTTCGAGCGGGAAGCCCTCATACACCAACGTCTGCGCGGGTGTCGAACAGAGCTTTATACTCGACCATCCCGACTCGAACGCATGGACCGTGTGGAGACATTTTGGATACGCGGATGGAATGCCTTGACGAGACTGCGGGAAATCGGCCGTGAGAAGAGCGTTGGCTTGCCACCCGAAGCTCGCGCAATTCTTTGAGACAGCCCACCTTCGCACGTTGCCCTACTGTGGGCTCCCTTCGCCTGACGCGACTAATCGCGTTCGATCCCGTAGCCCGCTCCACCCTGATCGCCGCTACCGCCGCGCGGACCGGCATGTCGAGCCACGACTGGGAATCGGTAAACCCTGCGGCGTTTGTCGGGGCCGTTCGACTCCTGACGCGAGCGAAGGACGCATAGTGAGTCTCATCGAAGTTGACGCACGTGAATTCTCAATGACAACGCTCGCGAGGCGAAAGCTGAGGAATCGGCTACCTGCGGCAACTGGACGGACACAACTTCCTTCGGCGTGATTCTGATCGTCGCGGTTGTCTCCCGAGGGAAGGGCCTGCCGGGAGGCTGGTTCGGATCGACGATCCGACTGCGCGTCACGATCTTCACGTCGCTCGTGCGATCGCCCGGACCCACCGTGACCTCGCCGAAGATGTCGAGCACCATCGCCCCCACTGTAATCGAGTCGAAATAGAAAGGAATCGGCCGGTGATACAGACCGCGCAGCGACAGCGGCTGGCTCCGCTCGGCACCGTCTCCGAGCTTCTCGACAAGCCAGAGATCCAGCGCAATGAGTCGACGATCGTAGTCCGGATCGGGGTACCGGACCGCGGTTACGCGGAGCGACGCCCCGATCGTTTGAGGTCGGCTCGGGCAGGGGCGATGCACGAAGTCGAGAGGGATCGATTCTCCGGGACGGAGCGTCAGCTCCGTGTCGCTTCTTAGCTGAGTGGAGGCTTTGCCCTCATCTCGCGTGCGTGCCCAAGCCAGGCGAAACGTCACCGCGTCATCAACCACACGGACAGGCGTGATATCGACGGCCCATCCGAGGTCGGCGTCTGGCTCTACGACGCGGGACACGGCCCAGGTGCAGCGATTCGGCCGCAGCGAAAAGCCGTGCCGCACCGTCTTTCCTGGCTCGTTGGGACTGGCACCACCGCCTACTTGCAGTTCCTCGCCGCCTGGCGAGGAAATCGTCGCGCCCTGCACGGTGATGGAAAGCCGCTCAACGCCATCCGTCTGCGCGCGAGCCGTCGCGGCGAAGACGAGCGTGATGACGGCCGAGGCGATGAGCGTCCTCATCTCGCACCGCCCACTTCCCGCCAGGCACCTTCGGATTGCACGACGCGCGTCGCTGCGGGCGGTCGCGGCGAATCGTCTGTCGACTGCCGCTGGCCAAGCTGATACCCGCCCAGGAGCGCGACGACCACGGCCGCGGCCGCTACCCAATGTAGCGGTTCCTTCGGCTGCCGTGCTGGTGCGGGTGCGACGGCGCTGGCTGACTCTTCCAACTGCGTCACGTGACGCAGCAGGACGAAGTCAATCAGCACGTCTCGGCCCGCAGGATCGGCGAGCGCATCGGCCAACGCCTGCGGCTCGAACGGCTCGTTGTCGAGAAACGCGGAAATTACTTCATGGTTGGTGTTCATGGTGTCACTCGTGGCGGTCTACCGATGGGTCGAATCTGACTTGTGCGCAGCGGGCCGAGCGACGCCGCGAGGATCTCTCGCAGTTGCAGTCGGGCGCGATGGATTCGATTGCGAACGGCATCCGGGGTCAACTCGCACGCGTTCGCGATGTCGTCATAGCTCAGCCCGCTCATCTCGCGCATCAGGAACACGTCGCGGTCCAGTTCTTGTAGCATCGAGAGCGCCTGGTTGAGTGCCATAGTGGTTTCCTGCGATGCGCTTCTCGCCTCGGCTACTATTTCAAGCACCTCTTCGGCCTCCGGTTTTGCCGCCGGTGATGGTCCAGCACGACGTTACGCGCGATCCGAAACAACCATCCCGCCAGCTGATTCTCGGACGCCACAGGGATGGCAACCCGGCTGACCCGCATAAACACCTCCTGTGTCAAATCCCTGGCGAGTTCGGTTTCGCCGGAGGCACGGCCAAGATACCGGCGGAGCCGTTCCTGATAGAGGGCGAAGAGCGTCTCGGCGTCGGTCATGGATTCACGGTCAGCTACTCTCAGGAACGCCTGGCAGGCCTAATCCTCTTAAAGTCTCTCGGCGAAGAGGTAATTGGAGCAAAACGAGCCGTGGACCCGGATCCAGCTGACAAGGCGACGCGCCTAGTTGCCGAAACCAGCACGCCGGAGCGAGCGGAACGGAGCGACCCGGCGAAGCGGGAGCGAGTGAAGCGAGCCTGAGCGAGGCGCCGGAGGGGACCGCGGCGAAACCGCGGCGCCGAGCGCCAGGGTTAAATAGCGGGCTACGGGGATCGAACCCGTCTAACTGGCTTGGGAAGCCAGGGCATTACCACTATGCTAAGCCCGCACTCTACGGAATTGAACGCTTCGAACATTATATCCGCAAGAGATCGCCCTCCCGAGCCGCAAGCCGATCGTAGAGGAGTGGACATTACCAGATGACCTCTGGGTGATTTCGCTTCTCCGCCTCCGCCCTTACTCTGACTCTCAGGTCTGTGGAGGAGGAGGATGAGCATGAAGAGCCACGAGTTACTTCGATCTCATCCATCCGCAAGGATAGTCGCGGCTAGTGGGCTGGCCTTGTTTGTCGGTGGCGCGATTGTCCTCGCTGGTGGATTCGGCGACACGACCGGTGGAGGGTTCCTGCTCGGCGGAACGGCGCAACATGCGCAGGATCCGGAGAACCCCACAAACGACGTGATCAGGATCAACACGGCGCCCGCGCCAGGCGACTGTGTCGCACCCACCTACCTGAACTGTCCGTCAGGCACGGTGTCACGAAAACTCAACGTGAAAATCACGAGCCTCGACAACATGCTCGAGTTCAAGTCGTACTTCAAAAACCGGAGCTGTGGCGGCGGTTCGCCGCGAATCCAGTTGGCCATCGATCTCGACGGTGATGGCGTGTCGGACGGCAACGCGTTTGGGTACACCCCTCCGCCGTTTGCGGGATGTCTGCCCGATCGCTGGCAATACGACGATCTGACCGATGAGCTTGCGCGGTGGGATATCTCCCAGCTCGTCGCTGGAGGTTTCCCTCCACTGTCGACGATCTGCATGAATCCGCTATTCAGCGGCAATCCAGCCATCTGTCCACTCACGACACATAGCGGCTATATCACCTGGCAGGCGTTCGAAGCCGTACTCGCGACGCTCTTCCCGCTGCACAAAGTCTGCACCGCTGCACTGGTCGACGATTCCGGGTGGATGCCGGCGGCCGCGGGTATTGCGTACTACGATGTGATCTCCATGGGCCGCCGCACGTGGACCGATCGGAGCGATACCGCAGGCCGCGGTTTTGCGCAGGGCTGCGGCGCATTATCAGACCACGGTGACGACGATCACGATGGGGACTGTGACAAGGATCACGACGTCGATGATCATGATTCTGATTACAAGAAAGACCGTCACGAGAGGTGGGGGAACTAGCGGAACGTGAGCGAACAGGAGCCGGGTCTCAAGGCGCCAAGCCCCGTGAGACCCGGCCCTCAGGATCGAATGAACGCCAACACTTCATCCCGCTTCTTCTCCATCAACTCCGGCGTCGTCGCTTCCAGATTCAGCCGCAGCATCGGTTCGGTGTTCGACGCCCGCACGTTGAAGTGCCAATCGGGGAATTCGGCGCTCACGCCATCGAGCTGATAAACCTTCCCGTCAGAGTACTTCGCCGCCAGTCCGTCGAGTTTCTTCGCTACAAGCTCCATGTGGCTGACGCGTGTGTTGATCTCGCCTGAGATGAAGTACTTCTCTCGGAGCGGCGCAAGCAGCTCGTGGAGCGTCCGTCCCTTTCGCGACATCAGTTCGAGGATCAGCAACGCAGGGATGAATCCGTTGTCCGCGTAGAAGTTGTCGCGGAAATAGTAATGCCCCGTGACCTCGCCGCCGAAGATCGCCCCTTCCTCGCGCATGCGGCGCTTGAAGAACGCGTGGCCGACCCGATTCATCAATGCCGTCCCGCCGTACTTGGCGACGATGTCTTTCACCGCATAGCTGGCCCGGACGTCGTACACGACTTTGGCGCCCGGGTGCTTGATTAAAAACGCCTCCGCCAGCAAGGCGGTGATGAAATCGCCGGCAATGAACTCTCCGGTTCCATCGATGAAGAAGCAGCGATCCGCATCGCCGTCCCACGCAATCCCGATGTCCGCGCGGTCGCGTTTAACCTGTTCGACGATGTCGCGGCGATTCTCTTCGATCAGCGGGTTGGCTTCGTGGTTCGGAAACGTGCCATCCACTTCGAAGCAGAGCGCCTTGACCTTACACGGAAGCCGTTCAAAGAGCTTCGGTGCCACCAGCCCGGCGATTCCGTTGCCGGCGTCGAGGACCACGTTAAAGGGCTTGATGATCGAGGGATCGATAAACGACATCACGTGGTCGATGTAATCGCTGGTCACGTCCATGCGCGACACACGACCGGTGTGTTCTGACGGTTGCGGCAAGCGGCCGGAAAGCAGCATGTCGCGGATATCGCTGATGCCTTCGTCGCCGCTCAGCGGAAACGCCTCGCGCCTCACCATCTTGATGCCGTTGTATTCCTTGGGATTGTGCGACGCGGTAATCTGCACGCCGCCGTCGTGGCCGTCCCGGGCGACGGCGTAATACATCATGTCGGTCCCCATCAGGCCGTAGTTCACGACGTCGGCCCCCTGACGGCGGGCGCCGTCGATGAACGCCTCGGTGAGAGACGGAGAGGAGAGCCGCATGTCGTGGGACACGGCGATGCGTTTCGCCTGCAGATAACTGACGAATCCGCGTCCTATCTGCCGCGCCGCGTCCTCGTTCACTTCCGACGGATACAACCCGCGAACGTCGTAGGCCTTGAAGATCGAAGCGTTGATGGTCATAAGCGGCTGTAGTCTGTGATAACGGTCTTGTCGCCGAGGACGAGGTCTCGCTCGAGCGTCGCGCTGCGGCCGATGTGGCAGTTGCGGCCGAGGATCGAACCTCTGACCATGGCCTCGCGTCCGATCCAGCCATTCGACCAGACGATCGCCCCGTCCACAACCGCTCCCTCGTCCACGTGTGTGTGCCGGCCGAGAACCGAATAGGGAAGGACGCGCGCGCCGGCCTTCAACACAACCCCTTCATCCACGAAGCACGGTCCGTGAAGCTCAGCTCCCTCCTCGACCCGTGCTCCTTGGGAAACCCAGGCGTTCTGGGTGGCACCTGCGAATGGGGGAGCGGCATACCGGCCATCCATGATGTCACGATGCACTTGCATGTACTTTGCCGGCGTGCCGATGTCGATCCAGTAGCCGTCGTAAATGTAGGCCACGAACGTTTCACCGCGCTCGATGAGCGACGGGAAAAAGCTCCGCTCGATCGACCAGGCCGTGTCTTTCGGTATGCGATCGAATGTCTCTGGCTCGAGCACGTAAATCCCGGCGTTGATCGTGTTGCACGTGATCTCGTCTTCGCCCGGCTTCTCGAGAAACCGCAGGATATTACCGTCGCGGTCTGTCTCGACGAGGCCATAGGCCCGCGGGTTCTCAACCGGGGTCAGCACGATTGTCGCTTTCGCCCCTCGTTCGCGATGCAAACGAAGCACAGCTCCCAGATCCACCTGCGTCAGCACGTCGCCGTTGAAAACCACAACCGATTCCGTGAGCTGGTCGCCCGCGTAGCGAATCGCTCCACCGGTGCCGAGCGGGATTGGTTCGACGACGTAGCGCAGACGAAGTCCGAGGCCCTCGCCCTCGCCAAAGATCTCTTCGATGCGCCTGGGCTGGTAATTCAGGCTCAGGATGGCTTCGTCGATCTCAGCCACCTGTCGCAGTAGATCGATCTGATAGTAGAGAAATGGACGGTTGAAGATCGGGACGATCGGCTTGGGCGTATGGACGGTGAGCGGCCGCAGGCGTGTGCCTTTGCCGCCTGCCAACAAAATCGCCTTCATAACGCAATCATATAAGGGGACTGTCCTCTTTTTCGGGAGCCGCTCCCGTGAAAAAGGGGACAGTCCCCCTTTTTTCCCGTATGCGACAATAACGACGGATGAACCTTCCGAACGCGTTGACGCTCGGTCGCATCTTTCTCGTTCCTCTGCTTGTCGTCGTGCTCCTCACGAAGTTTGAAGGACGAATGATCCTCGGCGTGCCCAAGGAACTCGTGGGCGCCGCGATCTTCGGACTCGCCTCGCTGACCGACTGGCTCGATGGCTATCTGGCCCGGCGCCGGAAGCAGGTGACGACACTGGGGCAGTTGATGGATCCGCTGGCTGACAAGCTGCTCATCACCGCGGCATTCGTCTCGCTCGTCCAGATGGACCTCGCTCCGGCATGGATGGTTGCCGTGATTCTCGGCCGCGAGTTCGCCATCACCGTTCTGCGGAGCATTGCGCACACCCGGGGCGTGGTGATTGCCGCGTCACCACTCGGAAAACTCAAGATGGTCACCGAGGTCGTCGCGATCCTGCTCTTGATCCTGGGCGATCAGCATCTGCCGCCGCTGGTCTTTCTCGGCAGAATCGCGTTGTGGATTGCCGTTGTCGCGGCCGTCGTGTCTGGCGTCGATTACTACCGCCGCTTCAACCACGTGCTGACCAAGGTCCAGCCCACCTAGCCTTAGATGGGGCTCCGCCCCATACCCCGGCTCGGTCGCTCCGTGGGGTTCCTAGTCGGTTTTTTTCGCGAGGGTGGAGCGGATCGCTTCCATCCGCTTTTGCGCTTCGGGCAGATACTCGCTCTTCTCGAACTCCTTCACCAGCCGGTCGTAGTAGGGGAGGGCTTCCGCCGGCCGCTGTACTCGCTCGTACGCCTCGGCGAGGTAGAAGAACACCGCATCCCGGTTGGTGTACCCGGGATCGCGTTCGAGAAGGCTCTTGAATCGGTCGATGGCGCCGGGATACCAGCGCTGCCGATGGTAGTGCAGGCCGACCTGGTATTCGGAAGTGCCCAGTCGATCGCGCGCCTGCCGAAGCTTCGTTTTCGCCTCGTCGGCGAGCGCGCTCCGTGAGCCGAATCGTTCGAGAAACACCGTCAACTCGCGGATCGCCTCGCGGGTTTCCGTTTGATCGCGCTCCGGCGCCCGCATCTGATAGAAGTGCGCCATCGCGAGTTTGTATTGCGCGTAGTCCACACGCTCGTGGGTGGGGTAGTAGGACAGGAACTCGCGGAACTCGTTGATCCCGAGCACAAATGCCTCGGCGGTCCCCTCTCCAAGGTAGGTGTCGCCGATCCCCAGCTTCGCGTGAGCGCGATAGGGACTTTGCGGATAGACGTCAACGAGCTGCCGGAAGTACTCGCGCGCCGTGAGCCACTTCCTGTCGTTCAGCGCTTCGGTCCCTCGCTCGAACAGAAACTTGTCCGGTTCTGGCGTGCCGGTTGGCGGCCGCTTGGGGCCGGTCGCGCACGCCGCCGCGACGGTGACGATCACCAATACGACGATATGCTGAACGATCGAACGTACAGATCTGAGTGACATCATGCAACGACCGGGGTATTCGACAGCCATCGATACTCTGCCTGGATCCCTTCCTCGAGTGAGACGCCCGGGCTGAACCCGAGATCTCGTCGCGCCAGCGTCGTATCCGCGAACGTATCCCGCATGTCCCCCTTCTGTGCCGGTTCGCGCCGAACGTCGAGCGGCCGTCCCACGACACGCTCGATGATTTCGAGCACTTGATTGACCGTGACGCGCGATCCACCGCCGATGTTATACGCCCGCCCGGGAACGCCCCGCTCGCCAGCCGCAATCGTCGCCGACACCGCATCGTCTACGTAGGTGAAGTCCCGCGTTTGTTCGCCGTCGCCAAAGAGAGTAATCGGCGCGCCACTGATGGCGGCCCTGATGAAACGATTGAAGGCCATGTCGGGCCGCTGGCGCGGACCGTACACGGTGAAATACCGAACGGAGGTGGTTGGAACAGCGTGATTGACGAAGTAGAGATAACAGAGCTGCTCGGCGGCAAGCTTGGTCACGCCGTAGGGCGAGACCGGCTGCGGCAGCGCGTCCTCACGCATCGGGATGGACGCATTGTCGCCGTAGAGCGATGAGCTCGAAGCGTAGACCACACGGTGCAACTGGCGACCGACGCACGCCTCCAACAAACGCTGCGTCGCCTCGACGTTGTTCTCCGTATAGGCCTTGAAATCGGTCCCCCAGCTCTTGCGGACACCGGCCTGAGCGGCAAGGTGGAACACGTGCGTCTTGTCTGCGAGGAGAGCAGCAAGGTCGGCGTGCTGAACGGTGCCGTAGACGAATCGGAAGCCTTTGCGATCGCGGTTGACGGCGAGATTCGCCTCTTTGAGTGGCTTGGGGTAATAGTCCGTGAAGCAATCGAGGCCGGTCACTTCGTAGCCGCGGTCGAGGAGCGCCGCTGTCAAATGCGAGCCGATGAAACCAGCGGCGCCAGTTACGAGCGCCTTCACGCAAACACCCGTCGAATCCTCTCCGGCAGCCGGCACGGCCGGCCGTTCACATCCACGGCGGCGTGAACGGTCTTGCCTGACGCGGCCAGCGCGGCGTCCTCGCGCCGAACCACCTCGTAGATAAACTGCATCCGGACCGGTGACAGCATCTGGCCCTCAGCCTTCACATCCAACTCATCGTCATACTTCGCCGGTTTGTGGTACGCACACTGCGCTTCGATCACCGGAAGCGCAACGCCCTCGTGTTCCATTTCGCGGTAGCTCCAGCCCAGCGAGCGCAGCAGTTCGGCCCTCGCCACCTCGAACCAGACGAAATAGTTCGCGTAATAGACCACTCCCATCTTATCCGTCTCGGCGTACCGCACCCGCACCGTCGAAACCGACGAAGGCATTGCAGACCTCCCTCAACTCGCGCGTCGCCCGCGCCGGATCGCCGGTCCCGAAGATTGACTGGCCCGCTACCAGAATCTCGGCGCCAGCCGCGACGATACGCGCGGCGTTGGTGATGTCTACACCGCCATCGACTTCGATGGGTGCCCGGTTGCCGGCCGCATCCAGCAATTTGCGGACCGCCCGAATTTTAGACTCGCTTCGCGGGATGAAAGTCTGCCCGCCAAATCCCGGATTCACCGACATGATCAGCACGTGATCGAGGAGCTCGGCGACCTCCTCGATCGTGCTGACGGGCGTCGAGGGGTTGAGCGCGACGCCGGCTTTGACGTGCAGACTGTGAATGAGCTGCAGGGTTCGGTGCAAGTGGGGCAGGACCTCCACGTGGACGGAAATCATCGACGCTCCTGCCTCGACAAAGGCCGGAATATAGCGGTCCGGTTCCTCGATCATCAAGTGTACGTCCAGCGGAATCTTCGCCACTTTCTTGATGCTCAGCACGACTGGAGGACCCATCGACAGGTTCGGGACGAAATGTCCATCCATGACGTCAACGTGGAGCATGTCGGCGCCGCCCGCTTCAACAGCCTTGATCTCGGTCCCAAGCGCCGCAAAATCGGCAGCCAGAAGCGAAGGAGCGATTTTGAGCGGCATGGCGTTTACCTGCTGACCTCGAGCGAAATCGGCTCTCCCGGCGCGATCTGAAAGCCGCCTTGCGGGTTCTGACGCAACACAATCCCTGCGGGGACACCCGGATAGGGGTGCTCACCGACTACCGCCACGCGAAAGCCTTTTGCCCGCAGCAAATCGGCGGCCCGATCGCCGTTCACCCCGATGAGATCCGGCATGACGTAACTCGTTCCACGCTCACCACGATTCACGAGGAGCGCCACCTGCGCACTCGTCGTTTGCGGAGGGGGCGATTGCGCCACGACAGCGCCAGCCTGGTACTCAGCCGATCGGATCTCCGCGCCTTTGACCAGTACGAGACCATTCTGCTGCGCCCGGATCTGAGCGGCGCGTTCGGACTCCCCAACGAATGCCGGCACCTTCAGCGAGCGTGGCCCCGCGCTAATCCACACCTTGACGCTCCTCTGGCGCCGAGTACTGACGCCTGCCTGCGGTTCCTGCGCGAGAATCTGTCCGGCCGGCACCTTCGGGTCAATCCTCGCCCCTTCCTCCACCTTTAACGCCAGTCCCGAACTCGCCAGCAGCGCGCTGGCCTCGTTGACGGACCGGCCCATGAGCTCGGGAACGGTTACGTCGCGCGTCTTCAGCGCGAGGCGCATCGCCGCCGCGGCAAATAGCAGATAGGTCAGCAGCAGGGCCCCGCCGAGGAGGAGCAGCTTGCCGGCGCCCCACACGCGCGTCGTAAAGGCCATGAATGGAAAAGTTTAGCATTAGTCACGGACGAGGGTTGCGGCGAAGAACGCCTCCAGCCTGTCACGAAAGGGAAGCGTCCGAAGGTAACCGGAGGTCTCGACGAGTGGTTCAATGACAGGAGGCAGAGCTGTCGGTCGGCTCACAGTAAACTCGCGATGCGCGTCGAGGAAACGTTCGACGACCTCATCGTTCTCGTCCGGCTCGCTCGAGCAGGTCGCATATACCAGTCGTCCGCCTGGACGCACGCTGTCCGAGAGCGTGTCCAGCAACCGTACCTGGAAGGCGGCGGCCGTCGGCAGTTCCCCGTCCTGACGGCGCCATTTGATGTCGGGATCGCGTCGCAGCGTCCCAAGCCCGGAGCACGGTGCGTCCACGAGTACACAGTCGAACTGTGCGTTGAACGGGACCGATTTCGACGCGTCGGCCTGCACCACACGAATACACTGCGCACCCGATCGCCGCACCGTATCTGCGAGCAGCCGCATGCGCCGCGCCCGCACGTCCATCGCGACGACGAGCCCGTTGTCGCCCATGGCTGATGCCATTGCCGTCGTTTTGCCGCCGGGCGAGGCACACGCGTCCAGCACGCGTTCCCCTGGCCGCACGGCGGTCATGAACGTGACGACCTGAGACGCCTCGTCTTGAACGACGAACGCCCCGGTATATGCAAGCGGGGTCCGGAGCGGATTCCCACTTTCAACGATCAACGCGTCGGGGGCAAAGCGCGCCGGGCTCGTGACAACGGCGTGTTGCCGGAGCGCAACGGACAACGCCTCGCGCGTGGTCTTCAGTCGATTCGCCCGCAGCGTCAATGCTGCCGGGGCGTTGTTGAACTGACACCACTGTTCCGTCGCCTCGAATCCGTAGCGATCCAACCAGCGGGCAACCAGCCAGCCGGGGTGTGACAGGGTCGTCATCAAATAGGCGAGGGCTCCTTTGCGAGAACTGGTATCGCGCGGAGGCAAGGGAAGTTTCGTCCGCTCCCGGCTCACGCGGCGAAGAATCGCGTTGACAAGCGGCGCCGCGCTCCGTTTGCCGGCTCTCTTTGCTAGATTGACCGCTTCATCCACGGCTGCTGACGCGGGAACGCGCGTGAGATGCAGCAACTGAAACATCGTCATCCGCAGGATGTCGATGACCTCTGGATCGAGCCGGGAAATCGGTCGGCGCGCAAATGTGGCAATCACGTGATCGAACGCGGCCTGCCAGCGGAGCGTTCCCGTGGCGATTTCTCCGGCGAGCGCGCGGTCACGTTCGTCCTTCAGGTTCGTCCTGGCGCGTGCGAGTGCGGTGGGAAGGTCGATACGGGAACCATTGACGCTGCGCAAGACTTCGTACGCTGCGGCACGCGCGGGAGAGATCATGGAGTCTCGAGGCGCGCGCCGGCTGGGATCTTGTGGCCGGCCAGGTACTCTCGAGCGCTCATCGCACGGCTCCCCTCGGGTTGCAGTTGCAGAATCTGCAGCGGCAAGCCATCGCCACACGCCACAATAATTCCACTCGCCTCTGCAACGATTATCGAGCCGGGTTGAGTGGGGTGTGCCGAAGCGGTCGGTGGCATCTTTCGAGTACGGTGGATCAGTACCCGTTCGTCACCGAGTCGAGCAGCGGCGAGCGGCCATGGTTGCAGGCCCCGGACGACGTTATGGATCGTCTGAGCCGGCAGCCGCCAGTCGATGCGGCCCTCCGCTTTCGTCAGTTTGGGCGCGAACGTCGCGTGAGAATCGTCTTGCGGTGTTTCGAAGGCGCGCCCTTCGGCGATTGCTTCCACGACCTCGAGGAGCAGGCCGGCGCCAAGGACGGCAAGCGCCTGCTCGACCTCCGTACTCGTTTCGTCCTCTCCGATGGCGCGGCGACGGGTCGCGAACGTCGGTCCGGCGTCGAGTTCGGTCACGAGCCGCATGATCGTGACACCCGTTTCCGTCTCTCCGGCGATCACGGCACGGTGGACCGGCGCGGCGCCCCGATATTTCGGAAGAATCGATGCGTGGACGTTGATCATTCCGTGCCGCGGCGCGTTCAGCAGCGCATCGGGAATGATGCGGCCGTACGCGGCAACGACCCCAAGATCGGGCCGGAGCGCCATGATGCGTTCCAGAAACTCGGGATCCTTGATGCGTTCTGGCTGCAGCACCGGGATTCCACGTGCGAGCGCGACCTCCTTTGTTGGTGTCATCTGGACGCGGTGACCGCGCCCTTTCGGCCGGTCTGGCTGCGAGACGAGGGCCACGACGTGATGCCGGGAATTGGCCAGGCCGACCAGCGTCGGCACAGCAAACGCGGGTGTGCCGAAAAACACAATCCTCAGGCCCTCACCAACTACCATCGTCCGGCGCGCTGCAGTTTGTGGATCTTGCGTACGATGAGATCCCGCTTGATGCCCCGCAGGCGATCGACGAACACGGTACCGTCGAGATGATCGAGTTCGTGCTGGAACGCACGCGCAAGAAGCCCGCTGGCTTCAATCGTCTGCGGCTGCTCCCCGCGATTTAGGCCGCGGAGCGTCAGTTTGGCCGGTCGCACGACGGTCGCGTTGAACCCGGGAACGCTGAGGCAGCCTTCTTCTTCGAGTTGCATGCCGTCCCGGTCGACGATCTCAGGGTTGATCATGATGACCAGATCGGACGGCGTTCGGCCGAGCGACAGGTCTACGACAAATATGCGAACCGGCACGCCAATCTGCGTCGCCGCGAGACCAATGCCGGGAGCCGCGTACATGGTCTCAATCATGTCGTCGATGAGTTGCTGCAGTTCGTCATCGAACGCGGTCACTGCAGCCGCCGGATGGTGGAGCGGCGGCTGACCGTACCGGAGGATTGGCCGCAGCATCAGAGGTGTTAACGCGGGGCTGGAACGTGGAAACGATCGCCCATTGATGCGGACCAGGCTGTCATGGCTCGCTCGAGTTCGGCAATCGAGTCACCGCCAAACTTCTCGACCAGTGCGTCTGCCAGCACCAGCGCGACCATGGCTTCGCCGACGACGGCGGCGGCTGGTACCGCACACACGTCACTGCGCTCGATTGCGGCCACCGATTCGGTCATCGTCGACAAATCCACCGATCGGAGCGGTTTCATCAACGTGGAAATCGGCTTCATCCACGCCGATACGCGAAGGTCCTCTCCGTTTGTGACACCGCCTTCGAGGCCACCGGCGTTGTTTGTCGGCCGGGCCAAGGGAGGAACTCGATCGGATGCCGGTACGATCTCGTCGTGGACGCGCGATCCCGGACGGGAGGCGGCCTCCGGTCCGAGCCCGATCCCGACGGCCTTGATTGCCGGAATCGACATCAGCGCCTGCCCCAACCGGCCGTCAAGCTTGCGATCCCACTGGATGTAGCTTCCCAATCCGATAGGCACGTTCCGAGCGATGACCTCGAACGCTCCGCCACGCGTATCGCCTTTCTCGCGGGCCGCGTCAATTTCCGCGATCATCTGGCGCTCGACATCTTCGTCGACGCACCTGAGCGGCGAGTCCGGCGAGAGCGCCGCGGCGCGCTCGAAGGGAACAACGGTGCCGGGAGGGAGCCGCGCTTCCCCAATCGCCCAGACATGACTGGTCAGTCCAACGCCCGCCCGCGCGAGGAGCTGTCTCGCGATTGCGCCCGCCGCGACGCGCGACGCTGTCTCTCGCGCGCTCGCGCGTTCGAGAATGTCTCGTATATCGGACCGTCCGTACTTGGCTATCCCCGCGAGATCGGCGTGCCCCGGACGCGGACGGGTCACGGCCGAACGCTTTGCCCCGCGAGCCTCCGCCGGTGCCTCCGCGCCGACATGCATCGTGTGTTCCCAATTCGGCCAATCGCGGTTTTCGATCATCATCGCAATCGGCCCGCCCATCGTCTCGCCGCCGCGAACGCCTGACAGGATTTCCGCACGGTCCGACTCGATCTGCATCCGTCGCCCGCGGCCGTAGCCGCCCTGCCGGCGACGGAGTTCGGTAGTGATGATGTCGGGATCGACGGGCAGCCCGGCGGGAATGCCTTCGAGGATGACGACGAGGGCACGGCCGTGCGATTCGCCGGCGGTGAGAAATCGCACCATCTGCGAGAAATTGTATACGAAGTTTCTTCGACATCCTGCCGGCGCGGGCACAGATTTGCTGGCGGATCCTGAAGTTGCCGTGCGGGTCGCACGCTTGCAGCCTCAGTCGATACCAGATGCTGCAACTGCTCGCCGATCGATTTCTCTGCGACCGTGGACGCTGGTTCGATCTCGCCACCGCGCGGCCGATCACCATCCGGCTGGAGCGCGCGGGACCGCGACGGCAGCAGTTCGAGTGGAGCGATCGTTGCGCGGTGCTCTCGCGGCTGCGGCATCCGCTGCTCAATCCGCTTCTCGACTTCGGCGACGCCGGAGCGCACGCCACCTTTGAGGCGTACGCGGTGATCCCACCGCTCCGCACCTCGTCTGTAGCGGGATCGCACGCCGCTACTCACATGGTTCGGTTTCTACGTGCTCATGGCATTTCGCTCGATCGCGCGTGCGCCGCCACAATCGTTCGGCCTGTTCAGCCGGCGCGACGAAACGGTCGTCCGCTGGGAGTCCTTCTTCAGCCGCGCCAGGTGCTGGACACGCTCGCCGAGGCGCTCGAGGGAAGTGGCACCGGTCCCATGCGGCTCGAGGTCACCGGACCACTCCGCTCAGGCATGACCACGCTGCGGCAGGTCTTTGCCCGCGTCGCACGGATGGCCGGTTACATTCCCGTGAGCGTCGAGGCTCTGCGGCGGTGGCCGGAATTGCAGCGCCTCACGTCGGGGCGCCATCTCTGTGTCATTTCTGGTGACCAGGTCGACGCCGGGGTCGAGACGTCCGCCTCCTGGCTCGCTCGTCTCGGGGCGGAGAGCACGCGTCGCCACCTTCACCTCTGTCTGGTCCGTGCGCCGGGTCCGAAAGCCGGCGCCCTTCGACTCGATCCTCTTGGAGCAACGGCGATGACGAGCATGATCTACATCGACCCGGAGTTCGGTCCCTCTGCGCGTGAGGTGATCGAAGCCGTGCGAGTATCGGATGGGTGGCCCGGGCAATTGCTGGCTGGGCTTCGTGCCGAATCCTTCGACAGCGACCTTCGATCGACAGCAATGACCGTCCACGAAACGACTGCACCCTATACCGTGACGACGGACGCCACCGCGCCCTCGCCGGGCGTCGCGAGGCAACGGCGCATCCAGTCGGCACTCGCCCATGCAGAGCGACGCGCTCTGGCGCTGGCGGCCAAGGGCCGGCATGCGCAGGCCGTGCGCCTGCTCGATCGTGCGGTGCGGTTGCTCGAAGGTCGTGACAGGCGCGAGGAACTTGTCCGCTCCGCGATGGCACTGGCGTGGATCCTCCGGAGCCGTGGTGCTGTAGAAACTGCCAAAGAGAGGATCGACCGAGCCCGTCGAATGGCGGCTGACCCCGCCGCCCACGTGGCCCTTTCGACCATGACAGGGATTCTGTTCACGGACGAGGGGCGGTTCGTCGATGCGGAATCGGCGATGCGTGGGGCGATCACGGCTGCAAAGGCAATCGGGCGCGACGAGCTGTTCCGGCGAGCGTCGCTCGGTCTCGCCCGCGCATTACTCTGGCAGCAGAAGACGAGTGAAGCCCTCGCCGCTCTGGACGGGTTGAGCGATCCGCGCTCGCCCGACGTATCGTGCGAGGCTCTCTCACTTGCGGCGCGAATTCACACGGCCACGCGCAATGTCGCCGCCGCGATCGCCGCCGGCAGTCAGGCACTCCAGCGGACCCGACTCGTGCAAGTGCCGCGGATCACCGCTTCCGCTCATCGCGCCATGGCTCTCGCACTCTCATTGGCCGGCGACGTACCCGCGGCACTCGAACACGTCCGTTCCGGCCTCCGCGCGGCAATGACTGGGCACCTGCCACTGACCGCACTTCGCCTGCGAGCTGTCTGGCTCGCAATCCTGACCGAGCACGGTGATGAAACGGACGTCAGCATGGAGCTGCGCATTCGCCTCGAGCGCACGCTCTCGCGGCAGCGGCTCCCGCATGTCGTACGCCTGCTGGTCGAATCCGCTTGCCATCCCGGAGCGGGTTCATCTCTGCTCCGAGGCACTCGAGACGCCCGAAACGATCTCGCTGAACTTGTTGATGCTGGGCAACGCGCGCCGGACGATCGAGCGGCGCTGGCGAAGATCCTCGATGCCGTGGCGGATCGTGTCCACGCTGCGTCTTGCTTGATTCTTGCGGGGAGTGCCGAGGGTCGGATCATGGCAACGGTCGGGCGGCCGTGGCGGGAGCGGCCGATCTGCGCCAGACGCGCGCTTGAAACGGGGCTCAAGGTCGATCTCGATCCGGCGGTGCAACCGCCGGAAGCTGCGACGGCGATCAAGTACGCAGGAAATACGATCGCGGCCATCGCGTGCCGCTGGCCGGCCGCGACTGTGGTGGACGGCGCGGCGGCGTCGTTCCATCTCGACGTCGCCGCCATCGCACTCTCTCCGCACGTGCAGGCCCTGTTGGACGTCCGCGAACCGCCTCCGACCGCCTGGGCGGATCTCCTTGGCGAGAGTCCTGCAGCGGCCGCGCTGCGGGAGGCCGTCGAACGCGCCGCGCGAGCCCCCTTTTCGGTCTTGATCGAGGGTGAAAGCGGGAGTGGCAAAGAACTGGTGGCGCGCGCCATTCATCGGCACAGCCCAAGGCGGGACCGCCGCTTCTGCGCGATCAATTGCGCGGCCATCACTGACGAACTCGTCGAGGCTGAGTTATTCGGGCATGCCCGCGGTGCGTTCACCGGCGCATCGAGCGAACGTGCCGGTCTGTTCGAGGAAGCTGACGGCGGCTCGCTGTTCCTCGACGAAGTCGGGGAGCTGTCGGCGCGTGCACAGGCCAAGCTGCTGCGCGTGCTGCAGGATGGGGAAGTGCGGCGCGTCGGCGAGAACTTCCCACGGCGCGTGGACGTCCGCGTGATCGCCGCAACCAACCGTCGCCTCGAACAGGAAGTCACCGCCGGTCGCTTCCGCGCCGACCTCCGCTTCCGCCTCGACGTCGTCCGCATCTCCGTGCCACCGTTGCGCGACCGTGTGGCGGACATTCCACTCCTCGCCGCGCACTTCTGGACCGACGCCTCGGCTCGCGTCGGATCGCGCGCCACGCTTGGTCCGGACATGTTGTCGGCGCTCTCGCGCTACGACTGGCCCGGTAACGTACGCGAACTCCAGAACGCGATGGCATCGCTGGCCGTGCACGCGCCGCGCCGCGGAAGGATTGGAGTCTCGCTGTTGCCCCAGCGTCTGGCGATTTCGGAACCGCTCTCGACCGGATCGTTCGAGGCGGCACGTGAAGAGTTCGAGCGCCGGTTCGTCCGCGCGGCGCTGGCGCAGGCCGGCGGTCACCGCGCCCGCACGGCGCAGGTCCTTGGCGTCTCGAGGCAGGGCCTGGCAAAGATGATGAGGCGGCTGGGGATCGAATGAGCGGCTTCCGCACGCCGCTCCTTACGCTCTTACTTCGGGAGGCGACGCAGCAGCGCGCGAGCGGCGCGATGGGCCGGGTCCATGGCGACCGCTTTTGTCGCGCTCTCGCGGGCCGCTGCGGCGTTTCCAACTTGCGCCTGGGCTTCAGCCAGGCGGACGAGAAAATCCGCGTCGACGACTCCCGGATCCGCGGCGCTCGAACGCTCGAACCAACGGAGCGCCTCGGGAGCATCTCCCGTGCGTTGCGACAGGTCCGCAATACGACGGAAAAACTGCGCCCGCCGGCGAGGATCTTTTGGATCTCCTTCGAGCGTCTCGTAATCCAGCAGCGCCGCGCGCGCGGTGGAAAAATTACCAATCCGCTCCGCCGCGTCTGCGAGGTACGCGAACGCCAGTGGATCGACCGGTTTCTTGGTCGTCGCCTCAGCAAGCGTCTCCGCAGCGCGTTCGGGTTGATCCGAGAGAAGCAGTGCCTTGCCGAGGAGCGTGAGTGCCTCACTTGATCCTTCGGCACTCGCCGCCCGTTCGAGGGCCTCGACGGCTTTCTGCAGCGCCACGGTATCGCGGCGGACCTGAGACACCTCCAGCCACACGCGGCCGAGCGCGACGTAGGCATACGAGTGCATGGGAAACGTCTCAGCCGTGCGGCTCAACACAACCACAGCGCGATCGAATTGACCCGCGTCCGCGTGGGCGAGGCCGAGCGACACGTAACGCGCGGGCGAGCCCGGATCCAGCGCCCGCAGCGATTCCAGTTGGAAGATGCGATCGTCGCCACGTGACGCCGTGTGATGCAACTCCGCCAGCGCCTCTCGAGCGGAGAAGAGCGTCGGAGCGAGATCGATCGCGCGGTGTAAGGAGGCGCGCGCCTGGTCGGGCTTCTTCAGGACCTGCAGGCAGAGGCCCAGCAGGTAATGCGCCTGGGCGAGTTTGTCATTGATCTTCAGGGCCGCCCGCAGCGCCTCGACTGCCGCGTCGGTATGACCCGCGCGATAGTTCGCCACCCCCAGTTTGTAGAGGACGCGAGGCGATCGGTCGTCGATCCGCACGTACTGCTGGTATCGCGTAATCGCGCGGTCGTAACGCTCCAGGGCATGTTCGACGTCGCCGAGCAACTCGAGCGGACGGGTAGCGGAGGGGTCCAGCTGCGACGCCATCCGCAGGTCCTTCAAGGCGGTTTCGAGCTCTCCCGACTGCCGGTACGCCTCGCCTCGCTTCAGGTATCCGAGCATCGACCCGGGTTTGAGGGCAATGGCGACCGTGAACGCCTCCACGGCAGCCAGGTTGTCCCCCTGCGCCAGTGCCGAATCGCCTTGCTCGACGAGCGAGCGATACGTCTGCTCGCGCCGGTTGCTCGCATACCCGAGGATGGCGGCCAGCGCCACGCCAGCCAATGCCACGGCCAGGAAGAAACGTTTCACGCCGGAATTGTAATCGGGAACCTTCCCGCCCCGCATGGGTTCTAACGTATTCAGAGCAGGCTTTTGGCGACCCGCATATGGGGGTAAGATGGCGGAAGGACTGTTCGTGAAGCCGGTTCGAGCCATCACATGGACCGACGTCGGAGGCCGCGAGGCGGCGCTCATACAGCGCTGTGCCGCCCGGGACGAGGACGCCTGTGCCGAATTGGTGACCGAACATCAGCGGATGGTCTACCAGCTCTCGCTCAACCTGCTCGGCGACCACAACGAAGCGCTTGATCTCTCGCAGGAGGTCTTCCTGCGGGTGTTTCGTACCATCCACAGTTTTCGCGGGCAGTCGGCCCTCCGGACCTGGATTTACCGCATCGTTGTCAACCAGGCGAGAAACCGCCAGCGATGGTGGAGGCGGCGTCATCGGGCGCAGCAGGTCTCGCTCGACGAACACCTGAA
This sequence comes from Vicinamibacterales bacterium, assembly GCA_049642465.1. Lineage (GTDB taxonomy): Bacteria > Acidobacteriota > Vicinamibacteria > Vicinamibacterales > 2-12-FULL-66-21 > CAWDPQ01. The sequence goes on from JBAROV010000208.1 coordinate 93,082, forward strand.
AGCCTTTGGCGATTTCCCGGAGCAGACCGACGGCACTTCGCCCGATAAAATGCTCGGCCGAAAGGAACTGGCCGGACGGATCCGCGGAGCGCTCGAAAACCTGCCCTTCGACCAGCGCACGGCAATCGTGCTTCGAGAGATTGACGGCTTGAGTTACGAAGAAATCGGCTTTTCGCTCGGTATTGCCGTCGGGACCGTCAAGTCCCGGTTGGCGCGCGCCCGCGAAGCGTTGCGGGCGCAATTGAGGGACGCATGACGCTTCTCACCTGCGCGGCGGTGCGGCGGCGGCTCCCGGCTTTCCACGATCGCGAGCTGCCGATCCGCGATCTCATCGCCATCGAAAGTCATCTGAGCGACTGCCCACCGTGCGCCTGTGAGCTGCGTGCGCTGCAGGCCGTTGGCCACGCCTTGCGGCTGGCCGCAGCGCCTGGACCCGCGGACGACTGGACCGGGCTGCAGCCCGGCGTAATCAGCCGGATGCGCGCGGAAGCGGACGAGTCCTGGACGGCGCGCGCGAGCCGTTTCTTTGACGATCTGCACCTCATCTGGATTGGCCTTGCCGCGACGGCCGCCACATTCCTGTGCGGCGCGGTTGCGCTGAGCGCGCTGTACTTCGGCTCACCGCAAAGACGCGTGGACTCGCTCGCCGCGGCAATCGCCGTGACGACGATGCCCCCGGGTTCGGACTTGAATCCAGTCCGGCCCGACGAGCGGCTCGGACCACGATATTCCCCGCTGGCTGATTACCTGCAGATGCCGAGCGTTCCGAAGGAAGGACCGATGGAGGCGATGTTGCTCACGCCGGTCTCGGAAGAGGAACTGATGCTCGCCCTGTCGGCAGTCGTGACGCGCGAAGGCCGTGTGTCCGGGCTGTCGGTGCTCAACAACGGCAGCGATCGGCGCGAGATCAATACGATTCTCGCCGGGATCTCCCAGGCCTCCCTCGAACCCGCGCGGGTCGGCGGCGATGCGATCGCCGTCAACGTCGTATGGCTATTGACGCACACGACGGTCAAAGCCAAAGCCCCGCGCGTGATCTGATTACTTCTTCACCTCAGCGACGGCGGTGGCGACGTTGTTCATGGCGTCCGTCGCCCGAATGATGACGTTCCGCGAGGCTTCGCTGTCATCCAGTGTGACTTCGAACTCTTCGCGACGGGAGTCCGGGATGCCGTCCTTGGGATAGACGAGGCGCCATCGGCTGGCATCGAGCGAATACTCCACTCGTTGCACGGGCGACTGCTCATCACGAACGGCAAACGCAATCGTGGTGCGTGCGCCCGAGCGGGAAGGCGCCTGCACCTCAACCCTGGGTGCGGTGTTGTCGACGTCGAAGCTGACGCTCTCGAGCTCACCAACCAGGGCGGCGCCAGGAGAGTTTGAGGGCGCGTCGGACGCCGAGACTTTGATCAGGTACGTGCCGTCAGGAACCGACGTCGTGTCCCAGACGAAGATTGGATCCCACATGCCGCGTTTCAATACTTTCCAGGCCGTTTCTCCCTCGCGCCGATACGAGACATCGAACTGCAGTCGATCGTCGTTCTGGTCCTCCGCCTTCCACACGAACGTCTGCAGGCCTTTCTGATACACACGGCGCCCTAGGGCCGGTGCGCTTGCCGCCGCCGCCGGCGCACCAGCTGCCTGCGGAGACGTCTGAACCGGCTGACGGCCGTCCGACGTATTGTCCTCAAACCCCGCGATTTCCATCTCCCCGGTCGAGAAGGGACGTTGAAAGACGGTCCCGGGCGGATGAACGATGATGGCGTTGACCTCCGGACGCAGGTTTCGAGGCAGATAGGCCGCCGTCACCGATGTAAGCACCGGACTGGTCGAAGAAGAACTGTTCGAAGAAGAAGAAGAAGACGACGAAGACGAAGTGGAGTCTGCCGTCAATACGGCACGCCACTGGAGATATCTGGCATTCGGCGACGCGATCTGCTCTCCCTCGCTCTGCGAGTACGCCTTCGACCAGGCACTCCATGTCTCATCCGGCGTCGCGGTATTGCCGCTGCGCGTGAAGACCTGCACCTGGTTGGAGCGACCACTCGAGCGCCACCGAATCGTGCCCCACGTGGCAACGGTGCCGGCATCTCGCACGTCGGATTCGTAGGTGCCGCGGCGAGCCGGCGCGGCCGACAGCGCAAAGAGCTTTCCTGGATTGCTGGTCGCTCCGACGACGCGTCCGGATGAGTCGCGGAGAAGCGCGGTGACCTGCCGCGCGGCCGCTCGGGTCAGAAGCGTGGCGCGCGCGGGATTTCCAGCCACGCGAAAAATCTTTCCTTCCGTCCCGGTCCCCACAATCAAGTTGCCATCGGACTCGACGAGCAAGTCGTACGGCGCATCGTCACCGGTTTCCCAGAGCGTGTCCCACAGACCGTCGGGCCGGATCCGGTAGATCGCACCACGGCCGGGACGCCGGGCGGCCCGCGTGGGGGTTGCAGACGCGCCGCTCGTCACAGGCCCTTCCATGACGGATATCGCGGTGATCTCCGTGGACACGGAGGCCACGGGCGGGCGCGACGCATCGGTCGGTGGACGGTCCGGCGTCCGATCGTCGGCGCCACCCCCCTGAGCCGCACTGACAGCCGTCGCGTAAATCGTCCCGTCGTCGGTGAGTCTGACGGAATGGATTTCCCGATACGGCGAATCAAGCAGCACGAACGCCTTACCGGATTGATCGATGCGAAACACCCGGCCGGGTGATTCTGTTCCGGCCACGAGCGATCCGTCCCGAGCGAAGGCGAGTGACACGACGTTGGTGGCGCTCGTCTTGTAAAAGCGGGCGCCCTTGCCCGCGGAGGAGATTCTGTAGATCACGCCTTTGTCGCCGGTTGCCGCAAACACGTCACCGGATTTGTCCACGGCGAGCGCCCAGATGTACTTGTCCTCGGGATCGAAAAAGGTGCGCGACGTGCCGTCCGCATTCACGAGATAGATTTTTCCGTCCGGAGATGTCGCCGCGTAAATCCCGCCGTTTGGCGCAGCCGCAACGGCGTGGACTTCGAGTTCTGGCGCATCGAAGAAGGTCGTGACCTTTCCGTCTTTCCCGACCTTGAGCACCTTGCCTTCGTTGCCGCTCCCGGCGAACAGGGTCCCATCACTGGCCGCGACGATCGACCAGAGAAACGGCGCAGCAGTCTCTGCGACGACCGTCGCCGAGGGGCCGAGGAATACGCGGCCATCGCTATCGATGGAGAGGTCCTCGACGTCGCCTTTGAGAAAGTCTGCTTGAGTGGAAACCGTCCAGAAGGTGGGTGTCGCCGCGACGAGCGCAAGGCTCGCCGCACAGAGGAGCGTGGCGCACAGGGCGACCCTGCGCCACATCATGGAAGCGTTGTGCATGTTCGAGATGATTATTGCGCGACCTTCTCGACCGAGATCGTGAGCACGCGCGATCCACTCACTGCCGAGTCCATCGGAATCTGCCACTCGCCCAGCGTCGCGCTGCGGATCGGCGTGAAGCTCCCGCCATTGCGATCGCTCTCGAGCACCGCCAGCACCGACGGCGGCAACGCCGCCATCGGCTCGCCGTTGACGACAGCACCGGGAGTGCCCGTCAGCAGCCGCACGTAAATGCGGTTGTTGCGCCGCGTGTCGTTGAGCACGCGCAGCATCTGCGCAACGCTCTGCGGCTGCAGCGACCGGCGCAGTTCCCGCTGCTCGATGGCGTTCAGCTGGCGGCCGTCGGTCACGAGGATGCTCAGTTCGTTCGACGCGTTGGCTGGAATGTCGATCGGGACCGTCGTGATCTTTTCCTCGCCTCGGTAGCTTCGGGTGAGGATTTTGAGCGGCACGGTGCGGCCTGCGCGAGGACGAATGTCGTCCAGCCACACGCGCTCGATGTTTGCCGTGCGCGGCGACTCGGTTGTCGTCACCGTCACATCCAGCGATTCGAGGGCAACCGGTTCGATATCGTTGGTCAGGACCATGGCCAGTGGCCCGGCGACAGCGGCCGACGCGCCGAGCAAGGGACTTTCACCCGCGAACACGTCCTCGAGCGCGAGTTCCCCGTGGCCCTTGAGCATCGCCTTGCTCTTGATGCTGACGGTCGCCGCGCCAAATTGCCGTTCGTACGAGGTCAGCGTGTTGAAGAGTGCGACGTAGGCGAGCAGCGGCGTGAAGAGCTGATCGTTCACCATCTGGTACTTCAGTACGCGAGGGGATGCGGAGCCCTGACCGCGGTCGGACTGCAGCGTGACCGTCATCGGCACGAGCGAGGGCCCCTTGCCCAACGTACCGGCAATCGCCGTCGCGCGATCCTGCTGCATCGTCCCGATCGTGTCGCCCATGCTCGAAATCTTGAACGATGCCATCAGGCTCGGCAGCATCGTGTAGACGTACGCGCGGGTCAGCGGGAACTCAGCGGGACCCAGGTTGTAGAACGGGTGCCCGAATGCATACACGCGATCACCGTCGATGTGCGTGACCGTGCCGGTTGCCCCCATCTCGAGATCGCCCCTCACGAGCCCAACGCCGATCGCGTCACCCTCGCGCAGGGGCTCGTTCGGCGCCATGTCATGTGAACCGCCTGAGGCGGCAGACGTCACGGGAGCGAAGCCGGCTCCTCGAAACGCACCACCGACGAGATCGGCCACTTCCGGTTCGAACCCGCCAAGGAGGAGCGGCGTGGAAATCGGGCGCAACATCGCACCGAGTTGAGGCGCCACCTGGGCGGGCACGTCGCCAAGGGCGAGCACCCGCACATCCGCGGGACGACGAGCGAATGGAGCGACGCGGTTGTGCACCGCGGCGAGCACCGCTGACAGCCCGTCGGGAGTGATCGGCAGTTCGAGACGCGCCTGCGCGGCATTCGTGCGGCGCGCTACGGCGGTTGCTTCCTTCATCTCGGCGATCGGCGTGATCCCGGCGATGGCTTCCTTCGAAAATGCGCCGATCGAATACGACACGGCGCCGATGAGGCGTCCATCGATATAGACCGGGCTCCCGCTCATTCCCTGGGCCACGCCAGTGTGCGCGAGCGGGCCGCCGTCGAGTCTCGCGAGGATGAGGTCGCGCTTCGGTCCCTGCACGTTGCGGAGCACGCCGAGAATCTGGACCTTGAAATCCTGCAGCTCGGTGCCTTGAAAAACCGTGCGTCCCACACCGATCATCCCTGGCCGGATTTCCTCGATCGGCATCAGCGATGTCGAGGCCGGGAGACCCAGCGTGGTGGCGATCGAAATAACGAGCGCGGCTGCCGCGGTGCGTATCTGCATGCCTATTAGACTGGAGAACCGGGTTTGGAGACGGCAGGCCCCTTCGTCCCGTCCACGAGAGGCCGCTCTGTTCCATTGTCCGAACCAACTGCTTGCCGGTCAAGGAGAAAGGTGTTATCGTTGGCCCGTTTTGGTCAACTCCCTCAGCCCGCTGCCTGACGCCCGCCTCGGGACGTTTACGTCCTATTGGTGGTGGCACAGCTTTGCTGAGGGGGCGGTCCGATAGCCCGCAGATCACTGCGGAACAAAGGATTCGAAAGCCTCCTCAGCCCCGCTGAGGAGGCTTTTTTCGTTTCAGGTATGCGCCAGCCGCTACTTTGCGTGACGGTCGCTGCCGGCACCGTCGAGGAACTGCGCCGCAAGCGCGACGCGGCCGATAACGCCGACCTGGTCGAGTTGCGCCTCGACCATCTGGACGTGCCGGACGGCCCGGCAGCGTTGGACGGCCGGCGCCGGCCCGTGATCGTGACGTGTAGACCGACCTGGGAGGGCGGTCGTTTTGACGGCCCTGAGGAGGACCGTCGGCGCGTACTGGAGGGGGCCGTTGCCGCGGGTGCGGAGTTCGTGGATATCGAAGCCGCGGCCGCGTTTGCTCCCGAGATCATCCGTATGCGCCGCGGACGTGGAGTGGTGCTCTCGGCGCACCTGCACGGAGAGGCTCCCACGGATCTTCAAGCCCGTGCGGCGGCGATGCGATCGACCGGGGCAGAAGTCATCAAGATTGCGATCGAAGCGCACGGCGTCAGTGACGTGCTGCCGCTCTTTGCCCTGGCTGACCGAAGCCCCGCGCACGAGGTGTCGGGCCACGTGTTCATCGCGATGGGGACTCCGGGGCTTGCGTCTCGCGTCCTCGCCGGGCGGCTCCGCAATCGCTGGACGTACGCAGGGGATGGGGTCGCACCGGGTCAGATACCGGCCGCGCGATTACTCGATGAATTCCATTTCCGGCGAATTGCGCCGGACGCCGCGTTATACGGTGTGGTCGGACATCCGGTGGGACATTCGCGGTCGCCGGCGATGCACAACGCGGGATTCGCGGCGATGGGGATGAATGCGGTGTACCTGCCATTTGAAGCGGCAAGTGCGGATGATTTCGTGCGGTTTGCACGCTCCCTGAAGATTTCTGGCGTCAGCATCACGGCGCCGTTCAAGGTGGCCCTGATGTCGCACGTCGATCGCGTGGAGCCATTGGCGCGTCGCGTGGGAGCGATCAACACCATCGTGGTTCGTGACGGCTGCTGGATTGGCGCAAACACGGACGTCCATGGATTCCTTGCGCCGCTCAGCGGCCGGATCGGTCTCAAAGGAACACGCGCGGCCGTCCTCGGCGCCGGAGGCGCCGCGCGAGGCGTCGCGATCGCGTTGGCGGACCGTGGAGCCGCCGTCACGATCTGCGCGCGCAAGAAGGAAGCCGCACGCGAGATTGCCGAACTGGTGGGCGGCCAGGTGGGGAGCTTTCCTCCGAAGTCTGGAACGTGGGACATCTTGATCAACGCCACGCCCGCCGGCACCGGTCCTGGCGGGGTCAACCCGATCGCCGGCGCGCCGCTCGATGGCGAGATGGTGTTCGACCTGGTGTACACGCCGGCTGAAACACCGCTGCTCGCCGACGCTCGCGCTGCCGGGTGCCTGACGATTGGGGGGCTCGAAATGCTCGTCGCGCAGGCTGAACGCCAATTCGAACTGTGGACCGGCCACCAACCGCCCGCCGGCCTGTTCGCCCGAGCCGCCGGGGTCAAACCGGGGTCAGACCAGGGTCAAACCGGGGTCAGACGGGGGTCAGACCACCGAAGCAGCCGTTGACGCTCTTCGACGGACAACGATGAAGCAAACGACGTTTGAAGAATTCGTGGAACTCTCCCGCCGCGGCACCTTCGTGCCCGTCGTCAAGGAGATCATTGCAGACCTGCTGACGCCGGTGTCGGCCTTCCTCAAAATTGCCGAGCACTCGGACTACGCGTTCCTTTTCGAGAGCGTCGAAGGCGGCGAGCGGGTCGCTCGTTACTCGTTCCTCGGCAAGGATCCGTTTCTCGTTCTCAAGGCACGTGGCGGCAAGACGATCATCGATCGCAATGGCGTGACATCGGAGAGCGACGAGCCCTTCATCAAAGTCCTGCGCCGTCTCATGGCCGAGTTCCGCTCGCCCTACGTGCCTGGCCTGCCTCGTTTTACCGGCGGTGCCGTCGGCGTGATCAGCTACGACGCCTCGCCATCATTCGAGCCAGTCCTTCGACAGGCGTGGTCCGACGCAAAATGGTCCGGCGATCGCGCCGTAGACGATGAGGCGGGATTCATGTTGTTCGATACGGTCCTGGCGTTCGACCACGTCAAGCATCGGATTCTGATCATCGCGAACGCTCGAATCACGGCCGATGAAGACCTCGAAGCGCTGTATCAGTTCGCCTGCGCGAAGATTCAGTTTCTCGAGCGCGAGCTGGAGCGCGGATTGTCACAGCCGGAACGCATCGATCGTCCGGCGCCCGAGGTGCGGTCCAACCAGTCAAGAGACACCTTCGAGGCGGGCGTCAGGGCCATCAAGGAGCACATCGCTGCCGGCGATATCTACCAGGCCGTTCTATCGCAGCGATTTGAAGCCGACGTCTCAGCGGATCCGTTCACCGTCTATCGCGCGCTGCGGCACGTGAACCCGTCCCCCTACATGTACTTCATGCGCATGGGACCGCTTGCGATCGTTGGCTCGTCGCCAGAAATGCTGGTACGTGTCGAGGCACGACGAGTGGAAACACACCCCATCGCCGGGACACGTCCTCGCGGTACGAACGACGAAGAGGATTTAAGGCTTGCCGAAGAATTGAAGCGCAACGAAAAGGAACGAGCCGAGCACGTCATGCTCGTCGACCTCGGGCGCAACGATCTGGGCCGGGTCTGCGAGTTCGGATCCGTGCGGGTGCCGCAATACATGGCGCTCGAGCGCTATTCACACGTGATGCATCTCGTATCGACGGTCGATGGACGGCTGGCAGAGGATCGCGATCACCTGGACGCGCTGGTCGCGTGTTTTCCGGCGGGAACGGTGTCGGGCGCTCCGAAGATCCGCGCGATGCAGATCGTGGCGTCGCTCGAGCCCACCCGCCGCAATGTCTACGCCGGCGCGGTCGGCTACATCGATTTTGCGGGGAACCTCGACTTCTGCATCGCGATCCGGACGATCACGATTCGCGATGGACGCGCGGGTATCCAGGCCGGCGCCGGCATCGTCGCCGACTCGAATCCAGCGGCGGAGTATGAGGAAACGAGAGACAAGGCGCGTGCGCTGCTGCAGGCGCTGGCGATGGCGGAGGCAGGGCTGTGAGATCTCGGGTCTCCTGTCGTTGGTCTCTGGTGAACTGTGCTGAATTGAGGCTTCGTGCCACCAGTCAGCTCGATCCACTGGAGACTACAGACTGGGGACCGAAGACGACACGCGACAGGCGATGTTGCTCCTGATCGACAACTACGACTCGTTCACGTGGAACCTGGCTCAGTATCTCGGCGAGCTGGGGGCCGGCCCCTGCGTCCGTCGGAATGACGAGATTTCGCTTGAAGATATCGAGACGATGCGTCCGGCGAGAATCGTGATTTCGCCTGGACCAGGACGACCGGAGGACGCCGGAATCACTGTTGACGTCATCCGTCGTTTCGGACGTGACACGCCGATCCTCGGCGTCTGCCTCGGTCACCAGGGTATCGGCATCGCCTTCGGCGGGTCCGTCGTCCGGGCGCCGCAGTTGATGCACGGAAAGGTGTCGAACGTCTCTCACGATGGACGCGGCGTGTTTCGCGGCGTGTCGCAACCATTCGTCGCGGGTCGTTACCACTCACTCGTCGTTGCGGATCCGCTGCCCGACGTGCTCGAGGCGGCGGCAAGAACCGAGGACGGCACGATCATGGGCGTGCGGCATCGCGAGTACCCGATTCACGGCGTGCAGTTTCATCCTGAATCCGTGTTGACGAGCGCCGGACGTCAACTGCTGCGGAACTTTTTGGAGCTGTGATGTTTCCCGCGCTCATCGAGAAGCTTCAGCGCCGCCAGGACCTGACCGTGGACGAAGCCGCGGCAGCGATGGAAGAAATCATGGAAGGTCGGGCGCAGCCTGCACAGATTGCCGGGCTGCTCGTCGGCCTGGCGATGAAGGGTGAGCGGCCGGGGGAAGTCGTGGGCCTCGCGCGGACGATGCGCGCGAAGGCGACGCGGTTGTCGCGCGAATACGGTGCGGTGTTCGACACCTGCGGGACTGGCGGCGATCGCGCGCACACCTTTAATGTGTCCACCATTGCCGCGCTCGTGCTCGCCGCCTGCGGGGTGCGGGTCGCGAAACATGGGAACCGTTCGGTCTCGAGCCGCTGCGGCAGCGCCGATGTGTTCGAGGCCCTGGGCGTGAACGTTGCGGCTCATCCGGCGATCGTGGAGCGGTGCCTGGATGAGGCCGGCATCGCGTTCTTCTTCGCGCCGACGTTTCACCCATCGATGCGACACGCGGCGCAAACGCGTCGGGAACTTGGTGTGCGGACCGCATTCAACCTGCTCGGCCCGCTGACCAATCCCGCCGGAGCCACTCGTCAGCTCGTTGGCGTGCCACGACCCGAGCTGACCGAACTCGTGGCGCGGTCGTTGGCCATGCTGGGAACCGAGCGCGCGTGGGTGGTCCACGGCGCAGATGGTCTCGACGAGATTTCCACGACTGGATATACCAAGGTCTCCGAGTGCCGCGATGGCGCCGTCAACACGTTCTACATTCACCCGGCGGACGTCGGGTTACCGAAAGCGCATCCCGATGCGTTACGCGGCGGTGACGCCTCGCGAAATGCCGCAATCCTCCGAAGCCTTCTGGGCGGCGAGCCTGGCGCTGCGCGCGACATCGTGCTGCTCAACACGGCTGCCGCACTGCTCGTGGCAGGCGTGGAGTCGCGTCTCGAGAGCGGTCTCGCGCGCGCTGCAGAAGCGATTGACAGCGGTCGCGCCGCGGCGGTGCTCGATCGACTGGTGGCGCTTTCAACCGGTTCAGCCGAAGCGGCCGCATCATGACGTCGCTCACCCGACCCAGTCTGCTCGATGCCATCGTCGCCGCCACTCGGCACACCGTGCAGGTGCGTGCCGCCTCTCAACCGTTGAGCGCACTCGAACGGGAGGTGCGCCGCCGGCCCGACGGAGCAGCGTTCGAACGTGCAGTGCGATCCGCGAAGGCGCCGCGCGTCATTGCCGAATGCAAACGACGTTCGCCGTCGCGCGGCATCCTTCGTCACAATTACATGCCTGCGGCCCACGCCCGGGCGTACGCGAGCGCCGGCGCGGCGGCCATCTCGGTCCTCACCGAGCCAACGTTCTTCGACGGATCCCTCGATCACCTCAGGCAGGTGAGGCAAGCTGTCGACCTGCCGCTCCTTCGCAAGGATTTCATCGTCACGGAGTACCAGCTGGTCGAAGCCGCTGCCGCAGGTGCGGATGCCGTCCTCCTGATCGTGGCCGCGCTTCCGACGGGTGCTCTTCCGGCGCTTGTTCGAGGTGCCGCCGATCTCGGACTCGCATCGGTCGTGGAGGTACACGACGCCGGCGACATTCCGGCGGCAGTGGACGCCGGCGCGCGGATTATTGGCGTGAACAGTCGCGATTTGCGGACCCTCGCCGTGCATCCGGCCGCGCTCGAGGATGCCGCCGCGCGGTTGCCCGGCCAGGTTGCAAAGATCGCCGAGAGCGGGATCCGTGAACGTGCGGATCTGGATCGCCTGAGCGCGATGGGATACGACGCGTTTCTCGTCGGGGAACGGCTGATCGCACAGCAGGATCCTGGCGCCGCTTTGCGGGACCTATGCTCCGCGTGAAGATTTGCGGCATCCGCCGGATGGAAGACGCGGTGCTCGCCGCCGACCTCGGCGCGTGGGGAGTGGGATTCGTGTTCTGGCCGGGTAGTCCGCGTTTCATCGATCCGTTCCGCGCAAAGAAGATCTGCGCGTCATTGCCGCCCTGGGTGGTGCCGGTTGGAGTCTTCGTGGATCAGCCCGACGATTACGTCAGCGCCGTTGCAAGCCTGGTGCAGCTTGGCGCCGTCCAACTGCACGGCAACGAAAGTCTCGAGACTGTCGAACGATTGCCGCATCGAGTGATCAAGTCTGTGGCTGTAACTGAGAACTTCGACGAGACCACGATCGATCGTTTCCCGAGGCGTGCCGGTGTTCTGCTCGACGCCCACGACCCAAATCGTCGCGGCGGCACCGGCAAAACGATTGATTGGACTCGCGCTGCGGCCGCGGCCCGCCGCAGGAAGGTGCTGCTGGCCGGCGGACTCTGTCCGGAGAACGTCCGCGCCGCCGTCGAGGCAGTGCGGCCATTTGGTATCGACGTGTCCTCTGGTGTGGAAGCCTCGCCCGGCGTGAAGGATCACGACCGGATGCGTGCACTGTTTGCCGCGGTGGGTGAGTAAGTGAACCGTATGGACATTCCTTCTTTTGGTCGCCGCGATCCTGACGCGCGAGGCTACTACGGTGCCTACGGCGGGCGCTTTGTGCCGGAAACACTCGTGGCGCCGGTCGAGGAGCTCGAACGCGCCTATTTCGAGGCGCGTCAGGACGAAAGCTTCTGCCGTGAGTTGGGGGGACTGCTTCGGAATTACGTGGGACGCCCCACGCCGCTTTACGAAGCCCTGCGGCTCACGGCCCAGGCTGGCGGTGCGCGTATTCTGCTCAAGCGCGAGGACCTCGCTCACACCGGCGCGCACAAGATCAACAACGCGATCGGCCAGGCGCTGCTCGCCAAGCGGATGGGCAAACGGCGGGTGATCGCCGAGACCGGCGCCGGCCAGCACGGCGTGGCCACAGCCACCGCATGCGCCCTGCTCGGGCTCGAATGCGACGTCTATATGGGCGCCGAAGACATGGTCCGCCAATCGCTCAACGTCTTCCGCATGCAACTGCTCGGCGCAACCGTGCGCCGTGTGGACGCTGGCAGCAAGACGTTGAAAGATGCCATCAACGAAGCGATGCGCGACTGGGTCGGCACCGTCTCGGACAGCTACTACCTGCTTGGCTCCGTACTGGGTCCCCATCCTTATCCGCTGATGGTCCGTGAGTTTCAATCCATCATCGGACGTGAAGCGCGGGCGCAGTGTCTGGATTCCTTCGGGCGGCTTCCCGCTGCGATCGTTGCCTGCGTTGGCGGAGGCAGCAATGCGATGGGCATCTTCGATGCGTTTGTCGACGACCGCGCGGTCCGCCTGATCGGTGTTGAGGCCGGTGGGTACGGCATCGAACCAGGGCGCCATGCTGCCCGGTTCGCTGGAGGCTCAGCGGGTGTGCTCCAGGGAACGCGCAGCTACGTGCTTCAGGATGCCGATGGGAACATCGAACTCACGCACTCGATCTCGGCGGGACTCGACTACGCGGCGGTGGGGCCCGAGCACGCCTGGCTTCACGATTCTGGCCGCGCCCAGTACGCCTGGATAGACGATGATGATGCGTTGCGGGCGTTCGGCGACCTGGCGAGGAGCGAGGGCATTCTGCCGGCGTTGGAGTCGTCTCACGCAATTGCTCATGCCTGCCGGATCGCAGCGAGCATGAGCCGCGACGATCTGCTGCTCGTCAACCTCTCCGGTCGAGGGGACAAGGACGTGTTGAGCGTCCGCGATGCGCTCGATAAGGGCGTCCTGGCGACGAGCCACCATCGATCATGAAGAGCACGACAGGGCGACTCACCGAGACGTTCGAGCGACTGCGCGGCAACTCCGGCAGAGGCAAGGGCGGCCTTGTGACGTACGTTACCGCAGGCGATCCCGATCCAGCGCGTTCGGAGACAGTCCTGCTCGCGCTCGATGAGGCGGGTGCGGATGTGATCGAAGTCGGCATTCCGTTCTCGGATCCACTTGCCGACGGCCCTGTCATCCAGCGAGCCACCGAACGGGCACTCGCGGCTGGAATGACGCTGCGGCGTGCCCTCGAGATGGTGGCTCGCGTGCGTCCGTCGGTCCGCGCACCGATCGTGTTGTTCACCTATGCCAATCCGGTCGTCCGGATGGACGCGCGAACGTTTGCACGGGCGGCGGCGGATGCTGGCGTGGACGGCGTCCTGGTGCTCGATTACCCGATCGAAGAAGCGGCACCGCTGCGCGATCCGCTCATTGACGCCGGGATCGATCCGATCTTTTTGATCAGCCCGACGACAACCGACGAACGAATTCGAGCGGCGGCGCAGTACGGGCGGGGGTTTCTCTACGTGATCTCACGGCTCGGGGTGACGGGAATGCGAGACACGCTCGCGCCCGAGACCCGGGCGCTCGTCACGCGGGTCCGAACGCTGACGGATCTGCCCGTCGCGGTGGGGTTTGGTATTTCGCGCCCCGATCATGTGGCCGCGGCGTGCGAAGTCGCCGACGCCGCCGTGGTGGGGAGCGCGCTGGTGCAGATCATTGCCGATCACGGCTCGGCGCCTGATTTGACGTCGCGGGTCGGCGACTACGTCCGATGGCTGAAAAGCGCGCTCTAGACGACATCGATGGGCTTCGTCAGCGGATCGACGACCTCGATGAGGCGCTCGTGAGACTGTTGAGCGCGCGAGCCGAGTGCGCCCTGGCGATTGGCCGGGCGAAGAAGGAACTCGGACTCGAGGTGTATCAACCGGCGCGCGAAGCGGAGGTCCTCGCTCACGTCCAGCAGCTCAATCGCGGGCCACTGGACAATGGCGCGATGAAGCGGTTGTTCGAACGCGTGATCGACGAAGCTCGCAGGCTGGAACGGCTGTCGAACGGTGAAGACTGAGGCGCGTCAACAATCGGGAAGTGGGGATTGGAAGTTGGGACTAGACGTTGACGGCGACCGCAGTCGGGAAACGAAAGCGAACAGAGAGAGAGCACAGACATGGTAGTCGTAATGCAGGAACGGGCGACAGACGACCAGATCCAGAAGGTCATCGCCCAGCTCGTAGATATGGGTTTCGACGTCCATCGATCCACGGGCGCGCTGAGGACGGTCATCGGCGCGGTGGGCGGCAATCGAGCCTTCGATCCCGCACTCGTGCAGGTCCTCGATGGTGTGCAGGAAGTGCTGCGAATCACCGAGCCATACAAGCTGGCGAGTCGCACCTTCAAGCCGGAGAACACCATCGTCACCATCGGCGACGTCCGCATAGGAGGCGACGAGGTCATCGTCATGGCCGGTCCGTGTTCGGCGGAAACGGAGGAGCAGGTTGAAGTGACCGCCGCCGCAGTCAAACGCGCGGGCGCGAAGGTTCTTCGTGGCGGCGCCTTCAAACCGCGGAGCTCTCCGTACAGCTTCCAGGGGCTCGGTGAAGAGGGGCTGCGCATGCTTCGCACGGCGGCGGATCGCCACGGGCTGAAGCTGATTACCGAGATCATGGACATCAGCCAGCTCGAACTCATCGAGCGCTATGCGGACATCCTGCAGGTCGGCGCCCGCAACATGCAGAACTTCAGCCTGCTGCGTGAGCTCGGACGGACGCGCACGCCGGTGCTGCTCAAACGCGGCATTTCCGCGACGATCGAGGAGTGGCTGCTGTCGGCCGAGTACCTCCTGGCCGGCGGCAACATGAACGTGATGCTCTGCGAGCGAGGGATTCGGACCTTCGAGAGCTACACGCGGAACACGTTCGACATATCCGCCATTCCGGTGATTCAAAAGCTCAGTCACCTGCCGATCCTCGCCGACCCAAGCCACGGAACCGGGCGGCGCGATCAGGTGGCGCCGATGGCGCGTGCCGCTGTCGCTGCGGGGGCGGACGGTCTGCTCATCGAGGTGCACCGCGATCCCGATCACGCGCTGAGCGACGGCGCGCAATCGCTGCATCCGCCGCAGTTCGATCGCCTGATGGCCGAATTGCGCATCATCGCGCCGGCGATTGGACGCGGCATCTGTCTGGAGCCCGTCGCAAAGCGCGGCTGGGGCGTCTAGTGGCGGGGCGCGGCACGGGCGCCGCTCGGGTGTCGGGCGCGCGTCTCTAAATGGCCGATCGCTAGACTGTGATGCGTGCTACCGACAAAAACCCGATCTTCGCAGAAATCGGCATCGTTGGATTTGGTGTGATCGGTGGCTCGCTGGGGCTCGCGATCAAACGCCGCTGGCCGTCTACACGGGTCGTCGCCGTCGACACGACAGATGTCGTGCGGACGGCGCTCGAGATGGGGGCGGCAGACGAGGGAGGGGAGTCGGTCTCGGCGGCGTCGAGCGCGTCACTCGTGGTACTGGCGGCACCAGTTCGTGCAAACCTCGCGATCCTTCAGCAGTTGCCGCACGCGGTTTCCGGACCAGCCCTGATTACGGACGTGGGCAGCACGAAAGCGGCAACGCTCGCGGCTGCGGCTGCGCTCCCGAAGCACTTCCAGTTCATTGGCGGTCATCCGCTGGCGGGTGCTGCGCTGGGCGGTGTCCGCGAAGCTCGCGCGGAACTGTTCCAGGAACGCCCCTGGCTGTTGACGCCCAACGGGTCGGCGGGCCCGGACGCCCTCTCATCGCTCCGGCAACTCGTGGAAGGCGTCGGCGCGCGGCCGATCGAGATCTCCGCGGCTGAGCACGACCGCCTCGTCGCCTACCTCAGTCACCTTCCCCAGCTCACCGTCACGGCGCTCATGCACGTGGTCGGGCGGTCCGTCGAAGAGCAAGGGCTCGCGCTCGCGGGTCTCGGCTTGCGCGACACGACTCGGCTCGCATCGAGTCCTGCGGATATCTGGCGTGACATCGTCTCAACGAACACCGCCCAGGTGTCGGAGGCGCTTGATGCGCTGATCGAGGTCCTCACCTGTTTGAAAAGGCAGGCAGCTCATCCCGAAGAGCCATTCGATGAGATTTTTTCGTCGGCCGCTCAGTGGAAACAGAAGTTGGACGGGCAGTGACGCCGCTGATATCCACTCGGACTTATCTCGAAATGGGCGCGCCGGCGGATCTCCAACCTGCGCCGGCCCCGGCCGTGCCCCCGCGTATCGAGCAAGTCCTCGACTGTCCTCCGGCATTCTGGCGGTTCCTGTATGCCGAAGTTGGCAGGCAGTATCACTGGGTCGATCGATTGCGTTGGACCGACCTCCAAATACGAGAGTACTTGTCCGACCCGGCCCTTACTCTTTACGTGATGTGGGTGTCGGGAGCGCCCGCTGGTTACTTCGAACTCCGACGCGAACCCAACGGATCGTTTGAAATCGTGTACTTTGGCTTGCTGGATCAGTTCACCGGACGCGGTTTTGGCGGGTACATGCTCACGGAGGCGGTCAGGGCGGCCTGGGCCGCTGGAGCACGTCGCGTGTGGCTGCACACGAACACGCTCGATCATCCCGCCGCGTTGCCGAATTACTTGAAGCGAGGGTTCCGCGTCACGCGCACGGAAGAGTACGAGGTACCGAAGTGAGCGCGTCATCGCCACAATGGGAGCCCAGCGCCGAGCGTATCGCGCGCGCGAAGCTGACCGCGTTCTCGCGCGTGGCAGAGCGCCGCTTCGAACGAAAGTTCCCTGATTACGCGAGCCTGTACCGCTTCTCGATCGATCGACCGGCAGATTTCTGGCGCGCCGTCTGGGATTTCACGCGGATCCGCGGATCGATGGGGGAGCGTGTCATCGAACACCCGGAGCGGATGCCTGGTGCGGAGTTCTTCCCCGAGGCCCGCCTGAACTTCGCGGAAAACCTGCTGCGCCGCCGCGACGGCACGCCGGCGATCGTCTTCAATGGAGAAGGCCAGGTTCAGCGCAGCCTGACGTTTGCCGAACTGTTTGCGCAGTCGTGCGGGGTAGCGGTGGCGCTGAGAGACGCGGGGATTCAACCTGGCGACCGCGTGGCTGCCTTCATCCCGAACATTCCCGAGGCGATCGTTGCAGCACTGGGCGCTGCTGCAGTGGGCGCCGTCTGGTCGTCATGCTCGCCGGATTTCGGCGTGCAGGGCGTCATCGATCGTTTCGGGCAAATTGAACCAAAGATTCTGCTCTCGGCCGATGGGTACTTCTACGCCGGCCGAGCGCACGACAGCCTGGAAAAGCTCGCGGACATTCAGCAGCTGCTTCCGACGGTGAAGAAGACTGTCGTTATTCCATACGTCACGACGGAGCCCGACCTCTCTTCGATCGCTGGCGCCACGCTCTGGCAATCGTTCCTTGGCGAGGCGGACGTCAGCGGCTTCGAGTTCGAGCGCTTTCCGTTCAACCATCCGCTCTACATCCTGTATTCGTCGGGCACAACCGGGGTTCCCAAGTGCATCGTTCACGGTGCTGGAGGAACGCTGATTCAACACCTCAAGGAACATCAACTGCAGTGCGACATCGACGAGGGAGACCGCGTTTTCTATTTCACCACCTGTGGCTGGATGATGTGGAACTGGCTGGTCACCGTTCTGGCGTCGGAAGCCACGATCCTGCTCTACGACGGCTCTCCGTTCCACCCTGGTCCGCAGGCGCTCTTCGACTTTGCGGACGCGTCCGGCATGACGCTCTTCGGCACGTCGGCGCGGTTCATCGACGCCATCACCAAGGCAGGATTCGCTCCCAGGGAATCCCATCGCCTCGAGAGCGTGCGGACGATGACGTCGACGGGGTCGCCTTTGGTGCCGGAGAGCTTCGATTATGTGTATGCCAAGGTAAAGAAAGACATTCACCTCGCGTCGATCTCCGGCGGCACCGACATCATCAGCTGCTTCGTTGGTGGCAACCCTGTCGGTCCGGTGTGGCGTGGCGAAATCCAGGCTGCGGCACTCGGGATGGCGGTCGATGTGTTCGATGAAAGTGGCCGCTCGCTGGCGCCCGGCGAAAAGGGAGAACTGGTGTGCACACAGCCGTTCCCCTCGATGCCGGTCAGCTTCTGGAACGATCCGGACGGACGCAAATATCGCGCGGCGTATTTCGAGCGGTACCCCGGCGTGTGGCACCACGGCGACTTCATTGCGCGAACCGAACACAATGGCTTCATCATTTACGGCCGATCCGATGCCGTGTTGAACCCCGGGGGTGTCAGAATCGGAACGGCCGAGATCTATCGGCAGGTGGAACAACTGGACGAGGTCCTCGAGAGCCTGGTCATCGCGCAGCAGTGGCAGAACGATGAACGCATCGTCCTGTTCGTGCGGCTGCGCGACGGCCTCGAGCTGTCGGACGCGCTGCGCGACCGCATCCGACAGCACATACGGAGTGCCACGAGTCCCCGGCATGTGCCCGCGCGAATCGTTGCCGTTCCGGAGATTCCGCGAACGAAGAGTGGCAAGATCGTCGAACTCGCGGTTCGCGAAGTCGTGCATGGCCGGCAGGTCAAGAATCGCGAGGCGCTCGCCAATCCGGAGGCGCTGGAGCACTTCCGCGATCGACCGGAGCTCCGCACCTAGTGAAGCGGGAGTTGGCGCGGGAATCCTGATGAGCGTCGCCGGCTCGATTCGCATCCGTGCCGACGTGTTGTCTTGCGTGCAGGCGCACGCCCTGCGCGAATCGCCCAACGAATGCTGCGGGCTACTCGTCGGAACGGGCGAGGTCATCGACGAAGCGGTGCCCGCGGCGAATATCCTGTCGAGCACGTCTCGGTACCGGCTCGATCCCCACGTGCACATGGCGACGACCCGGCGGTTGCGAGGCACGCCGCGCGCGGTCGTCGGCGCGTACCACTCGCATCCGCGCTCACCCGCAGTTCCGTCGCCTCGCGATCTTGCCGAAGCGCACTATCCCGAATTCGTTTGGTTAATCGTGTCGTTGGAGACGGCTGCCGCCGCGTCTCGTGCGTACAGAATCGTGCATGGCTGCGCCGAGGAATTGGAACTCAGGGTTGAACCGTGAGCCGAGGCTGATCAGTAGCCGATGTCTCGCACACCCGGCCTGACCGTCACAGTCGTCCGGCCGCCGAGGATCCGCTTGTTCTTCTGCTTCAGATAGAACTCGATCCGGTAGTTGCCGGCCGTCTGATAGGTGTGGTCCAGTGTATATCGTCGTTTGATCTCGCTGCGACCCGCTTCGTACGGCTCGCAGTCAGCCTTCGATTCCGATCGCGTATCGTCGCCCCAGATCCACTCGACCGACGCGCAGTACAAATTCTCAGCGTCGTTGGGACCTCCCTTGACTTCCGCGGTGACGACAACGCGCGCGGGCGAAAATCCAATGGAGGGTGTGGCCTTGAGCGAGACACTGGCCTTCTTGTCCTCTGCCGCCTGAATTACCGCCACCCCTATCGTCAGCGCTGAGACAAACACTGCGCAGCGCATCGCTGTCGGTCTGTGGAGCATGGGTCCCCCCTCGGTGTTCGATTAGCGATTATTCTAAACCACCTTATAATTCTTCAATGACCCGAACCGTTTCGGGCCTTGCTGTGGCGTTTACGGCCACACGCGCGGCCGATCTGGACACCGAGCTGCTCGTGTTCCCCGTTTTCGAAGGGGAGGACGTCACCGGGACGGTCCCCGGCCTCGACGAAGCCTCAGGGGGAGCCGTCAGCCGCGCTGTTGCAAGCGGCGAAATCCAGGGAAAAGCCTTTGAGCTCTTTCTCACGCCTGTCGTCCACGGCTGGCGAGCGGCACGGCTGGCGCTCATCGGCGCAGGCAAGATCGCCGAATTTGACACCGAACGGTTGAGACGCGTGGCCACAGCGGCTGCGACCGCGGCTCGGCAGCGCCGTGTCAAGCGACTCGGCTTCGTCGTCCCCGCGAAGGGCGAACCGGCCGCGAATGCTCAGGCGGCGACCGAAGGGTTGATGCTCGCCAACTTCAGCGCCGATCGATACAAGAGTGGGGAGCGCGGCGCCGGGCCAATTGAAGAAGCGACCGTCTGCTTTCCTGGAGGTGATGCGGCGGCGCTGCAGCGATCCGTCGAACGCGGTCGGATCCTCGGCGAGAGCTGCAACATTGCTCGCGAGCTGTGCAACGAACCTTCCAACGTCCTGACACCGGCGGTGTTTGCCGAACGAGCAGCGGCGATCGGTCGTAAAGCCGGGCTGAGCGTCGAGGTTCTGGATGAAGACGAGATCGCGCAGCTCAAGATGGGGCTGCTGCTCGGTGTGGCTCGCGGCAGCGCGGAACCGCCGCGCGTCATCGTGCTGCGGCATGAGCCGCCCGGTGCGCCGCCAACGCCGGTCCTCGGCCTGATAGGGAAGGGCATCACGTTCGATACCGGCGGGATCTCAATCAAGCCGGCCGATGGCATGGATCGAATGAAGGACGACATGTCGGGCGGTGCTGCGGTGA
This sequence comes from Vicinamibacterales bacterium, assembly GCA_049642465.1. Lineage (GTDB taxonomy): Bacteria > Acidobacteriota > Vicinamibacteria > Vicinamibacterales > 2-12-FULL-66-21 > CAWDPQ01. The sequence continues at coordinate 113,430 of JBAROV010000208.1, forward strand.
TCTGCGCGATGCGAGCGATATCGCTCTTGAAGGCGCCGATCAACGTGATCGGCGTCGTCCCCGCGAGCGAGAACATGCCGGGCGGACGCGCGATTAAGCCCGGCGACGTGTTGACTGGGGCGTCCGGCAAGACCGTCGAGGTCGTGAATACGGACGCCGAAGGTCGCCTCATCCTGGGCGACGGATTGTGGTACGCGCAAAAGCTCGGCGCCACCCACCTCGTAGACGTCGCGACGCTGACCGGCGCGTGCGTCGTGGCCCTTGGCAAGGCCGCATCTGGCCTTTTCGGGCAGCCGAATCCGTGGGTCGACCTGGTGCGCACCACGGCGGAGCGTGCCGGCGATCGTTGCTGGCCGATGCCCCTGTACGATGACTACGCGGAGCAGCTCCGCAGCGAGGTGGCGGACATGGTGAATTCAGGCGGCCGCCCTGCGGGCAGCTGCACGGCCGCGATGTTCCTCAAGGAATTCGCTGGCGGTCTGCCGTGGGTGCATCTCGATATTGCGGGAACGGCATGGGCCGAGGAAAACAAGCCGTGGCAGCAAAAGGGGGCCACCGGCGTGGCGGTCCGCACGTTGGCCGAGCTGGCGTTCACCAGCGGACAGTGGCGGTAAATGGGGACTGTCCCCTTTTTCCACAACTGTCCGGATTTGGAAAAAGGGGACAGTCCCCCTTTTTCCGGTGTCTAACCGATCATGCTGATGCAGTCGCAGCCGGTCATTGTCAAGGTCGTCGAGCCGGCCGTTGAATCCACGAGCATCGCCGACATCGTGGTCGGCTCGCTCGGGTTGACGGGGGCGATGCTGCTGGCCGCGCTGATCCTCGGCGCGCTGCTGGGTGGGCTGCTGATTGGCTTCAAGAAACTGCGGGCGCATCTGAATCTGGAGCCCATCCCGGATTCCGAGGCGCTGCGCGTCACTCCCGGGTTGCCACGACCTTCATCTTCTTCAGCGAGCCTTGATACCTGAGAACCGCCTCGCAGAGCGCTTCGGCGATCTGCTGACGATAGGCGTTCGTCTTCAATAGCTGCGCGTCCTGTTTGTTCGTGAGAAACGAGATCTCCGCGAGCACGCTCGGCATCCCTGCGCCAATCAAGACGACGAACGGCGCCTGCTTCACGCCAAGATTTCGCAGTTGACCGTTGCGGGCGGCAAGCCGGCGAATCATCGACTTCTGCACCGTGTCGGCGAAGTCGCGCGATTCGTCAATCTTGTTGTTGAGGGCGATGGCGCGGACGATCTCCGGCAGGCTGTGCATCGTCCGGCCGGATGTCGAGTTCTCGCGCGCGGCCACGGCTTCCGCTTCGGGGTTCGACGCGAAGTTCAGGAAATAAGTCTCAACGCCGCGCGCCCTCGAGTTGCGGCTGGCATTGGCGTGAATCGACAGGAATAGATCCGCGCTCTCCCGGTTGGCGATCGCCGTGCGTCCCTCGAGCGGCACGAACACGTCCGTATCCCGCGTCATCGTCACGTCGATGGCCGGCTCTTTCTCCAGGAGCTTTCGCAGCCGACTCGCGACATCGAGGACGAGCTCCGCTTCGGTGAGACCGTTGGCGCGAGCCCCGGGGTCGTGCCCTCCATGACCCGCGTCTATCACGATACGGGAGATGCCGAGACCAAGTTGACGTGCGAGCGAGAACTGACCGTTCAAGTTGGCCGATGGCACGGCTGGAATCGCCGGGTCGCTCGGTGTGGCCGCATCCCGCTTCACGGGCGGCACATCCGGACGCGTGGTCGCGACCGCCGGGTCATCCAGCTTCAGTTCGCGCGCGATCGGCGGCATCGGCGTGGCCAGCGAGCCATTTCCCGTCGTGGCGACGGTCGAAGGAGCGCCGGCCGCCTGCGTCTTGAGATCGACGATCAGGCGGAACGGGTTGTACAGCGTGAACACGCTGAAGGTCTCGATCCCTTCGATGTCGAGCACGACGCGGGTTGTGTTCTGCGGCCGGCGGCCAAGGCGAATCTGTTTGACGACCCCGTCGTTGTACTTGATCGTCGCGTCTTGAAGTGACCCCGAGGCACGGGCCGCACGCAAATCGAAGAACAAGCGCTTCGGATTCTCCAGCCGTTCCTGATGAAAGAGCGATTCTCCATCCATCTCGATGATCACGCGGACGCCGTCGGCAAGGAGGCTGCGCCTGATTTCCTTGATCGTCACCATCGACGGTTCGCCGTCACTCGCCGCCAGTGCCGGAACGGCGGTAGTTCGTGGAGCGGACTGCGCGAGTTTCGCCGCCTCGAACTGCCGCAGGATGTCATCAACGCGGGAGCGCAGTGAACTCGACGGGTATTCCGCCTTCAACTGAACGAGCAGGCGCCGTCCACGCTGCCAATCGGTCGCATCCGCGAACCGCTCGAACGCCAGCAGCGACAGATTCGCGCCTTGCCAGAGTGCGTTGTCGCAGTAGGCGCTTGCCGGATACCGGCGCACGATAGTCTCGTACCCGGCAACCGCCCGCCGGAGCTGCGCCAGCGACGGCCTGTTGCCAGCATCGCGGAGTGTTCGCTCCCGCGCGAGCGCTCTCGTGTAGAGCGTGCGAACCGATTGCGCCGAGACGACGTGCACGCCCGGCCCTGCGAAGGCAACAACCAGTGTCAGGATTGCGGTGAGCTTCGACATCTTCTGCATTCGCCCCTCGACCGTCATCGGAGTTGCGCGTCCACTTCGTCGAAGTAGTCCTTCTTGACCAGCACTTCGCGCGTCTTGCCGCCGGCGCCGCCGGAAACCAGCCCCTCAGCCTCCATCATGTCGACGAGACGCGCCGCGCGGCTGAAACCAATCCGCAGCCGGCGCTGGAGATATGAGATCGAGGCTTGGCCGCTCGATACGACAATCCGCGCGGCTTCGTCGTACAAATCGTCCTTTTCGAATTCGAGTTCCGTTCCCGCCTGCTTGTCGTCGGCCGTGATGGTCTCGTCGTAGGTGGGCTTGCCCTGCTTACGCAGGAAGCTCGCGAGCCGGGCGCTCTCCTGTTCGGAGATGTAGGGGCCGTGCAGCCGTACGAACCGTGACGAAGCCGGCGGCAGGTAGAGCATGTCTCCCTTGCCGAGCAGCTGCTCAGCGCCATTGCCGTCGAGTATGGTTCTCGAGTCGATTTTCGAAGACACGCGGAACGAGATCCGGGCGGGTAGATTCGCCTTGATCAGGCCGGTGATGACGTCCACGGATGGACGCTGCGTCGCGAGAATCAGATGAATGCCCACGGCACGCGCCATCTGCGCCAGGCGCGCGATCGATTCCTCGACTTCGTTGCTCGCGACCATCATCAAATCGGCAAGTTCGTCGATCAACACGACGATGAAGGGGAGAGGTCTGACTTCGTTGCCCTGGTTATCCGTCAGGGGACCTTTCGTTTCCGTCTGCGCGAGCTTGATGTTCCGGTTGTACTGCTCGATGTTTCGCACCCCCACCGCCGCGAGCGTCTTGTAGCGCTCTTCCATCTCACGCACGGCCCAGCGGAGGGCATTCGACGCGAGCTTCGGATCGACGACGACCGGCGTCAGCAAGTGTGGGATGTCCTCGTACATCCCGAGCTCCAGCCGCTTCGGATCAATCATGATCAGCCGCACGTCGTCCGGGGTCGCCCTGAAGAGGATGCTCGAAAGCATCGCGTTCACGCTGACGGACTTGCCGGTGCCGGTCGATCCCGCAATCAGCAGGTGCGGCATCGTCGCGAGGTCGCTGACGAACGGCTCGCCGTGGATCGTCTTTCCAAGCGCGAGCGTCAGCTTGGATTGCGAGCGGCGATAGGTATCGGATTCGAGCAGCTCGCGCAAGGAAATCTGCTCGCGATTGGGGTTCGGAATCTGAATGCCAACGGTCGACTTCCCCGGGATGCGATCGATCAGGACGGACTCGGCCTGCATCGCGAGGCACAGGTCGTCGGCCAAACCGGTGATCTTGCTGTATTTGACGCCAGCGTCCGGCTTGAACTCGTACGTCGTGACCACCGGACCCGGGTGAATCTGAACGACCGCTCCCTCCACCGAGAACTCCCGGCACTTCTCTTCGAGCAGCCGTGCCCCTTCCATCAGTTCGCGTTCGTCGATCTTCCGCTCGGCCTTCGGGGAATCCAGCAACGCATGCGGAGGAAAGGCGTAGGTCCCCCGCTTGCGTTCCGCCGGCAGCTTTTCGGGATCGGACAGCGGCAGCGACGGTTCGGTTGTCGGTGGCGTTCGCTTGATTGCAGGCGGCGGTGTCGGCCGCGACGATGCGGCTTTGAGCGCCGCCGCGGCCGCGCCAACCATTGCGGCCGTTCTCGAAGGCTTCGCGACGGGGGCGTCCGCGGGCTCGGGTGGACGCGGGCGATTCGGCATTTTCGCCGACGCGAGTTCCTGTGGCAGCTCCACGGAGGCAGCCGGACGAGCCTTCCCGTCTTTCGTTTGCCGATCGAGGTGCTTCTTCAGTACTTCCTGACGCTGACGGTCACGCCGCTTCTCCTCGCGCCAGGTGCGGAATGCGCCTATTCCAGCGGCGATCTGGTCTCGCAGGATATCGCCAACCGCGGCAAACAGTCGCCCGAAAGAGAATTGCGTGGCGAGGATGACCGCCAGGAAGAGAAGCGTGAGGATCAGAATGATCGATCCCGTCCGGTTCAGGTAATCCGCGAGAAGCGACGAGAGGGCGGCGCCGACGTAGCCGCCAGCTTTGAACTCCTTCCCGGCCACCTGCAGACTGCCGAACGACAGGGACAGGAACGAGGACACGCATCCGAAGAGCAGGGCGGCGCCGACAACCTTCGTGTACGCCGCGTCGAGCACCCGGCACCAGAAGTAATGCCAGCCGATGACCGCGAGCACCAGCGGAATCAGATACGCGGCATAGCCAAGCAGTTGAAAGGCGAGTTCGCTCAGGAACGCGCCGATTCGACCCGCGAAGTTCGACGGCTGGAGGTCTGCCCCGGTGTTGAAAAACCAGACCGGGTCGGACGGGCTGTAGCTGGCGAGCGCCACCAGCCAAAGCAAGGCCAGCGCGAAGAGCGCCACGCCCACGAACTCGCTGAGACGACGGGAGAGCGCGGATCCAGCCAAGTCAGATCTCCATGATCACTGGCAGCACCAGGGGCCGCAGCCCCGATCGCTTGCGAAAGAAGCGCTGCAACTCCACGCGAATTCTCTCCTTGATCAGCCCCGGATCGGTCCGTTCCTCGATGCTCGATCCTTCGATGGTTGACGCGAGGATGCCAGGAATCTCCCTCAACAACGCCTCGGTTCGCGCATCGACGACGAACCCGCGCGTGATGACGTCGGGCGTCTCTTCGAGCGTGCCGGACTGTTTGCCTATCGCCACGACAGGTACGACCAGACCATCACCCGAAAGATGCCGGCGATCGCGCAGGACCTCGTCTCCAACCTCGCCTGTCCGGGTGCCGTCGATCAGAATCCGACCGGCCGGAACCTTACCGGCCACGCGACCGCCGCCCTCGTCGAACCGCACCAGATCGCCGTTTTCCGCCAGCACCACTTTCGTGCCCGGCGACACGCGCGCGGCCACCCGGGCGTGGCGGGCCAGCTGGCGGTACTCCCCATGTATCGGCACGAAATATTTCGGCCTGACGAGCGACAGCATGAGTTTCAGCTCTTCTTCGCTGCCGTGCCCCGACACGTGAACGTGCCTGGTCCCTTCGTGAACGACCTCCGCCCCTCGCCGGGCGACGTGGTTCATGACGCGGCCGATGCCCTTTTCGTTCCCGGGTATGGCCCGGGCCGAGAACACCACCACATCATCCGGTTCGAGCTTGACGTGGCGGTGATCGTCGATCGCAATTCGTGGCAGCGCCGCCTGCGGCTCGCCCTGCGACCCCGTGCACAGGCACACAACATCCTGGGCGGGGTAGTTGCGGACATCGCTATCCCGGATCTGGACCCCGGCTGGCACCCGCAGGTAGCCAAGCCGCTGGGCGATTTCCGAGTTCTCCTGCATCCCTCGCCCGACAAACGCCACATGACGCTCGAACTGCGCCGCCAGATCGACGACGATCTGCATTCGGTAGACGCTGGAGGCGAAGGCCGCCACCACGATCTTTCCCTTCGCGCTGGTAAAGATCTCTTCAAACGCGTCGGTGACGTCGATCTCCGAGCCGCTGACGCCTTTTCGCTCGATGTTGGTACTGTCGCCAAAGAGCGCCAGCACGCCGCGAGCGCCAAGTTCCGCAAACCGGTGCACGTCGAGGTGCTCGCCGTCGATCGGTGTCTGATCGATCTTGAAGTCCCCTGTGTGAATGACCAGACCGCGCGGCGTGTCGATGGCGATCGCCACGCAGTCCGGCATGCTGTGCGTGACACGGAGGAACTCCACCGTGAACGGACCAATGGCCACGGGCTCGCGAGGCTTAATCCGGACCAGCCGACTTGCGGCATCGATGCCATGCTGCTCGAGCTTCGGACCCACCAACGCCAGCGTGAACGCCGTGCCGTACACGGGCCCCTTGATGTACGGCAGGACATGCGCCACAGCGCCGATGTGATCCTCATGTCCGTGCGTCAGGATCAGCGCGGCAATGTCGTACTGCTGCAGCTGACGCAGATCCGGAATCACGAGATCGACGCCGAGCAACTCGGGCTCCGGGAACAACACGCCGGCATCAATCACAATCGCCGTGCTGCCACACGCGACGACCATCATGTTCATGCCGAACTCGCCCAGCCCGCCGAGCGGGATGACATCCAGCGGCGGCGCGCCGGGAGTGGCGGTCACGTTCACGTTCTGTGAGTCACGTTAGTTCCCAGCATTCGGATAGCCGCCTCGAAGATGCGACACGCCTCGCACTCCGGCCGTGGACGCCGGAAGCTACGCGCAGGGCAGTTGGGGGCTGCCCGGGTTCGAGCCGCATCACCTGTCGCCCCGCTGGGACGGCGCGTCAGGCACCGATAAAATCCCGCAAACTATAGCACAGCTCAGGTTTGGGGGGAACCGAACAGGCGAGCGAGACGGGCGATCTCCGCGAGGGTCAACGTCTCGGGGCGCCGACGCGAGTCGATGCCTGCCTCCTCGAGGACCAGTCCAGGATGTCGACCTCGCGGTTCGGCAAACGGCCGCATCGCGTTGAGGAGGGTTTTACGGCGCTGAGTGAAGATCGTCCGCACCAGCGTTTCGAGGAGGCGGACGTCGCGCACCTCATGCTCGGACGGACGGAAACGCAGCCCCACCACGGCTGACCGTACTTTGGGCATGGGCCGGAAGGCCCCTGCCGGCAGCGTCAACAATCGACGGACGTCTGCACAAAACTGCACAAGGATGGCCAGCACCCCGTAGTCCCGAGTCCCCGGCGCAGCCTCGATTCGTTCGGCCACCTCGAGCTGCAGCATCAGTGATGCATCGAGCAATCGGCCAGTCTGGCGGTACGCGTCCAGCAGACGAAAGAGAATGGGTGAGGAAACGTTGTACGGCAGGTTTCCCGCCACGCGGACCGGTGCGTGTTGGACAAGTGACCCGACATCGAATTGGAGAAAGTCCTGACGAATCAGATCCACGTTCGGCGGAAGCCGGGGCGCAAGCGCGGCAACCATCGCCGCGTCCAGTTCGACGGCTGTGATGTGCGCCACACGCGGCGCGAGTCTCAACGTCAGCGCGCCCGGTCCAGGGCCAATCTCGAGGAAGCGGTCTGATCGCTGCGGCGCAATGACTGCGACCACCTTCTCCGCCCAGGCCGCTTCGAGGAAATGCTGGCCGAACTTTTTCCTGGCGCGCACCACTATGCTCCTGGCTCCCGGCTTCCCGCTTTCGGCTTACTCATTCGCGGTCCAACTGGAAGCTGGCAGCCGGAAGCTGGCAGCTGACTAAGCGTCATCGAGCGCGTCGCCGCGCCAGTACTTCTCCTCGATCTCTTCGATTTCCTCTTCCGACATCCCGAAGTAGTGTCCGAACTCGTGGATGACGGTTTCCGCCACACAAGCCCGGATGTCATCATCCGTCTCGCACGCCTCTTCGATCGGACGCTGATAGATCGAGATCCGATCAGGCAATGTGTTGCCGTAGTCCCACCGCCGTTCGGTGAGCGGCGTGCCCTGATACAAGCCAAACAGCGTGTCGCCAGGAGCGACCTCGAGCTCCGCGAGGACATGCGGCGGCGGTTCGTCTTCGATCACGACCGCCACGTTCTTCATGGCACTGCGGAATCGCCGGGGTATTTCGTGCAAGGCTTCCTCGACCAGCGCCGAGAACTGTTCGCGAGTCATTTTGTGTTTTGCCGCGGGGCCGCCCGCCTTCGCTGCGCTTCGGCGAGGCTCGCCGTAGCCTTGGCGGAGGCGGCGCCCCCACGACCTGTGCCTCGCGCCTTCTGCGCCCGGCGTACGGTCGACGACCGCCCACTTTCAGTGGGTCCCTGAATAGCGCGGGCCGCCGGACTGATCTTCGCGGCCTTGCCTGAGAGGAAGAACCGGCAGTCGTGGCGTACGGCGCAGCGATCGCAGAGCGGCCGCGGCTTACAAATCCGGCGGCCATGCAGGATGAATGTGTCCGACGCGCGCGTCCAGTCGGACGGCGGAAGCGCACCGCACAACTGCTGCTCGACAACCTCAGGATCGTCAGATTTTGCCACGCCGATTCGATTGGTCACTCGCAACACGTGTCGATCGACAGGCAACCCGGGAACGCCGAGCGCGTGGCCGAGGACGACATTGGCGGTCTTGCGGCCGACACCCGGCAGTTTGACGAGCGCGTCCATCGACGCAGGCACTTCGCCGCCGTGGCGCTCGGTCAGCGCATTGGCCATGCCGACAAGCGCGCGCGACTTCGCCCGGAAGAATCCCGTGGATTGGATCTGCGGTTCGAGTTCTGCGGTTGATGTGTGCGCGAGCGCGCGCGCGTCAGGATAGCGCTTGAAGAGTGCGGGGGTGACCTGATTGACGCGCTCGTCCGTGCACTGCGCCGAGAGGATGGTCGCGACCAGCAGCTCGTACGGCGTCGTGAAGATCAGTTCGGTGTCGGCATTCGGATGCTGACGTTCCAGCTTGGCCAGAATGCGCCGCGTATCGGCGGCAGACTTCGCGGGCTTGGGCGCGCGTGCCATGCCGCCGATTGTAGCGCGGGCGCTAGCGGCAGGCTGTCGTGGGCGCCAGCGACGCGTAATACGCGTGGTAGGCGCGCTGGAGACGGTGCTCGAAGGTCGTGCGCTCCGAGCCGGCAAGCGACGCGTCGATCCGGCGGGTGATGGGTTCGAGAAAACGTCCATAGCGTCCGAACGTCACCACGTCGTCGCCCATGATGGCCTGGCGAACATTCTCGAGTGTTCGTGGCGTCAGAATCTCCATGCGACCGACGAAGACTCGTTCGACAGCAGTCGGGGCAGGGGTAATGGTGAGCGGGAGGATTTCGTCCACGCTCTTCCGGCTCGCGACGTAGAAGAGGCGAGTCCCTTCCTCGAACCAGGAGTCTCGCCAGGTCTCGATCATCGCGGCAGCCTCTCGCGGGTAGAGCCCCTCTGCGACCAGCATGCGCTCCAATTCGCCGTGGAGCCGCTTCAGTTCCCCAGCTCTCGACGGCAACGCCATCGTGTATCTCGAGCTGACGCCGCGGCCGGTTCCGAAGCGAATGGATCCGCCGTAGTTCTCGAACACGATCACGTCGCCAACGGGTTCGCCATCAATCGTTCTCAGGTGGAGCTGGCCGTTTCGAAGCGTGGCTGCGATGGGCGGAGCAAAGCGGCCGACGCCGCGATAGAAGAGGAACTTCTCGCTCTGCGTCCCAATCTGCAGCGGCGCGGCATCGGTCTGACGAGCGGCGTAATAGTGGCTGGAACCAGTTTCGCTCGGGAAGCTTGCGCTGGTGCGCGGCAGCACCTTGACGTCCTTCCAGGCGATCTCGCCGCTCCACGGATTTCGAAGCGTCGTCGCGTTGAACGCCGCCGGCGTGACCTTCGCGCGCGGGTACCACTCGGTGATCAGGCCCTGCTTGAACCCGACGGTGACGTTCACCGTCGCCGGTTCCGGCGCGTAGAAGTAGAGCACCGGCGTTTCCATCCGTACGGTTCCCGACAGGATGCCCTTGATGTTGTCGAACCGTGTGCGCTCGACGAAGCAGGGCAGATCCTGCGGTCCAGACTGAGGCAACCATTCGACGGCCGTTCCCTCGTCACCCGCAATCGACGTGAACGTGCCCCACTCGTGAACCACCAGGCGAGACGGGTCGGCGGATTCGCCGAGGCCCGTTGCCGTAACGCAGACGCAAACAGCGGCGCAGACAAACCAGGAACCAATTCGGCGTCTCATTTCGGACTCCTTCATCTCTGTCGTTGCGCGGTCATCACCGACGGCATGCCTTCATTGATGAAGGCGACCAGCGCGGCGATTTCTTTCGGTAGCAGGTTCAGGTTCGGCATCGCCCCAACCGTTAGTCTGGATGGTGGCAGCGTGGCTGACGGATTCTCGAGGACACGCGCCAGGAATTCGTCGCGATACTTCTTCGCGATCAGCACGGGCCCGACGTTCAGTGTGTCGTTCGGGGTATTCAAGGCGTTGCTGTGACACGTCACACAGCCCTTCGCGACGAACAGATGGCGCCCCAGTTCGATCGGGCTGGGCGCCGCGGCCCTGGACAACCCATTGGAGTCGACAGCGGTGACGGGCAGGAGAGTGAGTTTGCTGTTTCCGAAGCCGCTGTGGATCGTGATTGACCATTCGCCTCGATTCGGCAGCGTCAGGTTCGCGGTGTATTGGCCGGTTTGCGGGCCTGCGACTGCCGCCGCGGATACCCGCGCGCCGCCAGCGCTCGCTTCGACTCGTGGCGACAGACCTCCGAGCGGGGTCACTCCGTGTTGACGCACGGTGAATGTCAGCGGGACCGTCTGGCCTGCCTGAATCAGATCGGGCAATTGCTGGAGCGTGATGACGGCCCACCCTCCGGCCCGCATCGTGCTCGCTGCCGCCAAGATGGCAGCTGCTACCAAGGCAACGCGAATTCGTGTCATTTCCTCTCTCCTTGCGGGGCGGATGAATCGGGACGTCGCACAGCCGTGAGGAGGGCGATGAGCGCCTTGTCCCCTTTGAGGCTGGACGTACCGATCACCACGGTTTCACCGACGTCCATGGAAAACGTGCTGTCGATGACGGAGCTTTTCAGCGACTGGGAGAGACCCTTCTGTTCGTCGATCTCCTGAATTTGGTGGCGAGCAATTTGTTGCTCCAGCTCTTTGACCGCTGGGTGATTCGAACTGAGGCCCTTTTTGCGCTTCTCTTCGAGTTCGGCGACCAGGCTGTTGACGTCCGCCTGACGGGCTCCAATCTTCTTGCCCGAAGACTCTTCGCGCAGCGAAAATCGAATCGACAGCTTCGATCCCCACAAACCGTAGTCGATGACGAACGAGTACTGTTGTTCATCGAGTCCGCGAAGCCGTCCCGAGATCGGTGGCGTTCCCCCTTTGGACGCACAACAGCGGATGAACTGCACGTCGAGCAGCCGGTAGCTCTTGTAGGGCACGAAATCACGCAGATCAGCCAATGCTTTTTTGGCGCCCAATGGCAGGTTATCTGCGGTTGACGCACCCTGCAGGTCACCCAACACCAGCGCCACGCTGAATCCGTGAATCGGAGTCGCCTCGACCACCTCGTTGGGTTTCTTTGGCAACTGCGCCGAGGCGAGACAAGGCGCAATGACAACGGCGCCCAAGAGCGCACACCGCACTGCAATCCGGGACGTCATGGTGCAACCCCTTCCAGTTTGAATTCGGGATCCAGCGTCCAGATGATCCGCGTGCCGCCAGGCGTGGCAAATTGCAGTTGCCGCCGCTCGGCGGGCTCGGCCGGTGCAGCGACCTTTGTCGCGTCGCCGCCGCCGGCACTCCCGGTCTTGTTGCGGCCACCGATCACTCCGGCGATCGCGATCAGCACGACAAGGGCGGCAGCGGCAAATACGCGCGGCCAGAACACCATCGGCGAGGGGGCTGTGCGTTCCGCGTTCAGCACCGCGTGCCGAATCCGTTCCACGTCCGATGCCGACAGCGAGGGCTCGTCGCGCAGCGGATCGGCGGCTTCGAGCAGCGCGTGGATCTCGTCCGCCCGGCGTTCGCCAACCTTCTCCTTCATCACGACCTCCACGGCGCCCGCAATGTTCTGGCCAGCTCACGGCGTCCGCGCGAGAGATGCCAACGCACCGTCACGGGAGCCACATCGAGGAGCGAAGCGATTGCGGGTATCTCCATGCCTTCCAGCTCGTACATCACGACAATGGCCCGGCGGCGCGGTGCGAGTCTGCCAAGCGCGCGCCATACAGTAGCGTGCGCAACCACCGCTGTTTCGGGCGTCGACGTTGACGGCGTCGCGGACGACTGCAGCGGCAAGGCTCGTTGCTCGACAGCGCGTTTTCGCCAACGATCCCGGGCAAGGTTGATGAGGACTCGAACCAGCCACGCTTCCTCATTCGGTGCGCCATGGGGTATCGAGTGCGGTGAACGAGCGGCGCGCAGGAACGCATCCTGCACGAGATCGCGCGCATCTTCGACGCTGTTACACAATCGCCGAGCCAGTCGATACAGCCGCGCATGGTGCGTGTCGAACAGCACGCCCAGCCGGGCCGCAAAGTCCTCCCCGGCGCCGTCGGTGGCAGCCATCGCGATGGCCTGCCCGGTCATACATCCTTCTAGACGAGCGAGGGGGTCATTGTGTTAGCGAGGGGTGCCAATTCCCAACTCCCAATTCCCAACTCCGAATCCCCCATTCCCAATTCCCAAACCGGGTGCCTCGAAGGAGCTGGGCGATGGCCCGGACGCCTTCTGTGACTTGGGAGTTGGGAATTGGGAGTTGATCTGATCTAATGAACTGGCCCTTTGTCCCAGGATCCGCCGGTGGATTCGGAATAGACGCGCATGTGTTCCTGGAGCGCCGCGATGAGGTTGGGAACAACCTGCAGCGGGACGACGATTTTCGCTCGCACCGGCGCGCGAACGATGTGCTCCGCCTCGGCGTTCTTGATATCCCGCTCCGAGAGCGGCAGGACTTCGCAGAAGGCCAGCGTGAAATCGAACGGCGTATGCGAGATCGCGCAGAAGTTCGCGTACACCCTCGGCTGATCCGTCGAATCGTCTGGGATGATCGTGAAGTTGATTTGTTTGCGCTCGTTCATGGTGTCGGTGCGAGATGTGAATTGCGGTTCAGCCGAAAAGTTCGGTCTTATCGTTTCCCAGGTGGCCCGGCCACGCAAGGGAGAACGGTTGGGGGCAGGGTGGGGCGGGTCGCCGGGGCGCCTAATACTTCCGCATCACTCCAACGACGACGCCCTGAATCTGCACATCGTCAGGTGATGCAAGGATCGGTTGGATAGCGGGGTTGGCGGGCTGGAGACGGATTCGGCCCTGCTCGCGATAAAGCTTCTTCAAGGTGACGTCGGAGCCGTGCAGCATCGCAATCACCATCTCGCCGTTCTCGGCGGATCGGCGATCTTCGACGATGACGTAGTCGCCGTCGCGGATCTGCTCGTCGATCATCGAGTCCCCTTTGACGCGCAGCACATAGCTGTCCCGCTTGCCGACGAGATTCTCCGGCACGGCAATGGTCTCAGTGCCGGCAACGGCTTCGATCGGTGACCCCGCGGCGACGTAGCCGAGCAAGGGCAGCTCGATCGCGCGTCCGCCGGTGCGTGTCGGCACCATCTCGACCGACCGGCTGCGGTTCCACGCCCGTTTGATGAAGCCTTTTTCCTGAAGATTGGTGAGATGTTTATGGACCGTCGCGAGCGACGATAGCCCGAAGCGTCGGCCAATCTCCTCGAGGCTGGGAGCGTAGCCGTGCTGCTGGATGAAATCGTTGAGGTAATCGAGCACCTCTCGTTGGCGCTTCGTCAGTGGCAGCATGCGCGCACTATACGCAAAGGAAAAGCGAAAGTCAACGCGCGTGTAACATCAGCCCCGGCCGTTTGGTCTAATTGGCAAGGTTCCAATGGCTGCACGGGTTCTGTCCTTCGGCGGCATGCCGAAAGTCCGTTCGTGGGACGCGCCGGTGAAGCGCGTCGCGATGACTGACGAGGTCTCTTCCCGCTGGATGACCGTGGACGATCGCGCCCTCGTGGCGGAGTGCTTGAACGGTCGGCGCGAGGCGTTCGACATCCTGGTTGAACGGCATCGACGCCACGTCTATCAGCTCTGTTATCGCTTCGTCGGCAATCACGAAGACGCCAGCGACCTGGCGCAGGAAGTCTTCATCCGCGCCTACCGCAACCTCGCCAGATTTCGGGGACAGTCGGCCGTTGGCACATGGCTCTATCGCATTGCGGTGAACCTCTGCCTCAACCGCATTTCCGCGAAGAACAATACTTTTGAGCGAGTTGAGTATCGCGACCACAGCGACGACCGGATGGAAACAGCGGACGCGGCGCTGCTTCGCGAGGAGCGCGCCGCCGAAGTCCGCGCGGCGATCGCGCGGCTGCCGAAGAAACAGCGGGCGACTCTCGTGCTACGCGTCTACCACGAGTTGCCGCACGAGGAGATTGCCGGAATCCTTGGAAGTTCGGTTGGCGCGGTCAAGGCCAATTTCTTCCACGCGCTCGCGAATCTCAGGAAGCGACTGAAAGGCAGTGGCCGGTGAACCGCCATTTGAACACCTCGGCACTCGTTGAGTGTCTCGACAACGAATTGTCGTTTCCGCGACGCGCTCATCTCGAGCGTTGCGAGACGTGCCGCCGGCGTCTGGAGGTCTTGCGCGCCACGCTGGAGAGCGTGCAGCGTGCCCGACCCGACAACATTTCCGAGCCGTCACCGCTTTTCTGGGAGCATTTTTCCCGTCGCGTGCATGACGCGATCGGGGAAGAGCCTCCAGCCAGCCGCCCGCGCTGGCTAACAATCCTGGCGCCCGTTGCGGCTGCGCTCGTGCTATCTGCCGGCGCGCTGGCCGTGTGGAGTCAACAGCGATCGCCCAGTACACCGGTCTCGCCGACAGATGTCGCCGTGGCGCCCGCAGTCATACCGCTCCTTTCAGGCGAGCCGATGGACCTCGAAGACGATGTGGAGTGGGCGCTCGTACGGGTGGCGGCGGACGATCTCGAGTGGGACTCGGCGGCCGACGCCGGAATCCGGGCAAACCCAGGCGCGGCTGAACGTGTCGCGCTCGAAATGTCCGCCGCGGAACGCACGGAGTTGGAGCGGCTCATCGAAGCCGAGATGAAGCAGACGGGAGCTTGAAGCCATGCTGCCTCTATTGATGTTGACGGTTGCTCTGACGCAGACCCCGGAGACGCCTCCCGCAGGACGGGCGAACCGGCCCGCGCTGACGAATTCCGAACTCGTTGACATGCTCGACACCTACGCCATCGTCCAGGCGCAGGCGGCGCTGCAGCTGACCGAGGCGCAGTACGCGCAGTTTGTCACGCGGCTGAAGCGCCTGCACCAGATCCGCCGGCAGAACGGGCGGCAACGCAATCAGATTCTGCAGGATCTGCGGCGGCTCACGCAGGAAGCCACCCCGGACGAGACCACGCTTCGCGCGCGGATGAAAGCGCTCGAAGAGCACGATATCCGTGCCGCGGACGAGTTGCGCCGCGCCTATGAGGCGATGGATGAGGTCCTTGACGCCAGACAGCAGGCCCGTTTCCGATTGTTCGAGGATCGAATGGAGCGCCAGAAACTGGACCTCTTGATGCGCGCCCGGAACCGAGCCGCCCGAGCCAACACGCAGCCGCGCCGGTAATTCGCTGTAAAATCACTCTATGGTTGTCCGCCGCTCGCTTGGCGTCTTCGTGGCGGTGTGCCTCGTGGCCGCGGCCCATCTGGGCGCACGCCAGCGATTCTCGAAGCAGGAGGGGGATCGGTTCCAGGCCAAACTCCAACGAATCGTGACTTTTGGCAACAAGCCTGCGGCGTCGGTCCGGCCGGGAACCCAGACGACACAGATTACCGACGATGAGCTGAACTCGTATCTGCGGTTCCATGCGCGCGACCAGATTCCCACGGGAATGGTCGAGCCGACGCTCAATGCCCTCGGTGACGGACGCGTGGGTGGACGCGTCATCGTTGACCTGGATGCCGTGCGAAAACAGAAGCAGCGAGGCTGGCTCGATCCGATGGGGTATCTCGCCGGTCAGCTTCCCGTGACGGCCAGTGGGATGCTGACCACGAAAGACGGCGTCGGGCACTTCCAGCTCGAGTCCGCAGAAATCTCTGGCGTTGCCGTTCCGAAAGCCCTGATACAGGAACTGCTCAGCTACTACTCCCGAACGCCCGAGAACCCGTCCGGCATCAACATGGACGCGCCGTTCGAACTGCCCTCCCGTATCAGAGAGATTCGCGTGGGGAAGTCCGCGTCAACCATCGTCCAATAGTCTCGTCCCGCTCGACATCACTCCGGAGTGGATCCTCTTCAAGCGCCGCTTCAGTACCTCAAGGGAGTTGGTCCACGACGTGGCGCGGATCTGCAGCGCGTCGGGCTCGTGACGATCGAGGACCTTCTTTACAGGTTTCCGATCCGCTACGAAGATCGCGGAAGCTTTCACACCATCGCCTCGCTACGCCCCGGGACGGCTGCGTCGATCATCGGGGAGGTGGTGAGTTGCGGCGTGCGTCCCACCCGACGTCCGCGTTTCAAGATCTTCGAGATGTTGCTGCGCGATCGAACAGGCTCCCTCCGCGCGGTCTGGTTCAATCAGCCGTTTCTCTCGGACGTGTTTCATCAGCACCAGCGCGTCATCTTGTACGGCAAACTCGAGTTGAGCTCCCATGGCCTTCAGCTGCAGAACCCTCAGTACGAAATCCTGAAGTCGGAGGATCCAGCGGATGGCGATGATGAAACGCTGCATACCGGACGCATCGTTCCCGTCTACGAAAAGACCGGCACGCTGACGACGAAGATGCAGCGAGTGCTGGTGCACCATGCGCTCGAGCAGCTGCCGCCGGAATTGCCGGATCCGCTGCCGCCGGCTGTGCGTGCCAGGCAGCAGTTGATCGATCGCCGGCGCGCACTCGCCGACGTGCATTTCCCGCCAGCGGGCACGCCGATGGACGAACTCCAGCGCTTCCGTGCGCCGGCGCAACGGCGGGTGATTTTTGAAGAGTTCTTTCTGTTTCAAGTCGGCATGGTCCTGCGCCGGCGCAAGGCTGACGTCGAGCGCAAACCGCGCGCCGTCAACGTCACCGATGAAATCCGTGAATCCGCGCGACGCGTGCTGCCATTCAAGTTGACCGGCGACCAGAAGAAAGCCATCGCCGAGATCGTGGGCGATATGAAACGTCCCCAGCCCATGAACCGCCTGTTGCAGGGCGATGTGGGATCGGGCAAAACGATCGTTGCCCTCATGGCGGCGCTGGTGGCGATGGAGAACACTCTGCAGGTCGCCTTCATGGCGCCGACGGAAATCCTGGCCGAGCAGCACTTCATCACCATCCGCCGCCTGCTCGAGCACTCGCGGTTCCGCCTGGCGCTCCTCACTGGCGCCACTCCGGCGCGCAAACGCCGCGAGGTGCAGGCGGAACTTGCCGCCGGATCGGTGCATCTCGTGGTCGGCACCCATGCGCTGGTCCAGGATCCGGTGGCCTTTCACGAGCTGGGGCTCGTGATCATCGACGAGCAGCATCGATTCGGTGTCATGCAGCGGGCGACGCTGCGTGCCAAGGGTCTGCATCCAGACGTGCTGGTGATGACCGCAACGCCGATACCACGCACGCTCGCGCTCACTGCGTACGGCGATCTCGACACGTCCATCATGCGAGAGATGCCGCCCGGCCGCTATCCCGTCAAGACCATCGCGAAACCGGAGTCGCGGCGGGACGAGATTTACGATTTCGTCCGCCGTCAGATCGACGAGGGGAGGCAGGCGTACGTCGTGTACCCACTGGTCGAGGAATCGTCCAAGGTGGATCTCAAGGCCGCTACCGAGATGGCCGATCATCTCGCCCATGACGTCTTTCCCGCCTACCGCATCGGCCTCTTGCACGGGCGCATGAAGCAGGACGCCAAGGATCGCGTCATGGGAGCGTTTGCGCGGGGGGAGTTCGACGTGCTGGTCTCGACGACCGTGATCGAGGTTGGCATCGACGTGTCGAATGCCGCGGTGATGATCGTGGAGCATGCGGAGCGATTCGGCCTCTCCCAGCTCCACCAGCTGCGCGGCCGCGTCGGGCGCGGACCACACAAGTCTTTTTGCGTTCTGCTGTACCAGTCACCGCTCAACGAACAGGGGCGCGAACGGTTGAAAGCGCTGACCGAAACCACCGACGGCTTCGAGATCGCCGAGCGAGATCTCCAGTTGCGCGGTCCAGGAGATTTTTTCGGCACCCGGCAATCGGGAATGCCCACGCTGCGAGTGGGAGACCTGCTGCGGGATCACCAGATGATGGAAGATGCTCGTCGAGAAGCGGTGGCCGCGCTCGATGATTCGCAGCAGGCGGCGCCGCTCGTCGCATTCGTCAAGAGCACGTGGGAACAGCGGTTCGGATTGGTGGGAGTGGGGTAGGGGACGGGAGAACGGGAGGACGGGAGCGCCTGCGGCCCGAGCGAGGCGCCGGCTTGCCAGCCGGAGCGCCGGCCCGCCTTCGCTAAAGCTACGGCGGGCAACCTTCGCGAAACCTCCGCGCGAAGGTTGGAGG
>JBAROV010000212.1:0-13173 GCA_049642465.1 Vicinamibacterales bacterium
GATCCAGCTCACGGCACTCGTCGCCGTCCACGGGCAGCTCGATCCCGTCGTCACCGCGACGCTGCCGTTGCTGCCCGTGGAGGGCACCGAGACCGTGGTCGGCGACACGCTGTAGCTGCAACTCGCCGCCGCCTGGGTAATCGTCACCGTCTGCCCCGCCACGGTCAGCGTGCCCGTGCGCGCTACGCCGGCCGTGTTCGCGGCCACCGAGTAGTCGGTGGACCCCAGACCCGACATGCTCGCGCCAGCCGTGACGGTGATCCAGCTCACGGCACTCGTCGAGGTCCACGGGCAACTCGAACCCGTCGTCACCGCGACGCTGCCGTTGCTGCCCGTCGAAGGCACCGAGACCGTGGTCGGCGACACGCTGTAGCTACAACTCGCCGCGGCCTGGGTGAACGTCACTGCCCTGCCAGCGACGGTGAGGGTTCCCGTGCGCGATGCGCCAGTGGTGTTCGGCGCCACCGAATAATCCGTCGATCCCAGCCCGGTCATCGATGCACCGCTCGTTACCGTGATCCAGCCGACCGAACTGACGGATGTCCATGGACAGCTCGAACCAGTCGTCACCGCGATGCTGCCATTGCTGCCGGTTGACGGCACCGAGACGCTGAGCGGCGACACGCTGTAGGTGCAGCTGTCCGCGGCCTGTGAGAACGTCACTATCCTGCCAGCCACGGTGAGGGTTCCCGAGCGCGCCGCGCCAGTGGTGTTCGGCGCCACCGAATAATCCGTCGATCCCAGCCCGGTCATCGATGCACCGCTCGTCACCGTGATCCACCCGACCGAGCTGACGGATGTCCATGGACAGCTCGAACCAGTCGTCACCGCGATGCTGCCATTGCTGCCGGTTGACGGCACCGAGACGCTGAGCGGCGACACGCTGTAGGTGCAGCTCGACGCCGCCTGCGTGACGACGACCGTCTGCCCGGCAATCGTCATCGTTCCAGTTCGTGCGACGCCGAGCGTATTCGTCGCAACGGTGTAGTCCACCGACCCCAGGCCCGACATACTCGAACCAGCAGTGATGGTGATCCACGCGACATTGCTGGTGGCCGTCCACGCACAGCTCGAACCGGTGGTCACGGCGATGCTGTTGTTGCTCCCCGTCGATGGAACAGAAACGTTTGTGGGCGACACGCTGTAGGTGCAGCTCCCCGAGGCCTGTGAGACGGTGACGGTCTGTCCGGCGATCGTCATCGTTCCCGAACGGGCCGCACCGGAGTTCACAGCGACGGTGTAGTCGACCGATCCCAGACCGGACATGCTCGAACCGGCGGTAATAGTGATCCACGAGACGTTACTCGTGGCCGTCCACGCGCAGCTCGACCCGGTCACAACCGAGACGCTCGCATTACTGCCCGTGGATGGGACCGAGACGTTCGTCGGCGTCACGGTGTAGGTGCAACTGCCTGCAGCCTGCGTAATCGAGACTGTCTGGCCCGCCACCGCGATTGTGCCCGTTCGCGGTACGGACGTGGTATTGGGCGCAACCGAGTAGTTGAAAGAACCGAGACCCGATCCCGACGCGCTGCTCGTGATCGTGATCCACGTCACTGATGGAACGGCGGTCCAGGGGCAGCTCGAACCGGTCACGATCGATACACTCGCATTGAGACCGGTCGACTGCGCGCTCACGCTGGTGGGCGAGACCGTGTAGCTGCAGCTTCCGCCAGATTGACTGACCGTGATTGTCCGTCCGGCCACTGTGATGGTGCCGGACCTGCTGGCACCGGTCGTATTCGGGGCAACGCTGTAACTCACCGAGCTGAGCCCCTGTCCACTTGCGGGACTTGTAAACGTCACCCAGCTCACAGAGCTCACGGCCGTCCACGTGCAGCTCGAACCCGTTGTAATGGAGACGCTGCCGAAGCTGCCCGTTGACGGCGCACTGATACTCGCAGGCGACACGCTGTACGTGCACTGCGCCAACGCCGGACGAGCGTCGAGGAGACAGAACAGCGCGAACAAGACGCCGCAGCATCGAACGATCATCGGCTCCCTCTCGGTGAGGACGGCAATCCCCTAGTCGCGTGGGCGGATGTGCTCGACGGTGCATATCCCGGGCCGATGGAATGGGCGGCAAGTTGTTGATTGCAAGCTATTTACTGTGCGCGCATGGACGGCACACTCCCCAATCTGTGATGACCGGTGACGAATCTGAAATCCGGCTTCCCGGGGCGCTCCTGGAGACGGCCGTAGTACAATGCGCGTCCCTTGGTCCTTCCAATGACCCAGCAACAACCGGCCACGGTGCTTCTGGTAGAGGACGTGGCGGATACCCGCGACATGTACGCGGACTACCTGCGTCACTGCGGCTTCAACGTCACGACGGCCACGACGGGTGCCGAAGCGCTCGATGCGGCGCGCGAGCAGATCCCCGACGTGATCCTGATGGATGCCGCCATGCCGGGCCTCGACGGGTGGGCCGCAACGAAACTCCTGAAGAACGATCCGATCACCCGCAACGTGCCGGTCTTGATACTCACCGCACACGTATTTACCGAGCACCGCACGAAAGCCCAGGAAGTTGGCGCGGACGGTTTCATCGGCAAGCCGTGCATGCCGGATGAACTGGCGCGTGAGATCACGTCGGCTCTGCATCGGTGGCGCACCGCGCGACGGACCGAGGCACAGAACGACCGCAGGCCCGCGTCGCAGCGACTCGCGCGCGCCGGTAAGCACAAATCGATGAACCGACCAGGGAAGAAGGAAGGATCCGCCTGAAACTGTTTCGGACGGCGACTGCCTGGATTCTTCAGACACGAGACGGCTGCTTCCGGGTTGATCACGCTCCCTCGCTCACCGCGCGCGAGGACCTGCCGGAGTACCTGGCGAGTATCGCAACCAGTCTTCCGCGAATCGACGAGCCTCTCCCGAGGGATCTTCGTCCTCCAATCGACAAGCAGGAAGTCTGGGCTGCCGGTGTCACGTACTTCCGCAGCCGCACCGCACGCATCGAGGAATCGCGCGCGGCAACCGGCGGCGGGTTCTACGATCTCGTGTACAACGCGGAGCGTCCGGAACTGTTTTTCAAAGCGGCGTCGTGGCGCGTGGTTGGACCTGATCAGGCCGTGCGGATCCGACGCGATGCACGATGGAATGTCCCTGAGCCGGAACTCGCCTTGCTCGTGTCACCGCGCGGCCGAATCATTGGCTACACGGCTGGCAACGATATGAGCTCGCGTGACATCGAGGGGGAGAATCCGCTCTATCTCCCGCAAGCCAAGGTTTATGACGGTTCGTGCGCGCTCGGGCCCGCCATTCTCGTGGGATCCGATCCGCTGCCGGCGTCGACCGCGATTCGCCTCGAGATCCACCGCAATGGCAACCTGTGTTTTGCGGGAACCACGACGCTGGCGGACATCAAACGAGAGTTCAGAACGCTCGTGGAGTATCTCTATCGCGAGACGAGCTTTCCTGATGGCAGCGTGCTGCTGACGGGCACGGGCGTTGTCCCTCCGGACGACTTCACACTGCAGATCGGTGACGAGACGTCGATCGCCATTGACGGTATCGGCACGCTGCACAACGTCGTCGCCCGCTGACGGGGTCAGCGTTTGCGGGGCGTCTCGTTCCAGTAGATCTTGATGTTTCGCGTGGCGCGGCCGGAGGCGACGATATCGGGTTGTTTGTCGCCGTTGAGATCCGCAACCACGAGGTCTTCCGTCGCCATCCCTCCCTCATCGACCATCGTCTTCGAGGTCAAGGCGCCGTTGCGATCGACCGCGTAAATCGCGACGCCAGGCTTTCCATCACGCCAGCCAACCGCAAGTTCGTCGCTGCCATCGCCGTCGAAATCCGCCCACCCGAGCGCGTGACCACCGGCAATCTCCGATTCGATCACGGTTCGTGCCCACAAGCCGGGCTGTTCTGCGTAGATCACGATCGATTTCCCGTGCCAGGGCTCAACGGTCGCGAGCATTCGCCGGCCACCGACTCTGCCCAGTTTGATCTCGCCCGGCGACCCTTCACCTATCAGCGTGCGAGACCAGCCGCCCTTGGCACGGCGCTCGAGAAGGTTGACTCCCTCTCGACTGGCAGTCAGCAACTCGTCTTCTGGATCGTTGTCCAGACTAATCGGCAAAAAGTTGTGGAGGATGTGTAGTGTGTCGTCCGCAACTTCTATCGGCCACGGCTCGGTCGCTGGCTTCGCGGGAGGCCGCAATATCAGGATTCTTGCGCCTTGGCCCTGCCACTCGGGCCCTTTCGTACCACGGCCGTGAAGCGGTGTCACAACCAGTTCTCGCGTGCGATCGCCGTCAACATCGGCCCAGCGGATCCGATGAAGCGTGGGCTCCTCGGTGATGGAATACAGCTCCCACGGCGCGCCTGTCGCGCCCTGCCTCACCCAATGCAGTGTTCCGCCGCCGTTGGTGTTGGAAGGCTGCCAACTCGCGCCCAGCGCGACATCGAGCCTTCCATCGCGGTCGATGTCGTTGAGCGCCATGCAGACGTTGTCGCGCGGAGTCGCGCCGCTCAAGATCACCTGCTTTTGCCACGCCGGCGCACCTGAGGCACTGCCTGCGCCTTTGGACGAGGGCGCGTTGAACCAGACGAGGTCGGTACCGCTGATGGCGACGACGTCGGTGTGGCCGTCGCCGTTCACATCGCCTGTGGCTACGGCGTACCCGACGCCAAAATCGCTCGCGATCTGCTCTCCCCGAAAGCGAAAGGTCCCCGCTGCGGGCCCCTTCTCCTGGCCCGCATCTACGGCACCCTGCGTGATGGTCGCGGTGAGGGTCGCGAGTGAGAAAACCAGCCAGTACTTCGTCAGTCTGTCCACGCTGTTCTCCATGCCGGCGAGCATACTTCCGGACCAAGTGGCATGACAACGCCCGCCCACGCGGGTCAAAGCGAAGGCGGCGCTGGGTAAGATTGTCCGCCTACCGTATTCCCATCATGCAGAGGTCTGGGCTATGGCTCACCGCAAATGGTTGAGCACGAAGGGAAATTTCAGTCTCGTTATCGCGGGCGGTATTTGCACGTTGTACCCCCGGCGAGGAGGTGGCAGTCAATGATCTGGCTGTTCCATCGTTGCGGCGAATATCTCTCGTGTGAAGTGCGAACGTGCCTCGAGAACGCCGGATTCGAATTGCTCATCGCGCGGTCGGGCCGCATTCAGCTCGAATGGTATCCAGATGAAGGTGAAATCGAGCAGCGGTGGGACCGCCTCAGTCGTGAACTTCGCCGCGAAGGTTGGGGAGAACTGTACGGCGAGCGGAATGAGGTCCATCAGGGCGCGATGCGTCGGTAAATGAGGATCGTGGGCCCGGGCCGCTCGACCGTGTAGAACCTGGAGAACGGCATGAAGAAGGCGTCCTGTTGATCGTAGACGGCCGACCGCGCGCGACCGCGTGTCGCCGTGAGCGTGTGCACGAGCGAGTATTTCTGGCGAGCCAGTTCTCGTAGTTCGAATGGGGCGCCGGAGTAGAGCCGCAGCGGCGATTCGTCAAGCACGAGCCAGTCGGGTGTACGCCCCTCGGGATGCCCGAACGATTGCGTTGCCGGATCGAAAGACCATGGATGAAAGCGGACGTGCGCGAGATCAAGATGCGAGTACGGCCCCGTTGCATCGTGCAGGGACATTTCTGACGTGAGCCGCGGTGTCAACCATCGAGCTGCCAGCACCCGTGTATCGGTCTTCGAGAGCAGAACGTCGAACCACACGCTGTTCACCAGCGAAGGCACCGCGATGAGGAACGCAAGAATCGCGATCACCTTCCTCCGCGGGAATCCTCGATACGACTCCAGCCACGAGGCCAGGTGGATGACCGCGATCGCGGCCGAGAGACACGCCAGCGGCACAAGTGGAAGGACGTAGCGGAAAAACACCGTCTGCCCGCTGCCGATCGAGGCGTAGAACGAGACGGCAAAGCCGGCAATCACGACCGCGTGCGGTCGGTAGTGACGAAGAAGCGGGGCCACACCGGCCATTGCCGCAACACAGGTAGGGAGTCCGAGCCCGTACGGCAGCGAGCGCCGCAAGTGATACCACCAACCTCGGCCCAGATCGATCCCATGCCCACCCGACAAATGGCTCATCGTGAACCGCAGATCTCCATCGAACGTGTCGAAATCGAGGACCGCGTACGGGGTGCCGACCAGGAAACCCACGCCAAATGCCGCGACGAATACGACTGACGGCAGAAGAGAAGCTGGATGAACTCGTCCACCCACCCTCCAGAGCAATACCATCTGCGCTGCCGCCATTGCGCCGACAATCGCAGCGGCGCTGTACTTCGTTGACGCCGCAAGCCCGCCGGTCAGCCCGGCGATCGCAAACAGGCGAAGCGGGATCGAGCTCGGCGCTGCAACGCCTGCTACGCTCGCGCGCAGCAGGATGGCGAGCGATAGCGTCGCGAGCAATGTCATCAGGACGTCGGTCATCGCGAAGTGCGAATCGCGAACGTGAAGCAGCGCCACTGAGAGAAACAACGATGCGAGGAGGGCAGCGGTCCTGCCGGCGAAATGACTCGTCATGCGAAAAAGCAGAACGATGGTGACTGTCCCGGCGAGCGCCACGAACGCGCGGGCCAGCAGGAAGTAACTTGCCGCGCTCAGCTCACCCTCGGTGGCGAGCGCTCGATGCGCCCACGAAACCGGCGCGAAAAGCGCCGCAAACACGTAGAACGTCAGTGATGGCCAGTGAAAGAAGTGCGGATTGGGGTCCCCCTCGAGCATCTTGAGGGCGTGGAAGACCGCGACTTCCTCATCCGGACGGGCATGGAGGTACGGCAAGCCGAACCAAATCGGGAAGAACCTGAGCACCGCGCCGAGGAGGACGATTGCGGCCAGCCAATGACCCGCCGGCGCTCCGTTAAATCTCACTCACGAGGCCTCGTCTGGTCGCGTCGTTGTTGCGCACGAGCACGAGCACCGCAATCATGGCAATGATCGGGATGATGCTGGCCGCGATCAGGATGGGTTCGAACGAATACCGATCCGCCACAATACCTGTTGCGTAGGCCGCGAATATCGTTCCAATGCCGGCGGCTGTTCCGCCAAGCCCGCTCACCGATCCGACAGAACGCGTTGGATACAAATCCGCCGGAAGATTCAGGACCATCGTGGACAGCGCGGCGTACGAGAAGGTGGCAACGGCGATGCACGCGGCAATCGCGCCCAGCGACGAGACGTAGATTGCCGGAATCAGCATCAGCATCCCCAGCGCGCCAAATACGACCACGACTTTGCGGGCGGTGCCGACGCGCCATCCGCGTGAAATGAGCGCGCTCGACAGTCCGCCACCGAAGAAGTTTCCGAGGTCGGCCGCCAGAAACGGAACCCAGAACGCGAGCAGACTGTCCTCGACCTTGAACCCGCGGCTGGCAATGTAGATGGCAAACCAATCCGCGATAAAAAACCACACGGGGTCGGTGAGCGCCTTTCCCAGGATGATGCCCCACGTCTGCGGCAGCGACAGCAGCGTCCGATACCCGAGCGGCGGCGGGGCGGACTCCCCCTCCGACGGTGCTGCCGACGCACGATTCTGAAGGATGTCGTTTCGCTCGTCTTCAGCGAGACGCGGGTGGACTTCGGGAGACCGATAGAGCCATCGGAACAGGGGAATCCACAGCAGTCCGAGCGTGCCCGTGACGATGAAGGCGGGGCGCCAGCTGCCCGTCGCTTCGTAGACCGCAAACACGATGAACGGCGCGAGGGCACCGCCAATCGACGACCCGCTATCGAACAGCGCGACCGCCCAGCCGCTCTCCCGGCGCGGAAACCATTCGGCGACCGCCTTCGTTGCGCCGGGCCAGTTCGCCGACTCGCCCAGACCGAGAAGAAACCGGAATCCCGCAAAGCTGCGAAGCCCCGTGGCGAGCGACGTCAGTATCGCCACGACCGAGTAGAAGGCGACGCTCAACGTCAGTCCCGCCCGCGTGCCAATGCGATCCAGAAGGCGGCCGCTGGCGGTCTGACCGAATGCGTACGCGACGCGAAACGCGATGACCAGGAGCGCGTAGTCAGAGTTGGTCCAGTGGAACTCCTCCTTCAGGAACGGCGCGAGGATGTTCAGAGTCTGGCGATCGATGTAGTTGATCACCGTCGACAGGAACAGCAGAATGCCGATGTACCAGCGCAGGGAACGAATGGGCATAACGGTCCGCCATCATACCCTTCCGCTTCGACCGTCGCGCAAGGTACACTCCGTGCACCGACACCGAGGAGACCTATGAAACGCCTCTACTTGCTCTACTGCATTTCGCTCGCCTGCTTGCTGCCTGTCGGCTCCGAGCACACCGTGGCGCAAACAAGACCGCTCCGCATCATCGCCTTTGGCGCTCATCCCGACGACGCGGAGCTCAAGGCGAGCGGCGTCGCCGCGCTGTGGGCCGCGCAGGGCCATAAAGTGAAATTCGTCGCGATGACCAACGGCGACGTCGGCCACTTCGCCGAAGCAGGTGGGCCGCTCGCCAAACGCCGCAAGGCGGAAGTCGCCGAGTGCGCTCGCATTCTTGGTATCGAGTCCCAGGTTTTGGATGTCCACGACGGCGAGCTCACTCCCTCGCTCGAAAACCGCAAGGCCGTCGCGCGCGTGATCCGTGAGTGGCAGGCCGACATCGTGATGGGGCATCGTCCCTACGATTACCACCCCGATCATCGCTACACAGGCGTGCTGCTCAACGACGCCGCTGTGGTCGTCGTGGCGCCGTTCTTCGTCCCTGACACGCCGCCGACGCCGAGAAACCCGGTGTTCCTCTATTACTCGGACGGATTCCAGGATCCAAAGCCATTCGATCCCACGATCGTCGTGGGCATAGACGAGGTCGCCGATAAGAAATGGAAGTGCGTGAGCGCCATGCCCTCACAGTTTGGCGACAAGGATTCGTGGCAGGGGCGCACGCTGCCGAACGTTCCAGCGAGCGACGGCGAGCGGCAGGCGTATCTGCTCGATCTCGTGAGGAAGCGGAATATCGCGGTCGCCGACGAGTACCGGCAACGGTTGATCGCGCTCTATGGAAAAGAGAAAGGGCAAGCCATCAAGTATGCAGAGGCGTTCCAGCTCGGACAGTACGGACGGCAGGCGTCGCTTGACGAACTGAAGCAACTCTTTCCGACGCTGCATTGAACCCGCGGTAAGTTAGACTTTCGGCGATTCAGTTGGAGGGAACATGAACACGATCGCGCGGCGAGTTATTCCCGTCGTCGTTGTCACCGTGGGGTTGGTAGGGGTGGCGACGTTTCGAGTGCTCAGTCATTGGCAGCCACAGCAGCCACAGCAACAGAGCCCACTGGGGTACGACGACACCCCGATGCAGCCGAATGGCAAGTGGCATGTCCACGACCCCAAGCGTCCCCAGCCGCGGGTGGTGACACCTGGTCCTGCGCCGGATCCCATCGGCGCCCCGTCCGATGCCATCGTCCTCCTCGGACAAGGGGCGGATCTCAGCGCCTGGCAGATGAGCGCGGACGGCGCGGCGGTGACCTGGCCGATGAAGGATGGCATCCTCCAGTCCGGGAAGGGGATGATCAAGACAAAGGAGCAATTCTCCGACGTTCAGCTCCACGTCGAATTCGCGACGCCGTCCGAAGTCAAAGGAAACTCGCAGGGTCGCGGCAACAGCGGCGTCTTCCTGGCGGGCGTGTTCGAAATCCAGGTGCTCGACAGCTATCAGAATCAAACCTACCCCGACGGTCAGGCATCCGCGATGTACGGGCAGTACCCGCCGCTCGTCAACGCATCGCGCCCACCCGGACAATGGCAGACTTACGACATCGTGTTCATCGCGCCCCGCTTCTCTGCTTCGGGCCAACTGGAGAAACCCGCCACGGCCACGGTGTTTCATAACGGCGTCATCGTGCACAATGCGACGTCATTCTGGGGGCCGACGCAGCATAAGATGATCGGCAAGTACTTGCCCGCGCAGGCGAAAGGTCCGCTTCAGCTTCAGGATCATGGCAATCCGGTCAGGTTCCGCAACATCTGGATTCGGTCTCTTAAGGGCTACGACGAGTAACAACTAACGTCAGGTCTTGAAATGGATCGACTGAGCCGCCGCGAGCTTTTGAAGATTGCTGGTGCGACGGGCCTGGCAGCGATTGCCAGACCTGTCGTCTCCGCGCAACGCCTCACGCGTCCCCTCTTCCGCACCTACCCGTTCGCGCTTGGCGTCGCATCAGGTGATCCACTGGCCGACGGCGTCGTGCTGTGGACGCGGCTGGCGCCCGAGCCGCTCGACGGCGGCGGCATGCCAATGGTGCGGATCGATGTTGATTGGGAGGTGGCGGCCGACAGCCGGTTCTCGAAGGTTGTGCAGCGCGGGTCAGAAGTCGCGCGTCCGGAGCTGGGCCACAGCGTGCACGTCGAAGTGTCGGGTCTCGAACCTGCGCGTGAGTACTGGTACCGCTTCCGCGCGGGAGATGAGATCAGCCCTGTCGGCCGGACGCGGACGGCGCCGGCAAGCGCGAACATCGACCAACTGCGGTTTGCCGTGTGTGGCTGCAGCCACTATGAAAGCGGCTACTTCGCCGCGTACCGGCGGATCGCCGAAGAACACTTCGACTTCGTCTTTCACACCGGCGACTACATCTACGAAGGCCGCGCCGACGGTGGCCGCAATCCCAACGTCGTTCGCCAGCACCATAGCGACGAGCTTTTTTCGCTCGTCGATTACCGAAACCGCTACGCGCAGTACAGGACCGATCCGGATTTGCGCGCGGCGCACGCGTCCGCGCCGTTCATCGTCGCCTTCGACGATCACGAAGTGGACAACGATTACGCCGGCGACAACGACGAACAGGGCACGCCGCCCGAGTTCTTCACGCTCCGCCGCGCTGCCGCGTATCAGGCGTATTACGAGGCGATGCCGCTTCGCCGCGCGGCCGTTCCTACGGGCAGCAACCTGCTCCTCTACCGCCGGCTGCGTTTTGGCAACTTGATCGATTTCTCTGTGCTGGATACGCGTCAGTACCGATCCAAACAGGCGTGCGGAGGGGGATCGAGAACTTCCTGCGCCGAGGCGCTTGCCGCCGAACGGACGATCCTCGGCAGCGAGCAAGAGCGATGGCTCTTCGATAATCTGGCATCAGCGCGAAGCACCTGGACGGTCCTCGGCCAGCAGGTGCCAACCTTTGCTCGGGACTTCAGGAGCCTCGATCCCGCCGCCCGCTTCTCGATGGACAAATGGGACGGCTACGTGGGATCGAGGAATCGCCTCTACGCCCGGCTCAAGGAAACTCGCGCGCCGAACCCGATCATCCTCTCGGGGGACGTCCACCAGCATTTTGGCAGTGATTTGAAGCTCGACTTTGGCAACCCGGATTCCGAAACTATCGGCGCCGAATTCACGAATTCGTCGATCACTTCAGGCGGCGATGGCTCGGACGTCGCGGCCAGTTGGGAGCGGAGCCGCGCCGACAATCCGCACGTCAAGTACCACAGCGCGCGTCGCGGATACATTGCCTGTCACGTCACCCCGGCTCAGTTCCGCGCCGACTTCAAGATCCTCGAGAAGGTCACCACGCCGAATCTCCCCGCCAAAACCGGCGGCTCGCTCATCGTTGAAGCGGGACGGCCGGGCACGGAAACCTTGTAGCTCCTCCCGAGGGTTATGATGGGGGATCGCCGGTTGCAGCGTTTCTCTGGAAACTGGCAACCGGCACCTGGAAACTGGAGCCTGATTTTTTAGGAGGAGGTCATCGTGGCCAGCGACCGGAACGACAAAGACGGAATGACACGTCGCGACTTCACGTCGCGCGTCGGAGCAGCGACGGCGGGCCTCGCACTAGGCGGCGAATTCTTCCGCTCGGCGGTCTCAGCCGCACCCACCGTGGGTAACCGCATTCTCGGTGCAAACGACAGGGTCGTCACCGCGAGCATCGGCATCCGAGGCCAGGGCAACGCACTCAAGAACGGGTTCGCCCGGCTGAAAAACGTCGAGATCAAGACGCTGTGCGACATTGACGGCAACCTGGCGGAGCCGCGAATCAACGACCCACGACTCAAGGACGTCCCGACGTTCAAGCCTGGATTTGTCCAGGATCTGCGACGGGTACTGGACGACAAGGACGTCGACGCGATCGTCATTGCCATACCAAACCACTGGCACGCACTCGCCACGGTTTGGGGGCTGCAGGCTGGCAAACACGTGTACGTCGAGAAACCATCCTCGTACACCGTCTGGGAAGGACGGAAGATGGTTGAGGCGGCGCGTCGCTACAACAAGGTTGTGCAGGTCGGAACCATGAACCGGAGCCGGCCGGCCGTGCGGCAGGCGATCAAGTTCATCCACGACGGTGGAATCGGCAAGGTGTACATGGCCCGAGGGCTGTGCTTCAAGCCGCGTCCATCGATCGGCAAGTACCCCGACGGACCGATGGCCCCCGGAGAGAAGTTCGCGCTGACCGTGGGATCCACACGCTATGAACCGACCTACGACGCCACGTATCTGTCGAAAGTGGACTACGACCTCTGGTTGGGTCCAGCACAGAAGCGTCCTTTCAACCGGAATCGCTTCCACTACAACTGGCACTGGCACTGGGATTACGGCAACGGAGACACAGGCAACCAGGGACCGCATCAGTTCGACATCGCCCGTTGGGGGTTGAACAAGAACGAGCACCCGGTGAGGGTCAGCTCGATGGGCGGGTACTTCGGTCCCGAGTCCTCTCAAGAGACGCCGGACGTTCAGACGGCGCTGTTCGAGTACGCCGATGGGACGATCCTCGAGTTCGGCACACGAGGCGAACACACGAACGACGAAGGCACTCAGCGGATCGGCAACCTGTTCTACGGCTCCAAGGGATGGCTGTGGATCGATGGCGACGGCGGGAGCTGGCAGTCCTACATGGGATCCGTCGGGGAGAAGAACGAAAAGGGCCCTGGCTCGAGCTCACCGCCCAGCGGCGGCAGCAACGATCCGCTGCAGCCGACGAGCACGGAGTTCCCGCACTACCAGAACTTCGTGGATGCCATCCGTGCGAACGATCCGAAACTCCTGGCGTGCGACGTCCTCGAGGGACATCTCAGTTCGGCGCTTCCCCACCTGGCGAATATTTCGTACCGCGTCAAGCGCCAGTTGACCTTCGACGCCAAGGCCGAGAAGTTCAAGGACGACAAGGAAGCCGACGCGCTCCTCACCCGCGAGTACCGCAAGGGGTTCGAGATTCCGAAGTCGTTCTCGTAGCGAGTCGGCCGCGAAGCCAGAACGGGCTCACCCTTCTGGC
>JBAROV010000222.1:0-20805 GCA_049642465.1 Vicinamibacterales bacterium
TTCGGGATCGAGGAGACGGCCCGCACGGATTGCAGTCAGCGGCGCGGCCGCGGGCACCTGGGCGCGCCCCGCCGGGCCCACAATCGAAGCCAGACAAACGACGAGGAGTAATGGCTGACGCCGCGAAACCTGCATGGGAAGACCTCCAGGCCCCGGCATTCTATGGCACCATCCCGGCTTTATCCCTCCTTCAAACTCTCAATCGGGTCCAGCCGGGATGCTCGAACGGCTGGAAACGCGCTGGCGATCAGCATGGCCATCAGAAACAGCGCGACGGACGCTGCGAATGCCACGCCGTCGATACCTTCGATGCCGTGATACTCCGATTGAATCCAGCGGCTGACGGCAATCGCCGCACCAGCGCCCGCAGCGAGCGCCAGCGCCGCCAGACGCATCGATTGACCGAGCATCATCGTCAGGATCGCGCGCGGCGCGGCCCCTAGCGCCATGCGAATCGCCAACTCGCGCGAGCGCATGGCAAGGACGTACGACGACACGACGACACGCTGTAAAGGCCTGCGGTGGCAAGCAACACACCAAGGATGCCCAGCACGGTGGCCGCGCGCGCGAGCCACAGCTGCAGCCCGTAACCGTACGAGCGCTCGTTGATTTCTTCGAGCGATCCGAGCTCTGTAATGGGGATGTGCGGAGCAATCCGGTTGACCAGTTCGCGGAGTGGCTGTGCGCTGACGGCGGTCCTGTCGCGCGTGCGGAGGTATAACGCCAGCGCCGGCTCCGCGTCGATGGGAGAGGGCAAGTAGACCTTTGCAGCCGGCTGGCCGTCCGGATTGTACCTGGGCTCCACCGGCGACTCGATGATGCCGACGATGCGGACCTCGATTGAGGATGCGAAGTCGCCGGATCTGGGCGCCACCCGAAGGGTGCTGCCAACGGCCGGTTGGTTGAGCAGCTTGGCGGCGCTGTCGTTGACGATCGCGACGCTCGGTTGCGGCTGCCGATCAGCCTCGCTGAAACCACGACCAGCAGTGACACGAAGGCCGATAGCTTCGAAGAGATTGCCACCGGCGTAGCCACCGATCACGACGTTGCCTTCGTTACGGTTGTCGGTCGGCCGCCATACGACAATCGACCCCGGTCCGGCGCCTCTTCCAAACGTCCATACTGCTGTGTGGCGGCCGAGTCCCACGGCTTCGACGCCGGCCAGTCGCGATGCGCCGTCGAGTAACTGGCGGTAGAACAGATCCACTTCGTGAGCCGGCAGCTTGAACGGCCGCAGATCGAATCGCGCAATGAGCAGTCGGTCGGGTGGCGTGCCGGCGGACACCGCCTGTGATCGCACGGTCGAGACGAGCTGCCATGCTGTTGCCAGCAATCCGATCGAGAGTGTGACTTGCGCACCAACGAGGGCGCGCCGCATTCGAGATTGGCGCGGAGTCGCGTCGCCACGTCCGCCAGCAGATCCCAGAGTCGTTGACGGTTGCTGTGCGCTGATTCGGATCGCCGGCGCCAGCCCGGACGCGACCGTCGTGGCGAGAGCCGTCAGGACGGTCAGCGTCAGCACCGTTCGGTCGAGGGGAATGGGTGCGCCCAGCGGATCGCTCATCAATTGGAGTCCCCACCAGGCGAACGTCAGTGCGATAGCTGTGGATACGATCCCGAGCAACGCGCTCTCGATGAGCAATTGGCGGATGATTCGGCTGCGTCCCGCACCGATCGCGAGCCGGACGGCGATTTCGCGTTGCCGCTGCGATCCGCGGGCCAGCATCAGGTTGGCTGCGTTCACGCATGCAATAGCCAGAACGAGCAGGGGGATGGGCATCACGACGAGGATTCCGAAGTGCCAGCTTTTCGGATCAACTCTCCACACCCGACCTGCCTCGGCCATCGCGCCTGATGACGACTGACTCCGCGTCGCCGCGAGCCGCCGCGCGACGACATCGGCTTCGGCCAGCAGTTCGGACACGTCCTTGCCGGCTTTCAAACGGCCAATGAAGTAAATGTCCCGCTCCTGGCGACGTTGCTCGGCTGGTGTCAGCGGCAGCACCCGCTCGGTCAGCCCCAGTGGAAGCCAGACGTCTGGAGCGCGACCACCGGGTCTGATGCGATCGACACCGATGAAGAACTCCGGTGCCACGCCGATGATATGGACGAACTCATTGGCGACACGCATGGATCGCCCGATGACACTCGGGTCGGACCCGAACTGTTGCGCCCAGACGCTGTGGGCGATGACTGCGACCGAGGCGTTGGCGTCGGCATCGCTGCGGTCGAAGGCTCGCCCATGGACGGGGCGCACGCCCAACACTTCGAAATAATTCGCGGACGCGAAAGTCGCGCGCATGGCCCGAGCATCGGGCAGAGACGCTGCGATCTCTCCACCTGTGTGCGCCGCGAGCCCTTCGAGACCCGTGAGACCCTCGCGAAGTCCTGCGTAATCGTCTGCAGAGGACATGCGAATCCAGCAGTCCGGCCGGCCGCAGTTCCGGCTCACCGACACACGTACCAGATGCGCCTGATCGGTGACAGCGGGGAAGGGGAGCACCAGCAGCGCGTTCAGCAGTGCCAGCGCGGCGATGGTCACAGACATGCCGATCGCGAGACTGAGAATCACCCAGATCGCGAATCCGCGCGAATGCAGCAAAGCGCCCCACGCGCTCCGCGTGTCGTGCCAGACACTCTCGATCCTCATCAGGGTCGTCGACGTGGAAGCTACGGCGCTCGGAACGGAGTGTCAAGCAAAAGAGGAACGACCAGGCGCCTGGCAGGCGCCTGGCTCGGCGATCGCTACGACTTCGTCACACCTTTTCCGAATATACGGCTGGCCACCTCCGCGAGCATACCTTTGTCGATCCCGTCGGGACCGATTGGCGCGGTGAGCTGCGGCTCTTCCGGATGCAACGGTACCGGGCCGCCCTCTGGTGGACCGTCCACGACACGCAGCTCGGAGCCGTCTTCAGGATGCGGGCCCTTCCAGATCTGGGAAATGCCTCGATAGTCGCTCGGGCTCATCCGGTACATCACCTGATGCAGCCCCTTGGCTTCATGTTTCTTCGCTTCGGGGAATCGCTTATTGCTGATGTCAGGAATGGGCAACAACTTCCCGATGTCGACTCCCGACAGCGCCTCGAGCGCCTTGGCGTAGGCCACGATGTGAGTCCCGCCACGGACGAGGAGGTACCCGACCATTTCGCGGGCGACGGGGTCATCCACCATTTCATACACGCGAATCTTGTTCGCCCTGGCGCCACACTCGAGAAAGAAGTTGTGCAGCAGGTCGAGCTTGAGGTTGCCGCTCGAGAACACGTACGAGCCGTTCCACGGATTTCCCATCGAATCGACCGGCAGCGCCGTCTGGCCGCTGGCGATGAAGTGATATTGGTTGCGCGCATCCGTCGCGACCTCGAGCGGTGCGTCTGACGGATCGGTCCCGCGCGTAGTGGAACCAGTCAGCAACATGTTGATGGTGTGACTCACCAGTTCGATGTGTCCGAACTCTTCAGCGGCAATGTTCGCGATGAGGTCGTAGAACGGCTTCATCTTCTCGCTGCCGCGGAAGTTGAACGATTGAAAGGTGTAGTTCATGAGTGTGGACATTTCGCCGAACTTTCCACCAAGTAACTCCTGAACGGCCGACGCCGAGTTCGGCGAGGGGTGGCTGGGCTGCGGCAACTCGATGGCCAGTCGATCGATGCGTAGAATCATCGTGGGCTCCTCCGTATGCGTCTGTGTGTGAGTAACGCGATCCGGGGATGCAAGAAGCGCCTCACTTTCTGCGCGGGCTGGGCGGAGGATTTCTGCGTTAGTCTTGAGCTCGCGCTGCGGAACCAGCCGTTCGGGCGGTTGCCGACGCGTTGCTCCAGCGGTATAAGACGGCATGCACATCCGACTCGCTTCCTCTCCGGTTCTGTCGTTTTCTCTTGTCCTTCTTTGCAGCGCCGACGTGTTCGCCGCGCCCAAGACGATGCGGTTCGATTACTACCACTCGGGGAATGCGAAACAGGAGATGTTCAGCGTCGATCGGGTCGTGATCGAGCCGCTGGAGTGGCCCGGTAACCTGGACAAGCCAATCGATCGCACCAATCTGGGCAAGTACTTCTTCGAAGTGAAGGACCAGAAGGGCCGCGTCTTGTACTCGCGCGGCTTCGCGTCGATTTACGGGGAATGGGAAACTACGGACGAAGCGGGCAAGATCAACCGGACGTTTCACGAATCGCTGCGATTCCCTGCACCCGACGCGCCAGTCACCCTCGTGATTCGCAAACGCGACGCGCGAAACGAGTTTCGCGACCTCTGGACGGCTGATGTCGATCCGTCCAGCATGTTCGTGGACCGTTCCTCTCCTCCCGCGCCAGGTGCGCTCATGGCCATCGAGAAGAATGGCGAACCGGCGCAGAAAGTGGACGTCCTGCTCCTCGGAGACGGATACACGGCCGCCGAGCGCGGTAAGTTCGAGCGAGACGCGCGACGCCTGATCGACATTCTGTTCTCGACTCCACCGTTCCGCGAACGCCGCAGGGAATTCAACGTGTGGGGGCTGGTCCCACCCGCCGCGGAGTCGGGCATCTCCCGTCCGTCCACTGGCGTCTATCGCGCCTCGCCGGTGGGCGCGACCTACGACGCCTTCGGATCGGAACGCTACGTGCTGACCTTCAACAATCGCGCGCTGAGAGAAGTCGCCGCGTTTGCGCCGTATGAGTTCATTGAGATTCTGACGAACACGAGAACGTACGGAGGCGGAGGCATCTTCAATCTGTACAGTACGGTGGCGGCTGACAGCGCACAGGCGCCGTATGTGTTCGTGCACGAATTCGCGCACCACTTTGCGGCGTTGGCCGACGAGTACTACACCTCGCCGGTGGCTTACGCACCGGCGCCAGAGCAGAAGATCGAGCCGTGGGAGCCGAACGTCACCGCTCTGGTGGACCCGAAAACGCTGAAGTGGCGCGAACTCGTCGAGCCGGGAACACCGCTGCCGACTCCCTGGCAGAAGGAGGCATTCGAGCACGCGTCACGCGCCTACCAGGAGCGCCGCGCAAAGATTCGGGCAGCAAACCGGCCGGAAGAGGAGATGGAAGCGCTCTT
Source organism: Vicinamibacterales bacterium (assembly GCA_049642465.1). Classification (GTDB taxonomy): domain Bacteria; phylum Acidobacteriota; class Vicinamibacteria; order Vicinamibacterales; family 2-12-FULL-66-21; genus CAWDPQ01. Next base: position 5,044 of record JBAROV010000222.1, read on the forward strand.
CCACGAGGTCCGGGAGTCCGAGGTGAAGCTCTTTGCGAAAGAAAAGTACGCCGGCACAGTTGGAGCGTTTGAGGGGGCCAATTACGAGGCGAAGGGCTACTTCCGACCTGAGGTCGACTGCATCATGTTCACGCGCAGCCAGACGTTCTGTGCCGTCTGCCGTCGAGCGCTCGAGACGATCATCGCCTTGTACGCCGCCTAGAAGGGGGGTCAGATCTTGTTTCTTGCAGGACTGTCCTCTGTTTTCGACGTAAACGATTCAGGACACTTATGCAACAAACAAGATCTGACCCCTAGGTGTCGCTGCCGCCTGCGAGCTTCTCCTGGCGCAACGCCGCGGCGCCGAGCATTCCGCCCATGCCCATCGATTCGACGGCGCTACTTGGAATCAGCATCAACGCTCCCTTTTCCTTCAGCCCTTCGTACAACATGTTCATCGCGCGCAGGTGGAGGGCCGTCGGATTATCGTGGTACGACTTGGCGGCTTCCTGGAACGAGTGTGCGATTTCAAGCTCCGCCTGCCCGAGGATGATGCGCGCCTGTTTTTCACGAGCGGCCTGCGCTTCGCGCGACATCGCATCCTGCAACGCACCCGGGATCACGACGTCGCGCATTTCTACCGACGACACCGTCACGCCCCAGGGGTTCGACCGCTGATCGATCAGCTGTTGCAGCTCGGATTCGATGCGCTCCCGCCCTCGCAGCAAATCCGTCAGCGTCGTCCGGCCGATGATGTCGCGAAGGGCGGTCTGCGCGGCCCAGCTCACGGCCTGTTCGTAGTCCTGTACTTCGAGTGCGGCTTTTTCTGCGTCGTGCACCATCCAGAACAGCACCGCGTCCACATTCACGGGCACGGTGTCGGACGTCAGCGTCTGCTCCGCCGCGAAACTCGTCGTAATCGTGCGCTGATCGATCCAGGTCGAGACTCGATCCACGAACGGCGTAATCCAGAACAGGCCCGGGCCGCGCAAACCGACGAAACGGCCGAAACGCAGCACCACCGCGCGTTCCCACTGCTGCGCAATTCGTGGCGCCGGCATCAACACGAGTCCAACGAGGAGTGCGGCGACGAAGAGCACGAGATTGCCTGTGACGCTGAACAGGGCCAGTCCCACCGCCGCCGCAGCCAGCAGAATGGCCACAGCCACCACGTTGACACGCGGTCCGCGCGAGACGGCATCCTCGGATCGCCGGCCGAAAGCGATGGAAACCATTTATCTTCCTCCCTGCTGATGCGCGTTGAGCGCAGCCGCCAGTTCCTCGACGGTGAACCCTGCCTGGTCCGCATCCGCGAGCACGCGCGTGACGAACGCCCGCAGCCGCCGTTCGTGCTCCCGCGGAGGCCGCGCCTGCGTTGGCGTCGCGCTGATGAACGACCCGACGCCACGACGCGTCTCGATCACGCCGGCACGCTCGAGTTCGGCATAGACGCGGGCAACGGTGTTGGCGTTGACGCGCAGTTCGACCGCCAGCTGTCGGACGGTGGGCAGCTGATCGCCGGGACGGAGCTTGCTCGTGGCGATCGCCGCCCGGAGGCCCCGTTCGAGCTGCGCGTAAATAGGCGTCTTGTCGCGCGGATCGATGGAAACCACGCCCATGTGGTCTATTATACTAGTTCATTAGTACAATTTTGCCAAGCCTGGTGGAGCTACGTGGCAATGGGGCGGCCGCTGAAACCTTGAAAGTATTTGAGGATTCGATCGCGCCACTTGATGGCGTCCGCCGCCTGTATCGCCAGTCGATCGGCGACTTCCTTGTGCCGCTGCGGATCGATGCGGTCACCGAGCGATTGCCAGGTCGCCTGCATCTCGGCGGCCTGACGCGCGCCTTCGTAGTATTTCGCGCACAACGCTTCCCAGAGCGTACGGCCCGATTTCATCCGGTAATCCCAACCGCATCGATGAAACCACAAGAGGTAGTGTTCGGGACACGTGTCCAGGCCATCGAACATGTCCCTAACAGGCGGGTAATACTGCCCGACGGCCCGGTTGCCCTTCATCGTTCGATCGAATCCGATCGCCTCCGCGGAAGCCTGATGGTAGTAGGTGGCCGTCCAGTCTGCGCGCGGCGCGCGGGCGTTCTCCGGCATCGGCGCGTAATGATCGCCCCCAATCAAGTGATGCAGGCCGAGCGGCATCGTGTAGTTCACGAACGCTTCACGTGATCCCATCATCAAGGTGCGGATCGTCTGCACGGCTTTCGCGTCGTTGGTGAACGTCATCCGAATCCACTCATCGGCAATCCGCTCGGCTGGTAATTCCGGGTTCCAGGCCAATCGGCCCGCCGCATACCAATTGGATTGCGAAAAATGATGACCGCACCAATTGGTGTCTTCGCCCGGATTGACGACCGCTGCCAGGCCCGTCACCCGGTACGGCAGCACCTCGCCGGCAATGACCTTGGCCACCGTCGAACCTTTCCCCTTGGCGTGTGTGTCGGCCGTGAGGAACTCTTCCCACATCGTTCCCAGGTAGACGAGGTGCTTCGCCTGACCCAGGTATTCCTGGGTGGGCTGGATCTCGGCAACGATTGGCGTCCCGGGCAGGGCGCCGAAGAGCGGATGGAATGGTTCGCGCGGCTGAAAATCAATCGGCCCATTCTTGATTTGCACGAGTACGTTCGGACGGAATTGACCGTCGAGCCGCGTGAACTCGAGGTACGCGCGTTTGGCACGATCGGGATCGACGTCTTCGTCATAGATGAACGCCCGCCAGATCACGTGCCCGCCGTGGGGCGCCAGCGCGTCAGCCAGAACGTTGGCCCCTTCTGCGTGCGTTCGCCCGTAATCCTTCGGTCCGGGTTGCCCTTCCGAGTTCGCCTTGACCGTGAATCCGCCGAAGTCCGGAATCAGCTTGTAGATCTCCGCCGCCTTTGCCTTCCACCAGTCTGCGACGTCGCGGTTCAGCGGATCGGCGGTTTTCAACCCGCCAAGCCGAATCGGAGCGGCGACGTTCGCCGACAAATACACGCGAACGCCGTACGGGCGCCACACGTTCGCCAGCGCCGCCGCTTTCGCCAGGTACTCCGCTGACAGCATTCGGACGTCCGCGTTCACGCTGTTCACGACCGACGCGTTGATGCCAATCGACGCGTTGGCGCGAGCGTAGTCGGTGTAGCGCGGCCGGAGCCTGTCGGGCAGCTCGTCCCACTTCCACAAGGATCGTCCTGCGTAGCCGCGCTCGATCGACCCGTCGAGGTTGTCCCAGTGATTCAGCAGTCTCAGCTGAATCCTGGGCCGTTCGAAGACTCGAAGGTTGTCGATGGGTTGTGCCGTCTGGATCAATCGCAGCAGGTGAAATGCACCGTACAAGGATCCGATTTCACCTTCTGATGCGACGGCCAGGATCCGGCGGTTGTTCAGCGTGGCAGCTCGGATGACGTAGCCGTCACGTCCTGCTTTCGTCAGGTCTGTTTGCCACCCCAGTTGTCGAATGAGGGGGGAGTTCCCGGGGGTCCCGACAGCAACTGCACCGTTGCTGATATCAGTTGCGCTTCGGATCGTCCGGCCCAGTAGTTGGGACGCAGCGGTCGTGAGTTCCTTTCGAATGACTTCAGCCGTCGCCGACGAGCCTTCGACCACAACCTGCGTGATAGCCTCACGATAGCGTTCGGCTGCGTTTCCCGGTGGAGCGTACCGAAGCCACAGCTTGTAACCATCCTCGGGAAGGGGCGGCTGCAATGGCGCGCTGAGTGAGGATTCGAGCGTCCCTCGCGGAAGAGACATTCCCGCAACTCCCGCGAGGCCTGTCTGGACGAATGCGCGTCGTGTGTGTTCCGCAGGGCGTCGAGTCTTCGCCATTTCGGGTCAGACATCGTAACCCAACCGCTATTTCACCTGAATCGTGGCCTTCATCGGCGGATGGAGCGTGCACACGTAGGAAAATTCCCCTTTCTTTCCGAACACGTGCCGCCACGATTCGCTGGCGGCAATCTGCTGCGAGTCGAAGCCGCCTGCCTTGGACGTGGCCGTGTGCGGGAAAAGATCCTTGTTCACCCAAACGACCGTATCTCCTGCTTTGATCGTGAGCACTGCGGGATCGAAACGCATCCCCTCAATTGTCACGGTATGCGTCGCAGCGCCGCCGGGTGCGGCCGCTGGTCGTCGGCTGCCGCCCGAGAAAAACAGACTCAGGGCACCGGCGACCAGCAGACAGATGATCTTGAAGTCCCGCAACACGTTCGTCTTCTCAGCTCTTCTTGCCGAGCGCCGACTGAAGATGCTTGGCGTGCTCCAGGTGCGCGACAAACGCCGGGCGGACCTTGACCAGAAGCGCCTTCAGCTCTGCGTTCGACGCGTTGGGAATCAGCACCTTGTCAAGCGCGTCGAGCACCTGCGCGTGATACGTGACCTCGTGATCCACGTACGCCTTGTCAAACGCGGCTCCCTGCTGCGTCTTCAGGCTTGTCAGGTTCTTGTCTCCTCCGGATTTCAGGCTCTGGCTGGTGGGGTTGTCCTCGGGCGTGACCTTCAGCTTTCCGGCCAGTTCAACGGCTGACTTGTTGACCCCTGTGTGATCGACGACCATCCGTTCGGCAAACGCTTTCACGTCCGCATTGGACGCGCGGGACTGCGCGAGTCTTCCGGCATCGATGTCCACCTGGTTCGCGGTGACGACGATCGAGGCGATCTGCGCGTCGTTCGGCTTCTGGGCCGCCACCGCTGTGGGCACGGCAAGCAAGCCTGCTGCGATCAAACTCATCATTCTCATCTGCTGCTCCTTCACCTCATCTGACGCATCACTGTGCGCTCTCTGGGTTAGAGCCGCGAAGCGCTCAAAGGTGACGTCCGTTGGCGGGTGTCACCTTTTCCGGGTCTGCTACTCTAATACTCGGGGCTCGGGGAGCGACTGCGGCCGCGGCGAGTGAGGGTGGGGCCCCACGAGCATTGAAGGATTACTGACTCATGCAACCTGTAAACGCGGCGGTTCTGGAGCGATGGAATCAGCTGGACGATGGAGAAGTCGTCGCGCAGGTTCTCGAAGGGCAGACGGCGCTGTTCGAAATCCTGATGCGGCGCTACAACGAGCGTGTCTACCGGGCTGCGCGCGCGATCGTCCGCGACGACAAGGAAGCTGAGGACGTGATGCAGCAAGCGTACGTCAACGCGTATGCGAACCTGCGTCAGTTCAATGGCCAGGCACGCTTTTCTACCTGGCTCACCAGAATCGCCATCAACGAGGCGCTGGCGCGAGTGCGCCGTCTGGGCCGGTACGAGCCCTTCGACGACGAGTTCCCCAAGGTTGAAAGCCTCATGAGCGCCACTTCGAACTACGACAATCCCGAGCGCCAGGCGTTCGGCGGTGAGCTGCGTGCACTGCTCGAGTGGGCAATCGACCGGCTGCCCGATGGCGCGCGCGAGGTATTCGTCCTGCGAGAAGTCGAAGGGCTGAGCACCGCAGAAGTCGCTGACTCCATCGGCGTCTCCGAGGACGTCGTCAAAACCCGGCTCTCGCGAGCGCGGGCAGCGCTTCGGCGCGACCTCCTGGAGCGTACAGGTGCGACGGCTCCAGAGGCGTTCAGGTTCTACCGTCCGCGCTGCGATCGCGTCGTCGCACAGGTGCTGGCCCGGATTACTGCCGGCGTTTGAGACATATCCTCCTCGAAGTCATCGTCCAGACGCTCGCTGACGCCCGCGAGGCCGCGGCAGGCGGTGCCGATCGTCTGGAAATCGTCCGCAACATTCGCGACGGTGGATTGACCCCTCCCCTCTCGCTCGTGGAGGCGATTGCCGCCGAGACATCGCTGCCGCTCCGCGTGATGGTGCGGGAAAACGCCAGCTACGCCATCGGGCCGGGTGAGTTACCCGCTCTCCAGAAGGCCGCCGCCGACCTGGCTTCCCTCGGCATTGACGGCTTCGTCCTCGGCTTCTCACGAGAACATGCGCTCGACCTGGATCCTGTGTGCTCGATCCTGCGTGCGGCTCCGCATGTGCGAGCGACGTTCCACCGGGCGTTCGACGATCTCACGGATCCCTTCTCAGCCATCGACTCTCTTGCGCAAGTGCCACAGATCGATCGCATTCTGACGGACGGTGGCACCGGAACACCGGCTGAACGGGCCGAGCGGCTACGGAAGTATGTAGAGAGAGCCGCGGGACGTCTGGAAATCATGGCCGGTGGCGGAGTTGATGCAGAGGCCTTGGCATGGTTCGCGCGGGAGAGGTGCGTGCGCGAAATTCACGTTGGACGTGCGGCACGCGACGGTGCGCATCAGGACGCGCCGGTCTCAGCCGCGCAGGTGCGTCGCTTACGCGGCCTGGCCCGATGAGCGGCGCGAAGCTCCGATCACGCTGACGACCATACCTGCGACAACGACAACGACTGCGCCGATGACGTTGTGCCAGAGAAACGCCACCTTCGTGAACGAGGCCACCCACGCGACGACGCCCATACCCGTCAGTAGACCCAGAAATGCGCCATGTCCCGTGGCACGCGGAAAAGCAATCGCGAGTATGAAGACGCCGAGGATGGAACCGTAAAAGAAGGATCCGAAGCGATTGACGACCTCAATCAACGAACCTAGTTCCGCTGCCCAGACCGCCACGGCACACGCGAAGAGACCCCACACTCCGGTTGCGAGTTTCGATACCGCCAGGTAATGGGCATCGCTCTCCGCGGGGCGGAAGCGACGTCTGTAAAAATCAATGACGGTTGCCGTGGACAACGAATTCAGTTCGCCGGCGATCGTGTCGGTGGCGGCCATGATGATGGCCAGGATCAACAAGCCGACGAGCCCAATCGGCAAATGCTGGAGAATGAATCGCGGAATGATGTAGTTGACGTCGGTTGGCGTTGAATCGCCAGCCGCCCGTACCAGGTCGGTGGCGCGACGACGAACCGTTTGGAGCGCCGCGTCTTTCTCACGAACGTCGTTGGCAGCAGCCTCGAGTCGCGGCGGATCCGCGGTGTCGCGCGCCAGCGCGAGTTCCGACGCCGCCACGCGTCTGGCCTCAAATGCCGTATCGAATTCCGTCTGGAGGCTCGAAAACGCCGCCGCCGTGTCCCCGCTCTGCACGCGCTCGACGTGCGCGGGATTGAACAGCAGTGGCGGCCGATTGAAGACGTCGAAGACGAACACGAGCACACCGAGAATCAGCACCAGCAGCTGGAGTGGAATCTTCCAGTAGGCACTCATCAGCAGCGAATGCCGCGCCTCGTCCACGGATCGCGCGGTCAGGTATCGCTGCACCTGGCTTTGATCGGTGCCGAAGTAGGAACAAAACAGAAACAGCGCTGCGATCGTCCCCGACCAGAACGTGTACTGATTCGTGAGGTCGAAAGAAAAGTCGAAGGTCCTCAACCGCCCGGTCGCGGCGGCAATGCTGAATCCGTCGGCGACGCTCACGCCGGCGGGGAAGCCCAGGATCGCGGTGATGACGACCGCAAACATCCCGAACACGATCAGGGCCATGATTTTCACGTCGGTCCAGGTGACCGCCTGGACCCCGCCGAACATCGTGTAAATCACCGCCGGCGTGGTGATGGTCAGCGTGGTCAGCGTCAGATCCCAGCCGAGCACGAGCGAGAGCACGACCGCGGGTGCGGAGACGACCGCGCCGCACTGCATCCCGCGCGAGATCAGGAACAGGAGGCTCGTCAGCGTCCGCGTCTTCGCGTCGAAGCGGCGCTCGAGATATTCGTACGCGGTATAGACGCCGGAGTTGTAGAAAAACGGCACGAGCGTGAGCGAGAGGACGATCATCGCGAGCGGCAGCGCAAAGTAGAACTGGATAAAGCGCAGGCCGTCGTTGTAGCCCTGTCCCGTCGTCCCAATCATCGTGATGGCACTCAGTTGCGTGGCCATCACCGACAAGCCGGCGGCCCACCACGGAATCGATCGGTTTGCGAGAAAGTAGCCGTCGATCTCGCGGCTGTCGCGCGTCCGCTTCAGGCCGTCATAGATGATCCAGGCCACAAAGGTGACGAGCACACCCCAATCAACCGGATGCATTCAGCGCGAGACCCGAATCACGAAAAGTATTCCTGGAAGGCGTACAGCGCGAGCAGCGTGACGATCCACACGACGATGACGCGAACGTAGCTGCGGGTCATCGGTAAGGTGTCGGGAAGTGGAGGCGCACTGCTGAATCTTATCGCCAGAATGGACGGTTGAGCTTGGATTGCTTGACGACCGATGCCCCGGGGGGCGCAGAATGTGGGTTGCACGGAGGTAACTGGATGCACGCGATCACATGCGGCGGGATCTTCATCGCCGTCTTCGCGGTTTCGAGTCTGCCGTTGGGTGGGGCGCCCGCGGAGACTACTCGGTCGACTCAGAATCCGCAACGTCCCATGCCGAAAGGCAGGATGATCGACGCCCGGGATGGGGACACGATCGTCCTCGACGGCGACGAGCGCATTCGCATCGTCCGTCGTAATCAGGCGATTGTTCGTGCAGTTTTCAATGAAGGTGGGCGTTGGCTCATCCTGCTTGCCGACGTGGCGCAGCCGGATCGCGATCCGGACGGCCGGGTCGATGTCACGTACAACTTTCGGGACCTCACTGGAAACTGGCCGCTCGGCGCGCGATGGGAAGGGCAGGTCGTCATCGAAGAGCACTCAGCGGACCAGGCTCCGCAGCGCGGGATGGTCCTTCGAACCGTACAAGGGGCGATTCAGTTGGTATCAGGGAATCCCCATGCTCTCGAAATTCAGGAGCCAGCCGCCCTCGCCGTTCTGCACTACCGCGGTGCTGGGCGGGGCTCTTCGATGACACAGACGTTCGACCAAGCGGAGCAGCGTGCAGTCGCCGAATTGGAACGCAACATTGAAATCAACGCCGACCGCGCCGGACAAGGGTTGCCGTCGATGTCGACGTTCTCCACAGAGGGTCCCACGGGTAGGTCGGCGACAGGGACTCTCGTCGGTCCCTATATCAGCGCCAGTCCGCGCACGGGTCTCTCCGGGTTCGGGGCACCAGTGCGGGTAGGCGGTCATATCGCATCTCCACGTAGGATCTACGACGTTCCTCCTGTCCTTCCCGAAGTGGCGCGTCGCGCGGGTGTCCTGGGTCCGGTCATTCTCGAACTGACCATCGGCGCTGATGGTGCGGTTGCCGACGCCAAAGTGCTCCGCAGCATCCCGTTGCTGGACAAAGCCGCGTTGGATGCAGCGCGCCAATGGCGTTATGAGCCGACGCTCCTGAACAACCAGCCGGTTCCAGTCATTATGACGGCGGTCGTGAACTTCCAGTGATGTGTCCCAAGCGGGATTTTTTGCAGAATGGGCCGCAGCCGTCATAATGCGCGGGCATGCTTGAAGCACTGGCAGCCGCGCTGCTGCTCGGCGGCATCAACACCATTGCCGACTACATCGCCCTCGAACTGAAACTCCAGTCACGACCGATTTACATTTTTGCCCGGATTGCGCTGATTTGCTACTGCGTCGGCGGGATCGTGGGCGCGCGAGCCCGCCAGCTCATGATGGGAATGGTGGGCGGCCTGATGATCGGCGCGCTCGTGTCCGCTGCGTACTACCTCCTCGCGCCATCGATGGGATGGACCGCGCTCGCGGTCGCGTGGGTGTGCTTCTGGCTCGGGTTCAGCCTGCTCGAGGCCCTGCTACACGGGGGAACGAGCATCGGCAGTGGCCTGTTACAGGGAGCGGCGGCCGCCGCGTTGTCCGCGGGTTTTTTCTACGCCATCTCGAACATCTGGACGGAGCCGGCGTCGCGCGATCCAAATTTGTGGCGCGTGCTGGTGACGTGGTCAGCCGCATTCTTCCCGGGTTTCGTGATCTTGTTCTGGCGGCGCCTCTGAAGGGCGCGCGAGCCGGAAGCCTTCAGTAATGAGATGTCCCGGTCATTTGCATGATCCGGTCGTTCGGATAAATGTGATCGACTGACTCAGGCGTGACGAGTTGGTGCTTGACGAACACGGCGGGGGGCACAGGACGACGGTGGAGGATATCGAGGGCGAGCGCGACGATCTCGGCGCCGTATTTCTCAGGGAAATAGGCAACCGAGCCAATCAGACGCGTTGCCGGTTCCCGCAGTTCGGCGCGTCCCTCTGGTGATGCGTTCTGTCCCATCACCGCGCAGCCATCGCCGCGGCCAGCCTCCTGGAAGGCCCGCAACGCGCCGAGCGCACTGGGATCGTTAATCGCTCCCACCAGCACCCGCCGGGCCCGGCTCGTCTTCAGATGCTTCCGAATGGCCTCGAAACTCTCTCCCTGCTTGCCATCGCCGTCGAGATACGTCACGCGGCAATGTTCGAGCGGGCTGCAGGTTTCGCGCATGCCGACGAGCATGCCCGTCAACCGCATTTTCGGAAGGCTGCCCGCTCGTTCGAGCGCAATCAAAATGATCTCGTCCACTTCGCTGTGCCAGGTCTGCTTGGCCCAGCGTCCGAGATGCCGGCCGCCGATGAGCCCCGCTTCGTAATTGTTCGCGCCGAAATATGTCGCACCCGGGTGAGGGACTTCGAGCGCGATGAGGGGAATGTTCGCTTCGCGATACTTCGCGGCGACGGCCGCGGCAACATGCTCGTCGGTCTGGAATTCGATGACGAGATCGACCTTCTCGCGAACGAGGACCTCGGCGTTGCGTTGCGCAATCTTCGGGTTGTAGCGGTTGTCTACGCTGATGAGTTCAACGCCCTGCGCCGCGGCCGCGCGCTGCAGCCCCACCGAGACTTCCCGCGAGAACTGATAGTCCGTGCCCTGAGCGGCGTACCCGATCCGGAATGGCTTCTGTTTGAAAGGACGCACATGCGATCGATACAGGTTTTCACCGACCTTCTCGATCATGCCGCACCGCTCCAGCGTGTAGAGCAGCCGAAACGCCATGCTTTTTGGGAGTCCGCTCCTTGCCGAAATCTCACGGAGCGGCAACGCCTCGCCGGATGTCCTGAACGCGGTCAAGAGCTGCGAAGAGTGCACAACCGCCTTTACGAGGTACGGATCGCGCCCTGTCGCTTTGGGAGGCATCGTTGTGCCGGTGGCCTGCGAGAACGGTGCCACCTCGGGCGCGCGTGTTTCGCGTATCGCAACGCGAGGTTTCTGCGGACCAGCCGCAAATCCTCCAATTGGCCGTATTTTCTCTGCCATCTGACGCCAAAAAACTGGATTCGGGACCAAGGGCAGGGCCTGGGACAACAGGCAGCGTTGCGCATGGCGTAACGCCCGCCGTCGCGCTTCAACTGACCGACTAACGACTAACGACTAACGACTGACAAGCGTAAGATGTGACTGCATCTTGCCCGATCCGCTGCTCCAAGCCTCCTCTATCAGTAAGTCATTCGCTGGCATTCAGGCGCTGCGCGGTGTGTCGTTCGATCTGCTGCCGGGAGAGGTTCACGCGCTGGTGGGGGAGAACGGTGCGGGAAAATCCACACTCATCCGCGTCATCACGGGGGCCGAAACGCCGGACTCGGGGACGTTGCTCATCTCCGGCCACCCGTACCGACGGATGGATCCGGCCGCGGCGCGTGCGCTCGGCATCGCCGCCATTTATCAGCAGCCATCGCTTTTTCCGGATCTGACCGTTGCGGAAAATATCGCACTCGCTCTCGAGCGGGGAGCTTCATGGCGCCGGATCGACTGGACGGCCCGTGCCCGCCGCGCCGCCGAACTGCTCGAGCGCGTAGGCGCGTCCATCGATCCCCATCGCTTCGTCGCGTCGCTGAGCATGCCGGAACAACAACTCGTCGAGATTGCCAAAGCGATCGGCGCGCAAGCGAAGATTCTCATCATGGACGAACCGACCGCGTCGCTGGCGGATCGGGAAGTCGATCGTCTGATGGGGGTGATTGAACGGCTCTGTGAGTCGGGCGTGGGCATCATTTACATCTCGCACCGGCTCGAAGAGGTCTTTCGGATTGCCGCACGCATTACAGTTTTGAGGGACGGTGAGACGATTCGCACCGTGCCAGCTGCGGAAGTCAACCGCTCGGAGCTGATCAGGATGATGGTCGGGCGCGAGCTGACGACGGTCTTTCCACCCCGGGAGGCCGGCGTCCACGTTGAGGAGTCCCGGACAGCGCTCGACGTGCGGCGCCTGTCGAACCGGACAACAGGCGTTCGCGACGTGTCGTTCTCCGTGCGCCATGGCGAAATTTTCGGCATTGCCGGACTCGTCGGTTCGGGTCGCACGCAACTCGCCGAAACACTGTTCGGCCTGACGCCACCCGACGAAGGGGACGTCCTCATCGACGGCCAGCCCGTGCAGCTGTTGTCGCCCGCTGACGGCATCCGCGCCGGCATCGGGTATCTCCCTGAAGACCGCCGTCGTCATGGCATCGTGATGGACATGTCGGTTGCCGCCAATACAAGTCTCGCAAGCCTGGGGCGCGTCTCGCGATTGGGGCTGCTCGATCGCGGCGCCGAGCGCCGGACCGCGCAACGCTACGTGGATCAATTCCGCATCAAAGCCCCGTCCGTTCAGGCCGAAGTGAGCACCTTGTCTGGCGGGAACCAGCAGAAGGTGGCTCTCGCGCGCTGGCTCGCAACCGAACCATCCGTCCTCGTGCTCGACGAGCCGACTCAAGGCGTTGACGTCGGCGCGAAGGGAGAAATCCATGCTCTCATGCGCCAGCTTGCCGCGCGGGGGATCGCCATCGTCATGATTTCTTCGGAGCTGCCGGAAATCCTCGGCATGTGCGACCGGATCGCGGTGATGCGAGCTGGAACGATCCGGGCGATCCTCGATCGAACCGAGGCCACGCAATCGCGTCTTCTGGCGCTCGCGCTTGACGCTGATGCGCCCGGTTTGCCGACGGTGAGCGAATGAGTGGGCGGCATACCCGGGAGATCTCCGTCGGACTCGCGATCGCTGCACTGCTCTTCCTGCTCGTGTTCATCAATCCCGCATTCTTCTCGCGCGAGAACGCGATCGACATCTTTCTCGCCAACATGCCTGTGCTCATCGCCGCTCTCGGCATGACGGTCGTCATCCTCACCGGGCAGATCGACATATCCGTGGGTTCCGTATTCGCTATCAGCGGCGTGGTGGCTGGCTTGCTCGCCAAGTCCGACGCGCCTCTGGCCCTCGTCGCCCTCGGTACGTGCGTGGCAGGCGCGATGGCAGGCGCCCTCAACGGCGCGCTTGTCGTCTACGTTCGGATCCCCTCCATCGTCGCAACGCTGGCCACGATGGTGACGTTGCGCGACGCGTTGCGGTGGGGAACCGATGGCGCGTGGATTCAGAATCTTCCAGAGACCTTTCAGTGGCTCGGCTTCGGACAGCGAAGCTACCCCGTTATTGCCGGTTTATCAGCGTTTGGCTTGTACGCGGCGTTTGCGTGGGGAATGAAGCACCTGCCCGTCGGTCGATCCGTGTACGCGACCGGATCGAATCCCGACGCGGCGCGGCTCGCGGGGATCCATCCTCGGTTGGTGACGTTTGCGGTGTTCGTGCTCGCTGGCGGTTTGACCGCTTTTGCGGCGCTCCTCAACGCCGTCCGCTTCAACCAGATTCCCAGCAATGCCGGACTGGGACTCGAGATGAAGGTTATCGCCGCCGTTGTGGTCGGTGGTACGGCCATCACCGGTGGCCGTGGAACGGTGACAGGGACGCTGCTCGGGGTCGTCTTGCTCGGGTTGATCGGTCCCGCGCTCGTCTTCCTTGGCGTCAGCGCATATTGGGAGCGCGCCATTCAGGGCGCCATCATCCTCACGGCTGTGGCAGTCGAAGCGCTGCGGGCGCGCCCAGTCAGCCACACGGCGCTAGCCGCCGCGCGCGCCTAACGCATGCCACGAGGACTGCTTGTTGCGCTGGCGTTCGAGGTGGCGCTGTTCTCGTTCATTGCACCGCACTTCGCAACGGCATCGAACTTCTTCGAAATCGCCCGGCTCAGCGTCGAACTGGGATTGCTCGCGGTTGCGCTGACGCCAGTCCTGGTCACCGGCGGGATCGATCTGTCGGTCGGATCGATGATGGGTCTCTCTGCCGTCCTCTTTGGCGCCGCGTATCAAGACTGGCATCTCTCGATCCCCTGGTGCGCGGCGATTGCCTTGCTGGCCGGTGCCGCTGGCGGCGTCCTCAATGCTTACCTGGTGGCGAAACTGAACATCCCCTCGCTTATCGTGACTCTCGGTACGTTTTCGTTGTTCCGCGGCATCGCCGAGGGCATCACGCTCGGAGCGAAGAACTACACGGGCTTTCCTGCGGAATTCCTCGCGTTGGGGCAGGGATATGTCTGGGGTGTGATCCCGGCGCAACTCCCTATCTTCATCGTCGTGCTTGCCGCGTATGCCGTGCTGCTGCACCGATCGACGATCGGCCGCGCCCTGTACGCCATTGGATTTTCATCCGAGGGTGCAAGATACGCAGGCATTCCCGTGGCCCGCCGGCTGGGCCTGGTGTATTTCCTTTCGGGCCTGAGCGCGAGTATCGCCGCGATCGTGTACGTGGCGCATCTCGGGCAAGCGAGATCCGATGCGGGCAGCGGCTACGAGCTCGACGCGATTACTGCAGTCGTGCTCGGCGGCACGTCGGTCTTCGGCGGGCGCGGCACCTTGCTCGGTACCGTCCTCGGTCTTGCCGCCCTCGCCGTTTTGCGCAACGGCTTGCGCCTGGCCGCATTACCGTCAGAGCTTGCCGGGATTCTGACAGGGACGCTGTTGCTCGCGACGATCGCCATCGATCATCTGCGCATGCGCGAGCGACAGATGCCGCACATATACTCTCGCAGCGAGGACATCGACGTGAAGAACAGCCAGGTTGTCATCCTTTGCGCCACCATTCTCGTAGGTTCTCTAATTGTTGCTGGCACCAACGTCTGGCTCGTGCGCTCGTTGGTTCCCTCCGTTCCGGCCACGGGAGCCGCCCTTGCGGCCTCCACTGCGCCCGGCACTCATCGCGCCGTCGTCGCGATGATGCCGAAAGCGAAAGGCGATCCCTACTTCGCAAGTTGCCGAGTCGGCGCGGAGGAGGCTGCAAAGGAGCTGGGAATCGAGTTGATCTGGGACGGCCCGACGGGCCTGGATGCTGCGAAGCAGAATGAAGTCGTGGAGAACTGGATCACGCGGAAAGTGGACGTCATTGCGGTCGCCGTGGAGAACCGTGCTGGTATTTCGACCGTGCTCCGCAAGGCTCGCGAACGTGGAATCAAGGTGCTCACATGGGATGCCGACGCGGAGCCAGATGCGCGCGACTTCTTCGTGAATCAGGCCACTTCCGAAGGGATCGCCAACACGCTGACGGACGAAGCCGCGCGTCTGCTTGGCGGGTCAGGCGAGTTCGCGATCATCACGGGCGCGCTCAGCGCCGCGAATCAGAACGAGTGGATCGCGTTCATCAAGAAGCGGCTCTCGACGCACCCGGGACTGAAGCTAGCGACGATTCGGCCAAGCGACGATGATCGGGACAAGGCATTTGCGGAGACGCAGACGATTATGCGTGTGCATCCGAACGTCAAGCTCGTGATGGCCATTTCTGCCCCTGCTGTGCCCGGCGCGGCGGAAGCCGTCCGTCAGGCGGGGAACGATCTGAAGGTGATCGGGCTTTCGTTGCCCAACATCAACAAGCCGTACGTCCACGGCGGTGTCGTGCAGACGGTGGTTCTCTGGAATACGCGCGACCTCGGCTATCTGACCGTGCATGCCGGGTTGCAGTTGCTCAACGGCACGCTCGCCTCGGGCGCGCAGACGATGCAAGGCGGGAGACTGGGGACGATTCAGATTCGCGGGAGCGAGATAATTCTCGGCCCACCGCTGAAGTTCACGAAAGCCAACATCGACCAGTTTGATTTCTGAAGGACCTCTTCAGCACGATGCGCTGTGGGGACGCCGACATGCGATCGCGATCGATGACACGCGCGTGTAC
>JBAROV010000227.1:0-4365 GCA_049642465.1 Vicinamibacterales bacterium
GTCGTTTGGCGTGTGAAATGCGAATTGGCTGGGAGGCAGGGATTCGAACCCCGATAACGTGGTCCAGAGAGGCCGGAAGCGGCGTCGGTGATTTCGGGTCTTGTTGGTTTTGTTAGGAAATTCTTGCTGATCGCTCGGCCGGCTCGGGTCCCGAACGGCCGTTTCGTGCGCAGTTTGTCAAGTCTCTGTCAAGAGTTTCTGCGCCCGTTCAGCGTGACCTGGCGGCGCGGTCGCCCTCATCACCGTCCGCTCTCCTTCAGCAACCGCTCGACATCTCGCGCACCGTGGAGCACGGCAATGATCGTGAGCGGCGTGCTCGCGGGATCGTACACGACGAAATACGAGTAAACGGCCCAGAACTTCACCGGGCGGGTCGTGAGGTCTTCTCGCGTGTGGCCGATTTCGGGCGTCGCAGCGAGTAGCTCGAAAGCGCGCTCCAGCACTTCGAGTACGCGAACCGCTGCATCGACGTTGTCCTCCGCAATGAAGGCGCCGATGTCATCGACGTTCGCCCGCGCCTCCGGCGTGAGGCGGTAGCTGCGACTCACGCGCGCTTCTTGGCTCGCGCCTTCAGTCGGCTCTTGATCTCGGCCATCGCGCGAGGCCCATCCACGACCTGGCCCGCCTGGGCCTGAATCCAGCCGCGTTCAATCTGCTCTCGCCAGCGCGCTCGGATTTCGTCGTGCTCCTTCAGGAGCCTTAACCCTTCGCGAACAACCTCGCTCGCATTGTTGTAGAGGCCACTCTCGACCTTTCCTTGGACGAAACGCTCGAGTTCAGGGGTCAAAGAGACATTCATGTAGACCGGCCTTTGTTAAAGAACAGGATAACAAAGAATGGCATACTTTAGCAATGTCTGCCTCTTATCGATTGCCCAGAGACCGGAGGCTACGAGCCCTCATCGAGGAGTGGGCCCCCGACGACTTCGATGGTGTCATCTACGACCGCTCGGAGCGTGAATCCTTCGAACGCCATCAACATTCGCCCTACCTGATCCCAGGTGAAGGGCCGCCCGTCGACGACCAGCAGCGGCGCTTCACCGGCACGGTCCGGATCCCAGACGATACGGCCGACGAGACGGCGGGCGTCGGTGATCCGCCAGCCGAGCTCACCTCGTTCCACGTGGCGGACAGCAAGCTCGCTTCTGATGCGGTCGTACAGCAATTTGAAAAGCTCCCACACGTCGGCTTCGAAGTCTCCGAGGACCGAAAACTCGTATCCATCCCGACCTTCGGGCAGGCGCTCTCGTGCGTAAAGAGCGTGACCCGTGCCGACGAGCATCGACCGGAACTCGAACGTATGATCAATGCCATCGGCGTCCGAAACGGTGACCGGCTGGAGAGACGTGTCGTCGAAGTCGACGCCCATCATCGCCGCCGTTTCCTCGTTGAAACACCGATAGCAGCGAAGCCCGACGTTGGCGACGGAAATGGTCTCGTGCGATCCCAGCGGCTGTTGGCAGCGACCACACACGTTCGATTCCGGCATGCTATCTCCCCAAGCACCCCGCGCACATCTCCAAAGGCTCGAGCCCCATCTCGGCGTTCGCACTGGGTCGCCGACGGTCCTTCCGTGCGCAGTCTGTCGAGTATTTGTCAACCGGTCGGCAGGGACTCGAAGCCTACGACCGCCCTTTTCTAAATGGTTGATGGCGCGCGACTTCTGGTGCTAAGGGTTCGAGTTCCAACCGTTTACCAGCTTCAATTCGTCTCCGGGAATCGACGCCGATCCTCTGGATTCCACCGGAGTCTTGGAGACATTTTGGCAACGCTGTGAATGCTCCTCGTGTTTCGAACGGCGACGTAGGTTGAAGTTGTTCGAATAGCGTCGGGTCAGGACAACCAGACGGGCAGGCACTCCGTGATTACCCATCGACCCCCGATCGGCCTCACGACAACCTCGTAGCCGGCACCAGCAAGCCCACCGCTCACAAACTCCAGCGTGTAACGTCTTTCGTCGGGCAGAAGCGGGCGGAGGAACGCTGCCAGGTCCGCGTACTGCTTCGGCAGCCCTGGCACCACCTTGATCCGGAGAATTCCATCGTACCCGACACGGGTCACAACCTGCCGTGTTTGTTTCGCCGTGAGCGTGAGGGTCGCGCCCCGCCACTGGTCCCACGCTAAGGGCACGTCGTGCACAATGACAACCGGTGTCGGTGGGCCCTTACTGAACAGGAAAAGCTGCTCGAGAATGTCGACCGCGATCCGATCGTTCTCGTTGCGTGGTGCGCGGCTGCCCCGCGGCGTCGGGTCCCCTCCGTCAGGCACTCCGTCGTTGTCTGTATCTCGCCGCGTTCGATCGGTTCGGAGCCGACGCTCCACGAGGGCGGGCAGGCCATCTCCATCCGTGTCTTTTCCGATCTCAGAGAGGCGAATGCGCGTCGAGCGACCGCCGCCAGCCGGGTGGACCACGAGCATCTCGCCAATGATTGAGGCACCAACCGCCCCACGAGCCTGCGCATCGAGGAAGTAGCCGGGCGAGACAGAATGATCTTCCGCATCCTCCCTGGCGGCCCACAAGTCGTATTGTCCACCCAGGTATCCGTCGTGGAAGATAAGGAAACTGTCACCGCCTGGCAAACGGACTCGACCCGCCAACACGGCGAAATCCTTTGGCGAGGGTGGACTGTACCAAGACGATTGGGGCGGCCGCGCCGAAAGCAGATCCCTGACGACCCGGAGCGCCAAGGATGGACTCAGGCTTGCGAGAGTCGCGAGTGCCTGAAGACGGGTGTCTTCGTCGCGGTCGGCGTTCGTGACGATCGAGGTGACCCTTTGGACCTCCGCGTCGCCGCCGAGACGCGCAAGCGATTGCAGAAGTCTCACCGTGACGCCTCTGGCGTTCAGACCCCAATCGAGCGCGCAGCCAGTTGACGCGTCTCCGCTTGGAAGGCGCGCAGCAAGCATGGACGCAGCGGGGCGGTAGCCGGCGTCGGCTAGGACCGCCGCAGCAGCCGCCAGAGCGGGTTCCGAAAGAGCGGGAATCCGGCTGGCGATGAGACGCAGCGCATCGGGGCCGAGCGTCTTCAAGTTGGTGACGGCAGTCTGGACGTTGTCTCTATCGCACGTGGTACGGCCGAGGATTGTTTCGACTTCGTCCCAAACGTTGCCGTAATTCACCGTCGAAGGGCCGAATTCGGAGGGAGAAAACGCGGCGACCGCCTCGTCTGTCCAGGCCATGAGTGAGTCGCCGAGGGATAGAAGTCCACGGATTCCGCTGAACCCGTATGCCGCATTGAGGATACGGCCCTCGCTCCAATCAACCACCAGCAGGTAACCGTGGCCACCTTCGTGCTCGCAATGGAGATAGAGCCGATCACCGACGAGCAGCCACGCTTCCGGGTCGCCAGGAAGTGCCAATGTCCAGATGGGCTTTCCCGTCCGGAGCGCATTCCGCCGGACGGCTGCGGGGCGATGCCCTTCCTGCAAAGCGGTGAGTTCCAGCTCCCAGCTGAGGCCCCCAGAAACCTTGCTGCTAGCTCGCGTTGGGAGGGGAGGACCGAGCTCGCCCGTGAGCGGGTGAATCGGCCGCCAGCGGGAGGAATTGGGACCTTCGAGGATCTGCAGGTGCAATCGCCCGTCTACCTCCTCGAAATCGGGAAAACTGCGACGCCGAGCAGACCACAGATCAGAGAGGTCGCTGGCTCTGATGCCTTCAATCATCAGATCGTCCTGCGTGCCGCCAGGGGACGCATGTGAAGGCATCCGCAGAGCGAGGACGACGCCGTCTGATAGGCGAAGGTCATACACCGTTTCGCCCATCTCCCGTCGAGCCGTCACCTCGCCCGACTCGGGTTCAACTCTCAGCAAAATTGTTCGCCGATCATCCTCGGATACCAGAACGAGGAGGGGCGTCGCGACGACTTTGGAAATGTATTGCCCGAGAGTTAGGGATCTACGGAGGCGCCCGGTCGCTGCGTCAAGGATGAAGAGCCGGTTGCCGAACGAGACGACGAGGGCGTCGTCAACTGCGACGGGTCCCTGATCTCCATATTCGACCCTGGCGCCGTCGGTGCACTGTGTTTTCCAACGCACGGCCCCGTCACCGCCATCGATTGCCGTGACACCGCCGGCGCCTCGAATGTAGAGGACCCTATTGCGGAAGAGCACATCGCCGACTGGGATCTTGACTTGCCACCTAAAGGACAGCGAGGCGAGGTCTCGCGGGTTGTCCGGAAGGCGAGCTCCCCGGCTGGATTGGCCTGCTCCCGCGAAGTTCAACACGAGGGCAAGAGCCGTGACAAGGGTCAAAGACATTCGGAGCCTCTCGTTGATTTGAACCCGTCCCCCCGTCACCTGTTCCCGCGGGCCAGGCTCGACCCTCTTATCGGCCCTAAAGTCGGTTGCAACGCGGCGGCAGATGCAC
>JBAROV010000234.1:0-2176 GCA_049642465.1 Vicinamibacterales bacterium
CGTTGAGGACGGCGACCTCGGCGCCGCGCAGCAACGCCGATCGCTGCCAGTCGATTTTGCCCGCATCGGCAATGGAGGCCAGCACGCCGTGGATCGCCGCATCCTGCCCAGCGCGCACGATCGTCGCAGCCAGCATCGTGATCGCGGTTTCACGCTGCGGCGTCTGCCCGGCGCTTTGCAGCAGTTTCTCGAGCACGACGGATTCGCTGCCGCGCAGCCCACTCAGCGTTGCGTCGACGACCACCGGATCGGAGGCGTGACGTTCGAGCATCAGCGCTGCCCCATCTTCACGCGGTCCGGGCGGCAGGACTCCCACTGACGCGGCTAGCTGCTCGCGAACCGACCAGTGGGGATCTCCGGTCAGCTCGAGGACGGCCGCCGCAACCGGGTGGTTCGGAGTCACGAGCCAGCGCTCGGCAATCCGGATCGCTGACGTGCGCACGTCGGCAGACGCATCCTCGAGTGCCTTCGTCACCGTCTCCGGCTGGATGGCATCGAGTCCGTCGAGCGTCCACAGGGCGTGCAGCCTCGTGCGGGCGTCGGGTGCGCCTTCAGCCAACTTCACGAGCACGGGCGCGACGGACTTTGCATTCCGCTCGACCAGCAGCCGCTGCGCCGTGTCCCGCCTCCAGCCATTCGGGTGCGACAGGGCTTCGACGAGCTGCGCCGGCGTTGCGCTCGCGAACGGATTCATCGTGTCGCGCTTCGTCGTCTCGTGCATGACTCGATAAATCCGTCCCAGCCCCACCGGTGCATCCAGCTTGCGCGACACGATGTGGTCGCGCAGATAGATGGTGGTCGACGCCCGATCCTGAATGACGCCCCGATACATGTCGACGATGTAGAGCGTGCCGTCGGGTGCGTTGGTGATGTAGACCGGACGGAAGCGCTCGTCGGTCGACGCCAGGAACTCGGCGTTCTCATACGCCTTCCGGGCTCTGACCGTCGTGCCGTCGTCGCTCAGCACGATCCGGCTGACGAAATTCGCAGCCGGCTCGGCGACGAAGGCGTTCCCGTACAGGTCCGCGGGCAGACGATCGCCGCGATAGATCAGCGGCGCGCACACGGCCGTAAAGCGGTTCAGCGTGCCGTCCTCGCGATCGATCCCGACTTGGTAGGCGCGGTTCGTACCCGGGTTCGGCCGGACCGGCCAGACAACGCTGAGATCGGGGTTCTGACCTGCAAGCGATTCATAGCTGCCCCGTGTGCGCAGCAGCGCGGGATTGCGGCCGAAGTACGGCGTGGGCACGAGGTCGACGTGCAACGGGGATTCATTCGTGTTCCGGTACAGGCGTCCCGCATCGTCCTGGCTGATTCCCCATTCGCCGCGCGCCAAGGTGGTCCTCAGCTCGAACTCTCCATTTTTGAGCCTCAAGTTCACCTCGTTCGCCGAGGTGTGCATCACGTTGTCGAGTCCCCAGAACAGGCTGTTCGCGTTCGTTTCCACACTGCCAAGCCGCTGGCCGAAAGAATGGGTGATGACTTCGCGGGTGTCGGCCTTCAGGTCCCCGTTGGTGTCGCGCATGAACCAGAGCGTGCCCGGCTCTCCGACCAGGACGCCGTTGTCCAGCACCTTCACCGTGCGCGGGAGACTGAGCTTGTCTGCAAAGACCGTGCGCTTGTCCATCTTGCCGTCGTTGTCCGTGTCCTCCAGCACGACAACGTTGCCAATGGGATCGAGGTTCGGCTCTGGCAGGACCAGGTCGCGCACGAAGCCGGTCATCTCGACGACCCAGAGCCGTCCCTGCAGGTCCCAGTCGACGGCTGTTGGATCGTGGATCAGGGGTTCACTTGCGACGAGCTCGACGCGATATTCCGGCGGCATGAAGAACGTCTTCACGGCCTCCTCGGGAGGCAACACCGGCGACTCGTCGGAGACTTTCTGGACGCCAGGAGGCCACGGGCGATTGACCGGCGAGCTTTGATACGTGTAGCCGGTGACGACCGTTACCAGAAACATGAGCGCGGCTGCGCGGACTCTGGTCAGCAGCATGTTCCCGACAGCTTACTACTGCTTGTCTCCCCGGACCCGCGGACGGGCGGCCAGCCGATTTTTGTCTGCTCCTTATTCTCGAAGGGCGACCATCGGGTCGGTCAGCGCGGCACGCCGCGCCGGCAGGTAGCTGGCGAGCAACGCGACCGTGCCCAGCACTGCGAACACCACTACATGTGTGGC
>JBAROV010000239.1:0-123478 GCA_049642465.1 Vicinamibacterales bacterium
CAGCGCTCCCGCGCCAGCGCCGAAGGCAGGTGCGTGATGGCCATTCAGGCCCACGCGACCGCGAAATACGTGCGCACCTCGGCTCAGAAGGCGGGCCTCGTGCTCGATCTCATTCGAGGCCGCGACGTGAACGCCGCATTGTCCACGCTGCGTTTTGCCCGCAAAGGCGTCGCGCGCGATATCGAGAAGGTGCTGCGGTCGGCGGTGTCCAACGCGCAGCAGAAGGAAGGCTTTGGCGGCGACGTGGACCGGCTGTACGTAAACGCGTGCTACGCCAACCAGGGCCCTTCGCAGAAGCGCATTCGGCCGGCCCCGATGGGACGCGCCTTTCGTGTGGTGAAACGAACGGCGCACCTGACCGTTCACGTGTCCGAGCGTCCCTCGCCGGTTCTCGAGGAAGCGCCCACACCGGCAGGTCCGGAAAAACCGGAGGCGCAGCCTGCGTCTCCGAGCACGCCCAAACGGCCACGTGGCGCAAAGCCGAAGCCGAAGGCGAAGGCCACCGGCGCGCGGAAGACCACGGGCGCACGAAAGAAGACCACGGGCGGTGCGAAGAAGAAGACCGGTGGCCGAAGCAAGAAGGCAGCGAAGTAACGACCGACTAGCGACTAACGACCGACTAGCGACTAAACGACTGACTAGCGACTAAACGACTGACTAGCGACTGACAAGGCGAAGCATCGACTTTATGGGACAGAAAGTTCATCCGCACGGTTTCCGGCTTGGCTTCAACAAGACGTGGCGCTCCCGGTGGTTTGCCGATCGGGATTACTCGAAGCTGCTCCACGAGGACTTGAAGCTCCGCGATTCGCTCAAGGAGCGGTTTGCCCACGCCGGCGTTTCGAAGATTGAGATTGAGCGCGCCGCCAACAAGCTCAAGATCGATATCTACACCTCGCGCCCGGGCATCATCATCGGGCGCAAGGGCACCGAAGTGGACAAGCTGAAGACGGAGATCCAGAAGAAGACCAACCGCGAGGTCTTCATCAATATTCAGGAGATCCAGAAGCCGGAGCTCGACGCGCAGCTGATTGCCGAATCGGTCGCGATGCAGCTCGAGAAGCGGGTGGCCTTCCGGCGCGCGATGCGCAAGGCGGTCGAGTCGGCGCTGCGGTTTGGCGCCCGCGGTATCAAGGTGCGCGTGTCTGGGCGGCTGAATGGCGCCGAGATCGCGCGCTCCGAATGGTATCTGCACGGACAGCTTCCGCTGCAGACGCTCAGAGCCGACATCGATTACGGCTTTGCCGAATCGTTCACGACCTATGGCGCCATTGGCGTGAAAGTGTGGCTCTACAAAGGTGAGCGCCTCGCGCCGCGGATTGGCCGCGAAGAGGATTACAGAACGCCCAGGAGAACTGCGAGGGCGTGACCAGAGACTAGAGACCAGAGACCAGAGACTAGAGACCAGAGACTAGAGACCAGAGACTAGAGACTGACCCATGTTAATGCCCAAAAAGGTCAAGTACCGCAAACAGCAGCGCGGCCGCATGGCCGGAAAGGCCTGGCGCGGGGGAGACGTGTCGTTCGGCGACTACGGCCTCAAAGCGCTCGAGCCGTGCTGGTTGACGGATCGACAGATTGAGGCGGCGCGCGTGGCCATGACGCGCTTCATCAAGCGCGGCGGAAAGATCTGGATCCGCGTGTTCCCCGACAAGCCCATCACGAAGAAGCCGCAGGAAACCCGAATGGGCAAGGGAAAGGGAGCCCCCGAGCAGTGGGTCTGCGTCGTCCGGCCCGGGCGGATCCTGTTCGAGATGGAAGGCATCAACGAGACCGAGGCGCGCCAGGCCATGCGTCTGGCTGCGGCGAAGCTGCCCATCAAGACGAAATTCGCGACGCGATTCGAGCAGGAGAAGGCGTCATGAAGGTGAGCGAATTCCGCGATCTGCACGTCGATGAACTCCAAGAGCGGATCAAGGAAATGGACGACCAGTTGTTTCGTCTGCGGATTCAGAAGTCCATGGGTCAGCTCGAGGCGGCGCACAAACTGAAGTCGCTGCGCCGCGATCTCGCGCGTGTCAAGACCGTGCTGCGGGAAAAAGTACCGGCGGGTGGTCGCAAGACCGCTCCCGTTCAGGAGAAAGCGTAAATGGCGGGCAAGGCGGAAGTGACCGGAGTCGTCATCAGCGACAAGATGGACAAGAGCGTCGTCGTGGCCGTGGAGCGGCAGGTGCGCGACCCGCTGTACGGGAAGACCCAGCGTCGCACATCGAAGTTCCTGGCGCACAACGAGGCGAACGACGTCAAGGTTGGCGACCGCGTCGCCATCGTCGAAAGCCGGCCGATCAGCCGGCGCAAGCGGTGGGTGGTCACGCGCGTCGTGGAGAAGGCCAAGGAGATCTGAGGCGGGAGGCCCATCATGATTCAGATGCGCTCGATTCTCGACGTCGCCGACAACTCCGGCGCGCGGAAGATCGCAATCATCAATCCCATCGGCGGGTCGACCGGACGCTACGCGCGGCTTGGCGACATCGTGACCGCGTCGGTGAAGGAAGCCACCCCCGACGGCAACATCAAGAAGGGGCAGGTCGTGAAGGCGGTCATCGTGCGGACGCGCAAGGAGCAGCGGCGCAAGGACGGCAGTTACATCCGATTCGATCGCAACGCGGCCGTGCTCGTGAACGATCAGGGGGAACCGATCGGCACGCGCGTGTTCGGTCCGGTGGCGCGTGAACTGCGCGAGCGCCGGTTCATGAAGATTATTTCGTTGGCACCGGAAGTCCTTTAAGGCCGATTTCATGGGGCTCCGCTGGCCGTGCTGGGATGCAGGTGGAAGGTACCCGGGCGATCAGTCAACAGCGCCTGCGGCCCGCGCGAGGCGCGAAGTCGCCGAGCGCGAGCGAGCGGGGGTGGGGCGCCGCGAGCACTGAACTATGTCTAGATTAGCCACACCGATTCGAAAGAACGACAACGTCGTGGTGACGACGGGAAAGGACCGCGGCAAGCGCGGACGCGTGCTGAAGGTCCTGCCGGAGAAGAATCGCGTCGTCGTCGAGGGCGTGAACTTCATCAAGCGGCACACGAAACCGAACCCGCAGCGAAACATCAAGGGTGGTCTCGTCGAGCGTGAGGCGGCGCTGCACGCGTCCAACGTCCAGCTCGTCTGTCCGGAATGCGGCAAGCCGACCCGGCTTGGACGCAAGATCCTGGGCGATGGCCGCAAGGTTCGCATCTGCCGCAAGTGCGAGGGAGTGGTAGACAAATGAGCCGGCTGAGAAACCGGTACGAAAAGGACGTCGTGCCCGCGCTCAAGAAGGAGTTCGGCTACGACAACGTGATGGCGATCCCGAAACTGCGGAAGGTCGTCGTCAACATGGGCCTTGGCGAGGCCACGCAGAACGCGAAGATCGTGGACACCGGTGTTGACGAGCTTGCGCGTATCACCGGTCAGAAGCCGGTCATCACGCGCGCGAAGAAGTCGATTTCGCAGTTCAAAGTGCGCAAGGGTATGCCGATTGGCACCATGGTGACGCTGCGCGGCGAGCGGATGTGGGAGTTTCTCGACCGGCTGATCTCGGTGGCGCTCCCTCGCGTCCGCGACTTCCGCGGGGTGTCGCCAAAAGGGTTCGACGGACGCGGCAACTACACGCTCGGGTTGAAGGACCAGCTGCTGTTTCCCGAGATCGACTACATGAAGGTGGACAAGGCCCGCGGGATGAACATCTCGGTGGTGACGACCGCAAAAACCGACGAGGAGTCGCGCAAACTGCTGCAGCTTCTCGGAATGCCGTTCAGGAATCAGTAGCTATGGCCACGACCGCAAAGATCGCAAAAGAAGCGAAGACCCCGAAATTCAAGGTCCGGTTGCGTAACCGGTGCAGACGCTGCGGCAGACCGCGTGCGTACATGCGCAAGTTCGCGCTGTGCCGCCTGTGCTTCCGAAAGCTGGCACTCGAGGGTGACATCGCAGGGGTGACGAAAAGCAGTTGGTGAAGAAGGCGGACGTGTCGCACGTAGCATGTGGCAGAGAACGCAGTAGGACTTAAAACATGACGGATCCAATTTCAGACATGCTGTCCCGCATTCGCAACGCGACGATCGGCCGGCATACCCGGGTGGACATGCCCTCATCGCGCTTGAAAGTGGAGATCGCGCGAATCCTCGAAAGCGAAGGCTACATTCAGGGATTCAAGGTGATAGAGCCGAAGGAAGGCGAGGCGCCACAGGCCCAGCTTCGGCTCTTCATGAAGTACGGTCCGCGCGGAGAGCGTGTCATCACGGGGCTCGAGCGCGTGAGTCGGCCCGGCCGCCGCGTCTACTTCGGGCGCGATGAAGTGCCCGATGTGCTTGCCGGTCTCGGCACGAGCATTCTGACAACCTCGCGCGGTGTCATGACCGGCCGCGAGGCGGTGAAGGCCGGAGTCGGCGGCGAGGTTCTGTGCAACGTGTGGTAACGCTTCCAGTTTCCGGCTCCCAGCTTCCAGCTGGAGAGCGTGGAGGCTGGACTTCTGAAAAGCTGCCGGACGCCGGCAGCTGATTTGCTGGAAGCTGACAATGTCCAGAATTGGCAAGAAACCGATCACGATTCCAAAAGGTGTCAAGGTTGACGTGCACCCGGGCGCCGTCGAGATTCAGGGGCCCAAAGGGAAGCTGCGCCAGCCGTTGCCCACCGGCATCGGATTTCAGGTCGACGGCGATCATCTGCAGGCGCGAACGCTCCAGGACGACCCGCAGCTCGGCAAGTTTCATGGTCTGGCGAGAAGCCTCGTCGCCAATGCGGTGCGTGGCGTCACCGAGGGGTTCAAGAAGGAACTCGACATCGTCGGTGTTGGATATCGCGCGGAGTTGAAGGGGAAGCAGGTGCACTTCGCCCTCGGCTATTCGCACCCGGTGGTGTTCGACATTCCGACCGGGATCGACATCGCGATCGACAAGCAGACGCACATCACGGTGACCGGAATCGACCGTCAGCAGGTGGGACAAGTGGCGGCCAACATCCGTCGTCTGCGAAAGCCGGACCCCTACAAGCAGAAGGGTGTGCGATATACCGGCGAAGTGCTGAAGAAGAAGGCCGGAAAGACGGGAGCGAAGTAGCCGTGAAGATCAACACGAAAAAAGATCGCCGCGACCGCATCATGCTGCGGCAGCGGAAGCGGATTTCGGGCACCGCCGAGCGCCCGCGGCTGCGGGTGTTCCGAAGCGTGTCGCACATCTACGCTCAGGTCATCGACGACATGTCGGGGAAGACGATTGCGTCGGCCGCGAGCACGGAGTCGGCGCTGAAGGGGCAGTTGAGCGGCCCGGCGCGTCCGGGAAACAAGGCTGGAGCGCAGGTGCTGGGGAAGGCGATCGCCGAGCGGCTGATCTCGAAAGGGATCAAGCGGGTTGTGTTCGATCGTGGCGGGTTCCTGTATCACGGGCGCATTCGTGCGGTCGCGGACGCCGCGCGCGAAGCGGGATTGGAATTCTGACAACATGATTGAAACACGAGAGAAGATCGACCCGTCGCAGCTCGACCTCAAAGACACGGTGGTCAATATCAGCCGTGTCACCAAGGTCGTCAAGGGTGGCAAGAACCTGAGCTTCAGCGCGCTCGTTGTGGTGGGCGACGGCCACGGCGTCGTCGGATTTGGCGTCGGCAAGGCGAAAGAAGTGCCGTCGGCCATCAAGAAAGGCATCGAGGCCGCGAAGAAATCACTGATTCGTGTGCCGCTCGCGGGGTCGACCGTTCCGCATCCCGTTCTTGGACGTTTTGGCGCCGGTCACGTGCTGCTCAAGCCGGCTCCGGATGGGACGGGGATCATCGCCGGCGGCGCTGTTCGCGCCGTCGTTGAATCGGCCGGGATCTCGAACGTGCTGACGAAGTCGATTGGTTCGGCCAACCCGCACAACGTCGTGCGTGCGACGTTCGCCGGACTGCAGATGTTGAAGGACCCCGCATTCGTACGAAGACTGCGGGGTAAGGAAGAAGAAGCCGAAGCTGTTACTGCGGGGTAGCGCCTGCGGCTCGAGCGAGGCGCCGGAGGGAAGCGCCGAAGGCGCCGCCGAGCGAGAAGCGAGTGGGGGTGGGGCCCCACGAGCCCTGAGAAAACGATGGCAAAAAAGTCAGCCAAAAAGACGGACGAGGCTCGTCGCGTGAAGATCACCCTGGTGAAGAGTACGATCGGCTTCAACAGGGACCAGCAGAAGGTGGTCAAAGGGATCGGACTGCGACGGATTGGCCACACAGTGGAACTTGCCGATACACCAGCTACACGGGGCATGATCCACAAGGTCAGACATTTGGTGACTGTGGAATAACTCCCAAATCCACAACTCCCCACTCCCAAAACAGAATTGGGAATTGGGAGTTGGGCGTTGGGAATTGGGGATTGAACAGATGTCTTTGTCAGGTTTGCGTCCACCGAAGGGCGCCAAGCATTCGAAGAAACGCGTCGGTCGTGGCCAGGGATCGGGCAACGGCAAGACCGCAGGACGCGGGCATAAGGGCGCGAAGTCACGTTCCGGCTTCAAGCACAAGCGCGGGTTCGAGGGCGGGCAGATGCCGCTCCACCGCCGCGTGCCCAAGCGCGGTTTTCACAATCCGTTTCGCCAGGAGTTCGAAGTCGTCAATCTCGATACGCTTGCCGAGCGTTTTGACGCCGGTGTCGACATCACGCCGGAGGTGATGCGCGAGCGTGGCCTGGTGACGCGGTCGGGACCCGTGAAGGTGCTGGCGCGGGGTGACATCAGCAAGGCGCTGACCATTCGCGCGCACAAGTTCAGCGGCAAGGCTGCGGAGAAGATCGCGGCGGCCGGTGGCAAGGCAGAGGTTCTCGGAGCGGCTGCGGCCCGGGTGGGGCCCCGCGAGCGTTAGTAAGAGACGTTTATGCTCCAGGAAAGCATCAAGAACATCTTTTCGGTGCCCGACCTGCGGAAGCGTGTCCTGTTCACGCTCGGCCTGCTCGCGGTGTATCGAATCGGCAGCCACATCACGACGCCGGGCATCAGCAAAGAGGCGCTCCAGATTCTGGCCGAGCAGGCCAAGAACACGATGTTCGGCCTGTACGACATGTTCTCGGGTCAGAACCTGTCGCAGATGACGATCTTTGCGCTCGGCATCATGCCGTACATCAGCGCATCGATCATTCTGCAGCTCCTCACCGTGGTGTGGCCGTACCTCGAACGCCTCTCGAAGGAAGGGGAACTGGGCCGCCGCAAGATCACCCAGTACACGCGATACGGAACCATCCTGCTGGCGATCGTCCAGTCGCTCGGCATCGCGATCTTTCTCGAGCGCTCGACGGAGATTGCCGGCGGTCTGCCGCTGGTCTACAACCCGGGATGGGGATTCCGGTTGATGACCGTGCTGACGATGACGACCGGTTCGGCATTCATCATGTGGCTCGGCGAGCAGATCACCGAACGCGGAATCGGCAACGGCATGTCGCTCATCATCTTTGCCGGCATCGTCGTGGGTTTCCCGCAGGCGGTGCTCGCCACACTCGATCAGCTGCGTACCGGACAGTTGTCGCTCTTTGCCATGCTGTTGCTGCTCGTGCTGATGGTGATGGTCATCGGCGCGATTGTGTTTGTCGAGCGCGGCCATCGGCGGGTGACGGTGCAATACGCCAAACGCATGGTCGGCAGGCGGATGTACGGCGGATCGAGCACGCACATCCCGCTGAAGGTGAACACCGGTGGCGTCATCCCGGTCATCTTTGCGTCGTCCATCCTGGCGTTTCCGGCGACGCTGGCGCAGATGTTTCCGGCAGGCAGCTGGGCGTCGCGGGCGGCCGCGCAACTTGGATACGCGATGCCGCTCTACAACCTGCTCTTTGTCACCGGCATCATCTTCTTCTGCTACTTCTACACGGCCATCATCTTCAATCCCGATGACGTGGCGGAGAACATGCGGAAGTACGGCGGGTTCATCCCCGGGATTCGCCCGGGCAAGCGGACGGCCGAGTACATCGATACGATATTGACGCGCATCACTCTGGTCGGCGCGATCTATCTCGCCATCGTTGCGATTCTCCCGACGTTTTTGATCTCGGGATTCAAAGTCGCGCCGATTCCGTTCATCGGCGAGCGCCTCGACTCGATTCTGCCGCGTTTCGTCACCGAAGGTCTGAACGTCCAGTTCTATTTCGGCGGCACGTCGCTGCTGATCATCGTGGGTGTCGCGATGGATACCGTGCAGCAGGTCGAGTCGCAGCTCATCATGCGACACTACGACGGTTTCATGAAGAAGACGCGCATCCGGGGACGGCGGGGGCAGTAGGTGATGTTGCAGACCGCCGGCCGGCCGGCGCGCAACGTCGTCATGCTCGGGCCCCCGGGCGCCGGGAAGGGAACGCAGGCAGAGCGACTCGCCAAGGCGCGAGGGCTGCCCAAGATTTCGACCGGGGACATCCTGCGGGAAGCCGTGCAGGCCGGAACCGAGCTTGGGAAGGCCGCCAAATCGACGATGGAGGGTGGCAATCTCGTCAGCGATGACGTGATGATCGGCATCGTCTCTGAGCGGTTGGACAAGCGCGACGCCAGGAATGGGTTCGTGCTGGACGGCTTTCCGCGAACGGTCGTCCAGGCTGGCGCGCTGGATCGGATGCTCGACGGCCGCGGACCTCTGATCGTCCTCGACATCGTGGTTCCCGAGGACGTGCTCGTACGTCGCCTGGCGACGCGCCGCATCTGCAGCCGGTGCGGTTCTAACGCCGCGGTGGACTGGATCAGGGAGTGTGGCAAGTGCGGGGGGTCGCTGGTGGCTCGCGTTGACGACAGTGTTGACATCGTGCGAGAGCGACTGAAGGTGTATCAGCGACAGACGAAGCCGCTCGTGGACTATTACTCCGCGCGTCCGACCTTCCGCGCGATTGATGGCAATCAGCCGCCGAACATCGTGACGGCCCAGATCGACCTGGCACTCGAAGCGGCGCAAGCCGGGAGCGCACGCACGTGATTGTCTGCAAGTCGGCGGCGGAAATCGAACGGATGCGCGTGGCGAACGCGCTCGTCGCGGATGTGCTGGCCGAGCTCGGATCGATGGTTGCGCCAGGCGTCACGACCAGCGATCTCGACGCCGAGGCGGAGCGTCTGGTGCGTGAGCGCGGAGCCGAGCCGGCGTTCAAGGGCTATCGCGGATATCCGGCCACGCTCTGCGCCTCCATCAACGAGCAGGTGGTCCATGGGATTCCATCTGCCCGCAAACTCGTGAACGGCGACATCGTGTCGCTCGACATGGGCGTGAAACTGAACGGGTTCTTCGGCGACTCGGCGGTCACGGTGCCCGTGGGCGACGTGTCGGACGATGTGCTGCGTCTGTTGCAGGTGACGCAGGAAGCGCTCGAGAAGGGCATCGAGCAAGTGCGCCTGGGCGGAAGAATCTCGGACATCGGTCATGCGATTCAGCTCCACGTGGAAGCGAATGGGTTTTCCGTGGTGCGCGAATTCGTCGGCCACGGCATCGGGGCCTCGCTGCACGAGGAACCGCAGATTGCCAACTACGGTGAGCCCGGACGCGGACCACGGCTGGCTGAAGGCATGGTGCTGGCGATCGAGCCGATGGTGAACATGGGACGGCCGGCGGTCAAGGTACTGGCGGACGGCTGGACCGCCGTCACGCGGGACGGCAGCCTGTCTGCACACTTCGAGCACACGGTGGCGGTCACAAAGGACGGCCCGCTGGTGTTGACCAGCCGCACGTCGGCGGCAGGGGTACGGTAGCGCGCCGCTTCGGCGGCGCGTCCGGTCGGACGTGGCATCCGGACCGACGATCGAAGGCACCGTCGTGGAGCAGTTGGCGCACGGACTGTATCGTGTGGCGATCGAGCACGAGCGGCGGGTTACGGCGCACGCGCCGAGCGGACCTGGCCGGAACTTTATCCGCGTGCTCGTCGGCGACCGGGTGCGGCTGGAACTGTCGCCGCGCGACCTGACGCGCGGGCGAATTGTCGAGAAGCTGTAGGGAATGGAATCATGAAGGTACGCGCGTCAGTGAAACGGATTTGTGACAAGTGCAAGATCGTCCGCCGCCGCGGCGTGGTACGGGTGATTTGCAGCAACCAGAAACACAAGCAGCGGCAGGGGTAATTTGGAGCTTCGCGTGTCAGTCGCTGGTCGCTAGTCCGACTGACGTTCGTCAGTCGCTGGTCGCCGGTCAGTCGCTGGTCGCCGGTCGGCGAATGGACTACTGACTGCTGACTACTGACTACTGACTACTGACTGCTGACTGCTGACTCGCGACTAGTAACAGACACGCGTGAGACGGACTAGCGACCAACGACTAGCGACTGACAAGGATCATCGAATATGGCACGCATAGCAGGCGTCGATCTTCCGCGGACGAAGCGGGTGGAAATTGGCCTCACCTACATCTACGGGATCGGGCGCAAACGATCGAACGACATCCTCACGGAGGCCGGCGTCAGCACCGACGTCCGTGTGAAGGATTTGTCCGAAGACGATGTGCGCAAGATCAGCCGGGTGATCGAGGAACAGGGGCGGGTCGAGGGGGATCTCCGCAAGGAAATCTCCATGAACATCAAGCGGCTGATGGAAATCGGCAGCTGGCGGGGCATGCGGCATCGGCGGAATCTGCCGGTGCGCGGCCAGCGCACGCGCACCAACGCGCGCACGAGAAAGGGCCCGCGGAAGGGCGCGGTGGCGAAGAAGAAGACCGTTTAGCTTCCCGCTTCCAGCTTCTCGCTTCCAGCTTCCCGCAGGGAGGTTGATGCGAGACGCTGGAAGCCGGAAGCTGGGAGCAGGAAGCGAATCATGGCCAAAAACGATCCGGTCGATCCGACAGCAGCACCCGGCGCAGAAGGCGGGAAGAAGCCAGCGGGGCGGCCGGCAAAGAAGAAGACATTCAAAAAGCGCGGCGAGAAGCGGATCGTGCACCACGGGTTCGCGCACATCCAGGCCTCGTTCAACAACACGATCGTGACGATCACGGATCCCGAAGGGGCCGTCGTCGCCTGGTCGAGCGCGGGCGGCATTGGCTTCAAGGGGTCGCGCAAAGGCACGCCGTTTGCGGCAACGCAGGCAGCGATCGCCGCAGGCAACGCCGCCAAAGCGTTCGGCATGCGGAGCGTGGAAGTGCGAGTGAAGGGGCCAGGCGCCGGACGCGAATCCGCGATCCGGGCGCTGCAGACGATCGGGATTGACGTCAAGTCGATTCGAGACGTGACACCAATTCCGCACAACGGCTGCAGACCGCCGAAGCGGCGGCGGGTCTGACGCTGGAGAGCTTCCGGCTTCCAGCTTCCAGCACCGTGTGGCCGTGCGGCGATGATGTGGATGATGCAGAGGTGCTGAATCAGCAGCGCCTGCGGCGCGCGAGGCGCGACCAGCCTCCGCCAAGGCTACGGCGGTCCGCCGTAGCTTTAGCGAAGGCGGAAGTCGCCGAGCGCGAGCGAGCGGGGGTGGGACCCCGCGAGCAGTAAGTAAGTAAAGAGGACTACGAATGGCACGTTACATCGGACCAGTTTGCCGGCTGTGCCGGCGCGAAGGCATGAAGCTCTTTCTCAAGGGAGAGCGCTGCTACACGGAGAAGTGCGCGATTGAGAAGCGCAACCTGCCGCCGGGGCAGCACGGCAAGCTACGCAAGGCGAAGCTGGTCGGCTACGGTCTGCAGCTTCGCGAGAAGCAGAAGGTCAAGCGAATCTACGGTGTGCTCGAGAACCAGTTCCGACGGTATTTCGAGATGGCGGATCGCACGCGCGGCATCACCGGCGAAACGCTTCTGCAACTGCTCGAGCGCCGGATGGACAATGTGGTCTACCGCATGGGACTCGCGACATCGCGCGCGCAGGCGCGCCAGTTCGTGCGCCACGGGCATTTCCTGGTGAACGGCCGCAAGGTGGATGTGCCGTCGTACTCGGTCAAGGCGGGCGACGTGCTCACCGTCCGCGGTACGAGCGCGCAGAATGCCGCGATTCAGCACGCCATCGAAGAGGTGAAAGGCCGTGGCATTCCCGAGTGGCTGTCGTTTGATGCGGGGCAGATGGCGGGCCGTATCGCGTCGCTGCCGACACGCGCGCAGATCAATCTGCCGGTGCAGGAGCAGCTGATCGTGGAGTTGTATAGCAAGTAGGTCTTTGGTCTCTCGTCTTTGGGCTCCAGTCTTTGCTCTTGAGACCAGAGACCCGAGCCCAGAGACCGGAGACCGACGTAGCTCTCCGTCCGCAGCCACACCGGGCCTGCGGTGGGAGACGGGGAGTGAAATGGCGGGCCCGGCGGTCGCTGCGGAATGGCGGCCGAACGTGAAAGGGAAAGACGATGCTGTGGAAAGGTTTTCAACGGCCCAAGCGGCTCGAGTTCGAACGGGAAACACTGACGGATCGTTTTGGCCGGTTCTACGCGCAGCCATTCGAGCGCGGGTTCGGCACGACGATTGGCAACGCGCTGCGGCGCGTGCTGCTCTCGTCGATTGAGGGCGCGGCGGTCTCTGCCGTCAAGATTGACGGCGTGCTGCACGAGTTTTCTCCCATCCCGGGAGTGGTCGAAGACGCGACCGACATCATCCTGAACCTCAAGCAGGTCCCGCTCAAGACGCACGTGGACACCACGAAAACGCTCTATCTCCGCGTGGACAAGGCGGGCGAGGTCAAGGCACGCGACATCGAGACCGATGCGGACGTCGAGATCCTCGAGCCCGATGCGCATATTGCGACCGTGGCCGAAGGCGGAAAGCTGCACATGGAAATGCGCGTCAAGCGCGGCCGCGGCTACGTCTCGGCGGACAAGAACTTCGACGAGGATCTCGGCATTGGCTGGATCCCGATCGACTCCGTCCACTCGCCGATCAAGAAGGTGAACTATCTCGTCGAGGCGGCGCGTCTCGGACAGACGACCGACTACGACAAGCTGACGATCGACGTGTGGACCAACGGCTCGGTCACGCCGCGGGACGCGGTGTCGCTTTCGGCCAAGCTGATTCGCGATCACCTGAACATCTTCATCAACCTCGAGGACGCAGGCGACCTGCAACTCGACGCAACGGCCGATACGCCTCGAGCGGCGCTCAACGAGAATCTCGACAAGAGCGTCGAGGAGCTCGAGCTCTCGGTGCGGTCGTACAACTGCCTGAAGAACGCGAACATCCGGACCATTCGCGAGCTGGTGCAGAAGACCGAAGGGGAAATGCTCAAGACCAAGAACTTCGGCCGAAAATCGCTCAACGAGATCAAGGAGATCCTCGCGGGCATGGGCCTCAGCCTCGGCATGAGGCTCGATCAGCCGGCGTCTCAGTCGGTGGAGTAGAGTCGGGCGAATAAAGTCAGTCGCGAGTCGTTAGTCGCCAGTCAGTCTCTTGATATTCAGTACGACTCTGAACGACTCTGCCCAGCGACCAGCGACCAGCGACCAGCGACTGACAAGAATCAGAGACCTTATGCGACATCGAGTCAGTCACCGCAAACTGGGACGAGTCACCGAGCACCGCATCGCGATGCTGCGCAACCAGGCGCAGGCGCTGTTGCGGTTTGAACGGCTCGAGACGACCGTTCCGCGCGCGAAGGAGCTGCGACCCTTCGTTGAGCGCATCATCACCATCGCCAAGCGCGGCCTCGCGAGTGGCGACGACAACGGGCGCTCGCTGCACGCGCGCCGGCTCGTGCTCCGGGATATTCACGATCGCGAGGTGGTCGGCAAGTTGTTCGACACGATCGCTCCGCGGTTCGAATCGCGGCCCGGCGGCTACACGCGGATTCTGCGCATCGGCTATCGGCGCGGCGACAGCGCGGAGGTCGCGCAGATTGAGCTCGTCGGCAGCGAGTACAACCCGAACCTCGAAGCCGAGCGAGCGGCAGCAGCCGGCGAGAAGAAGCCCAAGGCCAAAGGCGTTGGCGGACGGCTGCGTGCCGCCGCGGAGCGTCTGCGCGGCAAGCGTGCCGAAGGGGCCGAAGGCGAAGAGACGCCGGAAAAAGCCGTCAGGCCCGAGCGTCCCCGCCGTGAAAAGACCGGACGGACCGATACCCGCGGAAAGGGCGCGAAAACCACCGCGCCGCGGAAGGCGGGAGGAAGCTAAACCTCCTCCGCCGCCTCCTGCCCGCGTTCCGCTTTCGCTGCCGATACGATCTTGCCGTGGAGGTGCTGCGGCACCTCCTCGTAGTGGGAAAACTCCATGTGATAGGAGCCGCGTCCGCCGGTGGCTGACGTGAGGTGCTGTTCGTAGGTGAGCATCTCCGCCATCGGCACTTTCGCGCGGATGATCGTCGACGACCCGCGCGTGTCCATCCCGCCGATGCGGCCGCGTCGGCTGTTCAGGTCCCCCATCAAATCTCCGGCGTAGTCGCTCGGCGCGTAGACCTCGACGTCCATCACCGGCTCGAGCAGCGTCGGCCGCGCGCGCGACATGCCGTCCTTGAACGCCAGCGATCCGGCGAGCTTGAACGAGAGCTCGTTCGAATCCACCGGGTGGAACGAGCCGTCAAACACCGTCGCGCGGAAGTCCACCATCGGATAGCCGGCGAGGAATCCGCGCAGCCGCGCGTCCTGAATGCCCTTTTCCACCGCCGGCACGAACTGACGCGGAATCGATCCGCCGAAGATGTCGTCCACGAACTCGAAGTCGCTGCCGCGCGGAAGCGGCTCGAATTTGACCTTGCAATCTCCAAACTGGCCGTGGCCGCCCGTCTGCTTCTTGTGGCGCCCGTGCGCTTCGGTTGCAGCGGTGATCGTCTCGCGATAGGGGATCCGTGGCAGTTTGAGGTTCACCTCGACGCCGAAGCGGCGTTTCAGCTTGGCGACCGTGACCTCGATGTGTGACTGGCCCTGGCCCGACAGCAGCAATTCCTTCGTCTGCTGATCGCGGTTGTAGCTGATGCTCGGATCTTCTTCCTGCAGGCGATGCAGCGCGGTACTGATCTTTTCCTCGTCGCCGCGGCTCTTCGGTTCGATCGCGTACGAGATGACCGCTTCAGGGAATTTGATGGGCGCGACGGTGAGCTTCGACCCTTTGTCTGCCAGCACGTCGCTCGTGAGCGTCTCCTTCAGCTTCGCCACCGCACCAATGTCACCAGCCTTGATCTCGGCAACGGCGGTCTGTGTTTTGCCCTGCAGCAGCACGATGTGACCGAGGCGTTCGGGAGTATCCCTGGTGACGTTGTGCACCGTGGAATCCGATTTGAGCGTCCCGGAGAGGACGCGAAAGAGCGTGATGCGTCCGGCAAACGGGTCGGCAACCGTCTTCCACACGAAGGACGCCACCGGGCCCGAATCCTTCGCTTCGATCCGCTGATCGTCGTTCACCTTCACCGGCCGTTCGGCGGGTGACGGTACGTAGGCCAGGATGGCGTCGAGGATCGGCTGCATGCCGACGTTAGCCGCCGCCGACGCGCAGAGCGCGGGGAACACTCGTCCGGCGTTGACCCCGCGCTTCAATCCGGCGACGAGTTCGTCCTGGGTCAGCGTCCCGGCCTCGAAAAACCGTTCCATCAGCGTGTCGTCCGCCTCAGCGACCATTTCGATGAGCGCGTCGCGCGCCGTCTGCGCGCGGCCCTCGACTTCGGCGGGGATCGCCGCTTCGGTCGCCTTGCCGCTGCCATCGCTGGCGAATGTCCACGCTTTCATTCCGACGAGATCGATCACGCCGCGAAAGGATCGCTCTTCGCCAAGCGGCAGCTGCACGGGCACGATCGCCCGGCCGAACGCGCCGCGCAGCGACTCGATCGATCGCTCCAGGCTGGCGCGTTCGCGATCGAGCCGGTTGAGCACCACGATCCGTGGGACGTCGAGCTCCTCGGCGGCGGCCCAGATCTTCTCAGTTGAGACTTCCACCCCGGCCACCGCATCCACTACGACAATGGCCGCATCGGCGACGCGCAGCGCCGCGCGGGCGTCGCTGAGGAAGTTCGCCATCCCCGGCGTGTCGATCAGGTTGATCTTGGTTTTGTTCCATTCGACGTAGGCGAGGCTGGAGACGAGGGTGTGTTTGCGGGCGATTTCCTCTTCGTCGTAATCGGTCACCGTGGTGCCCTCGTCCACGCGACCGAAGCGGTTGACGGCGCCGGCATCGTAAAGCAGCGCGGAGACGAGCTGCGTCTTGCCGGCGCCCGAATGGCCCACGAGGGCGACATTTCTCAGATTTGGAGCATCGTAAACCTTCATAACGGGCACCCTCCTCGGGGTCTCCGGGTCAGGATAGTGCTGCGATAAGGCGGCCTAAGGGGGAGTCTATTTCAGCGGAAAAGGGAAGTCGATAGGCGTTCGCACCCCACTCGGCCGCGCCCCGATCTCGCTGGCGCGAAATTGTCTTGGGCTTCGAGCCTTCGTGATCTTCGCGAAGTGCCTTTGCGAAATCGTCTCAGCGTGAAATGGTCGTGGTCCTTCTGAGGACCATGATTCACTCGTAGCGCAGCGCCTCGATCGGATCCAGACGCGATGCCTTGAGCGCCGGATACATCCCGAAGAAGATTCCAACAGACGCCGAGAAGGCAAAACCAATCGCGAACGACCACCACGGCAGCGAGACGGGAAATCCGGCGAGCTGGCTGATCGCGAGGCCGATGCCGCTGCCGAGCAGAATGCCCAGCAGTCCCCCGAGCGACGTCAGGAACACGGCCTCGAGCAGGAACTGCACGAGGATCTCGCGGCGCCGCGCTCCTATCGCCTTGCGCACCCCGATCTCGCGGGTTCTCTCGGTCACGGAGATCGTCATGATGGCCATCACGCCGATGCCGCCGACCATCAGTGCGATCGACGAGATCACGACGAGGCTGAGAACGACCGCCCGCGTGAGTTGATCCACGATCTTCATGATCGCGTCGGAGGTCACGATGTCGAAATCGTTTTCTTCGTCGAGCTTCAGACGGTGTCTGCTTCGCATCACCTGTTCGATTTCGCTGATGAGCTGCTCGCGCGTGGCGCCGGGCTGGGGCACGACGGCGATGGTGAGGAACCGCAGAACGATGCCGCGGATTCGCGGCGCGTCGTAGAGCTTCTCGTATGTCGTGACCGGGATGACGGCGAACTCGTCCGGGTTGCCAAGGAGAAAGCTCGGCCGCTTGCCCATCGTGCCGACGACGGTGAATTCCTTCGCGCCGATCCGGACGCGCTTGCCTATCGGGTCGACGCTGGGAAACAGTGTCGACGCGGGAGCGTAGCCAAGCACGGCGACGTCGCGGCGGTGTTCGGTCTCGTAGTCGCTGAAGAACCGGCCGTTCTCGAGCGCGATATAGTTCGTTTCCGCGAAGTTCGCGCTCGAGCCGAAGACGACCATTGGTTTGGTGGAGTGATCCCGGTACGTGAAGCGCTCGGCGCGCGATCCGGGCCCTCCCCCCAGTTGCAAACTCACCATCGCGGCCGAAGGCGCTCCGCGCTGGATTGCTATCGCGTCCTGTTCGGTCAGGTTGGGACGTTTCAGGACGTCGAGAAAGCTTCGGCCGCTGGCCCAGCTGCTGAACCCGAGCTTCTGGACGTATACGGTGTCCGAACCCATTTGGCGAATCAGCGAATGCATCTGATCGCCAAATCCGCGGATGAGCGCCGTCATCGCGACAATCGAGGTGACACCAATCACCACGCCGAGAATCGTCAGCGCCGAGCGGAGCTTGTTTGCGCGAAGCGTGTCGATCGACAGCGCCAGGATTTCGCGCAGCAGGTCGGTTCTCGAGCTGAAACCTGGACGGGACGGACGGGCGGCGGTCGTCATTCGCGTCGCAGCGCCTCAATCGGATCGAGCGAGGCCGCACGTATGGCCGGGTAGAGGCCGAAGAACAGGCCCACCGTGGCCGTCATGCCGATGCCGAGCATGACGGACCATGTTTCGATGGCCGCAGGCAGCGGCGTGAACGACTCCACCGCGAATGCAACCGAGAATCCCAGGGCGGTTCCCACCAGGCCGCCAATCACCGAGAGCGTCATCGACTCCGTGAGGATCTGCCACACGATGTCGCGGCGCCGCGCGCCCAGCGCCTTCCGCAGACCGATCTCGCGCGTCCGCTCGTTCACGACCATCAACATGATGTTCATGATGACGATTCCGCCGACCACCAGCGACAGAGACACGACACCGAGGAGGACGGCAAAGATGCCGCGCGAGAAGTTGCGCCAGAAGTCGATGAGCGTCTCGGAGGTGAGCAGCCCGAAGTTGTCGTCGTCTTTCGGCCGCAGGTGACGCTTGATCCTGAGCGCGACGCGGGCGTCCTCCATCGCGGCGCTCAGCTCGGAGGGATGCGTCGGTTTGACGGTGAGCCCCAGCGACCTGCGCGAACCGAAGGCCTTGTAGAAAGCGCCGAGCGGGATCACGGCGAACTCGTCCTGCGATTCGCCGAAGACCGATCCTTTCTTCTCCGCGACCCCGACTACGCGAAAGTGCATGCTCCGGATCCGGATCACCTGGTCGATGGGGTTGCGTCCCTTGAACAGGTTCTCCGCCGTCTCCCATCCGAGCAGCGCGACCGGATGACTTCGCTCGACTTCCTGACGGCTCGGGATCCGGCCGAGCGCGGGGGTATACCCCGTGAAGTCCGCGTAGTCGGCCGAGACGCCGCGAATGCGGGTGTTCTCGAGGACCGTTTCGCCGAAGCTGACGGTCGAACCTGCTCCCGACTCCGCCATCACGGCGTCGATCCGCTCGGAGAACGACCCGATCGCCCGCATGTCGTCCAGCGTCACCAGCGGGTTCCGGCGTCGGGCACGCTCCTCTTCTTCTTCATCGGTGATGAAGCCGATCCGTTCGACCCTGAATGTGCCGGCACCTACCTCGCCGATGATCGCGGATGCGACATACGTGTCCATGCCGCGGATGAGCGACACCACGGCAATGATGGACGTCACGGCCACGATGTTGCCGAGCACCATCATGAAAGAGCGAAGCTTGTTCGTCCAGACGGACGAAAAGGCGACGCGAACGGCTTCGAGGAACTGGTTCATCGTCGCGGAGGCGTCGACGGCGCTTGTGCCTTGATGGTGTCGCCGTCCTTGAGATTGCGGACCGATGCAAACGGACCGGTGATGACCTGGTCCCCTTCCTTGATCTCGCCGGAGACCACTTCGAAATACTTGTCCCCGGCGATACCGGTTTTCACGGGGACGAACTCGGCGACGTTGTTTCGCACGACGAACACGCCTTCCTCTTCCTTGCGTGTCTGTCCCGCCGGCAGTTCTTCAGCGGCCACCACCGTCGACCGCGGCCGCTGCGTGCTGTTCTTGTCGGTCTTCGCGCGAACGATCTTGTTGGCCGAGTCACGCACCACGTCCCGGACGGCGAGCGCCTGGATCGGAAGCGACAGCGTGTTCGCGCGGGTGGCGGTCGTGATCTCGGCCGTGCACGTAAAACCGGGGCGCACTTCCGGGATCTCTCCGTCCACCGTGAGGACGACCTTGAAGTTCGTCGCCGTCTGTCCGGCTGCGGCCTGGCCGGACGCCTGAATGGGACTGTTGCCAATCTCCGTGACACGTCCGGTGAAGCTTTTCCCCTGCATCGCGTCGATGGTGATCTTCGCTTTTTGCCCGATTGTCACGGTGGGGACGTCCGTTTCGTCGACTTCGACTTCCGCTTCGATGACCGACATGTCGGCGATCGTCAGGAGGACCGTGCCGGCGTTGTTCATCGTTCCGATCACGACCGTTTCTCCCTCTTCGATGTTCCGGCGGGTCACGATACCCGTAATTGGCGACTCGATGCGCACCTTGCTGAGATCGTATTTCGCGCTGTCGAGCGAGGCGCGCTCCTGATCCATGCGCCGCGTTTGCGTTTCAACCTGCTGCTCCTGCGTGCGCAGATCCGCCTGCCGTATCTTCAAGTCGTTTTCCGCCCGCTCGAGCTGCTCACGGGTCGTGAGGCCTGCCTTCCAGAGGTCCTGCTGCCGTCTGTGGTTCTCTTCGGCCTGTTTGAGCGCCACCCGTGCAGAATCCAGTGCGAGCCTGAACTGCTGAGCCTGGGAGCGTGCGGCCTGGAGCGACGCTTCTCCGCTCTCGACACGCGTCCGGA
Source organism: Vicinamibacterales bacterium (assembly GCA_049642465.1). Lineage (GTDB taxonomy): Bacteria > Acidobacteriota > Vicinamibacteria > Vicinamibacterales > 2-12-FULL-66-21 > CAWDPQ01. The sequence continues at coordinate 19,856 of JBAROV010000239.1, forward strand.
GGTTTCGCGGATCGATCTGCAGAAGGAACTGGCCCTTGTTGACCCGATCACCCTCGTTGACGGCGAGGTTCGTGACCCGGCCCATATAGTCCGCGCTGATGTTCACGAACAGTTTCGGCTGGATTTTGCCGGACGCGGACACGATCGCTTCGAGGTTTCGCTTCTGGATGGCCTCGACGTTGACAGTGACGCCCGTCGTCCGCTTGAATCGGATGTTTGCGAACGCAATGGCGCCCAGGATCAGCACGATCCCGACGCCGATGAAAATCTTCTTGTTGCGGCTCAACTTATCCTCCCGCGCCACTCATGAATGTGGCCACCGCGAGCGCGATGACGGCGTAGAGGCCGAGCAGCGCGATGGCGATCGGTTGCGTGCGCCGGCGATACAGCACGGCGATTCCAATGGCCAAAACGACCAGCCACCAGATCACGAACAGGTCGGCCATCCCGAGCAGCCGCCCCACGAAGGACTTTTCATCCACCATCGGCAATAGCACTCGCAGGTTCGTGGCACTCCCGACGGCACCGCGGAAATAATTGAGCGGTCCCGTGAACACGGTGCCAAGCGCCGACACGGCTCCCGCACTCACGACCACCGCGAGTACCTGCTTGAACGATGCCTCTCCGCCCATGGCGGCGTTGAACACGGCGAAGAGGATCCCGGAGATGATGAGCGCCATCACTGGCGCAAAGACGAGGATTCCTCCGGCCGCGAAATACGGCTGTAACGCCATCCCCTGACGCATCCGCTCGTATTGCGCATCGTCGACACTGCGCCCAAACGCTTCCATCTGACTGACCTGCTGGTCGAGCGTGGCCTGCTTGCCTTCCTCGGTGGTCATCGGAAGGATCGTGAAAAACATCACGATGAGGGTAGTCGCCGCCAGCATCCCGAACCACTTCGGGTGGGCCGCAATCGACCGAAATGTTTCACGCGGTGACGTCAGAACGCCGATGAATCGCGCCGGAAGGCTTTTGGGCGCAGGACCGGACCCGGCCGGAGTCGTCAGTTGAGTCATGGTGGTGGTGTTGGGAAGCGTCCGAGACGGCTTGCGCCGCGGTGGACGTCTGTAATTCTAGCGTATTAATACGACTGACCCCCTCGCGATGTTTCGCGATTCACCGCTCGGAAGTCCCTGTTCGCCGAAGGACTTAGGGGCTGACGGCGGGACGGGTCGGGGAGCCCCGTACGGTAAGCTGCCGTGGCGATGAGAGCTCCGTCAATCGCCTTGGCCGCTTTTGCCCTCGTCGGGGGGATTGCCGGTTCGGCTGAGGCGCAGACCTTCGAAGGCCCGGGGGCCCGAGCGCAGGGGATGAGCGCCTTTGTCGCCGTCGCAGACGATGCCTCTGCCGTTTACTGGAACCCGGCTGGCCTGGCTGCGGGTGCCTACTTCAGCCTGGTGCTGGATCGGACGGATGCGGAAACCGCCACGGTCAACGGAAGTGCCGGCAGCCGTTCGAGCTGGTTGCTGGCGTTGACGATGCCTGCGGCGGGGCTGTCCTACTATCGCCTGCGCTCGACGTTTGTCGCGCCGGACAGCCAGCCTGCCACGGGGGGCACTCGGCATCACGTTGAATCGCTCGTCACCCATCATGTCGGGGCGACAGTCGTCCAGTCCCTTTTCGAAGGGGTTGCGGTGGGAGCCACCCTGAAACTGGTTCGTGGCCTTGCGAGCGAGGGGCAGGCGGGTGGCGAAGCCGACGCGCTACTGGATGAATGGGACCTGCTGGGAGTCGCGACCAACCGGTTCGACGTTGACGTGGGCGTCATGGCCACGGGCGATCTGGTTCGCGCCGGCGTGACGTTCCGGAATCTCACTCGGCCTGGGTTTCGTACTCCGGTTGATACGAAGTTACACCTGGATCGTCAGGTCCGTGCAGGGGTCTCGCTGCTTCTCACGAGCCGGTGGACGGCAGCCGCCGACCTCGATCTCACGCGAAACCGCGGACCTTTTGGTGATGTGCGGGCGCTTGCGGTGGGTGCCGAGGGCCGTTTGACTACGCGCGCCGTGGTTCGGACCGGCGTGCAGGTGAATACGACCGGCTCCAACCGGATGCCTACCGCAAGCATTGGTGGAACCTACGCTGCCTTTGGCTCCCTGCTCGTGGATGCACACCTCAGCACGGGATCCGATCACGGATTTCGTGGCTGGGGAGTCGCCGGGAGGGTCGTGTTCTGAGGGTGATACGTGCCAATTCCCAACCTCCAACTCCCAACTCGAGGTTCGCAGCTCACAGCCCACTTTTTCAGTGCACTTCCGTAAGAAGCGGCCCGGCAATACCTTGACAAAAAGTGTCAATCCTGTAGGATAACCTTCTCCCCCAGCAGTTCAAGCTCCCGCAGAAGATGTCGCGGATGGCAGCGGACGTGTGTCCCGCCTGTCGCTGCTCGCATCGATCCTCCGAATCAGAGCTGTTGAACGATGGCCGTTCGCATAGGGGAACTGCTGCTCAAAGAGAAGCGCATTACGCCTGCACAATTGCAGGAGGCGCTGAACTACCAGAAGACCAATGGCGGGAAGCTCGGTTACAACCTGGTCCATCTGGGGTTCGTCAAGGACGACGAGATTACGGCGCTCCTCAGCAAACAGTACGGCGTCCCCTCGATCAACCTCACGCAGTTCGAAGTTGACGCGGCGGTCATCAAACTGATTCCGGCAGAAACCGCCAACAAGTACCAGATCGTTCCGCTCAGCCGCGCTGGGGCGACGCTGACGATTGCCATGACGGACCCGACCAACGTGTTCGCCATGGATGACATCAAGTTCATGACCGGCTACAACGTTGAGCCGGTCGTGGCCTCCGAAACGGCGGTCAGCGAAGCGATCAAGCGCTACTACCCATCCACTCCGGCGCCGCGGCCGGTCGCCGAAAAGAAGGTGGAAAAGAAGAAGGCGACGCCGGCGGCGCAGGAAGCCAATCTGACGAGTGCCGCGACGCTCGAGATGGTCACGAAGGCCCTCGAGGAAACGGCGTCGATCGTCGATGACGACGTCGAGCTCCTCGAGGAGATGGAGCAGATCGACGTCGCGTCGCTCGAACGTCAGGGTGGCGAGGCGCCAGTCATCCGGCTCGTCAACCTGTGTTTGATGTCCGCGATTCAGAAGGGCGCCAGCGACATTCACATCGAACCGTACGAAAAGGAATTCCGCGTCCGGTTCCGCATCGACGGCATTCTCTACAACGTGATGGCGCCCCCCATGAAGTTTCGGGATGCGATCACGTCGCGCATCAAGATCATGGCGAAGCTGGACATTGCCGAGAAGCGGCTGCCCCAGGACGGCCGAATCAAGATCCGCTTTGCCGTCGAGGGCGCGACCAAGGAAATCGACTTCCGCGTCTCGTGTCTGCCGACGCTCTTTGGCGAAAAGATCGTCCTTCGTCTTCTCGACAAAGACAAGTTGATGCTCGACATGACGAAGCTGGGCTTCGAGCCGGCATCGCTGCAGAAACTCGAGCATGCCATCGGCAAGCCGTGGGGCATGGTGCTGGTGACGGGTCCTACCGGCAGCGGTAAGACGAACACTCTCTACTCGTCCATCGCGAAGATCAACACGATGGAAACCAACATCATGACGGCCGAGGACCCGGTGGAATTCAATCTGGTTGGCGTCAATCAGGTACAGGTGCGCGAAAACATCGGCTTGAATTTCGCCGCTGCCCTGCGCTCGTTTCTCCGGCAAGACCCGAACATCATCCTCGTCGGCGAAATCCGCGACTTCGAAACGGCGGAAATCGCTGTCAAGGCATCGCTGACGGGACATCTCGTCCTCTCAACTCTCCACACCAACGACGCGCCGAGCACGATCAGCCGTTTGATGAACATGGGCATCGAACCGTTCCTGGTCGCAAGTTCCGTCAACCTGATCTGTGCGCAGCGCCTCGTTCGTCGCGTCTGTTCGAAGTGCAAGGAGGATCACCCGCATGCGCCACAGGCGCTCGTCGAGGCGGGCTTCTCGGCAGAAGAGGCCGAGCAGGTCATCCCCAAGAAGGGCAAGGGTTGCGAAACGTGCAACAACACCGGCTACAAGGGCCGCGTCGGTCTGTACGAAGTGATGGAAATCACCGAGGAATTGCGCGAGTTGATTCTCGTGGGCGCCTCGGCGCTCGAGTTGAAGAGGAAAGCAGTCGAGGAAGGCATGATTACGCTCCGCCGAAGCGGCCTGCACAAGGTCATGGACGGGGTCACAACGATTGAAGAGGTTGCGAGAGAAACCGTGAAATGAGTCGCGGCTGACGCTTGTCAGTCGCTGGTCGCTAGTCAGCTGAGGAAAAGATGGCTACATTGCCCGAACTACTGAGAACGCTGGTCGAAGTCCACGGCTCCGACCTGCACATCACGACGAACACGCCGCCGCAGGTCCGGATCCACGGCCACCTGCAGCCGCTGGATCTGCCGCCGCTCGGACCTTCCGAAACCAAGGCGCTCGCGTACAGCGTGCTCACCGATTCACAGAAGAAGCGGTTCGAAGAAACGATGGAGCTGGACTTCTCGTTCGGCATCCGGGACATTGCGCGGTTCCGCTGCAACGTCTTCAACCAGCGGGGTGCGGTTGCGGCGGTCTACCGCGTCATCCCGGAGCAGATCAAAGGCTTTCACGATCTGGGCCTTCCTCCGGTCATCGCCACGCTCGCGGAGCGACCTCGCGGTCTCGTGCTGGTCACCGGTCCAACGGGCAGCGGCAAATCGACAACGCTCGCCGCGATGATCGACAAGATCAACAGCGAACGGCGAGATCACATCCTGACGATCGAGGATCCGATCGAGTTCGTGCACCAGCACAAAGGCTGTCTGGTCAATCAGCGTGAGGTGCATCAGGACACGATGGGCTTCGCGAACGCGTTACGCGCCGCCCTCCGCGAAGACCCCGACATCGTCCTCATCGGTGAGTTGCGCGACCTGGAGACGATTGAATCCGCCTTGCGGATTGCCGAGACAGGCCACCTGACATTTGCCACGCTGCACACGAACTCCGCGGCGCAGACGATCAACCGAATCATCGACGTCTTTCCCGCGCATCAGCAGGGCCAGATTCGCACCCAGCTCTCGCTCGTGCTCGAAGGGATCGTCTGTCAAGCGCTGCTGCCTCGCGCGGACGGCAGGGGTCGCTGCGTCGCGCTCGAGATCATGGTCCCGAACCCGGCAATCCGGAATCTAATCCGTGACGACAAGGTGCACCAGATCTATTCGACGATGCAGACGGGGCAGGAAAAGATGGGCATGCAGACGATGAATCAGTGCCTGGCGACGCTCTATCAGAAGCGTCTGATCACGCTCGACGCCGCCATGAGCGCCTCGTCGCTGAAGGACGAATTGGAACAGATCATCGCGCGCGGCGGCGGCGTGGTGCCCGGAGCGGGGATGGGGCAGCGCCCGGGGGTGACGCGACCCGTGAGTAGTCGCTAGTCGCTAGTCGCTGGTCCGACTGACCGCGCGTCAGTCGTTCGTCGCTAGTCATCAAGCGACCAGCGGCCGACAAGCGACCAGCGGCCGACAAGCGACCGGCGACTGACAAGCGACCAGCGACTGACAAGCGAAAGACGGACGAGCGACTAGCGACCAGCGACTGACGCGGTTTTTGACAGGCGAATATATGCCAACATTTGCATACTCCGGACGAACGAGAACAGGGCAGAACATCACCGGCGAGCACGTCGCCGATTCGATGGACGCCGCCGTGGCCGCGCTGCGGCGCGAGCAGATCATGGTGACGCGCATCGACGCGAAACCCGCCGCGAAGGCGGCGAAGGCGGAGGCCAAGCCGAAAGCGAAGGGCAAAACCGTCCCCGCCAAGAACCTCGCGATCTTCACCCGCCAGTTCTCCGTGATGATCGACGCCGGCCTGCCGCTCGTGCAGTGTCTCGAGATCCTCGGCAAGCAGGAGCCCAACAAGCACTTCGCCGCGGCCATCCTGAAAGTGCGCGAGGACGTCGAAGCCGGGGCCGCGCTTGCCGACGCGATGAAGCGTCACCCCAAGACGTTCGATCCCCTCTACTCGAACATGATTGCCGCCGGTGAGGCCGGCGGTATTCTCGACACCATTCTCAAGCGGCTGGCGGTGTACATCGAAAAGGCCGTCAAGCTGAAGGGTGAGGTCAAGTCCGCGATGATCTACCCGGTCGCGGTCATCGTGATTGCCACCCTGGTTGTCGGCGCCATCCTCTGGAAGGTCATCCCGACATTTGCCACGCTGTTCGAAGGCCTCGGCGCACAGCTGCCGATGCCGACGCGGGTCGTCATCGCCATGAGCAACGGCATCGTGGCGTACGGCTGGATCTTGATCATTGTCATCGTCGGGATCGGGTGGGGGGTGAAGTCGTACTACGCGACCGATGGCGGTAGACACACGATCGATCGCATTCTTTTGAAGATGCCCATCCTCGGCGGCATCCTGCGCAAGGTCGCTGTGGCGCGCTTCTGCCGCACGCTCTCGACACTGCTCGCCTCGGGCGTTCCAATTCTCGACGGCCTCGACATCACCGCGAAAACAGCCGGCAACGCCATTATCGAGGACGCGATTCAGACGACTCGATCGGGGATCGAGCGCGGTGAAACGGTGTCGGGTCCGTTGAAAGAGACCAACGTGTTCCCGTCGATGGTCGTGCAGATGATCAACGTCGGCGAAACAACCGGTGCCCTCGACGCGATGTTGTCGAAGATTGCCGACTTCTATGAAGAAGAAGTGGATACGGCGGTCGCCGGGCTGCTGACCCTGATGGAGCCGGTGATGATCGCGTTCCTCGGAGTGATCGTCGGCGGCATCGTGATCGCCATGTACATGCCGATCTTCGATTTGATTAGCAAGCTGACGGGTTAAAGGGTTCAGAAGGGGGTTCAGAAAGGGTTCAGAAAGGGTTCAGAAGGGGTTCAAGGGTTCAGAAGGGTTCAAGGGTTCAGAAGGAGTTCGCAGAGGGCGAAATCTTGAGGCGCAAACTGTTGTGGCTCATCGGCGGCCGGGCAGCAGTCATCACGCTGCTGCTCGGGTCCGCGATCCTGATTCAGATCAAGTCTCCAGGATCGCTGCCGGTCGATCCGTTCTTCTTCATCATCGGCGTGACCTATGCGTTGACGGTCGCGTACAGCCTCGCGCTCAAGTTTGTCGAGCGGCACCGCTGGCTGATCGATCTTCAGCTCGCCTGCGACGCGCTCATCGTCTCGGCGCTCGTGCACGTCACCGGCGGCGTGACCAGCATCTTCGCCTCTCTCTACGCGTTGCCGATTATTGCCGCGAGCGTCATACAGTCCTGGCGCGGCGGCGTGATGGTCGCCGTTCTCAGCTCGGTGATTTATTCGGGGATTGCCGGAGCGCAGTACTTCGCCCATCCGATTCTCCCGTTGCCGCTCGACGTCCAGTTGCCTCCGGGCCGGGTCGCGCTCTTTACCGTCGGGTTGAATGTCTTCGGTTTTGTCGCCGTCGCCTCGCTCAGCGGCTACCTGGCAGAGGGACTGCGGCGAGCGGACGCCAAACTGGCACAGGCGTCGAACGAGTTGGCGGATCTGCAGGCGTTCAGCCAGCACGTCATCGACAGTCTCACGAGCGGTCTCACTACCACCGACATGACCGGGCTGGTCATGACGTTCAACCGCGCCGCCGAAGCGATTACGGGCTTGAAGGCTCGCGAGGCCATTGGCCGCGATGTCGAGGAGGTCCTTCAATTTCCCCCGGAGCTCAAAGGACTGTTCGAGCAAGTGGAGAACGCATCGGGCGCACCGGCGGGCCGACGACGTCTTCCGCGAATGGAGATCGGGTTTCGCCGTGGAGACGGCCGGCAGATCGAGCTTGGGTTGAGCGGCGCGCCACTGATGACGCCGCGCGGTGAAACCGGATTCATTCTGACATTTCAGGACGTCACCGAAACGCGGAAGCAGGAGCGCGAGGCCCGCGTCCAGCAGCGTCTCGCTGCCGTGGGTGAGATGGCTGCTGGTATCGCACACGAAATCCGCAACCCGCTGGCCTCGATGTCCGGCTCGCTGCAGATCCTCCGTCAGGAAATGCCACTCACCGACGAGCAGGGACAGCTCATGGACATCGTGCTCCGCGAGTCCGAGCGGTTGAACGACACGATCCGGAGCTTCCTCGCCTACGCCCGTCCACAACGGCAGGCGATGACACGGTTCGACCTGTGCCAGGTCATTACCGATACGGCACGACTGCTCGAGAACAGTCCGGAGCTGCACGAAACGCATTCGATCGCGGTCACCGTTCCGCAAGCCAGCGTCACCTTTCAGGCCGACGAAGGGCAGATTCGGCAGATCGTCTGGAACCTGGCGACCAACGGACTGCGTGCGATGCCGTCGGGCGGATGCCTGACGTTAGCGGTTTCCTGCGACAGCGACGGCTCGCACGTCGCCATCGCCGTGAGCGACGAAGGCGTCGGCATTGCGCCGGAAGAACTCGACGGCATCTTTCAGCCGTTTCGAGGCGCCTTTTCCCGCGGGACCGGTCTTGGCCTGTCGATCGTCCATCGCATCGTCAGCGACTACGGAGGAGAGATCGGCGTGACCTCAACGAAAGGCAAGGGGACCACGGTGCGCGTCCAGTTCCCGGTCGCGGCGATGGTGGCCGCAAGTTGATTTATGGTAACTAACACCCCGGTTCGAGAAACAGAAGGGCGCGCGTCCGTTGCGGCGTCGCGCGTACTCGTCGTGGACGACGAGCGATCGATGCGCGAGCTGCTGTCGATCGTCTTGCGACGGGACGGCTACGACGTACGGGTCGCCGAGACCGGCAAAGCGGCGCTCGAGGTGCTGAAACGCGAGCGCGTGGACATCCTGATCACTGACATTCGAATGCCCGAGATGAGCGGTGTGGACGTGCTGCGTGAAGCCAAGCTGATCGATCCGGGCGTCATCTGCATTGTCATGACGGCGTTTGCGTCAACCGACACGGCCGTCGAAGCGTTGCGGCTCGGTGCGGCCGATTACGTCCACAAGTCGCCCAATGCCGTCAACGATCTGCGGCTGCGGGTGCGCAAGGAAGTCGAACGCAAACGGCTGCAACAGGAAAACGTCCTGCTCAAGCGCGCGCTGCAGACGTCGCATCAGTTTTCCAACATCATTGGCAGCAGCGCGGCGATGGTCGCCCTCTTTGACCTGATCGAAACCATCGCGCCGACCAGCAGCACGGTGCTGATCAGCGGCGAATCCGGGACCGGGAAGGAGCTGGTGGCGCGCGCGATTCACGTCCGCTCGCCGCGGAGCGACAGACCCTTCGTGGCGCTCAATTGCGGCGCGCTGCCGGAAACGCTGCTCGACTCCGAACTCTTCGGACACATGCGCGGGGCGTTCACCGGCGCGGACACGAACAAGAAGGGACTCATCGAAGTGGCCGAGAAAGGCACCATCTTCCTCGACGAAATCGGTGAGATGAGCCCGATGGTGCAGGTGAAGCTGCTGCGCGTCCTGCAGGAGCGAAAGTTCCGGCGACTGGGCGGCACCGAGGAAGTCGATGCCGACATCCGCATCATCGCGGCCACGAACCGCGATCTTTCGAAAATGGTCGCGGCCGGAGAGTTCCGCGAGGATCTGTACTACCGGATCAATGTCATCCCGGTGCGGCTGCCCGCTCTTCGCGAACGGGGCCAGGACATCCCGCTACTGGCCGATCACTTCGTCACAAAGTTCGCCGAGCAGATGAAGAAGGATGTCAGCAGCATCTCTGGCGGGGCGTTGGCGTGCCTGAAAGCCTACCCGTGGCCCGGGAACGTCCGCGAGCTTGAAAACGCCATCGAGCGCGCAGTCGCCCTCGAGCGGACGCCCGCGATCCTTCCAGAAAGCCTGCCGGAAGCGGTGCGCGAGGCGGGCCACGGCGTCGGCCTGCCAGGTTCGGCCGGTAACGGCGCCACGGATGATCTCCTCGAAGCGGGCTTCGATCTCGAGCAGCACGTGCAGGGAATCGAAAAGGAGTACATCGCGGAGGCGCTCAAGCGAGCGGGGGGCGTGAAGAAGAACGCCGCGGAACTGCTCGGGCTCAGTTTCAGGCAGTTCAGGTATCTGCTGAAGAAGTATGAAGTGCAGTGAAGGTCGCTGGTCTCTGGTCTCCAGTTTCCGAGTCGAACAGCGAACCCCGGGCCCCGAGTCCCGAGTCCCGAGACCCGAGACCAAAAAAAGGCAGCTGTGGTTGACAGAAATTGTCAGACAGCCGAAAATTGGCAGAGCATCAGCGGCCGGACGCCGGGCCGTCCTCCCTGCTAACTACCACTCGTCAAACCAGTTGCGCCTCGCCGGCGTCTCAAGATAAGCAGTGGCACCGGCGTTGCTGAATGGCTGAGCGTCGGCCGCTGGGCAGGTGCCCGTCGTGACCGACGCAACCGTCACGCGGCCCAAACGACTTTTTCAGGAGTAGATCATGAAAGTTCGGAATCGGAAGGGTTTCACGCTCATCGAGCTGCTGATCGTCGTGGCGATCATCGGCATCATCGCAGCCATCGCGGTGCCGGGTCTTCTCCGCGCCCGCATGTCTGGTAACGAGTCCTCGGCGATCGGCTCGCTGCGCGCCATCAACAGCGCCCAGGCCAGCTACTCGTCGGCAGCTGGCAGCGGTGGCTACGCCGTGTTGCTCGCGACGCTCGCGGCCGCCTGCCCGAACTCAACGCAGGGCTTCATTTCGCCTGACCTCAGCACCGACCCCTCGATCAAGAGCGGGTACACGGTGGCGCTGGCCAACGGTGCGGGCGCGGCGAACGTGGCGCTCGACTGCAACGGAGCGGTTCAGAGCCGCACGGCGTACTACTCCACGTCGATCCCTGTGACCCAGGGCACGACCGGCAACCGCAGCTTCGCGACCAACGCGGCGGGCACGATCTTCTTCACGAACAGTGCGGTCCCGACGACCGAAGCGCAGATGGCGCCCGGCGGCGGCGGCACGCCGATTCAGTAAGACTTCGCCACGCGAGATCGTGAAAGGCTGCCTGGGGCAACCAAGGCAGCCTTTCTTTTTTGGCAGCTCGCGGGGCCCTAAGCCTGCGCGCGCAACGGTTCATGACGCGCTACGGCGAGACCTCGCCGTAGCTGGTCGCCTGCCGCATCTGCGACCTGCGAAGGCGGGCACCCCACTCGCTCGCGGGCGCTTTATCGGTACGCCGGTTTCGACCACGGTGAGGTGTGGGCAATGGTGACTATGCGATCCAAATCGGCACGAGGTTTCACGCTCATCGAACTGCTCATCGTCGTGGCGATCATCGGGATCATCGCGGCGATTGCCGTGCCGGCTCTGATGCGCGCGAGGATGTCGGGCAATGAGGGCGCCGCCATTGGATCGCTCCGCGCCGTGAGCAGTGCGGAAACGAATTACGCAGCCGCGGCAGGCCGAGGCGGATACGCGGTCCTGCTCGCCGTCCTCGTACAACCGTGTCCCAACAGCAGCATCGGCTTCATTTCACCTGACCTCTCGCAGGACCCCTCGACCAAGAGCGGATACATCATCACGCTGGCGGCCGGTGCCGGCTCTCAACCGCAGCAGGCCGACTGCAACGGCACGCCAACGGAATCCGCGTTCTATTCGACCGCCGTTCCCGCATCTGTTGGAGTGTCCGGCGGCCGGGCGTTTGCGGCCACGGCAAACGGCACGATCTTCTTCCTGAGCGGTGGCGTGCCTCCGGCAGAGGCGCAGATGGTGCCGGGCGGAGGAGCGTTCCCGATTCAATAATACGTTCTTCGCTGTCAGTCGCCAGTCGCTGGTCGCTCGTCCGTCTGGCGCTGGTCAGTCGCTAGTCGCTCGTCCTTCTAGCGCTGGTCAATCGCTCGTCCGAGACTTCGTTGGCAACCTGCAATCCAATCGTCACTCGAGAATCCAATCGCCACTCGACAATTCAATCGTCAATCGACAATCGAGGCAATCGTCAGTCTGCAATCCTCAATCGTCAGTGCACTTCAGACCCGTGACCCGGCGCGCCTGATTCCGGCATGTTGCCCGTGTAGGTCGTGATGTCGCCGTAAATGACGCGATCGGAGTTGGTCCCGAAGAACTGGATACCGCTGTGGCCCGGATTGAGTGGATCGGCCGTCAACTGATAACTCGTCAGGGGCGCCACGCCATTGCACGCAGTCGGTGAGTCGGGATCGGTCGTGCCAGCCATGGTGAAGACGTAGCCGCTCTTCGTCAGCGGGTCCGACATGGTGAGATCAGGACTCAGGAAAGCTGAGTCGGAGCCGGGCGGCGGTGTGCCGAGGGTGACGAGAGTAGGCGCATACGTGTGATGGCCGCACATCTGCGAAAACGTGAACTGGGCTTGATTGATGGCCCGGAGCGCCGAGAGCGCGGCGGTCTCGGACGCTCGAATCCGCGCGTAGCGAGTCCCAATCACTGCGAGCGAACTGACGATGCCCAGGAGAGCAAGAACAACGAGGATCTCGATTATGGTGAAGCCGGCGGAGGGAGCGCGGCGCATCTCAGAATTATGTCAGCTTCGCGCCCCGGCAGCCGGAAGCTGGCAGTCGCAGCACGGCGGGAACGACAACCTGGAAACTGGAAACTGCTGTAAACTGAACCGAACGCATGACTTCACGTACCCGCAATCTGCTCCTGGGATTCGCGGCGCTCGGGCTGGTGTCATCCAGCGCCTCAGCGTACGTCCATCACAGGCTCCTGACCGACCCGGCCTACGTCAGCGCGTGCGATATCAGCGGCGCGGTAAGTTGCAGTCAGGCCTACCTGAGTCGCTACGGCAGTTTCTGGGGCGTCCCTGTGGCGATTGGCGGGATCCTCTATTTTGCCCTCGCGTTTCTCATGACAGCGATCGGTGGTCGCCCCGCATCCAAGGCGCGAGAGAACATTCCCGGTTACTTGTTCGGGCTCTCGACGATCGGACTGGCGTTCGTGCTCTACCTCGCGTGGGCTTCATTCTTTCAATTGAGGGCCGTCTGCATCCTGTGCGCAACTACATACGTGGCCGTTATTGCCATGTTCATCATTTCTGGTTCAGCGACGAAGTTTCCTATGAGCACTCTTCCCCGGCGCGCGGCGCGTGATGCCGGCGCGCTCGCCAAAAGTCCGGTTGGGTTGTTGATCGCCGTGCTCTTCGTGGCCGGCGCCGTCCTCCTCGTCGCGATGTTTCCGCGGGAGCAGGGTGTTGAAGCCGCCGCTCTTGCGCCACCGCCGCAGTTCCCGCCGCTTACGGATCAGCAGAAGGCCGACTTCGAGCGCTGGTGGGACGTCCAACCAAAAGTGGACGTTCCTGTGGAGCGGAGTGGGGCAAAGGTTCTGGTCGTCAAATTCAACGACTTCCAGTGCCCGCCGTGCCGGCTGACCTACAACGAGTATCGAGGCATCCTCGAGAAGTACGAGGCCAGCGGGGAAGTGAAATACGTACTGAAGCACTTTCCGCTCGATCCGGAGTGCAACCCGGCGTCAGCGGGGCACTTCGCCTCATGTGAAGCGGCGGCGGCATACGTGATGGCCACGCCGAAGGGCAACAGCGGGAAGCTCGAATCGTGGTTTTTCGTCAACCAGCCCAACCTGACGCCCGAGCTGGTCAAGCAAGGGGCGTCACAGATTGGCGGGATTTCCGATTTCGATGCGCAGTATGCCAGTGCACTCAACACGGTCCGCGAGGACATCAAACTGGGCGAGAAGCTCGAAGTGAAGTCCACCCCTACCTTCTTCATCAACGGGCGCAAGGTCGGCGGACTCACCGGCCAGGCGTTCCAGGCCGCCATTGAACTGGAGCTCAAGAGGAGCCGATAACAAGGGAGAAGGGAGAAGGGAAAAGGAAAGATTTCTCAGTTTTTCCCTTCTCCCTTTTCCCTTTTCCCTTGTATATGTCGGCGATCCGAATCGAAGGGCTTACCAAGGACTATTTCGTAGGTTTCTGGCGGCGGCGGGCGTACCGGGCCCTCGACCAACTGACTCTGGACATCCAGCCGGGCGAAGTCTTCGGCTTTCTCGGACCGAACGGCGCGGGAAAGACGACAACGCTGAAGCTGTTGATGCAACTGATCTTTCCGACGTCTGGCACCGCCGAGATTCTCGGGCGCCCTGTGGGCCACGTCGCGACCAGGCGGCGAATCGGCTATCTCCCCGAGAACCCCTACTTTTACGACTACCTGACCGCCGAGGAGCTGCTGACCTATTTCGCGCACCTCTTTGGGTACTCCAGCGCTGATGCGACACGGCGCGCCTCGGCGCTGCTCGATCGAGTGGACATCAGCCCCGAGCGCCGCCGGCAACAGCTCCGCAAATACTCAAAGGGGATGATCCAGCGCGTCGGGATCGCGCAGGCGCTGCTCAACGATCCTGAAGTGATCTTCCTCGACGAGCCGATGTCCGGACTCGATCCGCTCGGCCGACGCGACGTGCGATCGCTCATCCTCGAGTTGCGGGATCAGGGGCGGACGGTCTTCTTCAGCTCCCACATCCTCGCGGACGCCGAAGCGCTGTGCAGCCGCGTGGCGGTCGTCGCCGGCGGGCGGCTTGCCGCCGCCGGCCGCTTGACCGACATTCTGGCGTTTCAGGTACACGGCTGGGAACTGGTCGTCGCCAACTTGCGCCGCGACGTCCTCGATCGGCTGGGCCCGCGCGTGCAGCGGAAAACCGAGATTTCCAAAGATCGCTATGCCCTCGAACTGTCATTGACCGAACCCCCGGAGCGTGTGCTGGCGGATGTCATGGCCACCGGCGCGACGCTCGTGTCGCTCAACCCTTTACGCGACACATTGGAAGACTTTTTCGTGCGGCGTGTCGCCGAAGTCGGCGACGGAGCGCGTACCCGTAGCGAGACCAATCATGCGCGCCATTAGCTGGGTGGCGATCAACGTCTTCAAGGAATCGGTACGAGACCGTGTGCCGTACAACCTCGTCTTGTTCGCCGTGCTGCTGATCTCGTCCTCGTACCTGATCGGCCAGCTGACCGCCGGCCAGGACGTGAAAATCATCAAGGACCTCGGCCTTGCCGCGACGGCCGTGTTCGGTCTGTTCATCGCGATCTTCATCGGCATCGGCCTGGTGTCAAAAGAAGTGGAACGGCGAAGCATTTACTCGCTGCTCGCGAAACCCATCAGCCGTCCGCAGTTCATCGTCGGCAAGTACGTCGGCCTGGTTCTCACGCTCGCGGTGAACGTCGCGGTGATGACGCTGGCGATTTACGCCGTGCTCGGGTACATGACCTGGATCGAAACCGCCGAATTCAAAGCCGGCTGGGAGGCGCCAGGTGTCGATCCCCGCCTGCTCAAGGCCACGCTGTTGATCTTCGTGGAATTGATGCTCATGACCGCGGTCGCAGTGTTCTTCTCGACGTTCTCGAGTCCGATCCTCTCCGCGGCATTCACCTTCGGCCTCTACATCGTCGGCCAATTCAACGCGGACCTGAAGAACTTCGACAAGATCGTCGAATCGAAGCCAGCCATCTGGCTGGCCCGCGGCCTCTATCACGTGCTGCCGGATCTGTCCGCGTTCGACGTCAAGACGGAGGTCGTGCACGGGCTTCACGTTCCGGCGGGATATCTCCTGACGACGACCGCGTATGGGTTGGCGTACATCGCAGCCCTCATGATCGCCTCGGTCGTGATTTTTGCGCGGCGGGATTTCAAATGATGCGACGCGGCGTAGTCGTGGCGTCCATCGCGGCCGCCTGTATGTGTCTGGCAGTGGCCGTCGCGCTGCAGACGCTGAAGGACCGCGCGTATTCTCGCGAGGAACAGCAGACGCGATCCATTCTCTACGTCCGATCGGGTCCGGCACTGAAGCGGATTGCACTCGAGTACGATGCACTTGCCGCGGATGTCTATTGGATCCGCGCAATTCAGTATTACGGTGGCAATCGGCTGTCGGCAACCGGGCGCAAGAAATACGAGCTGCTCTATCCGATGCTCGACATTGCCACGTCGCTCGATCCGTTCTTCAACATCGCGTACCGGTTCGGCGCGATCTTTCTGAGCGAAGGATATCCAGGCGGTCCGGGACGGCCCGATCAAGCGATTACCCTTCTCAGGAAAGGGATCGCCGCCCAGCCGACGAAATGGCAGTACTACCACGACGTCGCGTTCGTGTACTACTGGCAGCTTCGGGACATGGAGGCTGCGGCGCGATGGTTCAGGCTCGCCGCCACCCAACCCGGAGCGCCCAATTGGCTCGAGCCGGTGGCCGCGACGATGCTGATCCAGGGCGGCGATCGGGCGTCAGCGCGTTTCCTGCTGCAGCAGATTCTCAAGTCGGAAGAGGCATGGCTGCGTCGGATGGCCGAGCGCGGGCTGCTTCAAGTCGACGCGTTGGACGTAATGGATAAACTCCAGGCCATCGTCCGTCGATTTCCACCGCCGCCAGGAACACCGTATTCGTGGGACTGGCTCCTGCGCCAGCGCGTCATCGGCTTTGTTCCGCCAGATCCGACCGGAACGCCGTTTGAGCTCGATCCCAGGACTGGAACGGTCAGCGTTTCGGCGAAATCCGAGCTCTATCCTCTGCCGACCAGCAAGCAGTGAGCGACACGGCCACGGCGACCATCATCGTTCTGTTCGGCCTGTGCGTCGGGAGCTTTCTCAACGTCTGCATCCATCGTCTACCGCGGGGAGGGTCGCTGCTGCGGCCGCGCTCGCGCTGTCCTGGCTGCGATTACGAATTGAGTTGGTACGACAACATTCCAGTCGTCAGCTATGTATTTCTGCTCGGGCGTTGCCGCAAATGCGGCGCGCGAATCAATCTGAGGTATCCGATCGTCGAGTTGCTGACGGCGTTGGTGTTCCTCTGGCACTACTGGATTTTCGATCTGAGCGCGCTGATGGTAGTGCGTCTTCTGTTCGCCTGTGCGTTGATCGTGCTGTTCGCCATCGATCTCGAGCACCAGCTTCTCCCCAATCTGATCACGCTTCCGGGTATCGTTGTCGGCCTGGTCTTCAGCCTCGCGTTTCCTCCCGGTGTACTGGACGCCGTGATCGGCGCGGTTGTGGGCGGAGGAGTGCTCTGGCTCATTGGCGAGGCGTACTACCGCTACTCGGGGCAGGAGGGCATGGGCGGCGGTGACGTCAAGATGCTGGCAATGGTGGGGGCGTTTCTCGGGTGGAAGCTGGTGCTGGTCACGCTCATCATTTCGTCCCTGACAGGTTCGATCCTCGGCATGCTCCTCATCGCGTCTCGTCGCGGCAACATGAAGCAGGCGCTTCCCTACGGAACGTTTCTGGCGGTGGGCGCGCTGTTCGCGTCGCTCTACGGAGAACGGGTCGTGGAGTGGTACGCGGGGTTGTATATGGGGACAGTCCCCTTTTTCCGCTGGGCGACATCGGGAAAAAGGGGACAGTCCCCCTTTTGGAAAAAGGGGACAGTCCCCGAATGACTCAGACCGGATACCTTTTCCTCGGCCTGACCGTCATCGTCGGCGCGCTGGCTGCGGTGCTCGCATTTGCGGTGCTGAAGATCTTTGCCGCGGCGAGGGCGGTATCGAGAACCGATCGAGCGATGGGCAGCGAGACGGCCTTCATGGCGACGGCCATGGAGGATGCGCTTCAGACGCTGCGATCGCAGGAACGCGCGATGAAGGCGCGCGCCGAGGCGTCCGAGCGGCTGAGCGACGAAATCATCAGCAGCATGACGTCGGGCTTGCTCGTCGTGTCTCAAGCCGGCGAGGTTCGCACGATCAATCCGGCTGGACGCCGTTTGCTTGGACTCAGCGAGACTGGCGAATGTGGCGAACTGCAGGAGGTGCTGCGCTACGCGCCGTCGCTGAGGGGCATTATCGAAGAATGCGCGACGACGGGACGCGCGATCGTGAGGCGCGCCGTGCCGCTGACGCCGGGAGCACCAGGAGCGACACACATCGGCGTCACGGTCTCGCCGGTTCGAGACGAGGGCGGGCGCACCTACGGCGCGATCTGCCTGTTCACGGACCTGAGTGAAATCGTCGATCTCGAAGAGCAGCTCCGGTTGAAAGACAGTCTCGCTCGACTGGGCGAGTTGACCGCTGGCATCGCCCACGAGTTTCGAAATGGACTCGCCACGATTCACGGCTACAGCCGCCTGCTGAACCCCGATCGCTTACCCGCGGAGTTCAGGCCGTACGTCCATGGCATCCGGGACGAAGTGGATGCTCTCGGCGAGGTCGTGACAAATTTTCTCAATTTCGCGCGGCCAACGGAGCTTGCGCTGGGGCCGGTGGACATGGGCGCGATCGCCGAACGCGCCGCGGACGAAATCCGGCAGGAAGCGACCGCCAGACAAGGCACGGTGCAGGTTCGCGGGGAGTTCGAGGCCGTCGAGGGGGACGAGGTTCTGCTGCGCCAGGCATTCAGCAATCTGTGCCGGAACGCCCTCGAAGCGTGTGCGGAAAACGTCGTACCACCCGAAATTGTGATCGAGGGGACCGTGGATGCCGCGCAGCGCGCCGTTCGCATCGAGGTAATCGACAACGGACCCGGCATCGATCCCAATTCCGGACCGCGCATATTCCGGCCGTTTTTTACGACAAAAGCGCGGGGCACCGGGCTCGGGCTCGCCCTCGTTCAGAAGATCGTGGTGACGCACAACGGGCGCGTGACGGCGGCCAACAGGGAGGCCGGCGGAGCCCGATTCTCCGTCACCTTGCCGCGTCTCGTGGACCGCCTGGCCTGAGCCTGTCGAAGGCCTGCCAGAACCGTCAGCGGAGCGTTCAAAAAAGGCACATACCCCCTGCTGACCTCCCGTTTTGGATCCCCCGGTAGACCCCGCTAATTACTGATTTTCAGCAGTTTACGCCGACGAAAACGCGATAGCTCAGCCGCGTGGCAACCGTATTGCTCAACTAGCGGCCGTAATGGATTTTCTCCGCCGGAACGCGCTCGGGTTCACGCTCATCGAGCTGATGATGACGGTCGCTGTGGCCGCCACGCTGCTCGCGATTGGCGTGCCTGTGCTCCTCGACGTCACGGAAAACTCGAAGCTCACGGGTGCGGCCCGCGAGGTCGAGCGCGAACTACAGAGCGCGAGGCTCAAAGCCGTCACGAACAACCGGTCGCTTCGCGTGCGGTTCAACTGCCCGGCCGTTGGCTATTACCGAACGGTCGAGGTGCTGGGAACGGCTGCGGACAACGCGACGAACCGGTGCCTCCTGAGCGCCTATCCGTTTCCGGCGGACAACGACGTGATGACCCGTCCAAATTTCGACGGACCGGTCCGTGTGCTGCCGAATCTGGCGACCGTGACCGACGGGGTTCTCGAATTCAGACCTGATGGAACGGCGTTCAACGTCGTGGCGAATGTGGCGCAGCCCATTGCCGCGCCGCTGACGATCACGGTAACGCGCAACGGCAAGACGAAAGCGATGACACTCAATGGCGTCGGCAAGATCCAATACCAGCAGTAGCCCTTCGGCGGCGCTCAGGGCGGCCGCGCGCTCGAACAGCCGGGGCTTCACGCTCGTCGAGGTCATCATCGCGATGGGCCTGCTGACAGCGGTGTCTCTGAGCGTGGCGCAACTCTTCGCCACCTCAACGCGCGCCAATCTCGCCGCGCGGACGCGCACCTCCACCACGGCGATGGCGGAACAGAAGATGGAGCAGATCCGCTCGCTGACGTGGGGCTTCGACACGCAGGGGCAGGGGCTGCCAGTCTCTGACACCTCGACCAATCTCACGGTGTACCCGCTCACCCAGACCGGCAGCGGGCTGAACCCGTCGCCGTCCGACTCGCTCGAGCAGAACACCACAGGGTTCTTCGACTTCCTGGACGCCGGCGGCAACTGGGTCGGAACGGGAGCGACGATCCCGGGGACCGCGGCGTACGTGCGCCGCTGGTCGATCACGCCGCTGCCGACGAATCCGAACAACACGCTCATTATTCAAGTGCTCGTGACCCCGCTCTCGAACGAGCAGGGGCGCGTCGCGTCTCCATTCACCCGCACACGGATGGTCGGCGACTCGCTGCTCATCAGCGTCAAGACAAGGAAGGCGGCATGAGCGCGAGGCTGCGTTCGTCCAACTCTGCGCCTTCGACGCTTCGCCGAGACAGGCAAGCGGGCTACTCGCTGATCGAGTTGCTGATCTCCTCTGCCATCATGATCACGATCACCGGGGCGATCTTCAGCCTCGTGAACCCGTCGCAAGGGACGTCGCAAACCGCGCCGGAGATCTCCGATCTTCAGCAGCGTTCGCGCGTGGGTTCGGACGTGCTTTTCAAGGAGCTCATCATGAGCGGCGCCGGGACCTACCAGGGTCCGGTTCGCGGCGCGCTCGTCAATTTCTTTGCGCCGATCATGCCGCGGCGCGTCGGCCGGGTTAACCCGGATCCGACGGTTGGAAACGGATCGTATCGAACCGACACGATAACGCTTGCCTATATCCCGAACACCTATTCGCAGACGACGATCAGCGATCCGATGCCGAACGTCTCTGCGGAACTGAAGGTGACAAACCAGCCGAACTGTCCGGCCGGGCTGCAACTCTGCGGGTTCCAGGAAGGGATGGAGGTCATCATCTTCGATACGAGCGGCAACTTCGACACCTTCACCATCACACAGGTACAGGATGCGGCCGCTCATCTTCAGCACCGCGGTCAGGATCTGAGCTATCCCTACGACACGGGCGCGTCGGTCACTCAGGTGCGGCGCAACGTTTATTACTGGTGCCGCCCGGGCAGCGATCGCCTCTGTCCGGACGACGCGACGGCGTCGCAGCTGCGTCAGTACGACGGCGCGAACACGGACGTTCCGCTCGTCGATCACGTCGTCGGCCTGACCTTCGAGTACTTCGGCGATCCGAATCCGCCGCTGGCGCCAAAGCCACCCCTCGGTGTCGAGAACTGCCTGTACGACGCGGCGGGCGGTTTCAAGAACCTTCCTGTCCTTGCAGCCGACGAGGGGTCGCTCGCGCGACTGACACCCGCTCTCCTCTCTGATGCGGCAGGCAACGACATCTGCGGTGCCGGATCGAGTGAGTACGACCCGGACCTGCTGCGTATCCGCAAGGTCAAGGTCAGCCTTCGGGTGCAAGTGGCCGCCGCGTCGCTGCGCGGATCGAATCCACTCCTGTTCCGTAACCCTGGTGGTGCGACCGAGAGCGCGCGGCAGGTTCCCGACTACGTCGTCTCGTTCGAAGTCACTCCGCGGAATCTCAACCTGACACGCTGAGGCCACACATGAAACGGTTGAAGAATCGGCTGGCCGGCGAAGAAGGGACCGCGCTCATCATCGCGCTGATGGCGGTGATGCTGCTGACCGCGCTCGGTGCCGCCGTGATCATGGTCACCAACACCGAGACCCGGATCTCCGGCAACTACAAGAACAGCACCGAGGCGCTCTACGCCGCGGATGCGGCGGTGGAACGCGTGGTCCAGGATCTTCTGATGGTGCCGCGCTGGAACGACATCCTGACCGGCACGTCGCAGTCGGCGTTCGTCGATGGCGGGATGGCGGACGTCAAGAGCCTGCCCGGCGGCGGCACGATGACGCTGACCGCGGCGACGGCGCAACTGCAGGCCGAATCAGATGCCGCGGCGCAGTGGGGGGCGAACAACCCGCAGTGGCGACTGTTCGCATGGGGCCCGATCAGCGACATGCTGCCGAACAGCACGATCGACAGCCCGATGTACGTCGCAGTCTGGATTGCCGATGACCCCGCTGAGGCTGACGGCGACCCCACGGCGGATAGCAATGGCACGTTGACGCTTCATGCCGAGGCGCTTGGTCCCATGGGGACCCGGAAGGTCATCGAAGTGACCGTGGCGCGAACGTCCAGTACGGAAATCGAACGCGGACAGATCGCGCAGCGCGGGCAGGAAGAGTTGAACCAGCGGGCGCGAAAGGCCGCCGTCCAGACACCCGGCAAGACGCTGGGCAACATGCAAATGAACACGGGTACCGGAAATTTGACGGTGCAGTAATGACCATACCGCTTTCTTCTTCTCGCTCGGCGCGCTACCCACGGCTCTTGCCGCGCCTACGCCGCATCGGCCGGAGCGGAACGACCGCCGTCATCGCCATTGCCGCGGTACTGTGGTGGTCGGCGACAGCGTCGGCGCAGCTCGATCCACTGCTGTTCGTCAAGCGGGTACCGCCGACCGTCATCATCGTCGTCGACACGTCGCTTCGCATGCTCGAGGACGGCAGCGGCAATATCTACGATCCGTTCTTCTATTCCACGTCGAGCGACCCGGCGGTGATGGCCGCGTTCCCGAACATCAACACCGGCACGACCAAGACGTATCGCCGTATTTACAAGAACCTCCAGTACGAGGATTCGATGCTCGGCGGCCGCTACATGGCCGACACGATCTCTGCCGTCCCAGCGGTGTGGGATCCGGCAAACGCGCTGACGTCGAACGCGCCAGCAGACGTGGCGTTTCTCGATCCCACTCGATATGCCATCACCAAGGCCGGGATCGACGCGGCGGTTTCAGAGAACGCCGGCAGCAGCTTCCGCTGGGGACTCGTCAAGCTGCGCCAGCGTACGCCGCAGTGGCGTACCGCTGCGAACTGCGAAAAGCCGGTCACGGTGAACGACGCGTCGCAGAGCGGGTTTGGCGATAAGACGCCCTGTGACGCGACCGGACTGCTGTCGAAGAAGTTCGGCATCTACGCGCCCAGCGTGACGGCGCCGAATTTCACATTGGAGGCGACCCCGGCGGGCACGGTCATGGTGAACGCGGCGGACAATACGTCGTCGAGCGTGCTGACGGCGGTTCGCCGTCCGATCGGCGACGATCTCGGCCTCGTTCCGGCCAGTCACGGCGATCTTGGTCACGAAGATCGTCCGCTCTCGCATGCGCTGGACGATGCGAAAGCGGCCGCCATCGCCGCCATCACCAGCGATACCGCGGCGAATCGCGTCTGTCGCAATACCGTCGTGGTGCTCGTCACGAGCGGCAAAGATGACGGCGACGCCACATATACGTCGACCCACGATCCGATCGGCACCGCCAAGACGTTCCTTGCCGTCAGCGCCGCCGGCGTCACCAGGCGCGTGCCGATTCACGTCGTTGCGGTCAAGCCGATTGCGAGCGAAGAAGGCCAACTGAAATCCATCGCAGCGGCGAGCGGGGGTGTCTATACGTCGGCGCAGAGCGTCAAGGACGTCAGTAAAGCCATCAACTACGCCGTGCAGCACGGCTTCGCCCGGTTCGCGGATTTCGAAGCCGGCAAGACGAGCGAGTTCATCGCCGTCAGCCCGATTGTCGGGACGGTGAACCTCAAGAGCGCCAACAGCGCAACGGGCGCGGCTCTGCCAAACACCGACATCACGGCAAATCCCGGTGGCCAGCCGCTCCCGCAGCGCAGCAACATGATGATCACCGCCGGATTCTCGCTGCCGGGCTTCGAAGCACAGCTTCGGGCGTTCCGAACGTATAAGCCGATAGCAGACCCGTCGAAACCGACCGGATGGAGGTTCGACAACGACGGTACCCGGCTCTGGCCGGATTTGGACGGTCGTCCGGAGCTCGCCGGGCTGGCGCGGACGCCCGCCGATCCCGACGACCGCAACATCTTCACCTACATTCCAGACGGATCCGGAGGCGGTTCGGTCGTCCACTTCAACACGTCGAATACCGCAACTCTCGAGCCGCACCTTCGTACCAATGGAAGCGACACGACGGCGCTCATCAATCTTGTCCGTTCGCAGCCGCTCGGCGCCATCATCGGCTCCACTCCAGCGCTGATGGATCCTCCGTCTCTCGATCCGCCGCCCGACGACGACTACGGGCGCACGGATGCTGCGGGGACGTTCGCCGGGTCCCACAAGGATCGTCGCGCGATGATCTTCTTTGGCGCCAACGACGGCATGATCCACGCGGTGGACGCCCGGACCGGATACGAAGTGTGGGCGTTCATTCCGTACAACCTCTTGCCGAAGCTGCGAACGCTCAGTGACGGTCAACCCGTGGAGCAGTTCGACTACTTCGTGGACAGCTCGCCGAAAGTCGCCGAAGTCAAATTGGGCGGCGCCTGGCGCAGTCTGCTGCTGATCGGACAGGGCCCGGGGGGCACGTTCTACCAGGCGTTCGATGTCACCGAAGCGGGGATGGGCGTCGATCCGACGTCGGACGGCTACTCCGCGGTGTCGGCGATGCTCGGAAAGTTCGATTCGCCCAACGAGTCCATCTCGTTCAAGTGGGCGTATCCAAACTACTCCCACTTTGATCCCTCGTACACGCAGGTCTTCACCGTTACCGACGGGACGCCCGGCGGTAAGTTGAAGCTCTTTGGAGACGTGACCGCGTCGGCGACGTATGCGGAAAAGACCGTCGGGTTCACCTGGTCGGACCCCGCGGTTGGTCCACTGAACTCGAGCCGCACGACCAACGCCCTCATCGTCGGATCGGGGTATTTCCCCGCCGTCGAGGATCTCATCCCGAATCGCGGCGTCAGCGCTCCGAGGGCCGGCAACGCGCTCTACCTCATCGACGCGGACACCGGCGATCTGGTCGGCAATAGCACCGGCGGATCCTGTACGACGATTTTGTCCGGGTCCGGCTCCAACAAAGGCTGCGTCAACGTCGGCGACGTTCCCGGGAACGGGCGCAAGAACACCCTGCAGGCAGATCCATCGGCCGCAAGCGATACCGGCAACTACGTCGTCAAAAAGGCCTACCTTGGTGATGCGGATGGCAAGTACTGGCGCTTCGACTTCGACTCCGCCGGCACAATTTCAGCCCAGCAGATGGTCGACACTGGGGCGCCAATCTATGCGTCATCCGCTCTCCTGGCAGTTGGCAGCGCGGATCTCTACATGTTCTTTGCGACCGGCAGCGACATGCTCCCGGCCAGCTCGCCCGGCGGCAGCGGCACGTTCCGGCTTTACGGTTTGAAAGATCAAGGGACGAGCGCGCTGACCAAGTTCGCGCAGAATCTTGCGACGGTCAGCGCGGGCAGCGGCTGTCTCGCCACCGGCGAACGGCCTTCGACGGCACCTTCAGTGGCCGGCGACATCGTCTTTTATACGACCACGACTGAGAGCGCAGCCACTCCCTGCGGCAACTTCGGGGCGAAGCTTTACGGCCTGACCTACGCTGGCGGTGCGGCGTACGACTCGAATGGCAACGGGAAGATCGACAACAACGAGGATCCTGTCGCCCTGAGCACCACCGGCCGTGCCACGGCGCCGTTCATCGTCGATCAGCACCTTTTCTTCGCGACGACGGGTACTGACGGCACGTCATTGCGCGTGCTGGGTGACCCGCAGGACTTCAACAATGGTATCGGTCAGGTTGGCGTCCGCATCCTCTCGTGGCGGGAAGTCCGGTAGTGTTCTCGATCGTCTGCGAATACTGCGGCGCGAAGTTCAGAGCGGATCGGGATCGGTGCCCGCGTTGTCGGACGGTGATCGTCCGGCCCGATCCCCGGATCATTGCCGCCAGGAGCCGAACGCTGCTGCGGGCTGCGGCCGCGGTCGTGGGCGCATTTCTGCTCGTGGTGGGGGTCCTCTGGATTCGGAATGGCGGTGGAGAGGAACCGGCGTCACCCGCCAGCCACCCCGTCGCTTCCTCGGCAACGCCCGTTCGCCCGGGGAAAGCCGTGGCCCCTTCGACCACGGACGGCACCATCCCGTTCCTCGAACCCTCCGGGTCGGCAGTCGTCGCGTACAAGGCGGGCGATTTCGAGAGCGCGCGGCTCCAGTTTCTGGCGGCCATCGAGAAGAATCCAAATGACGCAGAGTCGTTGAGCAATCTTGGGCAAGTGTTGATCAAGCTCGGACAGACGGCCGAGGCTCTGCCACATCTCCAGCGCGCCGCGACGCTCAATCCCGACCGATGGGCGTATCGATTCAACTATGCGAGGGCGCTCGCATTGCTCGAGCGGTGGGATGAGTCGATTGCTTCGTATCAGCAGGCGCAGCGTCTGTTCCCTGATGATTACGTCACGACGTTCAATCTGGCGATGACGCTGCACAAGGCCGGACGTGAAACGGCCGCGGTCGAGCAGTATCTCCGTGCGATTGAGCTCAATCCGACGGATCCCTCGTTCAGGATTGCGCTCGGGATCAGCTACGAGCGTCTACAACGACACACTGATGCCGTGGCGGCCTATTCCGAGTACCTGCGACTCGAACCGTCCGGCGCTGAAGCCGAAAAGGTCAGAACTCGTATCGCTGAACTGACCGGCGCGGCCACGGCCCCGGCGAGTGTCGGCAGCGAATAAGGACAACTTCCGCGTTCAACAGGACAGCGGTGTACACTGTCGCCGCCGTACCTCGTGGTTACCACGCTCACCAAGCGGTCATCCTCAACCAGAAAGCGTCGGGCGATGTGGCCCCGGGTGTGGCCTGCTGGTCTGGCCGCGCTTCTCTCGGTGGTCGTTTACCTCAATGCCCTGAACAACCCCTTCGTCTACGACGATCACGATACCGTCGTCGCGAACCCATCCCTCGTTGATCCGTCGAACCTCCAATTCGTTCTCGTCCACAGTCCATTCCGCCCCGTTGTGAACGTCTCGTATGCGTTCGACCGCGTCCTGTGGGGGATGCAGCCTTTCGGGTTTCACCTGACGAACGTCATCCTGCACGCGCTCGTTGTGGCCCTGTTGTATGCGCTCTCGAGCGTGGCGCTGGCGGATGCCCGCGCCCGAATCGGGCCCACCAACGGAGCAGGTGAGGAATCGCGAGATCGTTGGTGGGCGTTTACGGCTGCCGCGTTGTTCGCCGTGCACCCGTTGATGTCCGAAGCGGTAGGCTATGTGTCAGGCAGGTCGGAAGTTCTCTGTGCCGTCTTCTTCGTTGGCGCTCTGCTCGTGTCACGAGTGGCTCTTCTCCACGGCGGGATTGCCTGGGCTGGGGTGGCGATGCTCTGGCTGTTGGCACTCCTCTCCAAGGAAGTGGCACTCGTGTTTCCGCTGGTCATGCTCGCGTACGATTGGCTGCTGTTGCCTGATTCGGCGTCGAACCGAAGCGCGCGAGTGTTTCGCCTCTATCTCCCGTGCGTCGTGTTGTTGATTGTTGCCGGGGCCTACCGGCTGTCGGGAGCCTCCGGGCCGATGTCCTCGGATGCGCCGTTGTTGAATCTCTGGACGCAGTCGATCGTGATCTGGCGCTACATCGCCTTGGCGTTCGCTCCAGTGAATCAGTCGATCATGCATTCCGTCCATCGAGTGACGTCGCTCGTGGATGTGAAAGCGCTGGTCGCGGTGTTGGCACTTCTGATGGTGATGGTGACGGCGGTCCTGGTACGTCACACGCGTCCGCTCGCTTCTTTCGGGCTGCTGTGGTTCCTCGCGGCGATTGCGCCCTCGTCCAGCGTGGTTGCGCTCAGGGAAGGCATGGCGGAACATCGCGTGTATCTCGCGAGCGCGGGGCTCTTCGTCGCGTTGGCCGCGATCGTGTCTGAAGCGTTCTCCAGGGCACGAGCACGTCCAGGGTTCGGTTACGGCGTCGCGCTCACGGCGGGTCTTGCCGTGCTCGGCGGGTGGACGGTCGGCCGGAACGAGGTGTGGGGGGATCCTGCACGGCTTTGGCGCGAGGCGACGGTGCACGCGGCGGGCATGTGGGAACCGCACTATGCTCTCGCCGATGTCCTGCGTGAATCCGGCGATTGCCAATCCGCGATTCGTGAATACCAGACGGTCGTGAAGCTGCGGCCGCTTCATCGCGACGCATTCACGAATCTTGGAATCTGCCTCGCACGGGTCGGGCGCGGGGACGAGGCCGAGGCGGCGTTGCGCCGTGCGCTTGAAATCGATCCGGCGTTCGCGCGCGGCTACACGAACCTTGGTGCGCTCGCCTTGACGATGGGAGATGAGGAAGGCGCGCGCGAGGCGTACGGCCGCGCCATCCAGGTCGATCCAGGCAACGTTCTCGCGCGAATGCAACTGGCGCGGCTGTACGAGACCGTGTTCGGCGATTTCCATGCCGCAGCCAGGATGTGCGGTGAAGCCCGTGCGCTCGCGCCTGCGACGCCCGGCGTGGCCGAATGCGTCGAACGCAATCAGCGTCTCGCTGCGGCGAAGGACTCGGGCAGATGAAGCGACGGCGTCTGCTTCATGCGATTCATGACTTTTTGCCCCGGCACCGTGCCGGGTCCGAAATCTACGCCTACGACCTGACGCGCGAGTTGGCCAAACGCCATGACATCTACGTCGTTGCGGCCGAATACGACCCGGCAACCGCGCATGGAACCATCCGGTGGCGAGCGTACGATGGCCTTCCGGTCATCGAGATCGTCAACAACTGGGAGTTTAACGGCTTCGACGAGACATACTCATCGCCCCGCCTGAACCGTCAACTCGAACACGTGCTCGATGCCACCCAACCGGACATCCTGCACGTGCACAACCTCCTGAACCTGTCGTTCGATCTTCCGCGTATCGCGCGGGAACGCGGTATTCCAGTGGTCGCGACGCTGCATGACTATACGCTCGTCTGCCCCTCCGGCGGTCAGCGCGTTCACATCGCAGAGCATCACGTCTGCGAGTCAATTGACACGAACCGCTGCAGCCGATGTTTCGCGGAGTCCCCGTTCTATGCGCAACTGGCAGTCGGACGCATGCAGCGGCGGTTTCGCAAGGGTCCTCTTCTGAAATGGGCGTCGGTGGTGGGCCGGCAGTTGCCGGGCCTCTCGCGACGTGCATTGAGCAGCATGCCTGCGTCCCGTCCGCGCGCAGCGGATATGCAGCGACGCCTGGCGTACTCGCGACACGTCTTCGAGCACATCGATCGCTGTGTGGCTCCGTCAACGGCGCTGGCCGAGGAATACGTGCGGCTTGGCCTCGCCCGTGACCGGATCGAGGTCTCAGACTACGGGTTTACCACGATGCCGACCGCGTCGCGTGAGCCGGCAGACGTTGTCCGCTTTGGTTTCGTCGGGACGCTGGCCTGGCACAAGGGAGCGCATCTGTTGCTCGAAGCACTGAAGCGGATCAACGGAAGCTTTCGGGCGACCGTTTTCGGCGACCCGGCGGTGTCGCCAGACTACACTGCGGCCCTGCATCGGCAGCTCGATGGCCTGCCCGTGCGATTTGCCGGCCCATTCGATCGGGCGGATGTTGGACAGGCCTATGCGGGCATCGACGTGCTCGTCGTTCCGTCTCTGTGGCCGGAGAACTCGCCGCTCGTGATCCACGAGGCCTTCATGCATGGCGCGGTGGTCGTGGCGTCACGCATGGGTGGTATCCCCGATCTGGTGACGGATGGCATCAATGGATTTCTGTACGAAGCGACGAACGTCACCGAGCTGGCTGATTGCCTGCAACGATTTGTAGACGACCCAACCCTCGCGTCGCGAATGGCTGCGCGCGCTCCTCGGGTGAAACGGATCGAAGAAGATGCGCGCGAGTGGGACGTACGTTATGAGGCGGTAACGCGCTCCCGCGAGCGCGCGGCGGCGCCTGCATGAATCCGCTCGTTTCGATCGTCGTACCAACGTTCAACGGGGGCCGGTCGTTGAGGCGGCTTCTTGCCTCGATTGCCGAACAACGCTCCGACGTCAGTCGCGAAGTCATCGCTGTCGACTCTGGATCGACCGACGATACGCTCGACATCCTGTGCGATAGCGGCGCCCGCGTTGAGTCCGTCGCGCCGGAGACGTTTAACCACGGGGGGACCAGAAACACCGCGCTGTCGCGTGCCCGAGGCGAGTTCGCGGTGCTGACGGTGCAGGACGCAGTGCCGGCCAACCGCGAATGGCTGGGTGAGCTGCTGCAGCCACTGTTAAGGGATACACGCATCGCTGGCACCTACGCGCGTCAAAAGCCCTGGCCGGAGGCGAGTCGGCTGACTGCCCATTACCTCGCGAAGTGGGCGGCGGCGACAGCCGAACCACGCCTCGTTGGTCCGCTACGGCCCACGGCATTCGATGCGATGTCGCCTGCAGACCGGCACTTTACCTGTGCGTTCGACAACGTCTGTTCCTGCATCCGGATGTCGGTATGGCACGCGCATCCGTTCAAACGGACCTCGATTGCCGAGGATCTGGAGTGGGCAAAGGAGGTGCTGACTTCCGGTTACCGTCTGGCGTACGTGCCGTCAGCTCTGGTCTCGCACTCCCACGAGCGCACCGTCCGTTATGAGCTCGAGCGCACCTATCTCGTGCATCAGCGGCTGCAGTCGTTGTTTGGTCTGTCGACCGTCCCGGATATCCCCTCGCTGGTGCGCGCGATTTGCTCGACGTTGCCACTGCACCTCCGCCTTGCGGCCGCCGAGGGCGATCGTCATGGCCGTGCGATGGCGCGCGCGGCTGGCTTGGCAGTGGCGTGGCCGCTCGGCCAATATCTCGGTGCGCGGTCGGCGCGCGAGGGGCGTGAGCTGCTCCAGACGAGAGGCGTCTGATGCGAGTGCTGCTGGTCGTTCATGGCTTCCCTCCTGCCGCAAACGGCGGGACCGAGATCTACGTGCATGATTTCGCGCGAGCATTGGCGTCCCTACCCGGGATGAATGTCGCAGTGCTCACGCGTGACGCCGATCGCAGCCGGCCCGAATACTGCGTGCGCCGCGAACGAACCCCGGATGGTGTCGTGGTATTTCGGATCAACAACAACTTCCAGGCGTGCACCTCGTTTGAAGACAGCTACGGCAATCCTGGGTTTGCGCGAGTGGCAGCCGATCTGATCGAGGAGTTCGCCGCGGACGTCGTCCACGTGCAGCACTTGACGTGCTTGTCCACCGGCATCCTCAGCCACGCTGTGGCAACGCGGCGCCCGGTGATGATGACGCTCAACGACTACTGGCTGATGTGCCATCGCGGTCAGTTGCTGCGTCGCGATGGTCAGCGCTGCGAGGGTCCGTTCGCGGGTGGATGTGCGGGCTGCGTGCCGGCCGGCCTGCTGGCGAGCCCCACGAGTTACCGTCTCGGTCGCCTTGCCCGTGCGTTGCCGGTGCCTGGCGCGGCCGCTGCTGTTCGGGTGGCGACCCAGGTTCGCGAATGGTGCACGCCAGCCGAACATGCGCAACGGGCATCATGGCGGCGCCTGCAGCACCTGCGTGACGCGACGAAGCACGTAGACGCGTTCCTTGCGCCCTCGGCGACGATGGAATCATGGGCGTTGCGCTTCGGCATACCGCGCGAGCGGCTGTTCAAATGCGATCAGGGCATCGACCTCGCTCCGTTTGATCGCATCACGCGCACGGCCGGGAGAGAGTTGCGCCTGGCGTTTGCTGGCAGCCTCATTCCGTCGAAAGCCCCTCACGTGCTCCTCGAGGCCGTCGCGATGCTTCGGCGTGACGGCGTGTCGATAGATCTTCTCGGCAGCCTTACCCCATATCACGGTGAATCGACGTACGCGGAGCGCCTTTCAGGCTTTCTGGGTGCACCCTTCATTCGCAAGTTCGGCCCTGTCCCGCACGAGCGGATGGCGGATGCCCTGGCAAGTGCCGATGTGCTCGTTGTGCCGTCTGTCTGGATAGAGAACGCACCCTTCATCATCAGGGAGGCCTTTGCGGCCGGTCTTCCCGTGATGGCCTCCGATCTCGGCGGCATGGCGGAGATGGTGACTCACGGTCGTAACGGCCTCCTTTTTTCTGCAGGCGATTCTGCCGCGCTATCCGCGCAGATCGCACGCCTCGTCGACGAACCTGGCCTTCTCGACCGTCTCCGCAGCGGCATCAGCCGTCCCATGTCGATCGCGCAGGACGCTGCTGAGATGCGCGTTCGATATGAAGGGCTGACCCGAGGCCGCGCCTGTCGTTCGACAGGAGTCAACCCGGTCGCAGTGCGGTCAACACCGCGCATCACTGCCGTGGTGCTGAACTATCGCACGAGCGATCAGAGCTGGCTGGCCGTCCGATCGATTGAGGCCTCGCGCGATCGTGCGAATGTGATCGTCGTGGACAATGGATCGAATGATGGGTCGGCCGAGCGCCTCACCTCTTCGCTGCCGCGTTGTGAAATCCTGGCAACGGGTCGAAATCTTGGATTTTCTGGTGGCTGCAACGTCGGCATCCGGCACGCGCTTCAGGTTGGCGCCGAACTGGTGCTCCTGGTCAACAGCGACGTCGTGCTCTCGCCGCATGCGATCGGCGCGTTGGGCCGCGCCGCGGCCGCGAACCCACAGGCCGGTATTTTCGCGCCAGTTCTGCTCTCGCGCGAAGAACCCGATCGCATTGCCTCCGCCGGCATCCGCTTTTCGCCTGCTACCGGGCGGATGCGGCACATCCTGGCCGGACAGCCGATCTCGACACTGCCTCCAGGCTCGACCTACGCCATCGACGCCGTCAGCGGCTGCGTCGTTCTGATCCGGCGGAGTGTGTTCGACGCGGCTGGCTTGCTGGATGAACAATTCTTCTTCTCGTTTGAGGACATCGAGTTTTGCCTGCGCGCAAGACGCGCGGGATTCGATGTGCTCGGCGTCTCCGAAGCGATTGCGTATCACGAAGGAGGACGCTCGATCGGTCGGATGTCTCCCGAGCGCGTGTACTACGCCGCGAGGAACCATCTGCGGCTCGTCGGGATGAGCGGTCGCTCATCCAACGCGGCAGGCCCCTTCGACAAGCTCAGGGCAGGCCCCTTCGACAAGCTCAGGGCAGGCCCCTTCGACAGGCTCAGGGCAGGGTTACGCGGCGGACTGGTCGTCGGGTTGAATGCGGGATACGTGTTGCTGTCGGGGGAGACGCCTCGGTTCCGGGGCTTCGGCGCTCTGGCGCGAGGCGTCTGGCACCACTGGACCGGCCGATACGGTCCCTCCTGACTCGCGAAGCCGTCGAACATCCGCGTCGAGGAGCGCCAGTTCCTCAACCATTCGCTCGATGTCTTGCCGCTGGCGGGAAATCACCACGGAAAAATAGAGAGACACCAGGAAGACGAATCCGGTCAGCGCGAGAAGCAGAAGCGCCGGCGGATAGTAGACCCCGACGATTCGCGCGGCGACATCGAGCAGGTTGCGCCAGACCGACAACACCAGCAGGGCGAGGGCTCCGGCGATCCAGATGAGCGAATGCTCTTCCGTCAGCTTGCGGCGGCGAACGAGTTCCAGGACGATGGTCAACAGCACCAGCGCGAATGAAACGGCGGCGACTTGGATCAGGTTGGTCACGTTGTTTCTCCCGCGTTCATAACCGCGCGCCTCGATGGTGCCACGAAGAGGGCCACGAGCGTTCGTCCGACCGCGACGAGTGCGCGCAGGGGCGTGAGTGACGTCCGGCCGTTTAGCCGCGGCCTGATCCGGATCGGAACTTCACCCGCGCGCAGTCCGTTCCGGTGCAGCAGCAGGAGCAGTTCAGGTTCAGCGTAGCCGGTCGGATGATGATGGGCGAGCATACGTAACGCCCGCGGACCAAACAGACAGAAGCCCGAAGTGGGGTCCGTAATCCGTCGCTTCGTCGCAAACGTGAGGCACACGGCGAGCAGTGCCTGTGCGCCTCTCAACACCGTGAACCTTCGCTTGCGCCTCGCCAGAAAGCGTGACCCGATGACGACATCGAGGCGGTCTGCTACAACAGGCTCGAGCAGCCGTCGGATGTCGGTGGTTCGATGCTGCCCATCGCCGTCGATCCGGACCACGTAGCTGTATCCGTTCTTGAGGGCATAACGCAGCCCGGCCCGTACCGCGCCTCCCACCCCCACACGCGCCGCCATCGTCAACCAGCGAACCCCTAGTTGCGGCAGGACTTCGCTCGTCGCATCGGTCGAGCCGTCGTTGACCACGAGCACGTCAATCGCCGGAGCCAGTCGTCGAAGTTCGCCGACAACCCGGTTGAGGTTTTCCACCTCGTTGTAAGCAGGGACGACGGCGAGCATCTGCCCCGACGTGAGATGGGAGACGTCGACAGAGAGCGGGGACGTGTCCGCACGTCGCGCCATGCTGTGGGCTGGCAGCGAAGATCGACCGGTAGCACGCCTGAGGCACCACATGCTGATCGCTCCCGCCCATGCAACGTCGCGAACGAGATGTGCAAGCGGAAACGCCAATGCGATCGGATCTCCACAGCGCTTCCAGGCACGAAGGCCAGCCACCGTCCTCTCGGCCGCGAGCATCGAGAGGAGTGCGAGCGCGGTGGCGAGCGGTACTGCGGACGAGAGTCGCATCAGCGGCGCGGCACCGCTCGCGCAGATGCAGCCCAGGGCAGCCAGCATCACAGGAGCGTGCGCCATCATTACGGCGTCTGACACGGTGTCGCCGCCGGCACGCCAGGGGTGTTTCCAGACGAGGTCCAGCCGGCCGTAGCCCACACCGAACTGCTGTCGGAGGTAACCGCCAATTCCCTCGCGCCACAAGTGGATGCTGCGCGCGTCTGGACAGAATGCCAGGCGATAGCCGGACGCGGTCAACCGGTAGCTGAGATCGTTGTCGTAGCCATATCCAAGTGATTCATCGAGACACCCCACGCTGTGCAGTGCGTTCGATCGGTACGCCGAGTTGCCGGTGCACACGTGATCGGTGAACGGCGGCTGCATTCGCGCATACCGCCACTCGAGATCCCGGCCCGTCAATCGACCCCAGAAGCCTGCATCTGGACCTGCGAGGTAATGTCCCTGCGCTGCTGCGACGTCCGGATCTTCGAGTACGGCGAGCAGCTCCTTCATCCATCCCGGTTCCAGGATGACGTCCTGATCCACCTGACAGATGATTGGATACCGCGCTTCGCGTATTCCGCTGTTGACGGCGGCAGCCGCTCCGCGCCGTGGTCCCGGGACCACTCTCAGGCGGCCCCCCGCCGCCTGTTCGGCAAGCCAGCGCCCGGAGCCATCCGAGCTTCCATCGTCAACCATGATGATCTCGAACGGACGTCCATCGCGCTGCGATTCGATTGCCGCGAGCACGCGGGGCAGCGCCCGACGGCCGTTGTGGACCGGGACCACGAAGCTGACGCCAACGCAGTCGATCATGCGGCGCCCGATCTTGGGGACGATTCCAGAAGCACTTCTTGATAGAGCGCCTCGAGCTGCGCGCAAACATGCGTGGAGCCGAAACGCTCCCGAACGAGGCCGCTCGCGGCTTGGGCGCGCACGCGCCAGGGATCTGGAGAATCGAGCACCGACCTGATTGCCGCTGCGAGCTGCACGGCATCTCCGTACGGCACGCGGAGCCCTCCGCCAACTTCTGCGATGATTTCGCCGCAGCCGCTGTCGTTACAAACCACAACCGGGCTGCCGCACATGAGCGCTTCGACGGCAACGAGTCCGAACACTTCATCTCTCGATGGGTAGACCACGACGGTTGCGGCGGCTAACGCGTCGAGCCGCTCGGCTCCCTGCAAAAGGCCGGTGCGGGTCACGCGATGATCGAGATTGAGTTCAGCGATAAGTTGGTGCACCCGAGCACCCGCTCCCATGTCGTTGCCTGCAATGACCAGTTGCGGCGGCCCGGCGATGCTGTGAAATGCGCGGAGCAGGACGTCCACGCCTTTCCGAGGTGTGAGCTTTCCGAGGAATAGCACGATCGGCTGCGAGCCGAGGCCGTATGTTCGTCTGAAACGATCCTCTTCGAAGCGATGCTGATACTCAGATTCGTCGATCGGATTGGGAAGCACACGAATCTTCTCCGCTGGCAGCCCAAGTGCCAACAACTGATTTCGCTCAGCATTGCTGGTCGCCAGAATCCGCGCCGCACCCTGGAGCATCTGCTGTCCAGCTACCAGGTCGAACATCTGCTTCGCGATCAGCCGCCGTTCGATCGCAGGCGCCGTGCCGTTGGGGGATACCAGGTACGGCACGGAGGAGGTCTTCAACGCACGGGCAGCGATTTCACCGGGCAAGTTGCGACACGCGTGCAAGTGCGCAACGTCGAACGTTCGAGCATGCGCCCGCAAGAATCGATTCAATCCCACAGGAGTGAAGAATTGATAGTTGTACGCGAGGCGATTTGAAACGTTACGGAACATGCGGACGTCGATCGCCGAACGTGTCGTGGTAACGCTGAGTCGGGAGCGGCTATCGCACACATCCGTCGTGCAGACGGTCACCCGATGTCCACGTGCCGCAAGGCCGCGCGTCATCGTCGTCGCCAGCCTGGGGATTCCCCCGTAGGCCCACGCATGTTCGTAGTAAGGGACAACGTGGAGGATGCGCAGCGCGGACACCTGGTGCCGTATAGTAACGGATCGACGAACCGGGTCAACGGATCAACGGATCAACGGGCCAATGGAAGTAATTGCCACCGCAACAACTCGCATGGCGGAGCGTCATGCGCACCGCGCGAGCCTGGCGTGGACGCTCGTGCGCACGGATTTCAAGACCCGCTACCACGGCAGCTTGGGCGGGTTCCTGTGGGCGCTCCTGAAGCCGCTCTCGATGTTTCTCGTGCTGCTCTCGGTGTTTTCGTATGTGTTTGCGGGAGAGCCGCAGTATCGCCTCGACTTGATCATCGGTTTGTTCCTATACGAGTTTTTTCAAGACGCCACCAAAACCGGACTGCTATCGCTCAGGGCGAAGAGCTATCTGTTGTCGAAGGCGCGCTTCCCGTCGTGGATTCTGGTGCTCGCCTCAGAGTCGAATGCCGTGATCACGCTGCTGGTGTTCTCGGTCGTGCTCGTCATTTTTCTGGCGGCGTCCGGTCACCCACCCTCGCCGGCGGCTGTCGGCTTATATCTCGTCTATCTGGTTCAGTTCTGTGCCATCGTCGCGGGGTTTTCGCTTGCTGCCAGCGTCCTCTTCATGCGCTACCGAGACCTGCACCAGATCTGGGAAGTTGTCAGCCACGCAGGATTCTTCGTGGCGCCCATCATCTACCCCATCAGCATTCTTCCTGAGCGCATCCACCCGTATCTCTATCTCTGGCCGCCCACTCCGGTTATCTTGTTTTCGCGCAGCGTTCTCGTGGACGGAGCTGCACCTTCAGCGCTCGCACACGCGCTGCTGATGCTTGAAGCAGGTGCAATCTTCGGCATCGGTGCACTCATTTATCGCGCGAACGCCTCACGCGTGGCGGAGTACGTGTAGTGAGGGCTGTCGTCACGGCACAGAACGTCGCAAAGAGCTTCCGGATTCCATCTGTCCGCCGGGAGACCGTCCGTGAGCATGCCCTGGATCTCTTCCGCAGGCGCCCCCACGAGACACTCCGTGTGCTTGATGATGTCTCGTTCGAATTGCGACAGGACGAAAGCCTCGGCCTCATGGGCCGCAACGGCTGCGGCAAAAGCACGTTGTTGAAGATCGTCTCGGGCATCTATGCGCCCGATGCGGGACAAGTCAACGTTCGCGGCGAGATCACGCCAATTCTCGAGCTCGGTGTGGGGTGGAACCCTGATCTCGATGCTATCGATAACATCGAACTGCTCGGAACGGTGATGGGGCTCGGCCTCCGCGAGTTGAGAAAGGCGACCCCGGGGATCCTTTCGTTTGCCGGCCTCGAGCGATTTGCAAACCTCGAGCTGCGGCACTATTCGAGTGGCATGGCGGCACGACTGGCGTATGCCGTAGCCTTCCGCGCCGTCCGGGACGTGCTCATCCTCGACGAGATCTTTGCCGTAGGGGACGCCGGGTTCAAGCAACGATGCCAGGAACGCTACCGTGAACTTCACCGCTCCGGTCGGTCGATGCTGCTCGTCAGTCACGAACCTCGCACGATTGCCGCATTCTGCGACCGCGCGCTGTTGCTCGAAGGCGGGCGGATCGTGATGGACGGGCGTGCGCCACAAGTCGCCGAGGCTTACCTGGACATGCTGGCGCAGTTGCCCACCGTCGACATTCGATCTCAAGCAACAGCCGTGTGATGACGCTGCCGCGCATTTCTGTCCTGATGCCGTGCTTCAACCACGGTGCGTTCATCGCAGAAGCCGTCCAAAGCGTCCTCGATCAGACCGTTGCCAACGCGGAGATCATCGTCGTCGACGATGGCTCGACGGATGCAGCGACGGCCGAGGCGTTGCGTGAGCTTCGGACGCCACGCACGAGGGTATTGCGGACCGAAAACCGCGGGTTACCTGCGGCGCGCAATTATGCCGCTCAGCAGGCAAGCGGCACGTTCTTTTGTGCCCTCGATGCGGACGATCGCCTGGCACCGACGTGGTTCGAGCGTGCGCTTGAAGTCCTCGATCGACGTCCGGACCTGGCATTCGTATCGCACTGGCTCGAGACATTTGGCGACGAATCCTGGAAGTGGACGCCGGTGTCCTGCGAGCTTCCGGCGCTGCTCGCCCGGAATACCGTGAACGGCGCAGCAATCGTGCGCCGGACCGCGTTCGAGGCCGTAAACGGCTATGACGAATCGATGCGCGAAGGCTGCGAGGATTGGGACTTCTGGCTCCGCCTCGTTGAACGTGGATTCCACGGCGTGATCCTCCCGGAAGTATCTTTCTATTACCGTCGGAACGCGACTTCAATGAGTCGGGTGATGACTGAAACCGATCGCTACGAGCGTCCGCTTCGACAGCTCGTCGCCAAGCATGCACAGGCCTATCGGGTCCATTTGATTGACGTCATCCTGGCGGGGGCTGCCGAGTCCATGCACCTTCAACGTGAGATGTCGGAGATGCAGCGCGACGCAGCAGTCGTCCTCCGACCGGCGCTGCAAAGGGCCCGGGAGGAACTGGCAGGAATCGAGGGCAAGGCACAGCGAGTTCGAGCCGAGCATCAGCGCAAGCAGGATGTCGACCGACTCCAGTGGGAGACTTCGGAACTCCGGAAAGAAGTCCTTGCGCTCCGGTCGTCGTGGAGCTGGCGCATCACTGCACCGCTGCGACGGTTGTACGCTGCGATTACGGGGCAGGCTGGGCCCGGATGATTTCCGTAATCCTGGACGCCGCAGGCGCGGGCAGTCGCAACCTCGTCCGAGCGGCAGACAGGGCTGCTCGGCAGACCGTCGCCGGCGAACTTCACCTCGCTACGGTCGAGGACAGCCCGGTCCTCCCATCGCTCGCTGCGCGCCTGGGGCTCCGGGTCCATCGGGCTTCGAACAGCGCCGCGTCGCTCAACGCCGCACTGGCGGCCTCCAGCCACGAGATCATCCTCCTCGTCTCTGTACCGTGGCTTCTGGATAGCCAGAACTCTGAGGGCTGCATTGATGCGCTGAAGAACTGCGCAGATGTGTCTATTGTCATTCCCACGCTTGAATTGCAGACCCCGGACGGACTGACACGGCGAACGCTGACATCCGACCACGATCTGCCGGCACTCCTCGCAAATCCACGTGCCACTCCGCCCGTGTTTGCGGCCCGGCGTTCGGCGTGGAAGCTGCTCGGTGCACTGGATGAACGCCTCGGAGGTCTTGCGGCGTGCGAATGGTGGTTCCGCGTTCTCGCTGGCGGCGTCCGCACCATGCCGGCACCTGACGCGCGCGCGGTGCTCGAGGCGAACGATCGATCGTGGTGGCCGCCAATCACCGCGGGGCTCGATCTGACGACCTATCGCGCGGTCCTCGAGAAGCATCGACAGTTCCTCGATTCACAGATGTCCGATCTCGTGGTGAAGCTGGAGATGGCTTCGGGAATGCTCATTCGTGAGCACCGGGCGCAACTCGCCGTTCGAGATCGCGATCTGGCAGAACTTGAACGAGCTCGGGCCGAAACGGCGCACCACCGCGCGTACATCGAGCACCATGCGGATCTTGCGATCGATTGGGGCGACCTTCGTCGTGCAGATCCTGTCAGCCGGGACTGGGGATACGACCGAGGCACACCCATCGATCGGCGTTACATCGACGATTTTCTCGCGGCCAGATCGTCGGATGTTGCCGGTGCAGTTCTGGAGGTTCAGGAAGAGGACTTCACGCGCCGGTTTGGTGGCCCCCGCGTGACTCATAGCGACGTCGTCGATTTGGACGACAACAACCCTCGCGCGACCGTGGTCGCCGATTTGCGCGCAGCCGTCGGAATCCCCGATGCGCGGTTCGACTGCATCATCCTGACGCAGACGCTCCACGTCATCGACGATGCCACGGCGGTCGTGCGCGAGTGCTTTCGGTTGTTGAAGCCGGGTGGTGTCCTGCTCGCGACGCTGCCCTCAGCCAGCCGCGCGTGTCTCGAGTACGGCGACGCCGGCGACCTGTGGCGTGTGACGCCTGCTGGCGCTCGGGCGCTCTTCGAGCCTGTGTTCGGCGCCGGTAACGTCGAGGTCAGCACGTATGGAAACGTCCTGACGAACGTTGCGTTCCTGCATGGACTCGCGTGCCGCGAACTGAGCGACGAGGAATTCGACACGACGGACCCTTACCATCCATTGCTCGTTGGGGTCCGCGCGCAGAAGGAGACGCCTACGACCAGGCCGTCGTTCCGTCACCAGGGAAATGGTGTCGTGTTGCTTTACCACCGCGTGGACGGTCGCTCTGACGTCCATGACTTGAGCGTTCCTGCCCAGCTGTTTGAGGAACAGATGGCCTGGCTCGCACGCAACTGTCGTGTGATGCCACTGCAGGAGTTGCTGGCCGGTGCCCGTGAAGGTCTCCCCGAGCGGGCCGTCGCGGTGACATTCGACGATGGTTATCTCGACACGCTTCAGACAGCGTCGCCAATTCTGGAACGCCTGGAACTGCCCGCCACGGTGTTTGCAACCACTCGCTGGCTCGATGCGCCCGGAGAGTACTGGTGGGACCTCCTCGAACGCGCGTTACTGTTCGACACTCCGCCGCCGAACCTGACCGTTGAATTGAACGGCGCACCTGTCACCTGGGCGACGAGCACTCTTGAAGAACGGCGAGCCGCCCACAATCGCCTGCACGATCACCTGGTTCACGCATCGCTCGCCGAACGCGACCGCGTGACTTCAGCGGTGGCGAGTTGGTCGGGCATCGCGCCCGATCGCTCTCGCCGGCCACTGGTCGCCGACGAACTCCGCCAGCTGGCTACGGCTCCCGGCATTTCGATCGGTGCGCATACCGTCAACCACCTCGCGCTTCCCGATCAGGATCCGGATGCGCAACGAAACGAGGTATTGGAAAGCATTCTCGCTCTCGAGCGCGTGATGGGGAGCAGGATCGACCTCTTTGCGCATCCGTACGGTGCCGTGAGCCGCACAACTGCCAATCTGGTTCGTGAGACCTGCCGGTGGTCGGCCGGCTGCCAATCGGCCGCGATTGGCGCCTCATTCGATGCAGCCGCGTTTCCACGCCTCGAGGTGAAGCGCTGGGACGCGCCCACGCTCGGCCACCGCCTTTCTGCGTGTGGCTTCCGGCCTTCGACAGTGCTCGGGCCGCCCTGAGCAACGTCGAGGGGCGCCTTTAGGCGGGAGAGGCACCGCTGCAATTTTCGCAACCTTCCGCGCCCGCTCCAGTCGCACTTTCCCTCAACTGAGATCCGCGCTCGGTCGGCGGCAAGCAGATTTACTCCGCAAATCGCGGTGGGCCGTCTCGGATCGCCAGTTGCACTTCAAAGAGCGTCGTGACAAACCGAAGCGAGTCGAACGCCGGGCTCACCCTCGTTGAAGTGGTCGTTGCGATAGCAGTCTTTACGCTGGTGTCCGTGGGCGCCGCGCACCTTCTCGTCTGGGTCATGCGCACGATGTGGTCGTCCGGCGCGGAGACGATCGCGCTCTCCGCGGCACAGGCGAAGTTAGAGGAACTGCAATCGCTGGCATGGCGCTGGGACGAGGCCGGCGACCGCGTATCGGATCTCGATACCAATCTGTCCGGCCGTACACCCGCAAGCGGCGGACGAGGCCTGGCGGTCTCGCCGGCAAATACGCTGCAGGAAAACGTAGACGGCTATGTTGACTACCTGGACGAACGCGGCCAGTGGGTAGGCAGCGGGCCAAGCCCACCGGGTTCAGCCGCCTTTGTTCGTCGCTGGCAGGTCGGCGCACTGATGGCTGCGCCAGACGACACGCTGGTGTTTCGTGTCCTCGTCGTCCCGCTCGTGAACGACCCTGCTCCGGGCCGAGTCATCTCGGGCCGCGGACCGGGGGAGGCGAGGTTAATCACCGCCCGAACACGACTTCGGTGAGAAGCGGAGATCGAATGGTTCGAACGGATCAAAGCGGTTACACGCTGATCGAACTGCTTGTTGCGGCTGCGGTGCTGTTGCTTCTCACCGCTTTGACGTGCGTCGTACTCTTCGACGCGAAGACGGCCATGGAGGTAAGCGGCGAGCGTGCCGATGTTCAGCAACGGGCCAGGGCTGGCATCGAGGGCATGCTGTCAGCAGTTCTCGATGCCGGTGCTGGATCCGATCGCGGCATCAGGGCCGGCCCCTTGATCCACTGGATTCCTCCGGTCTGGCCGGGACGTAGCGATCGATCGCAGCCGTTGACGGGCGTTACAACATTGCGGGTCGTGCCGCACATTGCGCCCGCCACGCTTGCCCTTGATGCACCGGCAGGTACGACGACCCTGGACTTCGATCGTGCCGGCTGTGCGCTGCCGTGCGGCTTCACCGGCGGCATGAGCGTCATCGTCCTCGACGGTCGCGGGGATTTCGACGTTTTCGTGCTGATTGAAACAGACGGCTCGTCTGCGACAGTCCGTCGAGTGTCCGGCGGCACGAACGCATCGTACGCACGCGGTTCGGCAGTGCTGCCGGCGGAATTACGAACGTACTACTGGAACACGGGCGCGCGTGAGCTGCGGAGAGACGATGGAGATCGCGGGGATTTTCCGGCGGTCAGCGATGTCGTCAGCGTTTCGTTCGAGTATTACGGAGATCCGTTCCCGGCGCTGCAGCCTCGTCCCCCGGCCGGAGAAGAGAATTGTCTGTATGACGCATTCGGCACTCCGCGTGCGGGAATGGCGGTGCTGCCGCCGGCAGGCGCAACGCTCGCCCCACTCGACGTGAGTTTGTTCGAAGATGGCCCCTGGTGCGGCTCCGGGGCGGAGCCGTTCGACGCAGATCTCCTCCGGATTCGCAGTCTGCGGATTGCCCTCCGCACGCAGACGAGCAGTCGTGGTTATCGTGGTCCGGACCCCCGCCTGTTTCAGAATCCTGGCTCCGCGACGAGCTCAGCGCGCTTCGTCAAGGACGTGATCCTCCAGACCACTGTCACACCGAGGAATCTGGGTGGTTGGCGATGAACCAGCGCGGCGTGGCCCTCATTCACGTGCTGATGCTGCTCACGGTGCTCATGGCCGTAGCCGAAGGTGCGGCCCTGGTGGCTCGCGTCGAGATTCGCGTCGCGCGTTTTCACCGAAGCGAGCGTGACGCCGCATACGCCGCACAAGCCATGCTGGCGGCAGCGTTTCAGGAGCTGGGTCGTGAGGCCGATTGGAATGCGGTGCTCTCGGGGGCACGGGTTGCGGTGTTTGTTGACGGTCCGGCTGACATGCCGCGCCAAATCCCCGGCGCCGGGACGGTGACGGTTTGTTGCGCCGCTGGTTCGATGACGGCCCGCACACGAAGCGAGAGCGGGGAAGCGTGGCAGATATTTGCCTGGCAGTCGCTCAGCGGCCTTCTCGATGCGCCGGATGCGCCGCGGCACTATGTGGTCGCGTGGGTGCTGGACGATCGAGACGAGGTGGATGGGAATCCGCTGGTTGATGCCAACGACCGGATGGCGGTTCGTGTCGAGTCGGTCAACGGGTTGGGGGTGCGAACGACCCTTGAGGCCATGATCGGCAGGGCACCCTTGAACGTCACGACCGGCAGCCGGCCGCCGGGGTTGGAGCTCCTCCAATGGAGGGTGGTGCGATGATGGCGACAACAAGAACGCCAGCGCATTAAGGAAAGCCGCTGCTGCAAACCCGGGGTCGAGCCGATACGATTTCTAAGCCGGGTGTCCTGACCGAGGCAGGCGGCCGCGTTTAGGACTGCCTGGTACAATGAACCGTTACGCTATCCGCGCATGAGCATGGGTTTTAGGGGCGCACACCGAATCGTGGGAGCGGCTTTGGCCGCGCTGCTGATGGCCTGTGTTGCCGCGGCGCAAACGCAAAGCCAGTCGCCCAGCCTGGCGGAACTAGCCCGCAAAGAGCAGGAACGTCGCAAAACCGTGAAAACGCCGGCCAAGGTGATCACCAAAAAGGATCTCCCGCCGAGCGCCCAGAATCCTCCGCCGCAAGCGGCGCCGGCACCGACCGCGACGAAGATCGACGAATCGAAGCCTCCCGAGAACAAGCCCGACGAAAAAGACGAGGCGTGGTGGAAGAACCGGATCAATCAAGTCCGCGAAGAACTGCGTCGCAACGAAATGTTTGCGGAAGCGCTGCAGACGCGTATCAACTCTTTGAGTTCTGACTTCGTGAACCGCGACGACCCATTCCAGCGCGCGAAGATTGGCGAGGACCGTGACAAGGCGCTCGCCGAACTCTCGCGTGTCAAAGCGGACATCGTGAACTCGAAGAAGCAAATCGAAGACATCGAAGAGGAGGCGCGCAAAGCAGGCGTGCCCCCCGGCTGGCTCCGCTGACCTCCTCCCGTCGTAACGGCGTGCCAGCCCCCGCGCAAATCCTTCTCGTCGAAGACAAGGACTCGTTGCGGACGATGCTGCGCCTGGCGCTCGAGCGCCAGGGGCACGCCGTGCTCGAGGCGCGCGATCAGCCTGAAGCGGTTCGCGCGCTGCAGCAATCGCAGCCCGCGGTGGTGCTTTCGGATCTGCGCCTGCCAGTCGGCGATGGTTTCGGCGTGCTCCGCGCGTCAAAAGAGATCGACACGGATGTGCCGGTGATCGTGATGACCGCATACGGCAGCATCGAGGACGCGGTCGCCGCGATGAAAGAGGGTGCATTCGACTTTCTCGCCAAGCCTGTCGACCCGGATCATCTGCTG
Source organism: Vicinamibacterales bacterium (assembly GCA_049642465.1). Lineage (GTDB taxonomy): Bacteria > Acidobacteriota > Vicinamibacteria > Vicinamibacterales > 2-12-FULL-66-21 > CAWDPQ01. The sequence continues at coordinate 64,236 of JBAROV010000239.1, forward strand.
CTGCTCATTTCCCGTGCGCTCGACCAGCGCCGAATCGTGACCGAGAACCTGCTGCTCAAAGAGGAGCTGGCGGTGCGCCGTGGCGCGCCGCAACTCGTGGGAGACGATGCGGGGTTGCGAAAAGTATTTACCTCGCTGCAGCGAGCCGCGACGACGGATACGACCGTGTTGATCGAAGGAGAGAGCGGCACCGGCAAGGAGCTGTTCGCGCGATCGCTGCACGCGCTGAGCGCGCGAGCGGATGCGCCGTTTGTCGCGATCAATTGCGCGGCGATTCCCGAAACGCTGCTCGAGACGGAGCTCTTCGGCCACGAGAAAGGTGCGTTCACTGGCGCAGTTGCGCGCAAGCCCGGCAAGTTCGAGATGGCGCATCGCGGCACGTTGTTCCTCGACGAAATCGGCGACTTGCCGCTGTCGCTGCAAGCCAAGATCCTGCGGGCGCTCGAAGAGAAACGATTCGAACGCGTCGGGGGCACGGCCTCCGTTGTTGTCGATGTCCGGCTGGTCGCGGCGACCAATCGAGGCCTTCGGGCGGCGGTTGCGGCGCGACGATTTCGTGAGGATCTGTTCTTTCGCTTGTCGGTGTTTCCGATTACCGTTCCGCCGCTTCGCGATCGACCGGCCGACATTCCAATCCTCGCCCGCTACTTCGTGGAACGCTTCTGCCGCGATGTGAAGAAAACGCCGCTCTCGCTCTCGGCCGAGGCGCTCGATCAATTGCGCGCCTACCGGTGGCCGGGCAACGTTCGCGAGTTGCAGAACTGCATCGAGCGCGCGGTGATCCTGGCGGAAGGGGATTCGATCCTGCCGCGGCACCTGAATCTCTCGTTTGCGGCACCGTTGTCTGCCGAGGATCAGCCCGGCCCGTGGGATCAAATCGATCTGTCAGGCAGTCTCTCCGAAGTGACGCGGCGCACCCTTGCCGAAGTGGAGCGCAGGAAGATCGAGCAGGTAATGCAGGAAACCGAGCGCAACAAGGGCCGGACCGCGGAGTTGCTGCAGATCAGCTACAAGATGCTGCTGTCCAAACTGAAAGAGCACCGGATCGAGTAGCGGTTGTTCGACCGAGGTTCGTCACCAGCTGGCTAACGCAACCCGGCCGCGGCGAAAGCCGCTTTGAGTTCCTTCTCGGTCACATCCGTCACAACTTCCGTGGTGCCGATCGAGGTCGGAAGCACGAAGTGCAAACGGCCGCCGACGACTTTCTTGTCGTGAGCCATCGCCTCGATCGCCTGCGCTGACGAGAGATCGCCAATCGGCGGGAGCGGGCCCATTCGGGTGACGAGCGACGCGAGCGCATCGCGATCCGCGGGCGGCATGGCGCCGCGGCGGACGGCCAGGTCCGTGGCAATCAGCATCCCGTAGGCCACCGCCTCGCCGTGCCGAAATCGTCGATACTTCGTAATCGCCTCGAGCGCATGCCCCGCCGTGTGCCCGAAGTTGAGCGCCCGCCTCGGTCCCGATTCCCGTTCGTCCTGCTCGACGATGCGACCCTTGATCTGACAGCACTCGGTGATGATGGGCATCAGCGTGGCGGCATCGCGCGCGAACACGGCTGGCAACTCCGCGCTCACACGGTCAAACAGTGAACGGCTCGCGATGGCGCCGTACTTCACGACCTCGTACAGCCCGGCGCGGAATTCCCGGCGCGGCAGGGTTTCGAGAAACAGCGGATCGGCGATGACAGCCAGCGGCTGATGGAATGCGCCAATGAGGTTTTTGCCAAGCGAGTGGTTGACGCCCACCTTGCCGCCAATCGCGCTGTCCACCTGCGCGAGCAGCGTCGTCGGCACGTGCACTACGGGGACGCCGCGAAGGTATGTGGCCGCGGCAAACCCCGCGATGTCCCCGACGACGCCGCCGCCGACGGCGATGAGGGTGGTCGCGCGATCAGCATTCGCCCGGACCAGGCCGTCGTAGATCCGACTGAGGGTCTGCAGGTTCTTGAATCGCTCGCCGTCGGGAATGAGGATCGGATCCTCTTTGACCGCGCGCGACACCGCGCTCCCGTGCAGACGCCAGACCGTTGTGCTCGAGACCACGAACCGGCGCGCAGGAGCCGAGACGCTGTCGAGGATCGAGGAGAGCCGCCGCGCCACGCCCGGCTGGATCTCGACCCGATAACGGGCCGACCCTGCGCGCACATCCACGTGCGTGGCCTCCGGAATCTGAGCTGGCGGTGACGTCATGGGCGAGGCGCGTGCTGAAGTAGGATATCAGGATCGGATCCGGCGTGACGCTTCGCGCAGACTTCCTCATCATCGGCAGCGGCATCGCAGCATTGCGAGCGGCCGCGGAAGTGGCTGGCGCCGGTGACGTGCTCATCCTCACCAAAGCAGAACCGACGGCGGGCAACACCGGATATGCCCAGGGCGGTATTGCCGCGGCGGTGGCCGCAAACGACTCTCCCGCGCTGCATGGGACCGACACGATTGCGGCGGGTGATGGGCTGTGCGATGAACGCGCCGTCGCCGCCCTGGTTGAGGACGGTCCGCACTACGTTCGCGAGTTGATCGACTGGGGTGCCGACTTCGATCGGGCTCCGGACGGACAACTCGCGCTCGCCATCGAAGGCGCGCACAGCGCACGTCGGGTGTTGCACGCGCGTGATGCAACCGGACGGGAGATCGGGCGCGTGCTCCTGCAACGCGTCTCGGGTTTGTCCCGCATCACCACGCATTCTCACGCGCGGGTGGTCCGGCTGCTGGTCGAGCAGGGCCGTTGTGTGGGGGCGGGGTTCCTGGAAGATGACGGCGCGATCGGAACCGCGAGGGCTTCATCGGTTCTTCTCGCGACCGGCGGCGCCGGACAGGTGTATCGAGAGACGACGAATCCAGCGGTTGCGACGGGAGATGGTGTGGCAATGGCCTACGTGGCTGGTGCGCGCGTCGCGGATCTGGAGTTCGTGCAGTTTCATCCCACCGCACTGAACGTGGCCGGGCAACCGCGCTTTCTCCTGTCCGAAGCGCTGAGAGGTGAAGGTGCGCGTCTGTTGAATGCCGCGGGCGAGCGGTTCATGGGACGTTACGAACCGGCAGGCGAGCTCGCCCCTCGCGATCGCGTTGCACGCGCGATCGTCCGGGAATCGCAGCGAACCGGTGGCCCGGTGTTCTTGTCGATGGAGCATCTCGACCCATCGTTCGTCCACCAACGCTTTCCGTTGATTTCGAGAACCTGCCGCGACGCTGGTCTCGATCTCGCACGCGGCCGTGTGCCGGTTGGTCCGGCGGCACATTACGTCATGGGCGGCGTGCTCACGGATCTCGACGGCCGAACGTCGTTGCCCGGTCTGTACGCCGCCGGCGAAGTCGCGTGCACGGGCGTCCATGGCGCCAATCGGTTGGCCAGCAACTCCCTGCTCGAGGGTCTTGTGTTCGGGGCGCGGGCGGGGAAGGCCATGCGCGCCAGGAGCGATGGTTCCTGGCCTGCCGCGTTCGGTCTTCAGGACGCTGGTCGCTCGCCCAGTCCAACCGCTGCCGCAGAGGCCGCGAGCGCGAGCGTGGTCCAGGACGTCATGTGGCGGCAGGTGGGTCTCTTCCGCGACCGACAAGGCCTGTCTGCCGCACTCGAGGTGCTGGAGAACGCATGGCGGGCGATCGAAGCCAACGTCAATGCCGGCGTGCCGATGACGGCTGCCGCCTCGCGAGCCGCGAGCGTCACCGTTGTGGCCCGTCTCATTGCACGGGCCGCACTGCGCCGCGAGGAAAGCCGCGGCGCGCACTACCGCACCGATTTCCCGCAGCGCGACGATGTACACTGGCAGAGACGGCTCTCGGAAACCCGGTAGAGAGATCTCCTGTTCATCTCTCGCGATCTCCTGATCTCATGTGCAGAGGACTCAATGGCGGATGCAACCGCAGGCGGAACCAAATCGACGAAAGAAGCACTGGTGACTGAGATCACTCCCCAGTCGGAGGACTTCTCGCGCTGGTATCTGGACGTCGTACGACGGGCCGAACTTGCCGATTACACCGAAGTCAAGGGCTGCATGGCGATTCGACCGTACGGCTATGCGATTTGGGAACTGATCCAGCAGGCGCTCGACCGGCGCTTCAAGGCCACCGGCCACGTGAATGCGTATTTCCCGCTGTTCATCCCTGCGTCCCTGCTGATGAAGGAGAAAGAGCACGTCGAGGGGTTCGCTCCACAAGTGGCCTGGGTCACACGTGGCGGCGATGAAGAACTTGCCGAACCGCTCGTCGTCCGTCCGACATCCGAGGCGATCATCGGTACGCTCTACTCGAAGTGGATCAAGTCATGGCGCGATCTGCCCGTCCTGATCAATCAGTGGGCGAACGTGGTCCGCTGGGAGAAGGTCACGCGCCCGTTTTTGCGGACGACGGAATTCCTGTGGCAGGAAGGGCATACGGCTCACGAGACGGAAGCGGAAGCGCAGGAGGAAACGCTCAGGATCCTGAACCTGTACCAGGAATTCGCTGAAACCGAACTTGCCATGCCGGTGGTTACCGGGCAGAAGAGCGAGAGCGAAAAGTTCGCGGGCGCATCGCGCACCTACTCGATTGAAGCGCTGATGGGAGACGGCCGGGCGCTGCAATCCGGGACGTCACACAACCTCGGGCAGAACTTCGCCAAGGCGTTCAGCATCCAGTTCCAGGGTCGCGACAAGGCGCTTCAGTACGCGTGGACGACGTCCTGGGGTGTGTCGACGCGGCTCATCGGCGGCGTCATCATGACCCACGGCGATGACAGCGGCCTGATCCTGCCGCCGCGCGTGGCGCCCTATCAGGTCGTCATGGTTCCGATTCCGCGCGGGAACTGGCAGGAGACTGTCCTGCCGAAGGCACGACAGATTCAAGCGGATCTGGTGGCGCAAGGCGTCCGCGTGTTCCTCGACGACCGCGAGGCATATACGCCCGGCTGGAAGTTCGCCGAGTGGGAACTCCGTGGGGTTCCGCTTCGGCTGGAAATCGGGCCGAAAGATCTCGAGAAGTCTCAGGTCATGCTCGCCCGGCGCGATACGCGCGAAAAGCTGTCGGCACCGTTTGAGGGCTTGACCGCACGAATCACCGCACTCCTCCAGGAGATCCAGGACTCGCTCTATCAGCGAGCGCTCCGCTTCCGCGAGGAGCATACGACGCGTGTCTCGAACTACGACGAGTTCAAGGCCACGATGGAGGGCCGTCCCGGCTTCGTGATCGCCGGCTGGTGCGGGAGCGCGGATTGCGAAGCGCAGATCAAGGCAGAGACGCAGGCGACGCTGCGCAATATTCCCTTCGGAAGCGAGAAGGTGTCGGGCAGCTGTGTGAAATGCGGACGTCCCTCACAAGGCGAGGCCTGGTTCGCCAAGGCTTATTAGAGAATGGCTTCCGCCGCCCCCGGCCAGCGCGCGAGCACTTTCTTGATCGACGCGTGACGCCTCGTCATTCGCTCGCGCTTGGCCACGCCGCGCAGGGCAGACGCGAGCTGGTGTCGCCACCACAGATCCCCCTGCGGTGCGCGCGAGAGCGCTGCCGCTAACGACTCGACGCACGAGGCGTCGCCCACTGCACGCATCGCCGCGACGAAGGATGGCGGCAGGGGACCCTCGGCGGCCTCGAGGGTTTCACGCAAATCGTAGAGTGCGATGCGGCTGCCCCTCAACGCCAGTACCTGATGCGTGGCTCCCCGAACGTGTTGCCACGCGAGGCGGGTGTTGCCGGCCGTGGAGCTCTCACGCGAGCGGATGACGTCGACGAGCTTCTGCAGCGAGGGAAGGGGGGCTGTGGCGCCTTTCGCGATCACGGCATGACGAAGCTCCTCCGGATCGCCTGGCAACCGACCATCGAGAGCATCCTCGATGACGGCGTCATCGTAGGTGCTCTTCTGACGTCGTTTCGGGCCGTCCGCCTCGAGGGCTTCTGTGATCTTCGCAAGCATGGCCGCGGGGATGTCCTGGAGCGCAGCGTGTGCGGCCAGCCGAACTCGTCGTTCCCGCGACGGGTCGAGCGCCACTTCGACGAGCGCATCGAGCGCGCTGGCGGAGACCGCTGCTTCTTTCGCATCGAGCAGCGGCTTGAGCGAGGCGGCTGCCGCGACCGCCACGTCGGCAGGCCCGTGGAGAGCGGAACCGATGAGCGGCAGGGCGCGGGGATCGGCAATGCGCTCGAGCGTCTGCAGAATCCCAATCTGGAGGAAGTCGTCCGATGTTGCGCCGAACGCGCCGATCAGACGGTCGGTGGCTCGCCGCCCGATGACAGCCAGGCGCGCAGTCGCCGCTTCGCGCCGAACCAGGTCGTCCGATGCGAGCGCGTCTACGAGCGTGCGGATCTCGATAGTCGAAACGCTCACCGCTGCACCCGGACGAGCAGCGCGGCCCGGCGGTTGAGGCGCCGCGTTTCTTCGCGCGCGTTATCGTGTTTCGGACGTTCTTCGCCGTAGCTGACCGTCCGCAGACGATCGGCGCCCATTCCACGGCTGGCGAGATACTCGCGAACCGCCGACGCGCGGCGCTCACCGAGCGCGAGGTTGTATTCAGCCGTTCCGATATTGCACGTGTGTCCTTCGATCTCGAGCCGCAGTTCCGGATTCGACTGCAGTGTCTTGATCGCCTCGTCCAGGGCGCGGGTGGCCTCCGGTCGGAGAGAGTAGCGATCGAAATCGAAGTGCACGTCTTCGAAGACGAATTCCTTGACGGCGGGACGAATCACCTGCATCGTGACCGCGTCGGTCGCGGTGCCACCTTTGCCGTCGTTTGCCGTGACAGTGATGGGCACCGGCCCCTCCTGCATCGGCGCGGTCCACGGACTCTGGCGATCGGAGCGATTCGCGAGGCTGCCGGCGGCAGCGTTCCACGAATACGTCAGCGCATCGCCGTCCGGATCCGCCGCGTCAGCGGTCACGGTTGCGACGCGGCCGATTTCAACCGTACACGGTTCGCATTGCGCCCGCACCGTCGGCGGTCGGTTTTGCGCCGAAGCTGGTGGAGGCGGCGGCGGGAGTGGAGGAGGCACGTGGACCCGCACGCCGGGGTGGTATCCGATGCGGAACTGAAAACCGAGCGAGTCGCCAGTTTCGTCCGTGAAGACGCCAAACCTGCTCCGTCCGTCGAGCCTCGCGTTCCAGTTCAGCGCCGCGCCCGCGAAAATGCCGTTCCGACCCTGCCACGTCAATCCGACGGTTCCGGTAACGGGACTTTCCTGGGCGGAACTGATCGGCAACAGCGTCTGACCGAGAATTGTCGGTCCTTTCGGAACCACTGCGTCGTCGAGATAAATCTCACCATGCAGTTCCGCCGTCAGCCGCAGACTTCCGCGTGATGGAGTCGCGACACCGACGCCCCACCGGACGCCATTCACCAGATCGAATGTATCCGGATCTCCACGGACGATGAGTCCGCCGAAGGCGGATAGCTCAACACGCTCGTGCATCTCCGAACTGACGATCCCGTCGAGAGCGACGTCCGCTTTTCCGGTGCCGACGCCTTCGTCCGTGTCGGCTGTCGGGATCTTGACGAGCCCTCGCACAGCAAGGGCGGCGGGCGATTGGCGGTATTGGGAGGTGAGGTTGAATTTTGCGCCGAGCCAGAGATCCCCAAGCTGATTGCCCGACCATTCGCGCGAGTTGAACGGATACTCGTTGACAACCCCGGCGCCGTCGATGCCGCCGAAGGTCGGGAAAAACAAGGGCCGCACATCGCGATCGATGCGGCGAACGACCGTCCACGCGCTGAAGATCTCAACGCGATCGGCGAGGCCCACACCGAACGTCACCGGGAAGTTCGAGACGTCGGTAAAACCCTGCTCGTAATCGAAGTTCACGCGCTGCGCGCTGACCGACCACTTTCGCGCGGGGAGCACTTCACCGGTCGGCACGAACCACAGCCCGGTATCGCCGGATGTCGTCGTGGTTGCGGGTCGTGTTTCGGCGGGAACTGGTTGGGTGGACTGCGCGGGCGCCTGCGCCGCGGAAGGAATCGCACCGGCCATCGTCATGACGACGGCAAGTGCAGTGACGCACGTTTGCATCGAGTTAGGCTACGCCGGCTTTCGCTTGCCGAAGATCCACGCGACCCCGATGCTGATGGCGTAGAGCACCAGCATCGGTCCGGCCATCATCACCTGCGAGCCAATGTCGCCGCCGGGGCTGAGGACCGCGCCGAGAATGAAGATGATCAGCACGGCGTACTTCGTATGCTTCACCAGGAAGCCGGCCGTGATGACCCCCATGCGCGCAAGTGCCAGCACGAGGACGGGCATCTGGAAGATCGCGCCGAACCCGAGGGCCATCTTCGTGTACAGCGAGAACGTGGGACCCAGCTTCGGCATGAAGTGGACGAGGTCCGACTCAAATCCCAGGAAGAACTTCCAGGTGTAGGGGAACGCAATGTAGTGAGAAAAGAGCGCGCCGGCGAAAAAAAGGATGCTCGAGAAAAAGACGAACGGGATCGCGAACTTCTTTTCGTGGGAGTACAGCCCCGGGGCGATGAACAACCAGAGCTGCCACAAAATGAAGGGCATGGCCACGAAGACGCCAGAGAGGATGCCGACTTTGATGTACAGCATGAACACTTCCGGCCCTTCGGTGGCGATGAAGGTGCCGTCGTTCGGCAACATGGCCTTCACCGGCCCAAGCACGAACCGGAAGATGTCCGTGATGAAAAAGAACGCGACGACACAGCCGACGACGAGCGCGATGACAGACATGATGAGTCGTTTCCGGAGCTCGTCGAGATGCTCCAGAAACGACATCTTGCCGCCGGCGTCGAGTTCGTCGTCGGCGTCGGTCAGTTCGATATCGGGGTCGTGTTCAGGATCCGGGGCCGGAGATGTGCCCGGAAAGCGTACGAGCGCCATGGAACGTTATGCGTTCTCGGTTTGGCGCGGGACGGTCTGATCGCTCTCGGCGTCAACGGGACGGGGAGGCGGCGCGGCCCGTTCGGTGTTGCGCTGTTCCTCGATCCGGATTTCCTCATCGAGTGTGTTGCGCAGCTCGTTCGAGGCCCGCTTGAACTCGCCGAGACTCTTGCCGAGCGAGCGCCCCAGCTCGGGCAGTTTCCGGGGCCCGAAAATGATGAGGGCAATCGTCAAGATGATGATCAGCTCCGGCATGCCGATCGAACCAAACATATAGCAAATCCTTGAAAGGCTGACAGTTGCGGTCTAACGAGCCATTATAGGAACCCCTACCCGGGGGGTCAAGCTGCCGGCTTCGGCGAATGGCCGGAAGTCGTTGCCGGATGGGCACTTGGTCTGTTACGATTTCAAGATGCGACATTCCCGGTTCTTTCCAGCCGTTGTCCTCGCAGTCGCCCTGTCGGCGGTCGCAGGCGGTTTCTTCGGCAGCAGCGCGCTCGCCACGCAGGACGAAACGGCGCAGCAGCTCCGCTTGTTTTCAACGGCCCTGGCCGCCATCAACCGGGAATACGTCGAGGAAGTGCCGTCGGACCGGCTTGTCTACGGCGCGATCGACGGCATGCTCAAGACGCTCGATCCCCACTCCAGCTTCTTCGATCCCCGCTCGTATACGCAGATGCGGGAACGGCAGGAAGGCAAGTACTACGGCCTCGGCATCCAGATTCAGGTAATTGACGGCGATATCACCGTCATGTCCATTTTCGAAGGCTCGCCCGCATTCAAGAAGGGGCTTCGCCGTGGCGACGTCATCGCCCGCATCGAAGGCCAGGATTCCACCGGCAAGACCACGATGCTCGATGCGAAGGGGTGGACGAGCGAGCAGGCCGTCCGGAAACTGAAGGGGCCGAAGGGCACCACCGTCGGCATCTCGATCAAGCGGCGCGGCTACGACAAGCTGATCGACATGGAGGTGGTGCGGGACGAGGTGAACATCACCACGGTCCGCGGCGCGTTCATGGCGGATCCCCAGACCGGCTACGTCAAGCTCGGCGAGTTCTCCGAGACATCGGATCGCGAAATGGGAGCGGCCCTCGAACAGCTGGCCGGGAGAGGCATGAAGCGTCTGATCCTGGACCTGCGTGACAACCCTGGCGGCGCGCTGGATCAAGCGATCGCCATCTCCAACCGATTCCTGCCCCGCGGAGACATGATCGTGTTTACGAAGGGTCGCATTCCCAACGCGGATCAGGAGTATCGGGCGTCCGAGGAAAGCGAATACACGCACTTGCCCATCGTGGTGCTCGTGAACCGCAACAGCGCGAGCGCATCGGAAATCGTCAGCGGCGCTCTCCAGGATCACGATCGCGCGCTCGTCGTCGGCGAGACGACGTTTGGAAAGGCGCTGGTGCAGTCGGTGTACCGCATCGCCGGCAACGCGGGCCTGGCGTTGACGACCGGACGCTATTACACGCCGAGCGGGCGGTTGATTCAGCGGCCCTGGGACGGCAGCTTCGACGAGTACCTGACCTACACGTTGAGAGATCAGAAGGCCGAACGTCAGCACTCCGCTGCGGATCTGAAGTACACCGACGCGGGGCGCAAGGTGTACAGCGGTGGCGGCATCGAACCCGACAAGTTCCTGGCCGGCCCAGTCGAAGGATTCTCGCCGACGCGGTTCGGACGTCAGCTCTGGGCCCGCGGATCGTTCTCGACATTCGCCGATGGGTTCGTCGCCGAGGGCGATACGCGGTTCAGCGAGGCGACGCGCACCAAGAAGCGCATCTCCCGCGGCTTCACCGTCACCGACGACATGATGAAGGATTTCCGCGCGTCGTTGCAGACGCAGAAGATCAAGGTCGACGAAGCGGCATTTACGACCGACGACAGTTTCATTCGCGCGATGATTCATTACGAGATCGACCTTCCGCTCTTCGGCGTGGAGGAGGCTCGACGGAATCTGATCGCGCGCGACCCGCAGGCGCAGTTCGCGCTCAGTCAGTTCGGCGAGGCGCAAAAGCTCACGGAGCTGGCGCGCGCGACGAACCGTGGCGGAAAGGGTCAGTAGGCCGGACGCAAGGTCCGTCGACGGGCGCAGGGCGAGGCCATCTGCCCTACATTTTGGGTTCTAGTTTGATCTTGCCCCTACGTATGGGGGCTTGCTAGACTGACAGCCGTTTTGACCTGGCCGGAGCGCGGAGCGCGAAGCCGGGCGCTGGACTCAGGGGCAACCCCGCTTTGTGCGGGGTGTGAGAACAGCTGGAACGGTCTTGTCACGTCAACGGTTCCACAACACAGTTGAGACGATCGAAGCGACCCCAGCCGCTTCCGGGTAGGACACCGTCCACCCGAAGCGGCTTTTTGTTTATCGGAAGGGACCACACATGCGGTTGCAGCGCCTGGAGATTGCCGGCTTCAAGAGCTTTCCCGATCGCTCGGAGTTGACCTTTGACGGCGGTGTGACAGCCATCGTCGGGCCGAACGGCTGCGGCAAGAGCAACGTCGTCGATGCGCTGACCTGGGTGCTCGGGGAGCAGAGCGCGAAGAGTCTGCGCGGCGACCGCATGGAGGACGTGATCTTTGGCGGCAGCGACGGACGGAAGCCGACGGCAGCCGCCGAGGTGCGGCTGAAGCTGGCGGGTGTCGCCGCGCGGGTCCCCGGTGCCGCGCCGCGCCTGCGAGACACCGCCCACGCTCACGGCAAGCGCAATGGACATGGGAACGGCAACGGCAACGGAAAGGCGCACGCCCTGATCACCCTGGAAGCCGAAGAAGCCGGCGCGGCCACGAGCGTGCTGGACGCCCCGATCGAAGCGGTAATTGCCGAGCCGCTTGTGGCGAGCGCAGTCGAGCCAGATGACACGCCACTCATCGTTCGTGACGTCGAACTGATGCGCCGGCTCTACCGATCGGGAGAGAGCGAGTACTTGATCGACGGTGAGATCTGCCGACTGCGCGACGTGCAGGACCTCCTGATGGATGCCGGCATCGGGGTGAAAGCCTACGCGGTGATCGAGCAGGGCAAGATCGGGCAGATTCTCAGCGCGCGTCCGACCGATCGTCGGCAGCTGATCGAAGAAGCTGCCGGTGTCACGAAGTACAAGAGCCGGCGCCGCGCGGCCGAACTCAAGCTCGAAGCCGCGCAGCAGAACCTGACGCGCGTGGACGACATCATTTACGAGGTCGAGAAACAGCGCGGCACGCTGAAGCGCCAAGCGGCGAAGGCTCGTCGATACAAACGGTTGCGCGACGAGCTGCGGCGCTGGGAGAAAGTGCAATTTGCTCAGCGGTATCGCCGACTTGGCGACGCAATCGAATCCACCCGCGCGAAGCTGGCGGATGCTCGTGCGCGAGAGACGGCAGCTTCGGCCCGTCTCGCCGAAGTCGAAGCCACGCTCGAACAGCTTCGGCTCGATTTGACCGAAGCGGATGCGCACGCAACGGAGTCCCGCGAAGCGGCGCATGCGCGCGAGCTTGAAATCGGACGTCTCCAACAGCAGATCGCGCTGGATCGACAGCAGATCGAGACGCTCGGGTCCGCCGCGGCCGAAATTGGCGCGGAAGTGGCGGCGCTCGTCGCACGTCGCGAGCCCGCGCAAGCCGAGCTGGCCACGCGTCGCGACGCTGCGACCCGTGCTATTGCCCAACGGGACGCGGCGGCGGAAACTTTTCGTGCGGAACAGGCGGCGTATTCCGAGCTTCAGCGGAACATCGAGGGCCTCGAAGCTGACGTCGAGGCGGCCCGGAGCGAAGTGTTCGCGGCCGTCAACGCGGCAACCGCCTTGCGGCACGCGCTCGAACACGCGACGACTGCGCGGGCACGGATCGGCGAAGAGCTCGGAAAGCTCGAGGTCGAGACAAACGACTTGAACGTCGAAACGCAGCGGGCATCGCAGGAGCGGGCCGCCGCTGATGAAGCGCTGTCGCGGGCGCGAGCGTCGATCGACGCGCTGACCGTGGAGCGCGCCGCGCGCGAATCCGAGCTCGCCGGCGCACGCGCTGAGCGCGACACCAAAGCCGCCGAATGCCGGGCCCACGAAAACGATCTGGCTTCCAGCACGGCCAGGCTGACGTCGCTCGAGGAGCTGGACATCGCACGCGCGCATTACGGCGAAGGAGCGCGGCTGGTCCTTGCCGAAATAAACGGTCCGGTTCGACAGATGGGCTCGGTGGCGGACTATCTCGACGTAGAGCCCCGGTTCGAACGCGCAGTAGCCGCGTGCCTCGGAGATCTGCTTCAGTACGTCGTGGTAGCGACTCACGACGATGCCGCGGCTGGCCTGGCGCTGGCCCGGGAAAAACAGGCGGGCCGCGTCGGGTTCCTCGTCGTCGATGGGAAGGTTGCGCAGCGATCGACACCTCCCGTGCCTGGCGGTGTGCGGCGCCTCAGCCAGGTCGTTCGCGGCACCGGGCCTGCCGCAACCGCAATCGAAGCGGAACTTTCAAATGCGTGGGTGGCCGAAAGTCTGGATGCGGCACGGTGGGGCGCGACGCAGCTGCCCGGTCCCGTCGCGACGCTCGAGGGCGAAGTCTTCCGCCGGGGCAATCTTGTCGAAGGCGGGCAGCGGACCGAGTCGGTGGGGCTGCTGTCGATGAAGCGCGAGATCAAGGAACTGCGCGAGCGCGTCGAATTCGAGACAGCGGAAGTGGATCGTTTGCGTCAGGCTGGCGGGTCGATTGCGCTGACCATTGCCGCCGCCGAATCGGCCATCGCCTCATTGCACGCTGAATTGCACCGGCAGGAAAAGGGGGCGGTCGGTTTCGAATTGCAGGTCGCGGCAGCGGACGAGGCAAGCGAGCGGCTGGCACGAAAGCGCGACCAAATCGCAGTCGAACGTCGATCGGCCGAGGAGGAACTTCGAGCGCAAGAGTCGAGGCGCGAAGAAGCGCAGGAATCGATTGCGCGAATTGAAATCGATCAGCGCGCGGCCGACGAACAGCTCAACGGCGCTCAGCGTCGGCTCTTTGCAGCGCGCGAAGCCATGCAGGCGCAGGCCCAACGGACCGCGGAAGCCAAAGCGGAACACGCCGCGCTCGTCGAGCGGGCGGCGGCTCTCGACGCCGACGCGGCCCGGCTCCAGGATGCGGCGAGAGAATTGGAAGGACGCATCGATGGGCGTCGTGCCGACCTCGAGCGCGCCGAAACACGCCGCACCGAGCTCGGCGAATCGGTAAACCAGTCTGAGGCACGGCTCGATGCCGACATTCGCGAGTTCGACGAACTGAAAGCACGCGTGAAGGAAGCCGACGAACGCGCGCGGACCTTGCGCGCGGGATTCGAGCAGCACGAAGTGCACATCCGCGAGGCCCGCCGATCGCTCGAAGCCGTTCGCACCGAAGTCGCGGCCCTGGACGTCGCCCGAGCCACGGCGGAGTCGGATCTCAATCACCTCGCAGCGTCGTGTGTTGAGGCAGTTCAGGCGACACTCGACGAAGTCGCAGCGGAAGTCGCCCAACTCGAGCGCGACGGCGTTCTGGCCAGCCCGGTTCCGCTCGAGGACACGCCCGACCCGGCGGAGGCGGATGGCGACGAGTTGGACGCGAAACGCGAATCGGAGACGGCTGCGGGCGAAACCCAGGCGGCGCAGTCGGCCGTTGCGCAGCGTTCCATGACTCCCGACGAGATGGTTGGCGATCTGCGGCAGAAGATCGAACGGATGGGCGCCGTCAACATGATGGCCATCGATCAGTTCGACGACCTCGAATCACGTCACGCGTTCCTGACGACACAACGCAAGGATCTCGTGGACTCCATCGCGGCGACCGGGGAAGCCATCCGCAGAATCGACAAAACGACCAAGGAGCGGTTCAGGGACGCCTTCACGGTCATCAATGAGAACTTCGAGGGGACGTTCAGAACGCTGTTTGGCGGCGGTCAGGCTGGACTGGTGTTGCTCGATGAAAGCGACCAGCTCGAAAGTGGCATCGACATCATCGCCCAGCCCCCCGGCAAACGCCTGCAAAACGTGCAGCTCCTGTCGGGTGGAGAGAAGGCGCTGACCGCAATGGCGCTGATGTTCGCGATTTTCAGATATCGTCCAAGCCCGTTCTGTCTCCTCGACGAAATCGATGCGCCGCTCGACGATGCGAACATCGGCCGGTTCGTCGAGATGCTCCAGGGGATGCAGGATCAAACTCAGTTCATCCTGATCACTCACAACCGTAAAACGATGGAAATAGCCAATCGGCTCTACGGTGTGACGATGGAAGAACCGGGCGTATCGAAGCTGATTTCCGTTCAGTTGAACTGATCGCAGCTGATGGCTTGAATACTGACAAAGCCGTTCGATATCACCGGCTCCGGCGCCGTACGGCTGTCGCCGGCACTCTGCTGAGTGGCGGCTTGCTCTTGTTGCTGCTTCTAACGGGCGGCTCAGCCATTCTTCGCGATGTCGTCACGTTCGGGGTAGACCAGACCTCAGGCCACTCGATTTCATCCTCTGCGGCCATTGCAGCGTACGTGCTGCTGCTCGGTGTCTTCCTTCAGACCGCCGCCCTTCCCCTCGCCTACTACAGTTCGGTGATCGTCGAGCGCCGATATGGACTGTCGACCGAGTCAACCGCGCAATGGCTGCGCGATTACGCGAAGGGTGCGCTGGTGTCGATGGTCATGTGGATCGCCGCGGCGGAGGGTCTGTATCTGACGATTCGGCAATATCCAAACGGCTGGTGGATGGCGGCGGCGATCGGCTTTGGAGCCGCGGCGCTCCTCGTGGCGCAAATCGCGCCGATCGTCTTGTTGCCTCTCTTCTATCGATGCTCGCCCCTCGAACGGCCGCAACTGCAGGAGCGCCTTCGCGAGCTGTCGGAGCGCGCGGGCTTGCCGGTCCTTGGCATCTATGAATGGGGACTCGGCAACAAAACACGTCGAGCGAATGCGGCGCTGGTAGGTGTCGGCGCGACTCGTCGCATCCTCCTCTCCGACACGCTTCTGGCCGACTATTCAGATGACGAAGTCGAAGTGATTCTCGCGCACGAGCTGGGACACCACGCCAATCGCGATGTGCTGAAGGCGGTCACCGCGCAAACGTGCGTGCTGGTTGCGAGCTTTGGAGCAGCTGCGGCTGTGATCAACCTGGCGATCGGCATTTGGCGACTTGGCCTGTCGAGCGCTGCCGACGTGGCTGGTCTCCCGCTGATCGTGCTGGTCGGCGCCGGTGTTGCGCTGGCCTTGACGCCGTTGACGCACGCGCTGTCGCGATTCCACGAGCGGCGCGCGGATGCCTTCGCGCTGCAACTCACGAAACGGCCCGTGGCGTTTGTCTCGGCCATGCGTCGCCTGGGCGCGCAGAACCTCGCAGAGCCTCACCCTTCCCGCGCGGCTCTCTGGCTCTTCCATTCGCATCCGCCGATCGAAGAACGCATCGCCCGCGCCGAAGAAAGGGGGACTGTCCCCTTTTCCCAAAATTGAGAAAAGGGGACAGTCCCCCTTTCGCGAAAGTGGGAAAAGGGGACAGTCCCCATTATCGGAGCAGGGCCGGCGAGGGGGGGCCGAGGAGCCGGCGCACTTCGCGGTCCCACTGACGTGTCAGGATTGCGGCAGCGGGCCTCGACGCGTTGCGCTCGAACAGGACGCGCCCGCGCGGCTCGATTCCCACAGCCCGGGCGGCGTCCTGTCGCGACCAGATGGCGGGGCCGCCAATCGTTGCGCCGTCCGGCCCAATGGCCGCACGCATCAGGCGGTTCCCCGAAACAAAGAACACCCCCGTTCCGTCGGGCGACCAGAACGGAAAAGTCCCGCCTCCGCTGGAGACCGGCATTCGACGATGGTCGCTGAGACGATGGGTGTAAATTTCCCATCGGCCCGAGTCGTCGGATTGATAGGCGAGCAGCTGTCCATTGGGGGAGAACGCCGCCGCCACTTCCTCAGAAGGCGTACGAATCAGTGGCCGCGCGTCACCCCCTGCGAGACCCAGTGTCCAGATGTCGGCGCCAGTCGCTGGATCCAGCATCGTGATCGCGAGCGTCGATCCATCCGGGGACGCCGACGCTGGAAATGCGTGCTGGCTGCCCGCATACACGCGACGAGCCGGCTGCAGAGAATCAACTTCGCGTTGATAGACGGCGAACGTCCCGCTTGCGCTCGAGGCAAACCAGACGGCCGTTCCTGCCCGGTTCCAGACTGGCGCGGCGGCCGTCTCGCCGTGCGTCATTCGAGTGGCAGTACCAGTCACGAGGTCACCAATCCACAAGTCGGATTTCGAGCTGTCATCGCGGTTGAAGCCTGCGACCCTTCGTCCGTCCGGTGACAGCACTGCTCCCCGAATGCCGTCGAGTGGGACCGCCTTCTGCCGGGTTCCGGCGGGACTGGCTTCCGGCGCTTCCGCAGTCCAGAACAGTGTTGGCGTCGGCGCTGGTTCAGCGGTAAGAGCGATGGATGTGCCGTCGGGCGCTGCCGCAAATTGCGCTGCGGCGGCCGTGGTTGCGAGCTTCGTGAGCGCCGTCTGCGGGGCACCCGCGATCCGTCCGCGAGCGAGATCGAGACCCGCCACCTGCAATTCGGATCCTGTTGAAAACGCAATCACATCCTTCGACAGAGCGACAGCCGAGCCGGCATTTGCGAGCAACACCGCGGGCGGCCGCGACGGCGAACTGAGATCCAGCAGCGCGATTCGGCCAACGCTGTCAGGTCCCGGACCATTCGTCATCGTAAACAACAGAAACCGCGTATCAGCGACCAGTGCCGGACGGACGTGACGGACGCCGCCGTCCTTCGGATTCGGCGAGGTGAGCGTGACTGGCTCTCCGCCCGTTTCGGGAATCACGTGCAGACGGGGTCCGGCGCCCGCATAGATGATTTGACCGTTCGCGGTCCACGCGCCTCCGGCAGGATCGGCGGCTTCGGCCAACGTCACGGCCGCGCCCCCGCTTAGAGAGACCTTCCTCAGGTGGCCGTCCGCAAAAAACGCGATCCAGCGGCCGTCCGGAGAGAAGAATGGACCGGCGCCGTCCTCTGTTCCCGCGAGGGGTGACGCTTCCAGACGATCTGAGGGGCGGATATAGAGCCGGCACGTCTCCTCACACGCGGAAAACGCCAGCAGCGAGCCGTCTGCCGAGAGCGCAAATGCTGGCGCGCGCGAATCGAAGCGAGTGCCAGCGGGCGGGGCGATCGTGAATCGGGTGGTCGGCTGCAGCGGCAATTCCCGTTTCGACACTGCCTGCCACACGGCGACGCTGGCCAGAATCGCGCACGCCGCCGCAACACTCCACGGCACGAGCTGCATCCCGATGGATGGGCCGTCGGTCGTTGCGTGGCGCGACGGCAGGCCGCTCGGCGACGGGACATCGGACGCATCTTGTGGAGGAGGAGTGGCGGGAGGACTCTGTACCGCAACGGGTGCCACAAATCGATACCCGCGCCGATGGAACGTTTGAATGAAGGAAGGTGACTGAGGATCGTCTCCCAGTGCCTGGCGCAACAGGCTGACGGCTTCGGCAAGGGAGGTGTCCGTGACAAACGCGTCTCGCCACACGTTGTCGATGAGCTCCTGACGAGGCACTACGTCGCCCGCCCGGCGGAGCAGGACTTCCAGGACCCCCAGCACCCGCGGGGGTAGTTGCAGCTCGACACCGTCCCGCTTGAGCAACCGGCTGTTCGGGTCGAACTCGTACGAACCGAAGGTGAGGGAACCCCGCATGTCCGCCAAGATTAGCGCCCCCTTGAGAAGAAGTTAAAGGTTTCTTGCGGTCGTTTGACCCCACCTTAATGACTTCCCCGGACCTTTTGGGCCACCTTCCCACCCATGTCCATCTTCGCCACCAAGTCGATCGAGCGGATTCGTGTGGAGCAACTCGGCGGGCCTGAAGGCAGTGGAGAACTGAAGCGGGTACTCGGACCGGCCCAACTCGTCATGCTGGGCGTCGGAGCGGTCATCGGCACGGGCATCTTCGTCCTCACCGGTCAGGCCGCTGCGGCCAATGCCGGGCCGGCGATCGTCATCTCGATGGTGATCGCCGGACTGACCAGCGTACTGGCTGCGCTCTGCTACTCCGAGTTTGCGGCGAGCGTTCCCGTCGCCGGTTCAGCCTACACCTACGCCTACGCGACACTCGGCGAGTTCGTCGCGTGGATAATCGGCTGGGATCTCATCCTCGAATATGCGCTGGGCGCCGCCACGGTGGCCGTGGGATGGTCAGGAAATCTCATCACGCTGCTCAATCAGATGGGAGTGAGCTTTCCGGCGGCGCTGAGCGCCGCGCCAGGCACGTCGGTGCCGATTCCCGGCGGCGATCCGGTAACGGCCGTTTTCAACCTGCCAGCAGTACTCGTCACCGTCGCCGTGACGGCGCTCCTGATTTTCGGCGTCAGCGAGTCGGCAACGGTAAACAGTGTGATCGTCGTACTCAAAGTGGGCGTCGTGCTCATCGTCATCGGCGCCGGCGCATTCTTCATCGATCCCAACAACTGGCACCCGTTCATTCCGGAGAACACGGGGACCTTCGGCGAATACGGCTGGAGCGGCATCCTGCGCGGAGCCGGAGTCATTTTCTTCGCCTACATCGGATTCGACGCGGTCTCGACATCCGCGCAGGAAGCACGAAATCCGCAGCGTGACATGCCGCGCGGCATCTTGGGTTCGCTGGCGGTCTGCACCGTGCTCTACGTACTCGTGTCGGGCGTGATGGTCGGTCTCGTGCCGTACAAAGAGATGCTGAATCAGCCCGCGCCCCTCCTCGTCGCCACGGAGGCAGCCGCGCAGCGGGCGGTGGGCACCCCATGGCAGGGCCCCATGGCGATGGTCAAAGTACTGGTGACGGTCGGGGCCCTCGCCGGTCTCAGCTCGGTGATGGTCGTGATGATGCTCGCCCAGCCGCGGATCTTCCTGGCGATGGCGAAGGACGGACTGTTGCCGGCCTGGGCAAGTCGTATTCACCCGCGGTTCAAGACACCGCACGTGTCGACAATCGTGACGGGAGTGGCCGTAGCCGTCGCGGCGGGGCTGACGCCAATTGGAACGCTCGGTGGTCTGACGAGCATCGGCACGCTGCTGGCGTTTGTCATCGTCTCGCTCGGCATCATCGTGTTGCGCCGAACGCGACCCGATCTGCCGCGACCGTTCAGGATGCCGTTCGTGCCGGTGCTTCCGGCGCTGTCAGCGCTTGTCAGCCTGACGCTGATGATCGGCCTGCCGCGCGCGACGTGGGAGCGGTTGATTCTCTGGATGGCAATCGGGATTGCCTTCTACTTCGCGTACGGCCATCGGAAGAGTCGATTGAGGGTCGAAATTGCAGGGGGCGCCGCGCTGAGCGCGACGCCCGAAAGCGGACGGCAAGCCTAGCGAACGACCAGCTCGCCTCTCATCTCACGGCACTTCGGGTCCTGCGTCAGGTTGCAGTAGAAGGGGAACGTGCCTGTCTGATCGGCGCGAAACTCGAACACGACCGACTGCTGCGGACCGGCGCGCTTGGAGATCCGATAGCCGTCGATCGTGAAGCTGTGAGCGATGTCCCGGGCTGTAAACGTGACTTTCACGAGGTCGTCTTTCTGCACCTCGATACGGCCCGGGGAGAACGCGTAGTCGCGACCGGACACCGAAAACTCGCGAACCTGTCCCTGGCTTCTGCCTGCAAGGGCGGACAGCGTTGCGCCGGCAACTGCGAGACTCGCGACCGCAAGCACGGTTCGCCGATGGAAGGTCGTCATCAAGGTCCTCCGGGGGCTCTGTATTGGTATCGGCCCGCAACCCCAGTTTCGCCAACGACTCTGCGAGGCAACGCCATCCGCGGACAAAGGCTGAGCTAGGGGAAACCGAGGCTTCTAGAAGTAAAGACGTCGGGGGGGCGACGACGGTTGCCCCCGTCGGCCCCCAAGGGTCAACCCGCCGGAACAGTCAGAGTCGCTAACCTGTTTGATTTGTGACGCTTAGCTCTTCTCTGCGGGTTCGGGCCGCTCTCCCCGTGGACGCTCGTGATCTCCGTGAGAACGATGGCGTCGGTCGCCGCGACGATCGCCGCGATCTCCGTCTCCGCCGCCGTGTGCGGCGCCGGCGGCCTGCCCTTCGGTTGGCTCGAGCAGCGCCTTGCGGCTCAAACGGATCTTGCCGGACGGGTCGATGTTGATCACCTTGACCATCACCTGTTCCCCTTCCTTCAGCTCATCCCGCACGTCTTTGACGCGGTAGTGTGCGATCTCCGAGACGTGCAGGAGGCCGTCGACGCCCGGCATGATTTCCACGAACGCGCCAAAGTCCGTGATCCGCTGAACCTTGCCCAGGTAGGTCTTGTTCAGCTCCGGTGTCGCCGTGAGTTCCTGGATGATCCCGATGGCCTTTTGCGCAGAGGCTTCGTCTGCCGATGCGACGTTCACACGACCGTCGTCCTCGACGTCGATCTTGACGCCGGTGCGCTCGATGATGCTTCGGATCGTCTTGCCACCCGGTCCGATGACGTCGCGGATCTTGTCCACCGGGATACGGATGGTCACGATCCGCGGCGCGTAGGTGGAAACGCTCGTGCGCGGCGATGACAGCGTTTGCTCCATCTTGTCGAGAATGAACAGACGCCCCTTCAGTGCCTGTTCGAGCGCCTTCCGCATGATCTCCGTCGTGATTCCGGAGACCTTGATGTCCATCTGCAGCGCCGTGATGCCCTGTGACGTGCCGGCAACCTTGAAGTCCATGTCGCCGTAGTGATCCTCGAAACCCGCGATGTCGGTGAGGATGGCGTACTTGCCGGTTTGTTCCTCCATGATGAGGCCCATGGCCACGCCGGCCACGTGCGTCTTCAATGGGACGCCCGCATCCATCATCGCCAGCGATCCGCCGCAGACCGACGCCATCGACGAGGAGCCATTCGACTCGAGAATGTCGGAGACGACGCGAATGGTGTAGGGGAACTGATCTTCAGCAGGAATTAACGGATAGAGCGATCGCTCGGCAAGCGCGCCGTGACCCACTTCGCGGCGGCCAGGGCCGCGCAGGAATGCGACTTCGCCGACCGAGAACGGTGGAAAGTTGTAGTGGAGCATGAATCGCTTCCACTGCTCGCCGTCAACCATCTCGATTTTTTGCTGGTCTTCCGCGGTACCCAGCGTCGCGGTGACAAGCGCCTGTGTTTCGCCGCGTGTGAAAACCGTGGAGCCGTGTGCGCGCGGCAGCACGCCGACTTCGATGGAAATCGGGCGAATCTCGTCGAAGGCGCGGCCGTCGAGCCGGCGCCCTCGTTGGAGCGCCTCGTCGCGGATGACTTTCTCCTTCAACTCTTTGAAAATGGCTTTCGCCTCGGTGCGGCGTTCGACTTCGCCTTCGGGGATGCTGGCAATCAGCTCTTCGAGCACTTGATCGACGCGGTCGTAGTTCTCCAGCTTGCCGCGAATGCGCATCGCTTCGCTCAGCGGGACGTAAACCTTCTCTTCGACCTCGCGATAGAAATCGTGGCTCACCTCGCGCTTGGGGACTTCGATCTTCTTCTTGCCGCCATCGCTGGCAAGGGTATCGATCACCCTGACGATGTCGCGGATCGCCGCGTGAGCGCGTTCGAGCGCGGTCACCATCTCTTCTTCAGTCACTTCTTTCGCGCCCGCTTCGACCATCACGATCGCGTCTTTGCTGCCGGCGACGACCAGATCGATTCGGCTGCGCCGTCTCTGCTCGAACGTGGGATTGATGATGTATTCGCCCTCAATGAGCCCAACCCTCACGCCCGCGATCGTTCGCGCGAAAGGAATTGAGGACATTGCGAGTGCGGCCGAGGCTCCGGTGATGGCCAGGACGTCGGAATCGTTTTCCGAATCGGCGGAGAGAACGAGCGCGATCACCTGCGTCTCGTGACGCCATCCGAATGGGAACAACGGCCGGATCGGTCGATCGATCAGCCGGCTCGTCAACACTTCCTTTTCGCTGGGCTTGCCCTCGCGCTTGAAGAAGCCGCCTGGAATGCGGCCAGATGCGTAGGTGTATTCGCGGTAATCGACGGTCAACGGCAGGAAGTCGATGCCCTCACGAGCGTTGGGGGCGGCGCAGGCGGTGACGAGCACCATAGTGTCCCCGGATCGGACGATCACGGCACCATCAGCCTGCTTCGCGAGCCGGCCTGTTTCGATAGAAATCGACCGGCCGCCCACGGAGATATCACGTGTATGCATTTTGCGCTCTTATTTCCTGATTCCGAGCTTGCGGATGAGATCGGCGTAGCGATCGCTGTCCTTGCGCTTGAGGTAATCCAGCAGACGTCGACGCTGGCCGACGAGCTTCAGAAGCCCCCGGCGCGAATGATGATCCTTCGCGTGGGTTTTGAAGTGTTCCGTCAGGTAATTGATCCGCTCGCTGAGGAGTGCTACCTGAACTTCGGGAGAGCCGGTGTCGGCGGTGTGGGTCTTGTAACTACCAATGACCTCGGTCTTACGGTCCTTGCTTAATGCCACAGAGGGTACCTCCACGCACGGCCCAGACGCTTCGGGCGGGATGCCCGGCACCAGACCGCCGTAAACTTCGCCCGCCACACGGGCACGGCGCGACGGCAGTAACCCCTGTCCGGCGAAACAATTCCAAGCGACTCAATATCTTACACCAGAACAACGACCGGGTGCAAAAGCCCGCCGGAAACCGGTTCCGCGATCGCCAGGAGCGACCCGTCGGAGTCGACAACCCGGGCTTTCGGGGTGGACGCAGCCGGCGGCGGTCCGGCGAGATCCTCCGGTCCGAGCGCATTCCCATGGGTGGCTCGTTTCAACCCTCGAGGATTGACCACCACGGTCGGATACTCCTCGAGCAGCCGATTCATGGGCAGCAGGTACCTGAGCGCGTCTGTGCCGGCCTGTTCGATCGTTTCGAGCGGCACCGCTTCCTCCTCTCGGAACGACCCGACGCGCGTGCGCCGCAGCGCTTCGAGGTAGCCGCCGCACCCGAGCCGAACCCCCAGCTCGTGAGCCAGAGTCCGGACGTAGAAGCCAGCCGAACAGACCACACGCAACCGCACCACGTCGTGGCTGCACGCCACGAGGGTCAACGCACTCACCGTCACCGACACGGGCTTGAGCTCGACGGCTTGGTCTCTTCGTGCAAAACGGTAGGCGGGAGTGCCTGCAATCTTCTTTGCAGAAAACGGCGGTGGCGTCTGCCAGTAAGTTCCCCGGAATTCGGAGAGCACGCTCTCCACGCCCGCCGCGGTTGGCCAACGGTCGCTCGCGCCTGCCTCGATCCACAACGTACGTGACAGGCGTCCCATCGCGTCGTAGGTATCGCTCGACGCGCCGAGACGGACGTCAGCTACGTACTCCTTTTCGTCGGCGCTGAGGAACTGCGACAGGCGTGTGGCGCGACCGAGCACGAGTGGGAGCACTCCGGTGGCAAGGGGATCGAGCGTGCCGGTGTGGCCGATTCTGCGCAGGCCGATCGTCTTTCGAACACGCGCGACGACGTCGTGAGACGTCGGACCGGATGGCTTGTCAACGATCAGGACGCCGTTCATTGTTCAGGCCGAGTCTGGAGCCCCTGACCGACTGCCTGGACGAGACGTTCGAGGATGGCTGGCTTCACCTTGTCGAGCGGTCCCTGAACGGTGAACCCCGCGGCATTCTTGTGACCCCCACCGCCGAATGCGTTCGCGACGAGCCGCACGTCAACGTCGTATTTCGATCGCATGCTGACGCGGACCTCGTCAGACGAGGAAACCTTGAAGAAGACGACCGCTTGAATCTCTCGGGCCGTGAGCGGGAGATTGATCACGCCTTCGGTGTCGTTGTGGGTGCACCCGCAGGCCTCGAGCATCTTGTCGTCGAGATACAGCACCGCGAGGCGGCCGTGATCGATGAGCTCCATGGAATCAAGGAGCGCCCCGATCAGCTTCAGCTTTCCAAAGCTGTTACTGTCGAACACGCGGCGCGCCATGGCTGCCGGATTCACCCCCGCCTCGACCGTCTGACGGCAGATGTCGAAGGTGCGCGGAGTGATATTCGAGTGATGGAACGAGCCGGTATCGGTCAGGATCGCGAGATAGATGTGCGTCGCGATGTCGGTGGTGAGCGGGACGTTGAGCGCGCGAATGATATCGAAGACCATCTCGCCGCAGGCCGCGGCCGATTCATCGAACCAGTTCAGTGCGCCGTACATCCGGTTTCCCGCGTGGTGGTCGATATTGATGATGAAGTGGTGGTTCAGCCCGGAGACGCCGGTGCGGGACAGATCGCTGCACTCCATCACGACCACCGCATCGGTCTGAAGATCCGCCGGCGCGGCGTTGACGATCTCGATCCGGTCCATGCCGGGGAAGTCGAGATAGTGCTCCGGCGCGGCGTCAGAGTTGAGGATGCGGACGTGCTTGCCGAGCGACTCCAGCGTGAACGCCAGGGCGAGCTGTGAGCCGATCGAGTCGCCATCCGGGCGGGCGTGGGACGTCAGCACGAACCGCTGCCGCTTGAGCAGCTCCTCGCGTATCTGGCGAAGCACCGTGTCAGTGGGTGCCGTGACGGTCGTCGTGTGGCTCATCGTGCGCGTGGTCGGACAGGTCGCCCTCCAGGTCCTCTGGTTTGCGCTCGTCGTTCGACTCGGCTGGGGACGACCCTGAGCCTGTCGAACGGGTCGCGCTGATCTCCTGGAGGATTCGCTCGATGCGATCGCCGCGTTCCACGGCTTCGTCGAAGAAGAATTCGAGTTCGGGGACGCGCTTCAGGCGCAACCGCCGGCCGATGTGACGTCGCAGAAATGGCGTTGCGCGTTCGAGCGCCCGCGCGGTTTCCCGGCGCGCTTTGGGGTCTCCCAGCGTCGTGTAGTAAACGCGTGCGGTTTGCAGATCCGGCGTGACCTTGACATGCGTGATGGTCAAGAACCCGATCCCGGGGTCGTGAAGCTCCCGCGCCACGAGGTCGGCAATCTCCGCCCGGAGTTGATCGGCAACACGGCTCGGTCTGGTTCCTTGAAACATAGGCGTAAAAGCGGGCAGGTCTCTTGTTACACCGTGGCCGCGACTCGCTCCACGACAAACGCTTCGATGACGTCACCGACTTTGATGTCGTTGAACCGCTCGAAACCAATACCGCATTCGAACCCGGCTTTGACCTCCGACACATCGTCTTTGAAACGTCGCAGCGAACCAATCTTGCCCTCGTAAACGACCACGTTGTCACGGAGCAGCCGAGCCTGGGTGTCCCCGGCGCGAGTGATCCGGCCTTCGGTCACCATGCAGCCGGCAATCGTACCGAACTTCGGCACCTTGAAGGTGTCGCGCACTTCGGCCGAACCCAGCCGCACTTCCTTGAGCGTCGGTTCGAGGAGGCCGGTCATCGCCTTTTTCATCTCGTCGACGACGTTGTAGATGACCGAGTGCAGACGGATGTCTACCTTCTCGCGTTCGGCGACGTCGGAGGCGTTCCGATCGGGACGCACGTTGAACCCGATGATGATCGCGTTCGAGGCAGACGCGAGCAGCACGTCGGATTCATTAATCGCACCGACGCCGCTGTGAATGATGCGCACCTTGACCTTCTCGTCGGTGAGCTTGGTCAGCGTATCGCCAAGAACTTCCGCTGACCCCTGCACGTCGGCCTTGATGATGATCGGCAGCTCCTTCATGTCCCCTTCGGCGATCTGCGCCTGGAGGGACTCGAGCGTCAGCCGCGCACTCTTGCCGCCGAGTGCCTTTTCCTTCGCCTGCGTCTGGCGGAAGAGCGCAATCTGGCGCGCCTTCGCGGTATCGGTGAGTGCCTGGAACGCATCGCCAGGTTGCGGAAGCCCACCGAGGCCGAGTACTTCGACGGGGGTCGCCGGCGGGGCGGCCTTCAGCTGACGGCCGCGGTCGTCGATCAGCGCTCGAACCTTGCCGACGATCGTGCCGGCAATGAACGTGTCGCCGACGTGCAGCGTGCCGTCCTGCACGAGGATCGTCGCAACCGGCCCGCGGCCTTTGTCGAGCTTGGCTTCGAGCACGGTTCCCGACGCGTTGCGCTTCGGGTTGGCTTTCAGTTCGCTCATTTCCGTCACGAGCAGGATCATCTCGAGCAGCAGTTCGAGGTTCTGCTTCTTCTTGGCCGACACTTCGACCATGACGGTCTGACCGCCCCACTGCTCCGGCGTGAGCCCGAGATCGGCCAACTCTTTCTTGACCCGATCCGCATTGGCATTCGGCTTGTCGATCTTGTTGATCGCGACGAGGATGGGTACCCCGGCCGCCTTCGCGTGATCGATCGCTTCCTTGGTTTGCGGCATCACCCCATCGTCGGCCGCCACGACCAGGATGACGACGTCGGTTACGCGGGCGCCGCGGGCGCGCATCATCGTGAATGCTTCATGGCCCGGTGTGTCGAGGAAGACGACGTTGCGGTCGTTCACCTGCACGGCATACGCGCCGATATGCTGCGTGATGCCGCCCGCCTCGCGTTCGGCGACACGAGCGGATCGGATGGCATCGAGCAGTGTGGTCTTGCCGTGATCGACATGGCCCATGACCGTGACGACCGGCGCGCGCGTGACCAGATCCGACGCATTGACGTCTTCGGCCTCGACCTGCAGCATCTCTTCTTCGAAACTCTGCATCTTCACGTCGGCGCCAAATTCGCGCGCGATCATCGATGCCGTCTCATCGTCCAGCGTGCTGTTGATGGTCATCATCAACCGCCGCTCCATGAGCTTCTTGAGGACGTCCTTGGCCTTGACGTCGAGTTTGGTTGCGAGGTCGGCCACCGTCATGCCTTCGGCCAACGTGATCGTACGAGTCACTGGCGGAGGCGCGACTGGCGCGGCCGGCATCATCGGCGCACGCGGCGCTTCACGTCTGACCGGTCCCCCCGGCCGCGGCGCCGGCGGACGATGCTGCATCGGCGGACGGTATGCCGGCGCTCCCGGACGCGGCGGAGTTGCCGGACGAACCGGCTGAGAGGGGAGTGGTCGCGGACCACCCATCGGCGCCTGACGAGGCGGCAACCCGGACGGACGTTGCGGCGGGCGAAGCGACGTTCCCGGGCCACCCGCCGCCGGTCTCGCGGCGGGCGTTGCCGGGCGACTGAGATTTCCCGTCGCGGCCGGTGGCGGCGTTGTCGGAGCCGGTGGACGTACGAGGACGGGGCGGCGCGGGGGTGCAGGCGGCGCCTGTCCGGTTCTCGGATCTTCGACGCGCAAACGGAGCGTTGGCGGAACGATGCGACCCGTTGGCGGCGGCATGACGGGACGAGCGGGTGCCGGCGGCGGGGGCGTCGGTGCCGCCGCGACGGGCGGCGCTGGCGACGGTTCCTCGACGGCTTCCGGCGCTTCCGCCGCAATCACGAGCTCGGGTTCCGGCTCGGGCAGCGCAACAGGCTCCGGCGCTTTGACGGGTTCTGCCGCGACCGGTGCCCGGGGCTCCGGTTCGACGGAGACCGGCGGGGTTGGCGCCGGCACGAGTACTGACTCGGCGGCAGCAGGCGGCGCGACGACGACTTCAGGCGGAGGTGCGACCGGCGCGGCGGTCTTCGCCGATTTCACCAGCCGCGGAGGCGGCAACGAAGGAGCCGCGGGCTTTGCGGGCTCGGCGGCCTTTCCGGCGGGCTTGCGCCCCTTGGCCGCGATGGGTGTATCCGCAAACGACGCGTTGGTGGGCACCGCAATGTTTCGCTGGCGTGCCAGACGCTCGACGAATTGGCGAGCGACGACCTCTTCGATCGTGCTCGACGCGCTCTTGACCTCGATGCCGTGATCGCGCTTGAGAAGGGCGATCACCTCCTGGCTCGAGGTGTTGAGCAGCTCAGCGACTTTGTAAATCCGGACTGTTGCCATTCAGTATCGTTCTGCTCGTAGTGCTTCCGGCCGTTACTGTTTTTCCGCCGCTGCTTCGTCGGCGGTTGCCACTGCGGGCGCGTCTTCCCCCACCGTCGGGACTGCCGCGTCGTCTCGCGTCGAGCCTTCGGCGATTACTTCCGGCGCCGCTGCGGCATCCGCCGCCACGGCCTCTCCGGCCTCGAGGGCATCGAATTTCTCTTCAACTTCCTTGCGCTTTTCTTCCTCGCTCTTGATTTCGATCTTCCAGCCCGTCAGCTTGGCGGCCAGCCGCACGTTCTGTCCCTTTTTGCCAATCGCGAGCGACAGCTGCTTATCCTCGACGATCACCTCCATCACCCTTTCCGCATCGTCCACGATTGAAACACGCTGGACCTTTGCGGGGCTGATCGCATTGGTGACGAACACGACGGGATCTTCGGACCACTCGACGATATCGATCTTCTCGCCGCGGAGTTCGCGAATGATCGACTGCACGCGCGTGCCTTTCATACCGACGCACGCGCCGACTGGATCGACGTCGCGCTCGCGGGAGTAGACGGCCACCTTGGCGCGGTCGCCGGCCTCGCGGACGGCGCCGCGGATCATCACAGTGCCGTCGTAAATCTCCGGGACTTCCTGCTCGAACAGCTTGATGAGCAGCGCGGGGTCGGTCCTCGACAATACGATCTGCGGGCCCTTGGCGCTTCGATTCACGCCGCGAATGACGGCGCGCACGCGGTCGCCGACGGTGTAGTTTTCGGCTCTCGACTGCTCCTTGCGGGGAAGCTGCGCCTCAACACGGCCGAGCTCGACGATGATGTCGCCGTTCTCGAACCGCTTGACCATCCCGTTGACCACCTCGCCGACGCGCTGGCTGTACTCCGCGTAGACGTTCTCCCGTTCGGCCTCCCGCACCTTCTGAAAGATGACCTGCTTGGCGGTTTGCGCGGCAATGCGCCCGAGATCTTCGGTTGGACGAGGGAACTCGATTTCCATGTCGACTTCCGCTTCGTCGCCGTAGAGCTGCTGCGCTTCATCGAGCGAGATCTGCGTCGATGGGTCGGTGACGTCGGCGACGATCTTCTTCACGGCGTACAGCTCGAGCTGCCCGTTGTCCTGATTGAATCGGGCTCGGAGCGCCTCGCTCTTGTAACGCTTCCGCGCAGCCGCCTCGAGGGCGTCCTGCACCGCGTTGATGATGATTTCAGGCTCGACCCCCTTTTCTTTGGCGATCGCGTCGATCTGTTGGAGTAGCGGGTTGATGACTGCCATTTTTCAGCTTCCAGCTCTCAGCTTCCGGCTTCCAGCTTCCAGGGTTCAATGTTGAACGCGCTGGAAGCTGGCAGCTGGAAGCTGGCAGCTATTTCAAAATTCAACTGCCAGGTTTCCACGCTTGATGTGAACAATCGGTACCCGGTGCGTCCGCCGTCCTTCTTCGAGCACCACCACGCCGTTCTGAACGGCAGTGATTCGCCCGGCAAACGCGGATTGCCCGTTCAGCGGCTGGCTCGTCACGAGTTTGGCCACGCGCCCTTGAAACCGGCGGTAATCCGCTTCATGCCGCAGCGGTCGATCGAGGCCTGGCGAAGAAACTTCCAGAGTATATTGCTGGGTCAGTGCCGCTTCGTTCAGTTCGTCTTCCTCGACATCGAGCACCGCGCTGAGGTCCTGACTCACTCGCTGGCAATCCTCGATACCGACCGCTTCCTCGGGCGTTTCCGGTACACCCCGATCGGGCCGATCGATAATTACGCGCAACACCGTGCCGATCGATTCCCTGCGCAACTGGACGTCAAAAATCTCCAGCCCGTAGCTGCGCGCCACACGCTCAGCGGCTTCGCGGACCCGCGTCAGTTCCTCGTGACGCGCCGTAAAAACACCCCTGAAACACAAAAAGTGGGCACGAGCCCACTCGGGTTACTTCCTCGAAGCTGGCACCCACCAATATAGCACAATCGAAGGAGTTATCTCTCGATTGGAGACGCGATCCAGTCGTATCCGCGAGGCTCGAGGAGCCGCGCGCGGATGAGGTTTCCGGCGACGTACTGCGACGGATCGCAATGGCTCAGATAGACCTGCGAGTCTATGTCGGGCGCCTGGCCCTCGAGACGACCCTCAAGCACCAGCTCGTGCTCCGGCGAGGGGCCGTCGATGAGCACGTCGACCTCTTCCCCGAGCCGCCGCCGCTGCAGCCCGGCCACGATCTGTTTCTGCCAGGCCATCAACTGATGACGACGTTCCTTTTTTATCGCTGCCGGGACATCGTCGGGGCGCGCAAAGGCGCGGGTGCCTTCTTCGTGCGAGTAGGTGAACACGCCAAGATGATCGAACTCCGTCTCCCGAACGAACTGTTCGAGCTCGGCAAAGTCCGCGGCGGTTTCGCCCGGAAATCCTACGATCAGCGTCGTTCGCAAGGTCACGCCCGGCACGCGCTGGCGGATTCGGGCGAGCAGCGCCTCGTAGGTTTTTCGATTACCGGGGCGACGCATCCGTTTCAGCACGGTCGCCGAGGCGTGCTGCAGAGGCAGATCGACGTAGCGACACAGTTTGTCGCATTCCGCCATCGCATCGAGCACGTCGTCGGTGATCGTCGTCGGATAGAGGTACAAGAGTCGGATCCAGGCGAGGCCGTCGATCGCATTCAGATCACGAAGCAGACGGGCGAGCGCCCCACGTTCGCCGCGATCGACGCCGAAGAACGTCGTGTCCTGAGAAATCAGCAGCAATTCCCTCACACCACGTTCAGCCAACGATCGCGCTTCACGAACGATTGATTCGTGGGAGCGGCTGCGGTACTTCCCGCGCAGCGTCGGAATGATGCAGAACGCGCAGGTGTAGTCGCAGCCTTCCGCGATTTTCACGTAGGCGAAGTGCTTCG
This sequence comes from Vicinamibacterales bacterium, assembly GCA_049642465.1. Taxonomy (GTDB): domain Bacteria; phylum Acidobacteriota; class Vicinamibacteria; order Vicinamibacterales; family 2-12-FULL-66-21; genus CAWDPQ01. The sequence continues at coordinate 95,567 of JBAROV010000239.1, forward strand.
GCGTGGTGAGGAGGCGGGGAGTGTCGGCGTCGTAGAGATATGTCGGGAGGACGGGAGGACGGGAGGACGGGAGGACGGGAGGACGGGGAGACTTCGAGAAGAACGACAACGGTGCGACCGAGATCGATCGAGTCCCGAGCCCCGAGTCCCGAGCCCCGATCGCGTCCACGATCTGCTCCACTTCGCCCGTGCCGAGCACCGCGTCGATCTCGGGAATCTCGCGTCTCAGTTCGTCGCGATATCGTTCGGCGAGGCATCCGGTCACGATCAGGCGAGCGCAGTTGCCACGCCGCTTCTGCTGCGCCATCTCGAGAATCGCCTCGATGGATTCTTCTTTGGCGGAATCGATGAACGCACAGGTATTCACCACGAGCACCTCGGCCTCTGCCGAGTTGGTGGTCAACTCGTGACCGGCCTGGTGTGCGAGTCCGAGCATCACCTCGCCATCAACGAGGTTCTTGGGGCAACCGAGGGATAAGAAGCCGATTTTCATTTTGGCAGTTGGACGTTGGCAGTTCTCACGGATATATCCGGTACAGCATTCGTGGGTACGGGATCGCCTCGCGAAGATGTTCGAGGCCGCAGATCCAGCTCACGACGCGCTCGATGCCCATTCCGAAGCCGCCGTGCGGGACGCTGCCGTATCTGCGGAGATCCAGGTACCACTCGAATGCTTCCTGCGGCAAATTGTGTTCGTGGATCCGCTCGAGCAGCAGGTTGTAGTCGTCTATGCGGACGCCGCCGCCGATGATCTCCCCGTACCCTTCGGGCGCGAGCACGTCCACGCAGAGGGCTACCTCGGGTCGTTCCGGGTCAGGCTTCATGTAGAAGGCCTTGACCGCGGAGGGATAGCGGTGCACCGCGATTGGGCGATCGAATTCCTCCGAGAGCGCGGTCTCGTCGGGCGCGCCGAAATCCCCGCCCCATTCGAAGGGCAGACCCTTTCGATGCAGGACTTCCGCGGCTTCGTCGTAGGACACGCGTGGAAACGGTGCCTGGACCGCCTGCAGTTTCGTCGTATCACGTTCCAGGACCTTCAACTCGGTTGCCCGCTTTTCCAGAACGCGCCCTACCACCGACACCACCAACCCCTCGGCAAGTTCGATGACATCGTCGAGAGTGGCGTACGCCATTTCCGGTTCCACCATCCAGAACTCGGTCAGATGCCGGCGTGTTTTTGACTTCTCCGCACGAAAGGTCGGTCCAAAACAGTAGACGCGGCCGAGCGCCATCGCATTGGCCTCGTTGTAGAGCTGCCCACTCTGCGTGAGAAAGGCCGTTTCCTGCTCGAAGTACTGGACCGGAAACAGCGTGGTGGTTCCTTCGCAGGCCGCCGGCGTGAAGATCGGCGTGTCAGCCAGAATGAAGCCGCGGGAGTTGAAGAAATCGCGGACGGCGTTGATGACTTCGTGACGGACGCGAAGCACGGCCTGCTGCCGCTGCGAGCGGATCCAGAGATGGCGCCGATCGAGCAGATAGTCAACGCCATGTTCCTTCGGCGTAATCGGGTAATTCTGGGCCTCGGAGACGACCGCGAGGCTGGTCACGTCGATTTCGTATCCACCCGGGGCGCGCTTGTCCGCGCGGGCAGTGCCGGTCACGATGATTGAGGTTTCCTGCGCGAGATGGTCCGCGCGCGTGAAGGCCTCGTCGCCCACGGCCTGGCGCGACATCACGCACTGAATAAAACCAGTGCCGTCGCGTACCGTGAGGAAGTGAATCTTGCCGCTCGAGCGGCGATTATGCAGCCAGCCACGGAGGGTGACGGCCTGCCCCTCGAACCGCGCGATATCCTCGATGTAGACAATCATTTTTTTCTGCTCGCGGGGCCCCACCCCGTTCGCCGCGGCTCGACTCGCGCGCGCCGCAGGCGCAGGCGCTGAGCCAACCTTTTCAACGAAGCGCCTGCTCGAACCGCTGACGCGCGCGCCGCGCCTCTTCGAGCACCAACGCAGGTGAACCCGTATTCGCCAGTTCCATGAGGTACGTGCCGTCGTACCCGATCTTCTGCATCGTCACCAATGCCGCGTCCCAGTTAATCGATCCCAGATAGGGCACCAAGTGATCGTCGGCGCGCCCGTGATTGTCGTGAACGTGGGTGGCGATCAGATGCTCCGCCGCCGTCTCGATGGCATCGGGCACCTCACCGCCGAGAAAGGCATGGCCGAAATCCATGCAGATTCCTGCGTGCGGCGCCTCGAGCGCTTCGAGCATCGCAACCAACGTGGCGGGCGTCGAGATCGGATTGGGAATGACCTCGAGCGCAACCCGTACGCCTAACGGGTCAGCGATGCGACAAATCTCTTCGACGCTCCGTGCCGCCGCCGCGCGGCTGTTATCGCCCGGATTGTTCTTCGAAGCCGGGGTGCCCAGATGCACGACGAGGGTCTTGAACGGCAGCCGCTTTGCGATGTGCAGCGCCGCTTCTGCCTCTTTGACCGCAAGCTGACGGCCGGCATTGTCCGCAAGGGCCGTTGAATACGTGGCGGCCCACTTGTCCCCCTCGCCGAACCGATCAGTGATCGGCGCATGGACGCTCTCCAGCCTCAACCCGGTCTCGGACAACCATTGAGCGAGTTGCTCGACGGCTGCCGGGTCGTGGTAATCGAAGTGGCTGCGGGTCGCAAACAGCTCGATGGCCTGGAATCCGAAGCCGGCAATTTGCGCCAGGTGCTCTCGGTCCAGTCGCCGGTCGTGGTACAGGTGCGTGGAAATGCCAAACCGCATGGGCTGCGCCGCAGTGATGCGGCCAACCCGAAAGTGTACATCGGTTAGCGGAGTTCGTCGATCAGATCGGCGAGCAGTGCTTGAAGGCCCGAAAAACGCGGCATCTGCTCCAGGTTGTGGCGAATGTAATTGAGCGTGCGCGGAATGTACTGGATGTAAACGGGATTTCGCCTGGCCGTCGTTTGATACCCGAAGGTTCCAAGCGCCTTCAGGTTGCGCTGGAGGGCCATCAGGTTGAAGCGATCCCGAAAGTGCTGTTCGCTGTCGGCCTCACCTTTGAGCGCCAGGAAATACGCAATCAGTTCGTCCACCGTCTGTTCCGGCAGATCCACATATGCGTCGCGCAGCAGGGAAACCAGATCGTAGGTATCCGGTCCCATCCGTGCGTCCTGGAAGTCGATGATGTAGAGACACTCGTCGTGAATCATCAGATTGCGGCTGTGGTAATCGCGGTGACAGAGGACGCGCGGTTCTGCCGCGAGTTCGTCCACCACCTCCGCGAATTCACCTCGCAGGGCCCCACGTACCTCGGCAGGAATTTCCACGCCGCGGTAGGCCTCGATGAAGTGCTTGATGAAGAAATCGAGTTCCCAGGTCAGCTTCTCAACGTCGAATGCGATGCTGAACGGCAGAAAACGGGGGGACGCCAGCTCCGCACCGCGACGTTGAATCGTGGCAATCAGGGCAACCGCCTGTCGATAGAGCGCGGCATGTTCGGCGGCGGGTGCGGCGCCCAGGTGCGCCTGCAGGGTGACGTCGCCCAGATCCTCGAGCGACAGGACGCCAAGATCCTCGGCGTGCCCCAGCACTCCTGGAATAGGGACCGGCATGTCGGCGAGCAGCCGCGCCACGTTGACGAACGGAAGCGTGTCAAACCGAAACGGCTCCGCGTAGAGCGACAGGACGATTGATGGTTCGTCGGGCAGCAGCACCCGGAAATAGCGCCGATCGGAAGCATCCCCGGTAAGCGGCACGACACGAGGCGTGCGGCTCGCGAGGCCACTTCGCTGCAGGTACAAATCAATACGATCCCGCTGATCGGCGGCCTCAGGATTCCGCTTCTCGATGATTGTCGCCATGAAGATGTTTTCTCGTTTCCGCCGCCCCAATCGAGTTCAGAACGGCGAAATTAGCAGGCCGTCTTCGATGCGCTCTCCCGTGGCCGCCGAACGGCCTGCCGCCGGGAGAATGACACAGCCACTGTAGCGGGCTCCGGCCGGGACCCGCGCCCCGTCGCAAACAATTGTGTGATCAAGATGTGCGCCATGGCCGATGACGACGTCGTCCCATAGTGCAGTGTCGGTCAATATGGTCTCTGACTCCACGGTGACACCGGTTGTTCCAAGCAATCGGTTGCCTTCCGCCGCGGCCAGCGCCAGCGAGGTCTCCAGGTAGTCGCGCGGCGTGCCAATGTCATGAAATGAGGCGGGCGCTACATAGGCTCCAATGGCTTTTGGATGCGCGGCGAGCAACGCTCGATAGACCTGACTGACCGATTCCGCCGGCTGTCCATCGGGGAGTTCGGCAAACAGCCTACGCTCGGCCACCTGCAGACCGATGAAGTGGTAATTCCGCGTCATCTCTCCGCGGCGCGTGAACGCCACCACGCGATCGCCCTCGACAACGACGCCGCCATACTTCTCCGGTTGTGGATTGGGAATGAGCGCCATCGTGACCCTGGCGTCACCGGCCGCCTCATGCGCCTCGATTAACCCACGAAGGTCGGCGTCAGTCAGCGTATCGCCGTTGACCAGCAGGAATCGGGCGCGGGGATCCTCGTCTCCCTCCAGGAGCAATGGCAGCGCGTGGCGCGGTCCACCCGCCGAGCCGAGCACGGGGTTCTCCCACGAGTACCGGACGTGCGCGCCGAGGTCCGAGCCGTCGCCAACGGCGGCGGTTATGGTAGCGGGCAGGTGATGAAGGTTCACAACCAGCTCAGAAAACCCCTGTGCCACAAGAGTCCGGATGATTCGACGTATCAAGGCGTCCCCGTTGACCGGGATCGCTGCCTTTGCGCGCAGGTAGGTAAGAGGCCGCAGCCGCGTGCCGAGCCCGGCGGCAAGAATCAGGGCGCGCACGAATCGAAGAGCATGTCCGGCCCGGTCAGGCCAAACTCCTCGCGCCGCTGCAAAAAAATGCTCCGATACGAGTCCACGATGTAGTCGGACGCGGAGCGGCCGAGTGCTTCAGCCATTGCGGCAATGCCTTGTTCACCACCTTCGATTTCCACAAACACGCCGACCGGCGTTTCATCGATGGCGACAATCACGTCCTCGTGCGAGAACTCCTCGCGATATTTCTCGTACCGAAACCAGACGTGGAGTCCAAGCTCCGCGAACACGCGAAGCAAAACTTCGCCGTCGCCGACGAGCGTCTCGAGCTCCTCGCGGATCTTCATCGCGGAGGGCTGCACCGGCCCTTTGAACGTAACGCGGCTCTTGCCGTTCTCTACTCGGACGCGAAGGACGCACCGACGCCGCCTCAGCAGTTCGTCTTCCGTATCGAGCAGTGCGTCTTCCTGGAGCCGGCGGCCAAGCAGGGGAGTGCAGCCGGTCGCAGTTACTGCCCCGCGCGCTTCGTCCACGGAGCTGAACTGAAGCTTGATCTCCCGCTCGAGCATTGTCGTCGCCATCAGAAGCCCTCCGGCGTCAGGCGGCGGATTATAGAAGGGAAAAGGGAGAAGGGAAAAGGAAAAAGGAAAAGGGAAAAGGGAGAAGGGAGAATTTTCCCTTCTCCCTTCTCCCTTTTCCCTTGTTTAGCGCTTCGACATCGTGATGAACACTTCGTTGCCATCACGCCAGACGAGGAGGAATATCGGCTGGCCGGACGTGGCGCGCTGAAGTTCGCGCGTGACCTGGCTGACATTCGAGACCGTCTGCCCGTTCACTTTCAGAATGACGTCGTTCGGCAGGACACCGGCGTTGGCGGCTGCGCTGTTGCGATCGACTCCGGTGACGATGGCGCCACCGCGTCCGCGCGGGAGCTCCAGCTCGCGAGCGATGTCAGGCGTAATCGGCCCCACATCCATCCCGAACCCGGTCTGGGTCGGTTCCGGTTCGGCGGTGCCGTCCCCACGACGAGCCAATCGGCCCGCTTCCGCTTCCAGATCCAGTTCGTCCACGGTGATATTGAGCGATTTCCTCTGCTTGTCACGATAGACCGTTACCGGCACGGAGGTTCCGGGCTTGGTCGACACGACCATCGAGACGAGCGCATCGCTGTCGCTCACGGGCCGGCCGTTGAACTCGACGATCACGTCGCCGGCTTCCAGGCCCGCCTTGTCCGCCGGGCCGCCGGAGGAGACTGACGACACCACGGCACCGGAGGCCGAGGGCAGCCCAAAGGCCGACGCAGCTTCCTTCGTAATTGAATCCTTGCTGACCTGCACGCCAATCACGCCGCGTGTGACTTTCCCGTTCCGAAGCTGGGGCAGCAGATCTCGCACGGCGTTGATCGGGGTGGCGAAGCCGATGCCGATGTTGGCGGCACGCTGTGCGTCGGTATAGATGGCTGTGTTGATCCCGACGACCTCGCCGCGGACGTTCAGCAGAGGACCACCGGAGTTTCCAGGGTTGATCGCCGCATCCGTCTGAAGCATGTTCTGCTCGCGACCCCGTACGCCGCCAAGTGGACGTCCGAGTGCGGAGATCACGCCGACGGTTACGGTATGCCCAAGGTCGAATGGATTGCCGATGGCCATGACCCAATCGCCCGGCTGCATCTGAGATGAGTCGCCGAACTTGGCTTCCTGCAGCGGAGCCGACGGCATCTCCGTCATCTGAATCAGCGCGGTGTCGGTCAGCACATCACGCCCGACCACCTTCGCGGGGTAACTCTCGGTCCTTCCCCCGCCATACAGGCTGATCCGGATATTGTCGGCGCCTTCGACGACGTGATTGTTTGTGAGGATGAAGCCCGCCTTGTCGATGATGAATCCGGTGCCTGTTCCGCGCGCCTCGGGCACTTCTTCATCACCTCGAGGCGTCTGCCGGCCACGCGGCACGCCGCGGGGCTGCGGTGGCACCTGGCCGCCGAAGAAACGTCGAAGCAGATCGTCACCGCCGCCGAAGAATTCCGTCATCTCACGTCCGCCGCGGATCTTCGACGTCGTCTGGATGTTCACGACAACGGGGCTTTGAGATTTGGCAATGTTACGGAACGTTTGCGCGTCGATTGGTCCGTTCAACGGCGAACTGTTGGCCGCTGGCACATTAATCGTCTGCGCCGATGAAGCCTGGGGCAGGCCCCACTGCGACGCGATGACCATGCCGACGGCCAGCGAGGCAATTGCGATGAGAACGGCGTAGAAGAGCGTGGTCTTACGAGTGGACATGTATTTCTCCATTGATTACGACTTCGCGTATCAGCTTCCAGCTTCCAGTTTCCAGCTTCCAGTTTCCGGTTTCCAGTCTGAAATCCCACGCACGGCGCCTGTCACATAAGTGTCACGATTTCGGTCTGCACCGGTCCAGTCACGCGGGCCTCTGCTTCTCCCACGAACATGTTGATCTCTGTCCGAAGACCGAACCGGTCCGTATAGACGCCGGGCTCAATCGTGAACCCGGTACCGGGGATGAGCCTTCGATCGTCATGTGTTTCGTAATCGTCCATGTGCACGCCGTTGCCGTGAATCGTTTCGCCGAGGCTGTGTCCGGTCCTGTGGATGAACTTGTCGCCGTAGCCGGCTCGCTCCAAGACCTCCCGACACGCCCGATCAACTTCGAAACCCCGAATGGGGCGACGTTCGCGGACAGCCGACTGAACAGCTTGGATCGCGGCATCGCGCCCATCTCTTGCGGCCGCGAATGCTCGGGCGTATTCGTCCGGCACGCGCGGGCCGGTAAATCCCATCCATGTAATGTCCGCAAACACCGCGCCAGCCTTTGGCAGCTTACCCCAGAGGTCCAGGAGCAGCAGCTCACCGGGACGAATCGACCTGTGCACGTCTCGGCTGGCATGGTAGTGGGGATTGCCGGCATTCTCCTGCGCCGAGACGTTCGGGCTGGCGTCGCTGATCAGCCCTTCTTCCTCGAACCAACCCATCATCGCGGATTGCACGTCGAACTCCGAGAGCGGCGTCCCCTCGCGCAACCGCGCACGGACGAAGTCGAATGCGCGGTCCTTTATTCGATACAAGCTATCGGCCGCCCGGAGGTGCGTCGTGAGCGCTTCGTCCGACCAGACGGCTTCGAACCGCTGCACGAGATCGCCCGACGAGACAACCTCGACACCGACCTGACGAACGGCTTCAACCGTTCCGGCATCGACCCGTGAGACGTAGGGGATCGCGTTGCCGGGGGAGTATTCCATCGCAACCCGCCGCGTCCCGCGCAGCAAGTCGCGCAACCCTGTCGCCAGTTCCTCGCGCTTCGCGTACGTTCGCTTTTCCCCCGGAAGGTGGTCCAGGTTATGACGCTCGATCGCGTGGACCAGCCCCCGAGGGGGCCCGTCTGCCGGCACCAGGTAATACCAGCGACGCGTCGTCATCTTGCCGGACGAGGCAAGACCCGTGAGGCGACTGGCAATCGGGTTGGAGCCGTTGAAGTCGTAAAGCAGCCACGCGTCGAAGCCATCTTCTTTGAGCGCCCGTTGAACGGCTGCCACCGGCAGAGCCATTCTCCGAGTATAGCCTCGGGCAGGAGCCCCCCGCCTGGCGCCGCGACGGTGGACGCTCGCTCGGGGCAGGTCCGCCGCCTCTTTGATCACTAAGACGACGAAGAGCTTCGTAAGGTTTGGTCTAAATGGCTGAAGAATCAGGTTGTTAAACATGTAAAGTGGGGTTGCACCGCCGGTCGATCCTATCCTCTGGAAGGAGGAGCGCCTGCGGCCCGAGCGAGCGGCCGGCTTGCCAGCCGAAGCGCCGGCCCGCCTTCGCCAAGGCTACGGCGGGCAACCTTCGCAAGAACGCGGCGCGAAGGTTGGAGGGAAGCGAGGCGAGAGCCGAGCGCGCGAGCGAGCGCACGTGGGGGTGGGGCCCCACGCGCAGAAAGATTAGGATCGAAGGCGCGGCGCGGCCGACCGATCGTCTATACACATATGCGCACCCGATTCCTCGCTGTCTTTCTCCTCGCCCTGCTGTCCCCCTCGGCGTTCGGACAGCAAGTGCAGGCCCCGACCCCACCTCAGGCAAAAGATCAGCAGCCGCCGATTACCTTCAAAGTCGAGGTCAACTACGTCGAGATTGACGCCCTCGTCACCGATTCCAACGGAAAGTTCGTGCGTGGCCTGACGCGCGACGATTTTGAGGTGCTCGAACAATCGAAGCCGCAGGCGATCACCGTGTTCTCACTGGTGGATATCCCCGCGGGGCGCCCGGACGCGCCGCTCTTTGCGAAGGCTGCCATCGAACCGGATGTCCGCACGAATCGACAATCCGACGGCCGCGTCTTCGTGCTCGTCCTCGACGATCTCCACACGCATACGATGCGTTCGGTCCGCGTGCGCGCCGCTGCCCGCCAGTTCGTCGAGCGTTATCTCGGCGAGAATGACATTGCGGCGATTGTGACGACGGGGGGATCGAAGTCCGCCGCCCAGAACTTCACGAGCAGCCGCAGGCTGCTGCTGAAGGCGATCGACGCCTTCATGGGGCAGAAGCTGCGCTCCTCGACGTTGGAGCAGCTCGCTCAGCTTCCCAGACAGATTCCAGGGACCGCCGGTCCGGCCGACCCCCTGACATTCGAGCGGGCGTATAAGGCGCGCGCGAGCCTGAGCACGCTCAAGGGCGTGGCTGAGTACCTCGAGGGAATTCGCGGACGGCGCAAGGCGGTCGTGTTCTTCAGTGAGGGAATCGATTACGACATGTCGAATCCCATCCAGAATCAGTTTGCCTCCGATGTGCGCGGCGAGATGCTGTCAGCGATTGCCGGAGCGTCGCGTGCGAACGTGAGTTTCTACTCGGTCGATCCGCGCGGGCTGTCTGGATTCGAGGATGCGATCGAGATTCAATCGCTTCCAGAAGACAATTCGCTTGGTGTGCACACGATGATGGACGAGATGCGGAACGCACAGGATTCGCTGCGCTCGCTGGCTGAGGAGACGGGCGGCTTTGCCGCAATCAACCGCAATGATTACCGGGAGACGTTTGCGAAGATCATCGACGACAACAGCAGCTACTACGTGCTCGGCTACTACTCGAGTGACTCGCGCCGCGATGGAAAGTTCCGGCCCGTGGACGTTCGTATGCGGCGTCCCGGCCTCCAGGTCAGGGCCCGGAAAGGATACACCCCGCCGCGCACGCGCCCAGCGAGCAAGCCTCCGGCGGCGTCAGCCAAGACATCCCCTGAACTTCGCGAGGCGCTCGCAAGCCCGCTGCCCGTGAGCGGTCTTGCGCTGTCAGCCTCCGCCGCCGCGTTCCGCGGACCGCGAGACAAGGCATCCGTCTCCGTGTCCCTCGAGATTGACGGATCGCGCTTCAAGTTTTCTGAAAAAGGCGATCGGGTGTTCGACGAGATCGAAGTCTCGATGGTGGCATACGATGCCGGGGGCGTCGGCCGCGACGGTGGACACGACGTTGTTCAATTGACGCTGCGGCCGCAGACACGTGACACGGTCGTTCGCCGCGGCGTCCGGATCATGCGCCGAATGGAGCTATCACCGGGGGTTTACCAGGTGCGCATCGGGGCCCGCGAAACCGGGAATGCGAATGTCGGCACTGTCTTGCTCGACATGGACGTCCCGGACTTTTCGAAGGAGCGCCTGCTGATGAGCGGAGTGGTGATCACGTCCGCCGGGGCAAGCGCCGTCCCCACCGCGCGGGCCGACGAGCAGTTCAAAGACGTTCTTCCCGGCGCGCCAACCACGCTGCGGGAGTTTGCGCGTCAGGACGAGCTTGCGACGTTCGTGGAGGTGTACGACAACGACACGCGGACGCCGCATCGCGTCGAGATCAAAACCACCGTGCTCGCCGACAACGGGACCGTCGTGTTCACGGCCTCCGAGGAGCGCCGCAGCGAAGAAATCGGCCCCTCTGGCGGGGGATATGGCCATACCACGCGAATTCCGCTCAAGGGACTCGCGCCGGGGCGCTACGTACTGCGCACCGAGGCACGAAGCACGTTGGCCAACGGTCCAACCGCGACGCGGGAACTGGAGTTCCGCGTTCAGTGACCGGCCTGCCTTCTGGCCAACCGTCCACGACCGGACTGGCACCAAATGTCGCTTCGGCACTCGCTTACCTGGCGGGCCCGTTCTCCGGTGTGCTCGTGCTGATGGCTGAACGCACGAATCCCACGGTTCGCTTTCACGCGTGGCAATCGATCGTCGGCCTCGGCGGTCTCGGTGTCGTCGTTGCGGTCCTGATTCTCAGCGCATTTGCCGCAATCGTGATTTCGGCGGCGCTTTTCAAGGCGCTGCTCTACACCGGTTGGGCGGTGTGGATCGCGTGGATCGTGCTCTGGGTGATGTGTATCGTGAAGGCGTATCAGGGGCAGCAGTGGAAGCTGCCCCTGGCTGGCGATTACGCGGAACGGATCACTTGAACTGCTTCACGACCTCCGGCTTGATCTTGCCGTTGGCGTGCGAGAAGCTCCACTGACTGCGGGCCGCGCCCGGCTTTGAAGGCGACCGGGTCGTCATTTCGATAACCTCTCCGGGAAGAATCGGTTTCGAGTAGCGCTGCGTGTCGCCGGTTACCAGCTGCGGCTTCTCTCCAGACGTATACCAATACTCGTCGATCCGAAAGAGCGCGATAGCGCCGCTGGACATGTTCTTGATCTTGAAATTGGTCACGATCTCCTTGCCCACGTGCTTCGAATCGCTCTTCATGATCTGCACCTCCGCAAGGCCCTTGAGCGGAGCGACCCACTTGGCACGGGCAGGTGCAGCCGATTGCGCGGGTGGCGGAGATGCGGGTTTCGTTTGTGCAACGGCGGCTGAGGCAGCCGCAATGACCAGCGCAGCCAGCGCTGGCGCGAAGGGGGAACGGTTCATGGCCAACCTCCCTGGGTCTGCTTTGACGAGGACGTTGGCATTATAGGCCCGCTACATCTCTCCGTTCCAGTCCTCTGGATCCGGATTCGCGGATCTGAAGATCTCGAGGTGCCATTTCCCGCCGCCCCACGGCTCAATCACCTCAGCCGCAACGACGTCCACGAGGATCTCCGCGAACGTGCGACCCTCGGGGTCTCCTTCGAGGTGGTAGGCGGCTTCATCCCACGAAAAACTGGGATACAGAATCAGGGTGAGAAACAGGTCGTAGCCATCGTCCACGACGACGAGCTGCCCGCACGGACGCTTCACCGTCGAGTGGTAGATGAGGTACTTTTCGGCGCTGTGCGCGCGGATGTAGCGCTTCAGCGCAAACTCGCGGGCGACGATTTCCTCGACCGCAATCTTCTTGTCCCAGCAGTCGCGACAGTAGCGTTCCTCGCCGCGCGGCTCTGACAGCTCTTTGGCGCCGCAGAGCGCACAACGGGCCTGAGCCACGGATTTGCGGGACATGAGTCAAGTTTAGCACCCCGCGATGTGGGACTTACGCGAGGCACTTTAGCACCGAGGCACCTTGGCACCGAGGCACCTTGGCACTTCGGCACCTTGGCACCTTGGCACTTTGGCACTTTGGCACCTTGGCACCTTGGCACCTTGGCACTTTGACCTTGGCACCTTGGCACCCTATTTCATCTGCGTCGCGTATTGCTCCATCGCCGGTCCGTACATTTCCTCAGCGTATTGTTTGACCATGCGACGGGCGCTGAAGCGTGGTGCGACGCTGCGAATGGCCTCCCTGACGGTCGTCAACCAGCGCCTTGGGATGCCATTCGGGTCGCGCTCGTAGAACGTGGGGACGACGTGTTGCTCGAGCAGCTGGTAGAGGGCCTCGGCGTCCGCGCGATCGACGGCTTCGGCGTCCTGATTCTCCGATTGCGCTTCGATGAGCCACCCGTTGCGACCGTTGTAGCCTTCGGCCCACCAGCCGTCCTTGACACTGAGGTGCGGAACACCGTTGAGCGAGGCTTTCATGCCGCTCGTGCCGCTAGCTTCGAGCGGTCGTCTCGGCGTGTTCAGCCACACGTCGCAGCCCTGGACGAGGAAGTGCGCGACGTGCAGGTCGTAATCGTCGACGAATGCGACCCGGCCGGCGAAAATCGGGTCGACCGCCCGGCGATAGACCTGCTGCAGATGGTGCTTGCCCATTTCGTCGGCAGGGTGCGCCTTGCCGGCAAATACGACTTGCACCGGCCGTCTTGCGGCGTTGAGGATGCTGACCAGACGGTCCGGGTTGTGGAAGATGAGTTCCGGGCGCTTGTAGCCGGTAAACCGTCGCGCGAAGCCGATGGTCAACGCATTCGGGTCGAGCAGCGTGCCGGCCGCGACGACCCGGGCGGCCGTGACGTGTTCTTCTTTCCAGCGCGACCGCGCGCGTTCACGGATGAACGCGAACAGAAAGTTCCGAAGCGCGTTGCGCGCCGTCCAGAGTTCCTCGTCCGGAACCTCGAGTACACGCTCCCAAATCGCCGGGTCGTCGTGACGTTCGCGCCAGTCCGCGCCAATGTGATCGTCGAAGAGGCGCGTCATCTCGGCGGAAACCCAGGTCGGAACGTGGATGCCGTTCGTAATCGCCTTCACGGGTCGGCGGTCTTCGGGCACGTTCGGCCAGATCGGCCCCCACATGTCGCGCGTCACGCGGCCGTGGACTTCACTGACGGCGTTGACGGTCCCGGCGGTCCGCAGCGCGAGTGCGGTCATATTGAACAAGGCGCCGCCGCCGTTGTCGTAGTGCCCGAGCGCGAGAAATGCATCGCGATACGAACCGAGGGTGCCCCACGCGCCCGCGAGATGGGTCTCGACGAGAGTGAACGGAAAGGCGTCGTGGCCGGCCGGGACCGGCGTATGCGTCGTGAAGACCGTTGTGCGGCGGACTTCGTCGAGAGCCGTCTCGAACGATTCGCCTCCCTCGATCAGATCGCGAATCCGCTGAAGGACAACGAACGCCGCGTGCCCTTCGTTCAGGTGCCACACGGCGGGGGAGGCTCCCATCGCCTTCAAGGCTCGAACGCCGCCAATACCAAGAATGATCTCCTGCTGGATGCGGGTCTCACGATCGCCGCCATACAAGCGTGCGGATAACTCGCGATCCCAGGGCGCGTTCTCTTCAAGATCCGTGTCAAGCAGGTACAACTTCGCGCGCCCCAATCGCACCCGCCACACCGACACGAGCACGCTGCGGTTGCCGAGCGGCACCGCAACCACGCACGGTTTCCCTTCCGGCGTGATCGCCGGTTCGACCGGCGCATCGTCGCGGTTCAGGCGCTCGTAGATTTCCTGCTGCCACCCTTCCGCTGAGACGGCCTGATGAAAATAGCCCTGCGGATACATGAATCCGACGCCGATGAGCGGGATGCCCAGATCGCCCGCTTCCTTGCAATGGTCGCCCGCCAGCACGCCCAGGCCGCCTGCGTAGATTGGCAGTGACTGGTGCAGCGCGAACTCCGCGGAGAAATAGGCGACGCTGCCGTTGCTTTGCGTGACGCGACGCTGCCACCAGGTGTCCCGGGCGCTTCGTGCCGCGTCGAGCGCATCGATCGCGGTGTCGTAGAGGGCGAGAAATCGATCGTCGGTGGCGGCCGCTGCAAGAATCTCTGGCGACACCAGCCGAAGCATCAGCACCGGGTTGTGCGCAGTCTGCCGCCAGAGTGGGTAATCGAGCCTTCGAAACACCTCACGGGCCGATGTGTTCCAGGTCCACCAGAGATCCATGGCGAGTTCGGGAAGACGACGGAGGCGTTCAGGGACGGGAGGATTCGAAGATGTCACGATAGCTGATACCTCAGGGAGATGCCCGTTCGACCCCTTCGACAGGCTCAGGGCAAGCGGGCTCAGGGCAAGCGCCGACCAGTTGTGCGAATTTGGACAAATCAATATTGCCGCCCGATACCACGGCGACGATGTGGCGATGGCCGCGAGCGGCGAATTGCGGGGAAAGCGCCGCGGCCACCGCGCAGGCGGCCGCACCTTCTGCAATGACGTGGACGCGGTCTGCCGTCAACTTCATCGCGCGCGCCACTTCGTCGAGCGAGACGACAATCGAGTCTGCGACGGTATCGCGAAGAAGGGGCCACATCGTATCGATGACGGAACGTCCACCGGCACCGTCCACGAAGGAGGCTTGCCACCCTTCGAAGTAGCTTGCCGTACCGGCCTTGATCGAGACCGATAGCGGGGCCGCCGTCTCGGGCTCCGCCGCGTAGACGCGCGCCTGGGGCGTGAGTGCACGGAGGGCTGAGGCAATCCCGGCGAGCAACCCGCCGCCGCCGAGCGGCGCAATCACCGCGTCCACCTCCGGCAGATCCTCGAAGATCTCGAGGCCGATTGTACCGTTGCCGCTGATAAAGCGGTCGTCGTCAAAGGGATGCACGAAATGGCCGCGCATGCGATCCGATCGATGCGTTTCGACCGTGCGCCAGCACTCGTCGTACGACGCCTGGATAATCTCCGCGCCGAGGCGCTCGATCGCTCGGAGTTTCGTTTCGGGAGCGCTGTCCATCACCATGACGCGGCACTGTGCACCTGCGTGACGTGCGGCGAGCGCCACGCCCTGCGCGGCGTTGCCCGCGCTCACGGTCCAGACTCCCTTGGCGAGATCGGCCGGCGCGAGCTGGCGGACGGCGTTATACGCGCCGCGAATCTTGAAGGACCCGATCGGCTGCAGGGTTTCGAGCTTCAGGTAAACCTGCGGCGCCGCTCTGCCGGACCGCCCGTCGGCAGCCAACGGCAGGTCGAGCCTGATGAGCGGCGTCCGGACCGCGGCTTCATAGACGTGCTCGGCGGCGGAGCGGATGGTCTCCAGGGAAATGTTTCGGGTCGTCACCGGCATTGCACGAGGTCGCAGCGATCGTATGTCGGGGATGTTTGGGCGTCAATAAATCCGCTACACTACGCGGGCCCCATGAAATTCACATCCGGCACGTTGCTGCTCTGTGCGCTGATCTCCGCACCCGTTGACGCCTCTGGCCAGGAGCCGACCACTCGGGAGCTTGAACGCATCAACTGGATGGAATTTCGCGAGGTCGTGCCGAAACGGTGCGAAACCGTGCTCGTGCCGCTCGGGACGCTCGAGCCCCACGGCGTCACCGCCAACGGCGCCGACATCATTGCACCCCTCGCGATCGCCCGGGCGATCGCTCCCCGAGTGAACGCGATGATTGCCCCGGTCATTCCCTACGGCATCACCGGCTCGATGGATGCGTATCCGGGCGCGTTCACGATTCCGGAAGATACTTACCGCCCGTACGTGAAAGCCGTGCTCCTCGGACTGGCGAAGAACCACTTCCGAAACATCGTGATGATCAACGGTCATGGCGGTCCTCAGACCTCTGTCCTGAACGCGCTGGGCGTCGAAGTCGGACGCGAAGCCAACGTCCGCACGCTCGTCGTCAACTGGTGGAGTTATGCGTCTGACGTGACGCTGAGTGTGTTCGGGGAGGACGGCGGGCACGCAGGTGAGAACGAGAACGCGTTCATGATGGCGATCGATCCATCGCTCGTGCACAGGTCTCGCTACAGCGGTCCGGACATGACGACCGCCAATCCTCCAGCCGGCACCTGGAGCGCGTATCCGAGCCCGTCGAGCATCGGACTCTATAAAGAAGGCCAGGGATATCCGAAGTTCGATCCGGTCAAAGCCAAGACATACTTTGAGCGGGTCAACGATAAAGTCGCGAAGCTGGTCGAAGAGACGGTCGCGAAGTGGAACAGAATTGAGAGTCGCTAGTCGCCAGTCGCCAGTCGCTGGTCGCGACTGACGTTCATCAGTCGTTAGTCGTTAGTCGTTAGTCAGTCGGAGTACGGTTATGCAGATCAATCGACGCGAATTTGTCATCAGCGGCGCGGCGGCGGGGATTGCGGCGGCCGCACAGGCGCAGACGGCGAACCCCGCGGTGAAACGCAGCACAGAATCCCGACCCGTTGTCATCTCCTCCGCGAACGGACACCGCTACAAGAACGGTGGCTCGCAGACGTGCATCGAAAAAGCGTTCTCGATGATGACGATGGGCAGCGATGTGCTCGACGCGCTCATTGCCGGCGTCAACATCGTCGAACTCGATCCTGAGGACACCAGCGTGGGCTACGGCGGACTGCCCAACGCCGAAGGCGTGGTGCAGCTCGATGCCTGCTGCATGCACGGTCCGCGCAAACGCGCCGGCGGCGTGGCGTGCATCGAAGGCGTACGAACACCATCGCTCGTGGCGCAGAAGGTCATGGACACGACGGATCATCACCTGATCGTCGGCCGTGACGCACAGCGGTTCGCGCGCAGTATGGGTTTCAAGATTGAAGACGATTTGAATACTGAGAAATCCCGGGCCGCATGGCTCGAGTGGAAGCGCCGCACGGATCCTTTGCACTACCTCGATCCGGCGAAGCGTGAGGCGGCGCTGCGGCAAGTCGAGCGCGAGATGATGGCCGAAGGCTACGTCGATCCGAACCATTTCTACGGAACGATCAACTGCAACGGCGTAAACGCCTCGGGTCAAATCTGCGGTGTTACCACGACCAGCGGACTCGCGTGGAAGATCCCGGGACGGGTCGGCGATTCGCCGATCCTTGGCGCGGGACTGTATGTCGATGGCGAGGTCGGCGCAGCCGGTTCGACAGGGCGTGGCGAAGCCAATCTCTTCGGACTGTGCTCCTTTCTGATCGTGGAAGAAATGCGGCGAGGCAAACATCCGAAAGACGCCGGCATGGAAGCCCTCAAGCGAATCAAGGCGAATACGATCGAGAAACGACTGCTCAAGGCCAACGGCGATCCAAACTTCAACATCAACTTCTACGTGCTGAACAGCAAGGGCGAGTACGCAGGGGTGGCCATGTTCAATCCGAACGGCCGCGGCCAGTTCGCGGTGTGCGACGAGCGTGGCCCGCGGCTGGAAAAGTCGGAGCCGCTACTCGCGGGGGACTCGGAGTAGACGACGAGCGACTGTCGGCCGTCAGTCGCGATTCCGGGGCTGCTCCGATGTCGTCGGCTTCGTCGTGGCCGGTGGCACCGTCAGCGTGATGTTGTACTTGGCCAGCGACGCACTGACGTCTCGAGCTTTAGCGAGTAGAGCGCTGGCATCCGCCAGGGCCTTCGGAACCTGCGTCTTCGCGTCGTTGTACGCTCGCGTCGTCTGCTCGGTCACCGGCATCGTCGCCATCAACCCGTTCTTGGCCTGTCCGATGCGCGCGAGCGGGTTGTTTTCTGTCTGACCCCCGCGTCCTCCACCGAACCCGCCGCGACCGCCTCCGCCGAGTGCCGCAAAACGGGTCACAGTCGCCGAGATTTCCTTGTTGAGCGCCTCGAATGCGGATTTGACGTCAGCGGGCACATCGGTGCGGCTGGCCACCGTTTTCGCGAGCTCGGGCAGTTGCCGATTGATTGGCACGAGTTCGTTGGCGACCTCGGCTCCCCGGCGCTGAAGATCGTGCATTTCCATCGCCATGTCGAACATGCGTTTGCGTTCCACTGATGAGAGCACGACTTCTGGATCGGTTACGACACGCAGCGGTTTCGAGTCGGCAACCTTGCCGTCAATGATCAGTTCGACCGTGTAGGCGCCCGGCAGCACCCAGGGACCGGGCACGCCTGCGCCACCGCCGCCGCCGAACCCGCCAAATCCGAATCCTCCGCCGCCGCAGCCGGCACCAAACGGGCTGCGCTGCGCTTGCTGTCCGCCCTGACGTCCGCCGCCTTGCTCGTCTCCGCCACGTCCGCCGCGACCTCCTGGATCGTCGCTTCGTCCGCCACGGCCTCCGCCGACCGCGGCCGCCGGAGCGGGCTGGACGCGGAGATCCCAGCAGGCAGACTGAATGCCGGCTTTGTTGACGTTCGCGAGGACCTGCCCCGAGATGTCTCGCACCTCCCGTCCGGTGCCGTCGGTGACGCGGATCTTCACCTCGCCGACGTCGCGCTTGAGCAGCCAGGTGATGACTGCTGCCTGCGGCGGGTTTTCACCGTAGAACACCTGATCGCCCCAGAATTCGTAGTTGCGGTCGCGGGCGGGACGCCGATACATCACGGAAGTGGGAGGGCTGAAGAGACGGGCGTCGGCGGTTGTGGACTGCGCTGCTGCGTACTCCTGGATTGGCGCGAGCGAGTCGAGGATCCAGATCGCGCGGCCGTGCGTCGCGAGGATCATCGCGTTGTCACGCGGATGCAACGTGATCTCGTCGATGCGGACGGTCGGCAGGTTCGCCTTGATGCGGTTCCAGCTCCGGCCCCGATCGAGCGTGACGAACAGCCCGGTTTCGGTCCCGAGATACAAGACGTCCGGATTCTTGAGATCCTCGGTCAGCGTCCGAGCGATCTCCCCCTTGACGTTGGATGCGATCGATTGCCACGTCTGTCCGTAGTCGTTGCTGGCGAAGACGTAGGTCTCGAAGTCGTTCTGTCGATGGCCATCAAACGTCGCGTAGACCCTCGCTTCATCGAATCGAGATGGCACCACCTCGGACACATAGATCTGTTTCGGAAGGCCCTGGATCTTTTCGAAGACGTTGACCCACTTTTTGCCGCCGTCGCGCGTCAGGTGCAGGTTGCCATCGTCTGTACCGGCATAGAGCACGCCCGCCCGCTTCGGCGATTCCGCAAACGAGACGATGGTCGGCCAGGCCTGAATCCCGTCGTTACGAGCGATCGTGACGTCGCGCCCTTTGACGCCCATGACTTCGATGTCGTCGCGATTCGCCTCGTTGGTCAGGTCGTTGCTGACCGCCACCCACGACAGCCCGCGATCGGCCGAGCGAAACACCTTGTTGGCGGCGGCCCAGACGAGCTTCGGATCGTGAGGCGACAGTGCGATCGGTGTGTCCCAATGCCAGCGCAGCGGCGGCTCACCAGGCGCGGGCGCGGGCCGCACTCCAATCGTTTCTCCGGTCACGCGATCCACACGCACGATGTTGCCGTCCTGTGATTCGCTGAATGCGATGCGATAGTCGGTGGGATCCTGGAGGACGACGAATCCATCTCCGCCCTGCAACGTGGCCCAGTGGAAGCCGGCGATCCCGGCGGAACCGCGGACCTGGCTCGGTCCGCACCAGTTGTAGTTGTCCTGCATCCCGCCGCAGATGTTGTACGGCGTCGCCATGTCGTAGCTGACGTGGTAGAAGAGGCCGACCGGGAGATTCGGGACGAAATTCCACGTCTTTGCCATGTCGTACGACACCGCGAGCCCGCCGTCATTTCCAATCAGCACGTAGTTGGAGTTCGACGGATTGATCCAGATCGCGTGCACATCGTCGTGCGTGGACTCGGCGACATCGGTCGCGATGGTCTTGCCGCCGTCGTGGGTCTGATGTAAGCCCACGCCGCCGAGGTAGACGACCTCAGGATCGTTGGGATCGATTCGTACCTGGCTGAAATACATCGGACGAGGATTGGCGTTATTGACCTTCCGCCACGTTGCGCCGGAATCGTCCGATCGGTAGAGACCAGTGGGTTCGGCATTCAAGGCCTGTTGTCCGCGGCCTCCTTGACCACCCCCCTGTTGTGCGGCGGCGGGTCCTTCTTCACCACCGCCTGCGCCACCACCGCCCGCTCCGCCGCGTCCGCGTCCCTGCGGCGCGGGGCCTGCAATCAGCGCGTAAAGAATGTTGGGACGGCGGCGATAGACGTCGAGAGCAATGCGCCCGAGGGGTTGATCGAGGACCGCGCCCTTGATGCGCGTCCAGGTTTCACCGCCGTCGGTCGATTTCCATATGCCGCTGCCAGGGCCGCCGCCGTTCATGCAGCACGCCGTGCGTCTGCGCTGATACGTGGAGGCGTAGACAATCTGGTTGTTCGACGGATCCATGACGAGGTCGTTCGCCCCGGTGTCGTCGTCCACCTTGAGGACCTGCTTCCACGTCTTTCCACCATCGGTGGTTTTGAACACACCGCGTTCTCCACCCGGTCCCCAAAGGCTCCCGGTGGCGGCGACGAGCACGACGTCGTTGTTGCGAGGATCGATGACGATTCGATTGATGTGACGCGAGGTGCGGAGGCCCAGGTTCTGATACGTCTTGCCACCATCGATCGACTTGTAGACGCCGTCACCCCATGACGTGCTCTGCCGATTGTTCGATTCGCCGCTCCCCACCCACACGAGATCCGGATTGGACTGCGAAATCGTGACATCGCCGACCGACATCAATCCCTGGTCCTGAAGCTGCGCTTCGAACGTCGTGCCGTTGTTCGTGGTTTTCCAGACGCCGCCGTGCGCGGTGCCGACGTAATACAAGGAGGGGTTGGCTTCGTACACCGCCAGGTCGGAAATGCGCCCCGACATGGAGGCCGGCCCGATGGAGCGGAAGTGCAGGGAATCAAACGGACCGCCGCCTGTGCGCGTCGCCCCGCTCTGCGCTCGGCCGGTCAGGATGGTCTGGCCGACAAAGGCCAACACGAGCGCGCCGATTCCGACAAGATGCAGCCGTTTCATGATGTGCTCCGGGTGTTGCGCGTGGTGGTTCTCGGGCGCCGATTATACGTTCTTTAGTGCCCGGAGGCGGGGCTCCGCGCCCGCGTTATTGTCGACCCGTCAACAACGCTTTCAACCGATCGATGGGAATGGCTTCGACGGTTCGGCCGTTTCCCGTTGTATCCGTCGCGCTGAGCAGCGAGTTGTACACGGCCTCCTCGGTTGCATCCATGACTGCTTCAAACAGTCCTGACACGCTGTCGGTGGGCAACACGGTTCGGGGTTGCGGGCCAATCGAGTTGGTCACGCGCAGTGAGGGGTGAGTCGAGAAGGCAATCGCGAAATCTCCGCTGCCATTCGAATACGTGGAGCCGGTTCGAGCCAGTGCGTAGATCGCGCGGGCGGCGAGGCGTTTCAGGTCACGCGCGTCGAGGGGGGCATCGGTGGCGACGACGATCATGCACGACCCATCGGCGGCGCCCGTGCGGTCGCCACGCGGTGTCAGATGACGCCACACCGGGACGCCGGCGATTGTCAGGCGTCCTCCGTAATTCGTCTGAAGCAGCACGCCGACGGTCCAGGCATTCTCCTGGTGACGGACCAGGCGCGAGGATGTGCCGATTCCGCCCTTCCAGCCAAACGCGATCGTGCCGGTTCCCGCACCGACCGCCCCTTCATCGATGCGGCCGCTTCGCGCATTCGCAATCGCCGAAAGAACATGTTCCCGAGTGACATGCAATCCGCGGATGTCGTTCAGGCCACCGTCGTTGGTTTCCCCAACCAGCGCGTTTACCGACCTGACGTTCTCGTTTCCAGGCTGCGCGAGAGTCCAGCGAACGACCGCGTCCACGGCGACGCCCACCGACAGCGTGTTGGTGAGGACGATCGGCGATTCGATCGTGCCGAGCTCATCGACCTGAGTTGATCCCGCCAGTTTCCCGAACGCGTTGCCGACGAATACCGCTCCGGGGACTCTCTCGCGAAAGAGATTGCCGCCGTGGGGAAGCACGGCGCTGACGCCCGTGCGGACGCCGTCCGCTTCGCGGATGGTCGTGTGACCGACCTTCACGCCGGCGACATCGGTAATGGCGTTGTCGGGGCCGGGTTCCCCCAAGCCGGGCGCGAGGCCAATATCGCGGGCCCGCGGCCGGGTCTGTCCGCTCACGCCCGCGCCGAGAGCCAGGATGACGACGAAGACAGAGATGCCGCGCATTCTTCCTCTCAGGCTCCCGGGGCCCCACCCCCGCTCGCTCTCCCTCGCGCGTCGCGCTCGCGCCGCAGGCGGTCAGCGGGCCATTGCGACATGAATTCCCGTGAACCGCTGCTCGGCTGCGTCACCAGCTTTCGCGGTGACCTCCACCACGTAGTCGCCGATACTGAGCGGTGCCAGATTGACTTCTGCCACGAGCATTGTCCCGGTGGAGCTGATGGCGACGGGGACCCCCAGCGGCTGCCCTTTTCGATCGAGCAGCCGCGCAGTCTGGCCGTCGAGCGGTTTCAGGATCGGGATTTCCAGTCGCAGACGCTCGGTGCGCCGAAACTGAAAGACCGCCATCGGTCTCCAGGTTGCGGCGGCAAGCGCCGCAGCACGATATCCGGTCGCGTCTCCGATCAGCTCGCCGCTGCTTCGCTGAATCGTGACGCTGGTCGTCTGACTTGGCTGTCCTTCGCCGACGATTCGAAGCATTGCATCCCATGGTCCTGTCTGGCTGGCCACGGGGATCTTGATGAGCGTGCCGCGCGAGCCGGCTTCGATGCGTCCGCGGCCGCTCAAGGCTTCTCCCTTTGCGCCGGTCATCATCACCTGCACGTCGGCCCCCTGCTTCCAGCGTCCTCCTTCAATCTCGGCGGCCGCCAGTTCCGCGACGATCGCGACCTCATTCGCCGATGCGGTTCCGCGAGCGGCCACGACAGAGCCGGGGCGCACCCGGGCGAGCAGATCCAACGCAGCGGCCACGGGTGAGGGGTCGGGAGGCGCAGCTGTGGCTGTGGAACGGGCATTGCGCAGGGACTCCATCTCCGCTTCGGTAGGTGCGCGGTATTCACGGCGGGCCCGCAGCTTTTCCTTCGATCCCTTCAGCCTGACGGTAATCTGACGAGTGCCACCGTTCCAGTTCGTGTTCGACGTGTAGTAGCCGAGCACGTAATGAGACGACAGGTCGTCTGCGACTTTCCTCAATCCCGGACCGAGGTCGTTGCTGGCGGCGACGGCGGTTCCGTCGGTCTGTTCTGCGAGCACGTGCAGGTTCGAGATCCCCTCGGACAGCAGGCTGTAACTCGGATCGAGTCCTCCAGGGCGCACGGTATAGAAGGACACGTTGGCCTGTCGCGCCAGAACCAGCAGCGCGCGGAACCGCTGATCGAAATCAGTGGACGTCAGACGCGCGCGTTCCGCTTCGGCCCACTGTCGATCCGGCTCCGCACTGTTGCGGCGCCCGGTTGTCAACTTGCCTTCGGAGGTCACCCCAATCCGCGGCGGCGCTCCCGTGCTGCCGGTCGGGTCGATCGCGATTTGCGAGAAGTTGGTTCGCGGCGAGGCCAGGTAATCAGAAAAGAACACGATGTTCTTGCGCTCGTCGCGCAGATCGCCAAGCTTGGTGACCAACCCTTCGAGATCGGAATACACCTTGTCAAGACGCCTGAGGGCGATCAGGTATCGTCCGAGCCTCTCGCCGTAGATGAATTCGAGCTCCGGCTCTCCCGGCTGCGGCTCATACCGATCACCGATGCCCCACATCGGATGATCGGTCAACTGTTGTTCGATCGTCTGCGTGAGCTGACCGATCATCAAATCGTTGACGGTTTGAGCGGGGGTGAGTACGCCGAAGAGATCCTTCGGTCCGATCATCCGGTTCAGGAAATCGATGATCGGTCGCCGCGTGCGATGCGATCCGTCGAACGAGACGTGAAAAGCGTCCAGATACAGCACGAACACGCGGTACTGCGGGTTTCGCGCGAGTTCGAAGCCGTCGCCCTGCGAGTTGGGATCGCGGCGCTCGGCATCAGGCGTCCAGGTGGACGACTCGATGAACTCGAAGGTTTCGATTTGCTGCGGCTTGCCGTCCTCGAGCAGATCGAAGTCCGCAGCCTTCAGGTCTCGTACGGGCGTGCCGTTCCGCGCGGGATAGACGTCCACGCGAACGTAATGCGCGCCGGCGCGAAAGACCGGCCTCTGCGGATCGGGGGTCTGCTGAGCGGAGGGCCCACTTCGGGGTGCGGCAAAGGCGAGGACGAAGGCGACTGCGAGTATCGTGCGCATATGGTCCTATCCGGTCGCGCCGAAGCCGCCGCGAGACGATGTGGCGAGCTCGTCGACTTCAATCCAGGTCACCCTGGGAGAAGCCAGAAGAATGCCCTGCGCGATCCGCTCACCGCGGCTGACAGTGACCGCCGTGTTTCGGAAGTTTAATACCGCCACCTTCACCTCGTCTTGCGGTCCCGAGTAGTCGGGGTCCACGACCCCGACGCCGTTGGCGACAATCAGTCCGCGTTTGAGCGGAGTGCTGCTGCGCGCGAAGATCCCGAGAAACATCCCGGGCGGCACTTCGACCACCAGTCCCGTGGGAACGAGCGCCACTTCGCCGGGCTGCACCGTCGTGTCTTCAGCCGCTGCGAGATCGAACGCGGCAGCGCCGGGCGTCTGATATTTCGGCAGCTCGGCATTTGGGCGCAAGCGTTTGATCCGAACGTTCATGAGAGGCGCTCGACGTCAATCCAGCAGGGGATTGACGTGAGAAAAGTGAATCCCAGCTTCTCGTAGAAGCCTTTGGCAGTAATCCGCGCGTCCAGATAGATCCGGGGAATCCCGTGATCGGCCGCCTCGCGGGCGAGGAATTGCATCATCGCGCGCCCGTGTCCGGCTGCCCTGGTGGCCTCGTCGGTGACGAGATCGTCGACAAACAGATGATCGCCTCTCGACAGCGTATGCGCACGGCGAATGCCCGCCAGCACGATCGGTTTGCCGTGTTCGTAAGCGGCGAGCAGACGATAACCGCAGGCCTGCTGACGGCGGACCTCGTCCAGAAATGTGTCCCTCGTAATCCGCTCGCGCAAGACTTTCATCAAAGGATACGCCTCGAGGATGGCGGCGTCGGTCTCGAGTTCGCGAATGTCCATGCGAGTTGCCAGTAGCCAGTTTCCAGTTCGTGGCCGAGCCCCGAGTTCCGAGCCCCGAGTCCCGAGCCCCGACAGCGAAGTACTAATGTAACCGGTACAGGGCGATTCCCTGGCTTCCAACCGCAATACGTTCGAAGTACGGGCTTTTCTGGAGCGCTTCCTCGACGTCGGCGGCATCGGCGCCGAAACGTTTTGCATGGACGATGACGTGACTCACGCCGGCGCGGCGCATGGCATCGATCGCGTGCTCGCGCGGGAAGAACCAGAATGTCTTCGCGTATTCGCGGTACGACTGGGGAATGAAGCCGCTGTAGCCGTTCATGAGGGGACGCCAGTGCGCGGTCGAGTTGAGCACATATTCGGCATTCTCAAAGATGCCTTCTGGAGGGTAGAACGGCTGCTCGACGAGGACGACGCGGCCGGGCTCACGCGCCAGGATCGAGTACAGGTTGGGAATCCCCTCGAAGCTCCGGTATTCGAACGGCGCACGCATCGCTTCGGCATTGACAACGACGAGCCCTGCGATCATCGCGCCCGTTGACCATCGTCCGAACGCGCCAGAGCGCCGAAGGCGCGAGGCACCCATTCCGGCGAGCACCGCGACCGCGAGGAGAAACAGGATGGCAAAGCGAGCGGCGACTCGAATCCCGCTGAGCGGCGGAAACACGTTGTAGAGCCATCCGTAAATCGGCGTGTTCGTCCCCAGCGACAGGACGAACCCGGCAAGGCCGATAGCCGCCAGCATCATGACCCGGCGTCGCGCCGGCGTGTCAGTCGTCTCGCCGCGCCAGACGAGAACTACGGCCGCGATTGACAACAGCAGCACGGCGATCCCCGGGAAGAAAGACTCGAGTTCGCTGAACCGTCCGCCGGGGGTCAGGTAGGCACCGACCGTGGTGCTGAAGTCGCGCACGTTGTCGAGCGACCGGACCATGCCTTGCTCGATGGCGACACGGCGATACGGTACCGCCAGCGGCATGACGACGACGCCGGAGAGCACAGCCGCGACCCCGAAACAGGGAAGCGCGATTCGCCAGCGACCCACCCAATCGCGGTAACGAGCGAGGATCGCGATGACGCTCGCCACGATTGCAAAGATCGCAAAGTAAACCGAGGTGTAGGCCAGGACGATCAACCAGAATGCCAGCCAGCCCGCGTCCCGAGCTCGTTGGGAAATGACGAGTCGATCGGCCGCGAGAAGCGCAAGTGGCAATCCGTAGGCGTGCAGGGCCTGCAGATGGGTCGTCCGCAGCAGAAGATGCGCGTTGAACGCAAACGCTGACGCGCCCACGAGCGACGCCAGTTGGTCGCCGGTCCACGCGTGTATCAGCGCGTACGCGGCCAGCGCGGTCAGCGCGAGACCGGCGATCACGAGCACGTTGTGGACCAGCACTGGCGACCCGCCAAGGCTCCGCACGGGAGCGCCGAGCAGGGCAGGGACGATGAGTGGTTCGGAGAGCGCGAGGGTGTCATGCGCCGGATAAAAGATGTTCGCCTCGAACAGACGCAGGGGATCCCGCGGAAGCTGATGCTGCACCCAGGCGATGATCCATTCGTTGAGCATCACGTCCGCATTGTCGTGACGCGCGAGCCGGTGCGGCGCCGTCGCAAGCGGCCACGTGTGCAGCACGGCGAGCAGCAGACAGGTGAGCGACGCGCCCCACCAGTGCGCCCGTGGCCGCAGACTCATCGCGTGGTGAGACCGCGAATCAGCGTCAGGAGCATATCGATCGCAACGGTGTTGTGCCCGCCGCGGGGGATGATGACATCCGCGTAGCGCTTGCTGGGCTCTACGAACTCGAGATGCATCGGCTTGACCGTTTCGAGATATTGCTCGATCACGGAGTGCACGGTTCGTCCCCGTGTGTTGATGTCGCGCTGCAACCGACGAATGAACCGGGTGTCGTCGTCGGTATCCACGAACACTTTGATGTCCATGAGTGTTCGCAGCGCGGCATCCGCGAACACCAGAATGCCCTCGACGATGATCGCGCGACCCGGGAGGATTCGTTCGGTAACCAATTGACGCGCGTGACGAGCGAAGTCATAGGTTGGCGCTTCGATCGGTCGGCCCGCGCGCAGCTCGTCAATGTGTCGGACCAGCAGATCGGTTTCGAGCGAGTCCGGGTGATCGTAGTTCAGCGCGGCGCGCTCCTCGAGGCGCAGGTCGTTGCGATCGCGGTAATACCGGTCGTGCTCGATGACGGTGACCTCGGCGTCCCCGATGCTCTCCACAATCCGCTGGACGACGGTGGTTTTGCCGGAGCCCGATCCGCCCGCCACCCCGATCACGAGCGGACGCGAAACGCCGCGTTCTGAGGGATTTCGCGCGATGTCCATTCACAACGCTTCGCTAATCGTCACCGTTTCTCACCGCTTCTCACCGCCGCGGCAGGACGCCCTATCGCTCCGGAAGAGAGTATCAGGGCAGAAGGGTAGCAGCCGATAAGAGGATTCGGATATCCATGGACTTTCTGTTCCTGTTACTGCTGTCTCTGGCAGTGCCGTTCCTCCTCCCGATTGCGTCTTGGGTGTCGTCGCGCCGAACCCGATCCCGTGTCGCCGACCTCGAGGCGGTTGTCGCCGAGCAGCGCGAAGCGATTGAGCGGCTGTCGAAGCGGCTCATCGAACTGGATCAGCGGGGCTTCGCCCCCGCGGCCCCCCCTTCGCCGTCGCTCGCGGGGGCCCCGTTGCCCCGCTC
>JBAROV010000016.1:0-23827 GCA_049642465.1 Vicinamibacterales bacterium
TCAGGACTCGCCGTCCGCTGAAGGAGCGTGGCGCCGCAACGGGAAGTGTCTCGTGCTGCTGCCCAAGCTGCCGCTCACGGATCGAGAAGAAGATGACTGGCGTCACGATCAGCACGTGCAGGAGCGAAGAGATCATGCCGCCCAGCACAGGCGTCGCCAACGGTTTCATGACTTCCGCACCGACGCTTGTGCTCCACATGATCGGCAGCAACCCCGCGACGACGGTAGACACGGTCATCACTTTTGGCCGTAAACGGAGCAGCGCCCCTTCCATAACCGCATCACGCAACGCGGCACGTGTGAGCGTGCCTCCGAGTTCGCGCCGCTTGCGTTCGACGGCCTCTTCGAGATAAATGACCATCACGACGCCCGTCTGCACGGCGGTCCCAAAAAGCGCGATAAAGCCTACCCAGACCGCGACCGAGAAGTTGTAGCCCAGCAGCCAGAGCAGGTACACGCCGCCGGTGAGGGCGAATGGGACCGCGAGCAGCACATGGGCCGCCTCGACTGCCGACCCGTAGGTGAAGTACAGCAGGATGAAGATGATCAAGACGACGATCGGAATCACGATCTGCAGCCGATCGCGCGCGCGTTCCTGGTTTTCCCAGCGTCCGCTCCAGCCGATGTAGTAGCCCGCCGGTAAGGTGACCTCGCGGGCGACGGTGGCGCGCGCCTCCTGCACGAATCCCCCGACGTCGCGTCCCTGCACATTGAGCAGGACAGTGGCAAGCAGCAGACCGTTCTCGGAGGAAATCATGGCCGGCCCACGCGCGTGAGCGATGTGGGCGAGCTCGCCGAGCGGGATCTGCGCACCACCTGGTGCGCTGACGAGCACTTGCGCCAACGCCTGCGGGTCTGCGCGAGCCTCTGGCCGGTAGCGCACGCGCACCGGGAATCGTGAACGTCCCTCGATGGTGGTCGTCAGCACGGTCTCACCGACCGCGGTTTCGATCACTTGCTGCACCTCGCCGACGCCAATCCCGTATCGCGCGGCTGCCGCGCGATCCACGGCGATGTTCAAGTACTGGCCGCTGGTGACCTGCTCGGGATAGACGTTGCTCGACCCGGGGACCTTACGCACCGCTGCAGCCACTTGCCGCGCAAGCGCTTCGAGCCTCATCAAGTCAGTGCCGAAGATCTTGACGCCCACCTCGGACCGAATGCCGGTGGTCAGCATGTCGATGCGGTTGATGATGGGCATCGTCCAGATGGGCGAGATGCCCGGCAGTTGCGCCGCGCGACTCATTTCGGCCCGTAGCCGGTCCACTGTCATCCCCGGCCGCCATTGGTCCCGCGGCTTGAGGTGGACCACCGTCTCCGTCATGTTCAACGGAGCGGGGTCGGTCGAGGTATCTGCTCGCGCCACCTTCGCGACTGCGAAAGCGACTTCTGGAAACGACTCCAGAATCTCGTTCTGCTTCGCGGCGTTCTTCGTGTTCTCCTCCAGCGAGATGCTCGGATCCGCGATCGGCATGAACATCAGGTCGCCTTCGTTGAGTGGCGGCATGAACTCGCTCCCGATCCCTCGTGCAACAAACAGCGCGCCCGCGAAGAGCAGCGCCGCGATCCCAACCGTGATGAACCGACGTCGGAGTGCGGCTTCAAGCGCGGGTCGGTACACCCGCCGCAATCCCCGCATGACCGGGTTGTCGTCCTCCTTGTGAAACTTGCCCCCCAGTAGCAGGCTGCAGAGGACCGGGACGAGCGTGACGGCGACGACGGTGGCCGCAAGGACCGCGAACGTCTTCGTGAAGGCGAGCGGATGGAACAGCTTGCCTTCCTGCCCCGTGAGTGCGAACACGGGGATGAACGCCAGCAGAATGATGGCCATGGAGAAGAACACCGGCCGGCCCACGAGTCGCGTGGACTCCAGGACCGTTTCCCACACCCGGCGTCGGTCGCGAGGATCGACCGCGCGCTGCTCCAGGAAACGGAAGGCATTCTCGGTGACGACGATGCCGGCATCCACCAGGACACCGATCGCGATGGCAATACCCGCCAGGCTCATGATGTTTGACGAGATGCCGGCGTAGTACATGCCAAGAAAGGAAATGAGCACCGCCAACGGTAACGGAATCGTCACGATGAGAATGGACCGGACGTGCATCAGGAAGACCACATGCGCGAGTGTCACCAGGACGATCTCTTCGACGAGCGCCCGCCGCAGGGTGTCGGCCGCCTGCTCTATGAGAGTGGACCGGTCGTAGAACGGCACGATCACGACGCCCTCAGGTAGTCCCGGCTGAATCTGGGCGATGCGTGCCTTCACAGCATCGATGACTTCCTTGGTATTCACGCCGGTGCGTGCGACGATGACACCGCCCACGGCTTCCTTCGATCCCTTGACCAACGACGCCACTCGAAACGCGTCGCCGATTTGCACATTCGCGATCTGCTCCACGTACACCGGCGTCCCGTTCGAGGCGCCAATCACGATCCTCTTGATGTCCTCCACCGAAGCGATGAGCCCCACGCCGCGCACAATCAGCCAGGCGCCATTCGACTCCAGGACGTTGCCGCCGACGTTGAGATTGCTCTCCCGCACCGCCGAGACGACTGCGCTCAGTGGGATCGCGTATTGACGCAGGCGGTTGGGGTCGACGTCTATCTGGTACTGCTGGACGTAGCCGCCCACGGATGCGACTTCGGCGACGCCTGGGACGGCATTGAGCTGGTAGCGGACGAACCAATCCTGCAAGCTGCGCAGGTCTCGAAGCGAGAGGGTCGGGCTTTCGAGCGTGTACCAAAAGACGTGACCCACGCCTGTGGCGTCAGGCCCCAGAATCGGAACCACACCAACGGGTAAGGCATTCGCCACCAGGCTCATCCGCTCGAGTACGCGCGCCCGTGCGAAGTACAAGTCGACGTTGTCCTCGAAGACCGCGTAGATCATCGAGAACCCGAATGCCGACTGCGACCGGACGACTCGCACACCGGCTAAGCCCTGCAGGCTCACGGTCATCGGATAGGTGATCTGATCCTCGACTTCCTGCGGGCTGTGTCCGGGCCAGTCGGTGAACACGATTACCTGGTTGTCGGAGAGATCCGGAATCGCATCAATCGGCGTGGCCTTCACCGCCCACCACCCCCACCCGGCGAGCGCGATGAAGAAGGCGATGATGATGAACCGGTTCCGCAGCGAGAGTTCGATGAGACGGTTGATCATGGACGACAGACCTCGCACGCACGTCAGCGCGCAACTCGGGCCAAGCCGCCAATATGGCGGCGGGACACACGGGTACTGTCGCGACTTAGATCAGGAAGACGGAGAGGAGAACGTGCTTCGGAACCTGACCGACCGGGAGAGGCACGTGGGTACTCCACGCCTCGAACGATGGCGCCGCGATCGGCGCCAAGGTCGTGAGCGTGCTGGTCACTAATGCTGCCGACAGCGAAAGGGAGAAGGCGCCGGGGGACGGCGTCGAGTCGTTCCTGTCGGATGCCGCGCAGCAGCTGTCCGCCTGGGCCTGCGTGACAGCTCTCCCAGAGCCTGCGCCCGATTCGGTGGACCCATGCATCGGACAGTCGCCACTGTTCGAGCAACAGGCCATACGCGCCTCGGGAGTCGCCTGCCAGCCTGCGCACTCGGCCCATCCAGCGGCGCCGAGCGTGATGGCGATGACCAGCGCCGCCGTGCGTCTGAACAGCAGTTGCACAACCCTAGGATGCATCGCTGCCATACCAGTGTCAATGCAAGGCAGGGCGATCACACCGGGGGACTTAGAACCGGGCAGGCCTCAGGAGTTGTGCGTTGCACGCCACGATCACAGTGCTCGCGGACATCGGGACCGTCAAAGAGCTGATCGGTCGTGAAGGACACGGTAGTGGGTCAGTTTGACCACCACGTTGTGACCCGAGCGCCACATGACGACTTCATTGGCACGCCTCGGGCGGAGCCATCGCGACACCTGCATTGGCAACTACAAACCAACACCCGGTGCTCTTGGTGTCCTTGATGAAAGCCGCCTGCGCGAAGTTGGCGCTCGCCAGCGTTACCTTCAATCGTGTCCGGTCGCTCTGAGCACTCATCGTCGGGGCAATCCAGCTGGTCGCCAAAGCGCCAAGGACCACACCGACAAGAATCCATCCGCTGCGTGTCACATTCTTCATGTTGTCCTCCCCCGTCTTGTTATTTCAGCAACGCAACGATTTCGTCAATGTTCCAAACGTGATCCGATACGCCCGCCTCCATCGCTGGCGTCACCCGCAACGTCTGATGGACACGCCCAAAGTTGTAATACATGAAGTATAGGGGCCACGGCTGCCGCGCGGTTCTCGACCTTCTTGCTGAAGGCGTTCGTCAGACGGGTGAATCGTCGCATGGACATCCGCATCGTGAGGTTCTGTCGCTCCACGTAGGACGTGGAAATGTGCTTCGGGTTGGGATCGCCGGTGACGTTCTCGACCTTGCAGCCAAGGCACACGGCGGGGCTGTACCACTGACCCACTACCCAATACGCCCGATTACATCGCGCCAGTCGTCGCGCGCGCCAGCGCGGGCCGGCCCGGATCGCTCGTACAGAACCGGGACCACCACCATGTTGAGAGCCGTCGAGCTGAGAAGGCCCAACGTGATTCGCGAATGCGAAACGCCGGGATCAGCCGAAGATGTCGTCACGGCAACCTGGGGCGGGATCTCGTCTCGCGCGGCCGCGTCATACTGGGAGGACTCACATCGCGGGTCATATGCTCGCGATCCCATAACCGGAGCACATTGATGAGCACCATGGGATTGATTGGCGCAGGGCACATCGGCAGCCAGGTCGCCAGGCTCGCCGTCAAGCACGGGTACGATGTCGTCATCAGCAACTCTCGCGGGCCTAAGACGCTGACGGAGCTCGTCGCGGAGCTGGGCCCGCGTGCACGTGCGGCCACGCCGAGTGAAGCCGCGGCGGCCGGCGACATCGTCATCGTCACGGTTCCGCTGAAGAACTACCGGCAGGTGCCCGTGGCGCCGCTGGCGGGGAAGATCGTGATCGACACGAACAACTACTATCCCGAGCGCGACGGGCACATTCCGGAGCTCGACAACGAATCGACCACCACCTCAGAGCTTCTCCAGGCGCATCTTCCGACGTCCCGGGTCGTGAAGGCGTTCAATCATATCTACGCGTCGCAGATCACGACCGACGGGCGACCCGCTGGCGCGAAGGACCGGCGTGCGCTGGCGATTGCCGGCGATGACGCCGCGGCAAAGGAGACGGTCACCCGTTTGCTCGACGAGTTCGGGTTCGATACCGTCGACATCGGGCCACTGAGCGCGAGCTGGCGCATTCAACGCGATACGCCCGGCTACGGTCCCCGCCGAAACGCGGAGCAGCTGCGTCAGGATCTGGCGGCGGCAAAGCGGCCGCCTCGCGGCTAGGCCCGCGGCACGGACGAGTCACGCACCGCGCCGGTTACGACACTGGCTGCAGGGGAATGTAGCGGCGCATCGCCTGTTGCCGCGAGTCCGCCAGGTAGTACATCGCGATCGTTTCCGGCAGGTTCCATTTCAGCTCGGAACAATCGCCGTGGGTCAGCGGCCCCTCCTGTTTCATGGCGATGTGCGCGCATCCGGAATGGCACTGCGGCAGGGTCTTGCACTCCACGCAGTCGGTGAGGCGGAAGGGCGACCATGATGTCCACCGCTCCAGCTCCGCCTGCATCGCCGGCGTCTGCTCGTCGCTGACGATGTCGTACACGGCTCGCTCCGGTGTGGTCACGTCGTTCCAGCACTTGAACAGGCGCCCCTCCGGGGTGACGACCCAACCGCGAGGATCATCCGCGATGCACATCCCTGTGCGCGACACGGGCAAGGCAACGGTTCCGTAGCCGCGCTCCATTGCGGCCAGGCGCAGCCGCACATTCAACTGCGACCATTCGTTGCCGGCCAGGCAGTGCCCCGCCGTGTCGGCGCAGACGTCCGTGTACGCCGTCACCGGCGCAAAGTACACCTGGACACGCCCACGCAGATCGGCAGCGTCGAGCTGATCGAACAATGCCGTCACTTCGTCCGCGTTACGACGGTCGGTGTTGACGCGAACCGAAAAGCGAAGCCGCGGGTCGGCGGCACGAAGATGGTCGAGGATGCGATCGAAGGTGGACTGCCCGCCCGCGAGCGGGCGCCGTTCGTTGTGCCGTGCCCGCGGGCCGTCGAGCGTGACTTGCGCGGATTCGACCCCGAGATCGACGAGACGGGTGCTGATCTCACGTGTCAGGAGCGACCCGTTCGTGATGATGTGCGCCGAGTAGGTGTCCTCCGGCACGAGCGCGCGCAAGCGCGGCGTCAGCCGCTCGATGACGTCGAAGCCGAGCAGCGGCTCGCCGCCAAACCAGGTCACGAAGAGTGAGCTCACGGCCGGCTGCTGGCGGTTCAGGAATGCGATCAGGCGATCCTGCACCTCCGCCGCCATCAGCCTGCCGACGTGGTGCTGGTAGCAGTAGGTGCAACGGAAATTGCAGTTGACCGTCGGACAGATGGTGAGCGACATCGACCCGACATTGGGATCGTGCGCGCGCGTCCTGCGGGCTTCGAGCAGCGAGAGCTCGTCCCAGGCTTCCGGAATCAGGATTCCCTGATCGATCAGGACCTGTTTCGCCTCGGCGAGAACGGGCGCGTCGCCGTTTGGATCGGCTAGCAGGACTTCTGCGAAATCGCGGGTCGACCCGGTGACCTCGACAAGGCGCCCCGCGAGACCGCCATAGAGCAGCAACGTGTCGACGTCCTCGAGCGTGACACGCGTGACGTAGCGCGACACCTTCAGGCGAGCGGCAGTACTCACCGGACACCGTAGCCGTTGCGCAGCACGAAGGCCGTGACCGCCCGCGCCAGATCGGCCGTCGAGTTGGCGCCGAATTGCTGGCGCATCTCCATCACCAACGGCGTATCCCAGTTCGCATTCAATTCGGCGATGAAGTCGGTGATCTGCGCCGAATGGCTGTCACACGCGAGTTTCGCGCAGTTCTGACCCCCGCACGTATTCTGGCCGCAGTTCAGATCGGCGCAGCTGTTCTTGCCGCACGACTGGGCAGTGCAGGTTGAACGGTAGGCGACGCCGAGCGTGTCGCAGACGTTGGTGGAGCAGCCGACGCCGTCTCCGACCTGTTGGACCTGACCGTAGCCCAGGAGATCACCAATCGGCGCACGCTCGGGCCCCACGGCGGCGATCCGACCCTGCCGTCGCGCCATCACGCGCGTGTCGGTCGGATGTCCTTGCCACACCCCCGCGCGCGAGATGAAGTCGCGATAGAAGCGAAGCCAGGATTTTTCCGGCAGCCGCGCCCGTAGCGCCGCGTCGGACAGCCGCACGGTGCGCGCGTCGGCGGCAACGGCAGCAGGCGGCAGCGGCCGCACCGGCCGCTCCGGCCGCTGCGTGACGGGTCTCTGTCCGCCGCTCGCGGTGAGCGTTGCCCTCAGCCGATCCGTCACCGCAAAAATGCCCGTCAGCACGAACTGCAGAAAGGTACGGCGTGTGTCGCTCATGCGCGCTCGATTTATCGCAGCCGGCGATCCAGGTCAAGCAGAATCGTGTCCCCACACAGATCGGCAGTCACGCCACCGCTCAATCGCTCGTTCCGAAAAGGCGCGTGCGCCGGCCTCGCCAGCTCTACATCTACGTGCCGCCGTTTCCGGATATGGAATCGCGGATTGTGCATAAACCCTGGTCCCGCACTATGTGATGATGGCTCTCGGTAACGCTTGAGCTGACTGAGCGGCTTCGCGCTCTTGGCAGTCAGGCCCTCAGAGAACGCAGCGAAACGAACCCATCGACGATGAGAGAGGTATCGATGCATGGCTGCAATGGTGACGGCGAGCACGCGCGACCGGAACGGCCGTCTGAGTTTCGAGACAGCGGCTCAGCATGCGACGCGCGATGTGCCATTGGCAGATCCCGGCCAGCGCATCGCTGACGTTCGAGAGCGACTCGTCGGCCGTCGATACGAGAGCGCAAGCCACATCGTCGTATGCGAGGACGAGCGGTTTCGCGGCGTGATGACGGTCGAGGATGCCCTCGCCGCACCGGGCGACGCAACGGTCGAATCCGTCATGGATCCACGTGCGCCGATTGTCGCACCGGGGACCGATCAAGAGGTCGCAGCCTGGCAGGCCGTGAGGCACCAGGAGGCTGCATTGTCCGTCGTGGACGCGGATGGGCGGTTCATCGGCATCATCCCGCCGCACCGGCTGATCGAGGTGCTGCTGTCGGAGCACGAAGAGGACCTGTCACGATTGGGTGGATTCTTGAGGGACACATCGACGGCGCGGAGAACCAGTGAGGAGCCGGCCCAGCGTCGATTCCGGCACCGGTTCCCCTGGCTCATGGTGGGTCTGTTGGGAGCGATGCTCGCTGCGGACATCGTCGGGACGTTCGAGGCGCAGCTCCAGGTCAACATTCTGTTCGCCTTCTTCGTCCCAGGAATCGTGTACCTTGCCGATGCCGTCGGAACACAAACCGAGACCATTGTCGTACGGGGTCTCTCACTCGGCGTGCCGATCGGCAAGATGATCTCGCGCGAGCTCCTCGCGGGTCTCGCCATTGGCGCGGCACTCGCTGTGATCGCCGGACCGCTGGTCTGGTGGCGTTGGGGCGATCCAGACGTGGCCCTGTCCGTAGGACTGTCGGTGCTCGCAGCCTGCTCGACGGCAACGATCGCTGCCATGGCACTACCATGGCTATTCGAAACGATTGGTTTCGATCCCGCGTTTGGAAGCGGCCCGCTCGCCACCGTCGTCCAGGACCTCCTGTCGATCTGGATCTATCTGTCCATCACAACCCTGATGGCGTCTTGACACCACTGTGAGCATCTCGGCGTTCATGATGCATCCCCGGAAGGGGAGCGAAGGTTGCTCGGCCTGATCAATTCGTACAGTGGGCCTTGAGGGAGATAATGACCAGATGGCCGCCGCTGATCTCGACTCCTTTTATCACCTCAAGGATGCGGATCTTGGCGATCGTGCCTGCCGCGGGTTGGCCTGTTTCGTCGCGCGCGACAACGATCCCGCGCGGTGGGAACGGGCGTGTGAACATCCGAGGCGCGTGTACTGTCTCGGCAAATGCTATCGCTCGCCAGCCGCAGGTTGCGATCCTGAGCGGCCGTTGGCGGTGGTTCACGCGCGCGAGGCTATCGTCCTGCGAGACATCGTTGAACGCCGCGAGTCAACGCTTGAGGCATTCCGATCACGCGGTGGGTATCACGCGCTGGAGGCTGCGCTGCGCAAGCCGCCCGAGGAAATTGTCCGTGCCATCGAAGCCTCGGAGCTGCGCGGGCGAGGTGGGGCCGGGTATCCGACGGGCCGCAAATGGCGAGCTGTGTTGCGCCAGCGATCCGATGAGAAATATGTCGTCGCGAATGCGGATGAAGGCGACCCCGGGGCGTACATCGACCGTCTGATCCTCGAAGACAGCCCGCACGTCGTCATCGAGGCGCTCGCCATTGCTGGCTATGCGGTTGGTGCTCGTCGTGGATACATCTACCTCCGCACCGAGTACCCGGACGCGCGGACGCGGCTCACGACGGCGATTGCGCAAGCGCGGGACGCGGGGTTGCTTGGCGCGCCGCTCTTCGGCAGCAGCTTCGCCTTCGACCTCCACCTGGATATTGGCGGCGGCAGTTATCTCTGTGGAGAGGAGACGGCGCTGCTCAACGCCATCGAAGGCCGCCGCCCGGAAGTGCGTGCGCGTCCACCGTATCCCTCGGAGTCGGGCCTCTTCGGGAAACCGACGCTCGTCAACAACGTCGAAACGCTGGCGTCCGTGCCATGGATTGTCGAGCACGGCGGCGAGGCGTATCACAGCCTCGGATTCTCCACCAGCCGTGGCACGAAAGTGCTCTCGCTCAACTCGCTGTTCCGGCGGCCAGGTCTTTACGAGGTCGAATTCGGTCTGCCGATTCGACAGATTGTCGATGAGCTTGGCGGCGGACTCAGATCGGGCACGTTGAAGGGCGTCATTATCGGTGGACCGCTCGCCGGCGTCATCCCGCCAGCGTTGCTGGACACGCCGCTGGGTTTCGAGGAACTGCACGCGATTGGCGCGAGCGTCGGTCACGGTGGTGTCGTCGCCTTCGACGAGCGGACGAGCATCCCGGAACTGGTCCAACATGTCTTCGACTTCGGCGCCTACGAGTCGTGCGGCAAGTGCACGCCCTGCCGCCTGGGCACACGTCGTGTTGAGGGAATCTTCAGACAGATCCTCACGGGCAGTGGCGCGACCATG
Source organism: Vicinamibacterales bacterium (assembly GCA_049642465.1). GTDB lineage: Bacteria > Acidobacteriota > Vicinamibacteria > Vicinamibacterales > 2-12-FULL-66-21 > CAWDPQ01. The sequence continues at coordinate 10,200 of JBAROV010000016.1, forward strand.
CCGGATCGCGACACGTGGCACGAGCTGATTCACACGTTGGCCATGACGAGCCTCTGCGGTCATGGGACCGGTTTGGCGGAATTCGCGGAGAGCATCGTTCGGCACTACCGGCCTGAGCTCGAGTCATGCTTCGCGTCGTAATCAACGGACGGCCACGTGAGTGTCGCGAAGGCGAAACCATTCTTGACGCCTTGCGCGCAGCCGATGTGCGCGTGCCCACCCTGTGCCACGACAACCGGCTCAGGCCGTACGGCGGGTGTCGCCTATGCCTGGTCCACGTCGATGGGTTGAGCCGACCGGTTACTGCCTGCACGACGCCGCTCGCTGAGGCCATGCGGGTCGAGACGCACACGCCCGAGATCGAAGCGCTCCGCCGTTCGCTGCTCACGCTCGTCGCGAACGAGTATCCGGCCGAGGCGTACAGGCGAGATCCGGAGAAGGAATTCCACACCTACGTGCGTGAGTACGGCCTTGAAAGCGCGCTTCGCGGCCATGCCGATCCGGCACTCGCGGACGAGTCCCATCCTTATATTCACGTTGACATGTCGCAGTGCGTGTACTGCTTCCGCTGCGTCCGAATCTGCGATGAACTGCAGGGGCAGTTCGTCTGGCGCGTGTGGAATCGTGGAGATCGAACGCGCATTCGGCCGGACGGTCGGAACCTGCTCGAGAGTTCGTGTACCAGTTGCGGTGCCTGCGTCGATACATGCCCCAGCGGTGCATTGGAGGACCGCAGCCGCCTCGAACTGGGCCTCGCAACAGATTCGGTCCGCACGACATGCCCCTATTGCGGCACGGGATGTGAGATGTCCGTCGGCACACGCGATGGCCGCATCGTGGCTGTAAAACCGGTGGAGGATGCACCCGTCAGCAAGGGACATCTCTGCGTGAAGGGCCGCTACGCCTTTGGTTTTGTGTCAGCCACCGATCGCATCAGTAAACCAATGATCCGTCGAAATGGCGTCTGGAAGGCTGCCTCCTGGGACGAAGCGGTCGGCTTTGTGGCGGATGGTTTCCGAAGACTCGTCGATCGGTACGGCCCGGACAGTGTCGGCGTCCTCGGTTCTGCCCGAGCGACGAACGAAGAAAACTACCTCGCGCAGAAATTTGCCCGCGTGGTGCTTGGTACGAACAACGTCGATTGCTGCGCCCGCGTCTGTCACGCGCCGAGTGCCGCCGCGCTCAAAGCCATGCTGGGCGCCGGGGCGTCGACGAATTGCTTCGACGACATCGAGCGCGCCCGGACGATTCTCGTTTGCGGCGCCAATGCGACCGAGAATCATCCCGTTGTTGGCGCCCGCATCAAGCAGGCGGCGCTCGCCGGGGCCGATTTGATCGTCATCGATCCCAGACGCATCGAGTTAGCTGAGTACGCGGCGTGCCATCTCGCACCGAGACCTGGAACGAACGTCCCGTTGCTGAATGCGATGGCCCAGACAGTCGTGAAGGAAGGTCTGTGCGATGAAACGTTTCTGACCGCGCGAGTCGATGGCCTCGATGAATACCTTCGCTCGATCGAGTACTGGACGCCGGAGCGAGCATCGAGTATTTGCGGTGTCGACGCTGGCCTCATCCGCGATGCCGCGCAGCGTTATGGCTCGAAAGGACCGTCGATGAGCGTGAACGGTTTGGGACTGACCGAGCACATCCAGGGCACCGAGACCGTCATGGCGCTCATCAACCTCGCGCTGCTCACGGGCAACATTGGAAAGCCCGGCAGCGGCGTGAATCCTCTCCGCGGGCAGAACAACGTACAAGGGGCGGCCCACATGGGCTGCGAGCCGGGCCTCCTGACTGGTTCGATCCCTCTCGACGCCGGGCGCGATGATTTCGAGCGCATCTGGGGAAGCCGGATACCAGACCAGCCCGGTTTGCGCCTCCTCGAGATGATGGACGCGGCGCTCGACGGACGGTTCAAGGGGCTGTGGGCGATCGGTTATGACGTGTATCTCACTAACCCAAATGCCACCGAAACACGACGCGCGTTGGCCGCGCTGGAGCTGGTTGTCGTCCAGGACATGTTTCTCAACGAAACGGCGCGGGCGTTCGCCCACGTGATCCTCCCAGCCTGTTCGTCGTTCGAAAAGGATGGCACGTTCATGAACGCCGAACGCCGCATCCAGCGCGTGCGCAGAGTCTTGGCGCCGGTCGGGGAGTCGCGCCCAGACTGGGAGATCATCTGCGCTGTCGCCCGCGCGATGGGCAAAGGGAGCGCGTTCGCGTACGGAACGCCGGAAGCCATCTGGGACGAAGTGCGGGCAGTCTGGACGGGAGGCCACGGCGTCTCGTACACGAGGATCGCGAGCGAGGGTTTACAGTGGCCCTGTCCGTCGGAAGATCATCCTGGAACCGAGATCCTTCACAGCGACAGCTTCGCTGCCGGGACGCGCGCGCGGCTTCGGGTCATCGAGTTCAGACCGACCGAAGAGACCACTAGTCCGGAATACCCCTTCCTGCTCACAACCGGAAGAACTCTGCACCAGTTCAACGCCGGGACGATGACGGGACGCACGGCGAGCACGGTGCTGCGGCCAACCGATCTGCTCGAGATGGCGCCCGTAGATGCCACTCGGCTGTCTGTTGACGATGGCGAGCAGGTTCGACTCGTCAGCCGTTACGGCGAGGCGTCGTTGCCGCTGCAGATCTCTGGACGCATCAAGCCGGGCGAACTGTTCGCCACCTTTCACACGAGCGGCGTGTTCCTCAATCGCGTGATTGGCCCGCATCGCGACCATGTCGCCGGCGCTCCCGAATACAAGGTCACCGCGGTTAAAGTGCAAAAAGTCGAGTGACGCCGTGAGAACGGCCATCCCATATTGTCGAGCCGGCCAGACCCGTCACTGGCCGGGTCACGGCACCATCGACGATGCGCCCTCAACTGAGGGGTCAGATCTTGTTTCTTGCAGTAACGACCCCGGGGGAGGACATCCGCCGAGACGACGCGATTGCCGCAGCTTCGATTGCTGGATCCACCGGCTGACGACGGATGGATCGCGACTGACGGCGGCGGCAATCTCGGCGAGCGTGTAGGCGTGTTGATGGAACGCCGCGTGCGCGGCGTCCTGCAGTGCCTGTCGATCGAGACAGCCGTCCAAAAGCGATCCCAGCGTTGGCCGTGCCGCGTACCGCGCGGCATAAACGTAATCGCGTGTGGTCTGGTGCGGCTCCAGGTGCCCGGCGAGCTCCTCGGCCAGATGAGTCGAGCCGTGCAGGATCGGATTGAAAAACGCTTCCTCTATGCCCGCCGCGACGAACTCGCGAAGACGTTCGCGTCCCTCCGCGCCATCCGATGTGCCGAACGCATTCCACGTGTCCTGGAGAGAAAGAAAGGGTGGACACTCCGCGCATCCGAGCACGAACCGATAGCTGCTCCAGGGCCAGTCCTCGGCGGTCGCCGCACGTCCCGCGGCGACCGGATTGAGAGCCAGATACCGAAGGACGGTGCGCGCGTAGGCGCCGTCCTCGACGATCCGGCAGCCGAATCGCCCCTGGAGGACGTGTCCGACGCGGTTGTGCCGACGGTTGAAGCGCTGACAGTACGTGGAGTTCAGTTGCTGGAGCAGCCGGGAGACCCGATGCTCGTTCGGAACGAGGAGTAAATGGTAGTGATTCCAGAGCAGGCAGTAGGCAGCGCAGCGGGTGGCGAATCGCGAAAGGCTGTCGGCGAGCAGTTCGAGAAACGATGTGTAGTCACGGTCGTCGGCGAAGATACATGCTTTCTCATTCCCCCGCGCGAAGACGTGGTGCAGGAGACCAGGCGCATGCAGGCGCAACGGACGGCTCATCGCCGTCCGTCAGGCAAGACCCGCTCCGAATCGGAATTGCGCGTAATTCAGGGAATCCCGTCATGAACCGGGCCGCAGATTCCAGATCGTGCGATGTCTCCGCTCCGTACGTGTCTCGGTTTCTGCGCGCAGTATTACGGGCTGCTGCCAAAAGAGGACAAACGTGCAAGAAACAAGATCTGACCCTACCGGCGCTCCCGGCCGCGGGGCGGTGATGCCTTCCACCCCAAGTTCGAGTGATGGACTATCTGGACTTCGGACGGCGAATCACCGCGGCAAACTCCGCCGTCGTCTCGACGCGGAGGCCGTGCCGCAATGCGGCCACGAAGTGCTTGCGGTTGTCAGTGACGATGATGGATGCACCAGCTGAGCGTGCGACCTCGGCAATGTGCGTGTCGTAGATCCGCCCTCCGGCCGTGCCTTCGGCCGCGGCATGCCGAAGCATCTGAAGCCGCGCGGTGGCCGGCAAGTCGTGGACGTCGAGCCGGTCTACGATCTCTTCCTCCAGCAGCTGCAGCGCCTGCGCAGGCGTGAGTCGAAACTCGGGCGGCAAGCGCGTCGACACTGAATAGAACTCGAGACAGCAGTGCCAGGCGGTGGCGGCTGCGGGAATGGTCTTCTCAGCGACGGCGTGCAGGACGGTGTGCGCGGGAGCGCTCTGGGGGCCGAAATCGACCAGCCCGCCCAGCAGCACGCTGGTGTCGAGAAACACCATTACGGCCACCGATTTCGCTCCTCTTCGACGACCGCCGCGATATCGACGTTCGGCCGTGCATCGGCCGGCGCCGTCGGACGCGCGACCAGTCGCCGGCCGATCCGCACGAGCCGCGGAGCCGGAGCGATGCGCTCCAGACGCAGTCCCAACTCATCGACGATGATCCGGAGCTCCGTGCCAGGCTGCAGTCCGGCGCGTTCTCGCGCTGCCGCAGGAATCACCACTCGGCCTGCCTTATCGATGGTAGTTCGCATGCCATCAATTTACCATAGCCGCCGCTTTTCCCATCCCCTGCCAGTGCCCCGTTCCAGTAAAGTCTGCGCTGGCCCGGAGCGTCGCCCCGTTGATCGCAATCCTGGTTCGTGCCGCGTGCTACCATCCGCGCCGTGCGCTACTGGATTCTGACTGCCATCCTGATCGCCGCCCCTTTTCAGGCGCCGCAGCCGCCCGACTGGAAACAGTTCGAAGAGGAGACCATGCGCCACTTCCAGGCGCTGGTCCAGATGGATACCAGCGATCCGCCGGGCAACGAAAAGGCGGCGGCCGATTATCTGGTCGAGGTCATGAAGAAGGCTGGCATCGCGGTGCAGACGTTTGCCCTCCCTGACGCACCGCATCGACCGAATGTCGTGGCGCGCTTGAAAGGGAACGGCCGCAAGCGCCCGCTGCTCATCATGGGCCACACCGACGTCGTCAACGTGGATCCCAAGAAGTGGACGCACGGGCCGTTCAGCGCGACGCGAGCAGGCGGCTACGTCTACGGTCGCGGAACTGTCGACGACAAGGACAACGTCACGGCCGCGCTCATGACGATGCTGACGCTGAAGCGTCTGAGCGTGCCGCTCGACCGGGATGTCATCTTTCTTGCCGAAGCCGGCGAGGAAGGATCGACGCGAGTCGGCATCCAGTTCATGGTCACCCAGCACTTTGACGAGATCGATGCGGAGTACTGCCTGGCTGAAGGTGGTGGCGCCTCGCGGCGTGAAGGGCGGGTACGGTTCGCATCAATCCAGACCCTCGAAAAAATCCCACATGGAATCGAACTCACCGCGCGCGGCGTTGCGGGTCACGGGTCCGTTCCGCTGAGATCGAACCCCATTGCGCACCTCGCGGCAGCGGTGGGGCGTGTCGCGGCGTGGAAGCCCGGCATCAAACTGAACGACACGACGCGTGCTTACTTCAAGCGGCTGGCGTCGATCTCGAGTGCTGAAGACGCGAAACGGTACTTGGCCATCATCGGCAATGATGCGGCCGCGAGAGACGCCGCTGACGAATACTTTTCCGAGCACGAGCCTCGCCATGCCTCGATGCTGCGAACATCAGTCTCTCCGAACATCATTCAGGGAGGTTACCGAATCAACGTGATTCCGTCCGAAGCGAGAGCGACCCTCGACGTGCGTGTTCATCCCGACGACGAGCCGCCTGCAGTTCTGGAGGCTGTCCGGCGGGTGGTCAACGATCCGGCGATCGAGGTCGCATGGGTGAAGCGCGATGTCCGGCCAGGAAGCGGCGCGGCGAAGCTCGAAGCGGATGAATTCAAAGCCGTCGAAGCTGCCATCCAGCGGCACTACGAAACGCTGGCCCTGCCGACGATGAGTACGGGTGCGACGGACATGGCTTACCTGAGGGCGAAGGGGGTGCAGTGTTACGGCATCGGTCCGGCGACCGATGTCGAGGATGGCCCGAAGGGGTTCGGCGCCCACAGCGATCAGGAACGGATCCTGGAAGTCGAGTTGTACCGCTTCGTACGCTACCACTACGACCTGGTTGCCGAGCTCGCGCGCGCGCGTTGATCGTTGCGCCCTGGCTGTGATCAGGAGCCTGCCTCGAACACCTTCCGGCCGCCGACGACCGTCAGCCGCACCCGCACGTCGCGGATTTCCTCCGCCGGGATCTCGAAGATGTTCCGATCCAGCAGCACGAAATCCGCAAGCCGGCCGCGCGCGAGAGTGCCCTTGCGCATCTCGTCGAATGACGCCCGAGCGGCGTTCCCGGTGTAAGCCCTCATCGCTTCTTCGACGGAGATCTTCTGTTCCGGTACCCATCCGTTCGGCTGGCGGTCGTCGAGCGTCCTGCGCGTAACGGCGGCGTAGATACCCTCGAGCGGAGTGGGCGGCGCCACGAACCAGTCGCTGCCGAAGGCGACTGTCGCCCCGGCATCGATGAGCGATCGAAACGCATAGGTGGTCTGGATGCGGCTTCCGATGTAGCGCTCGGCCCACCGGCCATCGTCAATCGCGTGATACGGCTGCATGCTCGGGATCACGCCGAGGGCCGCGAACCGCGGGAGGTCGGCGGGGGAGAGGTGCTGCGCATGTTCGATGCGGAACCGGCGATCGCGAGGACCGTTCTCGCGGCTCACGCGCTCGTAGATGTCGAGCAGCAGTCCGTTGGCACGATCGCCAATCGCGTGGACCATGACGTGGAGCGCGGCGCGATCCGCACCAGCAATCCATCGATGGAGATCGTCTGGCGTGTTGACGAGCAACCCACGATCCCGGGGCGCATCGGTGAAGGGCTGGTGAAACGCCGCCGTGTGAGAGCCGAGCGAACCATCCACGAAGCCTTTGAGGCCGCCCACGCGCAGCCACTCGTCGCCGCGCCCGTCACTGCCGCCATACTCCTTGCGTTCGATCGCGTCACGAAGACGTTCCCAGTCGGCGAGGGGAACGACGCCGTAGATGCGGGTCTTCAGCGCGTTCGATTGCCGGGCGCGGGCGAATGTCACCAGATCGTCCCACGTGCCCATGTTGTGGACCGTGGTCACGCCGCGCTCCGCAACGTACTGCATCGCCTCGCCCAACGCTCGATCGAGCATCTCTTGTGACGGTGGCGGCACGACCTTCTCGACGAGCGCCATGGCGTTGTCTTTCAGCAGCCCGGTCGGTACCCCTCCGCGATCGCGCACAATCTCCCCGCCATCGACATCTTTGGTGGCGGCCTCGACGCCGGCCGCCTCGAGCGCGGCGCCGTTGGCGAGAGCCATATGGCCGTCGAGCCGATTGACCCAGACCGGGTGATTCGGTGTGGCCGCGTCGATCCAGTTGCGCGCGGGCAGGTCGCCGCCCCACAGGCTGTGATCCCAGTCACCTCCAGTAATCCACGTGCCCGCGGGCACGGTCGCGGCGTACGCCTGGATGCGGTTCACGAACTCCTCGCGTGTCCTCGCGTCGCGCAATTGCACAGAGGCCAGCCGGAAACCCCCGGTGATGAAGTGCACGTGGGTGTCGATGAAGCCGGGCACCACCAGGCGACCGCCGGCATCGATTGGGGTTACGCCTGCAGCGAGTTTCCGGATTTCGTCGCTCGTGCCGACGGCCGCAATCCGTGCTCCTTCGACAGCGATAGCTTCGGCCCAAGGAGCTGCCCGCTCACCGGTCCACACCCGGGCGTTCAGGACGGCCAGCGTTATCGTTGCGGAAGCTCCGGATGAGGGAGGTGGCGGGCCGGAGCCATTCGAGCACGCCGGCGCGACCAGGCACATCGGGATCACGAAACGGCGAATCATCGCGCCGCCAGTTCGTATGCCCGCTTGAGTCCGTGTCGGGTGGCAACACCCGCGAACGCAGTCTGCCCCAGCAGGGCAACCGGATCAAAGCTACGGGCGACGTCGAGAAGTCGCCGATACGCGAGCCCTACAGGCCCGGTCCTGGCGAAATGCGATTTGACGGCCATCGTGGCGGCATTCTAGCGCCAAAAATTCCCCGAAACGCGCGGCATTTCCCGTCAACGTCGTCCCGGCCGATCCTGCTCCACGGCGGTCGACGTAGAGTGTCCACTGCTTGTTCGGCACTTCGATCGCCGGAGGTAAAGTGGAGAGGTGCCGGAACTCCCGGAAGTGGAACTCGTTCGGCGTGAGCTCGAGCCGGTGATGCGTGGCGCGCGGATTGATCGCGTCAAACGCCGCCGGCCGGATCTTCGGACGTACTTTCCGCGCAGATTTGTCGCGCGCCTGGAAGGGCAGACGGTGCGTGCCGTCGAGCGGCGCGCGAAATACCTGCTCGTGCCCCTGTCCTCCGGCGAGACCTTGCTCATGCATCTCGGCATGTCAGGCTCGTTCCGTGTCGCCACCGCAATGACCGGCATTCGCGAGGAACCCGATCGACACGATCACGTGATTTTCGACCTGTCCACCGGTGCCAGTGTGGTGTTCAACGATCCGCGGCGATTCGGCTTCATGGATATCGTGCCGGCGAGCGGGTTGCCAGCTCATCCTACGCTCGGCCGCCTCGGCCCAGAGCCATTGTCCGAGGCGTTCGATGCGTTCGCGCTCGCGCGCGCGTGCGCGCGAAAGAAAACGTCGCTCAAGGCGGCCCTTCTGGATCAGCGTGTCGTCGCCGGCCTGGGCAACATTTATGTCAGCGAGGCGCTGCACGTCGCCGCCCTTTCTCCACTACGGCAGGCGTCGACCATCGCCACAACGAACGGCAGGCCGCGCAACGCCGCGTATCGGCTGGCCGCCGCCATCAAACTGGTCCTCGCCGACGCCATCGCGCGCGTTTCGGACACCAGATTTCGTGTCTACGATCGCGAAGGTGCTCGCTGCCGGCGTCGAGGCTGCCGCGGCAACGTCCGCCGCCTCACGCAGGCCGGAAGGTCCACTTTCTACTGCCGCGAGTGCCAACGATAGCGGGCCTCATGTCGCGCAGTCCTCAATCGGACGGATCCATGAAGCACACAGCCTTGACCTTATTCGCCGCTGTCCTGATGGGGACCGTCGCTATTGCCCAGGAATGGCCGCAGTTCCGCGGACCTGACGGCCAGGGTCACTCCACCGAGCGCGGCGTGCCGCTCCACTGGTCCGCCACACGCAACATCGTCTGGAAAGTCCCGGTTCCGGGCCGTGGATGGTCGTCACCCATCGTGGCAAGCAGGCGCGTGTGGCTCACCACCGCGACGGGAGGACGGGAGGGCGCGCTGCGGCTACTGGCCTACGACGTCGAGTCCGGGCGCGAAGCGCTCAACGTCGAGATCTTCAGGATTGGCAGCGCGAACCTTCTCAACGACAAGAACAGCCACGCATCGCCGACGCCAGTCGCCGACGCCGATCGCGTCTACGTGCACTTCGGGGACGAGGGCACCGCCGCGGTGACGATGGATGGCAAGGTGGTGTGGAAGACGCGCCTGCGGCACCGAACCCAGCACGGGAACGGCGCCTCCCCCGTCATTTACGGCGATCTGCTCATCGTCAATTGCGACGGCGCCGATGCCGCGTTCGTCGTCGCGCTCGACAAGCACAGCGGGAAGGTGAGATGGAAGACGTGGCGGAGGCAACCTTGGTCGCAGGCATACACCACCCCGCTCGTCATCCGACACGGCGAGCAGGATCAATTGGTGAGTGTCGGCGCGTCTTATGCGGCGGCCTACGAGCCACAGAGCGGCAAGGAAATCTGGCGGGTGAGTTACGCGGACGGGTTCTCAAACGTCCCACGCCCCGTGGCTGGCCACGGTCTTGTCTACATCATGACAGGATTCCAACAGCCGTCGCTTCTGGCGATCCGACCGAGCGGCACGGGCGACGTCACGCAAAGCCATGTTGCCTGGTCGTTGAACCGTGGGGTGTCACTGACGCCTTCACCGCTCCTCGTCGGCGACGAACTGTACATGGTGAGCGACGCAGGCATCGTCACGTGCGTCGACGCAAAGGCCGGCGCGATCGTCTGGCAGCACCGGTTGGATGGAGCGTTTTCCGCGTCGCCCGTATACGCAGACGGCCGCCTCTACTTCCAGAGCGAAGAGGGTGTCACGACCGTGGTGGTGCCCGGGCGGGAGTTTACGGTTCTATCGGTCAATGCGCTCGACGCTCCGACGCTCGCGTCGATGGCCGTCGCCTCCGGATCGATGTTCCTCCGAACGGCGACGCATCTCTACCGGATCGGCGGTGGGTGATGCTCGCAAAAGAAAACGCCGGTCGGATTGCTCCGGCCGGCGTGGTCGTCCCGGGCGCGAGGCTCGCGCCGTAACCCGCTAGAAGACGAATTTCACTGTCGCATAGGCGCGGCGACCTGGTTCGAACAGATCGCCCTGGCCGTAGCGCGGATCGTAGGCGCGCGCCGCACCGTCGGTTGTCGAGTTGATGAGCCCGATGTAATCGTACCCCTGCGACAGATCGACGTCGTGCAGATCGATAAAGGAGGACTGGCGGTCGGGGATGATCGCCCCCTTGTTCAGATAGTTGAAGATGTGCCGGGCCGTCTGCTGGTTGAAAACGTTCAGCACGTTGAGCTCGAACCGCAGGCGCTTCTGCCCGGGCAGCGAGATCTCGTGGCTGACGAGCAGATCCGTGCGGTAGAGCGCCGGCGTGCGCTTATCGTGCGTCACCTGACCGTTTTCGTACCAGCCGTTACGGCCCTCGACGAAGAGGTCCGCGCTGTTCGTGGACGTGACATACGTGTAGACCGGTGTACCACTTCCACCGTAGAAGAACGCACCTACCTGCGTCCCGAATGGGAAATCATAGGCGCCGTAGAGTTTCAGCACATGCGGCCGGTCTGTGGCGAGTCGTCCGAGCAGGCCGACGTTACCCCTCGAATCCCACAACAGCTCGTCGAGGTCCCACGCGCGGTTGGTGTTGCCGCCGGGCCGCGCGATGCTGCCCGCCTGCTGCTGTGCCGTTGCGGAGCTGCCGCCAGTTGTGGGCGTCGTGATTTCGTCAGACGAGGCAAGACCCGCGTAGTTGCCGTAGAGACGGCTCAGCGTGTAGTTGGCGCTGAAGAACCAGTTGTTGGCAAACCGCTTGTTGTATCCAAGTTCCAGCGCATCGTACTGGCGCTTCGGACGCGGCGTCGCGAAGCCCACGGCTGTCGCCCCGGTTGGGAACTGCAGCGAGCTGAGGCCCTTACCGGGGTTTCCGATCACGTAGCCTTCGGAGCCTTCCGCGTTCAGGAAGCCGATGTCCTCGATCGTCTCGAGCAGGTCGTTATGAATGTAGTGTGCCGTCAGGACGCCGTTGCGGCCGAGCTGATATTCGACTCCGCCGCTGGTGCTCGACTGCCGCATTGGCTTGATGTCGGGGTCGATTTCGGCCTGGAACCGGCGGTCGCGGCACGTGCCCGGTGTCACCCACAAGTCCCTGCCCGGCATGTTGGTCAGATTGAGGCTGCCGAAGTCCAGCGTATCGAGCGCGCGGTAGTTCGTGCACCACGTCTCGGCGCCGAACGATCCGCGCGGCAGCTCGTACTTGGTCCAGTCATAGTAGAGGCCCCAGCTGCCGAAGATCTTCATGCGGCCGTTGCCCCAGACGTCGTATGCCGCGCCAACTCGCGGCGCGAGCTTGTCCTTCATGCTGAACTTGATCGCGGATGCGCCGTTGGCCTCAGGACGGAAGTCGGGGATGTTCTCGTCCTCCGTTCGGATGCCAAGGTTCAACGTCAGGCGGTTGCCGAGCGTCCACTGATCCTGCACGTACAACGACTGGATGTTGCTGCCGGCCCGATTCGTGATGCGTCGATCGTGGACGGCGTAGTAGCCGTAGGTGCCGGTGCCGGTGGTGACCCCCCCGAATGTGAACGAACGGCCGAACACGAGGTCGACGTATCCGCCGGGGTAATACGAGTTGATATCGTTCACGACGTGCTGAATGCCATAGCCAGCCCTCAGCGAGTGCGAACCGAGTCCGTTGAAGTAATGGTTGTAGTCGACGTTGAGGTTCGTGCGCTTCGTGGTGTCGAAGTCGGTGATCAACGCGCGAGGCGTGTTCTCGGAGTTCAACGGGCCCTGGAGGTTCGGAGGAACCCCAACGGCCGCAGTCGCTGCCGCACCGTAGCGGTAATTCGTGGTTTGCGGGATGCCCGTATCGGTGTAGCGGTCGTGGAAGTAGCCGCCGCGGGCGCTGATGGAGGCTGTCGGCGTCAGGCGCACATCCACGGTGCCGCTCGTGTTGACCTGGTTGATTTCATAACCTCTCACACGGTTGGGCTCGAACGACGCCAGCGTTGTGCTGTTGGAGTTCGGCGTGTCGCCGTTATATCCGAAGATGCTGCCTTCGGATTTCGTCGGCGTCCACAACGTGGACCAGTTCGCAGTCAACCGCCGGTTGGCATACGTCAATTTGCCGAACGCCTGCTGACGCCAGATCTTGTTGCTGAACGTGCCACTGCCGTCGGTGAAGTTGTAGAGATTGTCGCGGTTCTCGACGCGCGGCGAATACGACCCAAAGAAGAACAGCCGATTGAGGAGGATCGGACCGCCAATCGATCCACCGAACTCGCTCTGACGGTTCTCGTTCTCGCGGTCCTGCACGTAGAACGAGGTGTTCTCGTTGGTCGGTTCGAGGACCAGCCGCTTCACCGGGCCGACGGCGAGCGCGCTGCCCTCATAGTAGTAGTGCCCTTCGCCCCTGAACGCGTTGCCGCCGCTCTTGGTCACGGCGCTGATTACGCCGCCGAGCGCGCCGCCGTACTCGGCGGAGATGCCGCTGGTCTTGACCTGCACTTCCTGCAGGTACTCGAACACGGTGTTCTGGCGCGACTGGCCGTTAATGAGCGAGTTGGTGGTGATCCCGTCGACAGTGAAGCCGTTTTCAGCGCCGCTCGCGCCGTTGACCTGGAAGCCGCCCTCGACTTCGCCGGCGTTCACCGATGGCGCGGTCAGCGCAATCGACTGAAACGATCGTCCTTTCGGCAGCCGATCGAATTCCTCGACGCCGACGTTGTGGGCGATGAGCGTGCTGCCCTTGTCGACGAGCGGCGACGCTTCGGCGGTGACCTGGACGGTCTCGCTCAATCCGCCGACGCTCATCTGCGTGCTCACCTCGAAGGTGCGCCCGAGGACGACGCTGACGTCGGGCCGCTCGACGCGCGTGAACCCGCTCAGCTCGAAGACCACCTTGTAGCGGCCCGGGTTGAGGTCGGACGCCACGAACTGTCCGTTGGTGTCGGTGACATAGGTGCGAGTCTCTCCTGATGTGAGGCTCGTGACCGAGACGGTGACTCCCGGTATTGAAGCTCCCTGTTGATCGGTCACTCGTCCTTGCAGAGTGCCGAAGCGCTCCTGCGCGCCGGCGCTGGCGGTGAGCACCAACGCCAGCACGAGGAACCACGCGCTGATACGTGCGGACATGAAATCGCTCCTTGTGATCGTGTGAGTGGTGAAATGCATTTCGCTCGAGAAGAACGTTCGCGGCGGCC
>JBAROV010000021.1:0-13297 GCA_049642465.1 Vicinamibacterales bacterium
ATCGCGCTATCACGACGATCGCGCTCTGCCGGAGCGCATCGGTCTCGCCACCGGATTCCTCGAGCGCGCGCAGAGCCCGGACGGCAACATCGATCTCCCCATCTCGAACTTCCACTCGCCTCCCGACACCGGCTTCGTCGTGCACAACGTCGGGCAGCTGCGGCCATCGCACGGCGGCACGGACGCGAGGAGATCACGCGAATCCTCGAGCCGTTCCTCGTCAAAGCAGGCGCCGGCATGGACGCGAGGAGATCACAAGAATCCTGCAGCCCTTCCTCGTCAAAGCAGCGGACGGCGAGGTCGTGTCTGAGATTTCACGCCGCCAGGATCAGTTCACGCGCGGCACCGTGACCGGCTACTGGTTTCCGCTCACCTACCTGGCGGTGACGGACAAGGATGGCCGGCTCGCAACGCTTGCCACCAGCGCCGCCTCCGACGGTGCGCGGCTCTCGACGCTGCTCGAATATCCCGAGCTGTCGCAGCCACTTCCTTCGCAGGTTCCGCTGCCGGAACACTTCGAGCAGACATTTCATGAGGTGGGGATCGTGCGCATCCGCCGCGGTCCGCTCAGCGCGACGCTCGTGCTTCGACGTAGCGAGCGTTGCTCAGGCCTTGAAGATTTGCTTCAGCCGACGCACGGCGATCTTTTCATCTCCCGGCTCGTTCATGAACACGGTCAGCTCGATTCCCTGAGGCTGCGCGCTTCCGACCGCGATGCGAGGTTCGCCGTCCATCAGCCGGCGGTTCACTTCCGCGGCTGATATCCCCAGCGCCGCCTCATCCCATTGCACCATGACGCGACGGATCTTGCGGGTGCGATCCACCGGCGTGCGCTGTAACCGGAGTCCCGGAACGGTGGAGAGCTCGCGCTCGATGTATTCCGCCTGGCGGACGCACTCGCGATCGATGGCGTCGAAGTCGAGCCGGGAGTACTTCTCCACGGTCAGCCATGCGGTGACCATCTCTTCGCGCCCGACTTTCATCGGCCGGCCGTGGGCGTCGGGGTGCGGGCTCGAATTGAGCCACGCCGCCTGAATCAGATCACGGCGGCCAGCCAGGATCCCTGAGCACTGCGGGCCTCGCATGTGCTTGCCGCCGCTGATGCAGATGAGATCGACGCCCAGACGTGCCAGCCCGCGGATGTTCTCCCAGGGCGGCAGCATGTTCGCGGCGTCCACCATGAGCGGCACGCCCGCCCGACGGGCGATCGCCAGGCAACGTTCGAGTGAGACAGGCGTCTCCCACTGCCAGTCGTAGCTGGTCCCGCCGAGGAAAAACATCATGGCCGTGCGGTCCGTGATGGCCTGCAGGAGCTCGTTCTCCGTCTCGATCTCTCGGAGTTTCACGCCAGCGCCTCGGACCGCATGGTCATATCCCGTGCGGTGCGCTTTCTGGATGACCACTTCCATCTTCATGCCAGTGAGATCCGGCAACTGCCGAATCTTCCCGGTATCTGAACCTGTCAACGCGGCACACGTCCCCAGGGCGATGGCGCCCGCAGCGCCGGTGGTCACCAGGGCGTCTTCGCAGCCGATCAGGCCAGCCAGTCGCTCTCCAATCTTGCTCCGTAACTCATCGAGCACGACGTATTCGCGGGACGCCTGGCGCGCGGCTTCGTGCAGGTCGTCCCACATCTTCGACGCACCGAGGTTCGTCATCGTGCCGCGGAAGTTGATCACCGGGCGGATGCCCAGCTGCTCGTACGGACCTGGCGCGCGGCCTGGCGCGATCGAAGGGATCCAGGAGGGCAGCGCGCCCATCACCGATCCGAGGCTGATGCCCTTCATCAGCCGGCGGCGTGAAATGCTCATATGTCCTCCCGATGGCGCTGGGACAGGTTTCCGTTGGCGTCACGCAGCCTGTGGCACCGGTGGCGATTCGCGTCACCCGAACATTACAACAATCACATCGTGGAGAGCATCGCGAGGATTGGCTGACCCGGCCAATGGATCGTCGAGCACACCACGGCCGCGAACGTGCGGTGCAGGATGCAGGAGATCAGAGCGAGGTGTGCCGGCTCGAACAGTCCGCCGATGTCACGGAAGCGAGGATGGTTCCCCGTGCGGCTTCGCGCGCGAACGACGTGCCGCTCGCGATTGAGCCTTGTTTCCGCGAAGGTGGTCAGCTCGATGGATGTCGGCCGATTCCGGATGCGCCCGGGACGTTCATGCTCGAGCAGGGGTTCGGCAGGTACCGAGCGGGCCGTCACGAGATTCGGTTTGGACCGGATGGTGTGCCGCATCGGTACGTGCAGTTGCGCGGCGCGGAGGTGAGGCTGTCGGGGCTGTCGGTCTACATCACGGGATTCACGCCGTTCGAGCGAACGATTGAGTTGGAGCTCTAATGTGCTTACTCCTGCGCACAATATCGGAGGTTGCGAAATAGCGGCCGCGCGCGTGGTTACACTATCGGTTCGATAATCGATTGCCTGACAATTGGCCTTACGGTGGGAACAAGTTCGATGAGGGGTCCTCGACGTTGTGCCAAAGCCGCTCGAAGGTCGACTGCCTCAATCCCGTCCGCTAGGATTAAAGGCCTTCAGCGCGATTGATTGTGTTCCGCTGGCTGCAAACTTAATGGAGCATCAAGTCCCTCGCCCCTATGCCGGATCCCACACGAATCACCAGCATCCAATTCCATCGGTTCAAGGCCTTCCCACGGCACTCCCTATCGTTCCCCAGCCATGATCCGCCGGCGGACCCGAATCGAACGTCACATCTGCCGCGGTTGCGAGCAGCACCCCGTTCGCTTCCGCTACCGCGGCGTCGTCAAGGCAGACCGCGACCACACGCTTTGCTTCCGGTGCTTTCGGGCCGAGGTGAATCGCCAGAGGGCGAGGATGTTAGCGGCTTGATCTTCCGCCTTAAGGCGGAAGCCACGAACAACGAAGACTGGGAGCTGGAAGCTGTTATGGCCCGCAACGCAGAGCTCGTTCGCCAATGGGAGATTCTTCGCGACATCGACAGCGCGAGGAACGGCATCACCGTGCCGAAGCTGGCGGCGCTGCGCCTGGTGCACCAGCGCACGATACGCCGGGACATCGACGCCATCTGCCGGGCGGGGTTCCCACTCTACGACGACAAGGTCAACGGCACGACCATGTGGAAGATGCAGGCGAAGCCGTTTCGCAGCCTCGAGGAAACAGGCCTGAGCGTGACCGAGCTGTGCGCGTTGTACTTCGGCCGGACGATGGTCGCGACGCTTGCGGGCACACCGTTCCACGACGATATGGATCGGGCGCTGGTGAAGATCGAACGTGCGTTGCCGCGATCGTGCAGGAGATTCCTTGACGCGCTGCCTGTGACGGTGAAGGCCAAGGCGACGGGACGCAAGAAACAGAACCGGAAGGTTCAGGAGATGGTCACGCGAGCGGCCGACGCCGCTCTCAACTGCCGTCGCATCTCGATGGGTTACTACTCCGCTTCGTCACGCCGCGCGAAGCAGTACGTCGTCGAACCGCTGCGCCTGGTGTATGCGGACGGCGGTGTATATCTGATTGCCTGGGTACCGGAATACGGAGAGATGCGCACCTTCGCAGCCGAGCGCATCCAAACGCTCGAAGTCCTGGATGGACGGTTCACGCCCCGTCCGCAGCCGACGGAGCCCTTCGCCGATTCACTCGGAGTCAACACCGGTATAGCGGAACTGGTGGAGATCGAGTTCGATGCGACGACCGCCGAATTCATTGCGGATCGGGAATGGCATCCGTCGCAGGAGATCGAGCCGCGATCGAATGGTTCTGTGCTGCTTCGACTGCACGTCTGCGTGGATCGTCCCCTACTGCGCTGGATTCTTGGATTTGGACCAGCCGCGCGGGTCCTCTATCCGGACGATCTCGCCCAGACGGTCTTCGAACATCTCGACGCCGCTCGGGAGCGTTACGCGGTGCGGCCGAGATTCGCGATGGCGCGGATGTCCGTTGACGACGTGCAGCCGCAGCTACCGTGGAAAGTGGCTGGCTGACCCGCCTTCGCGCTGACGCGCTTCCACCTTCGCTAAAGCTACGGCGGACAAGTCGGCGAGACAGGCTGCGAAGCTTCCGGCTTCGAGCTGCCAGCTCCCAGCTGCCTGCTCGCTGGGCAGGGACTCCCGCGGCGGAGCCATATCGGGGCAATAATTGGGGCGCACGGCACGGTCAGAACCAGCGGGACTGGCACCCGCAACAAAGGAAGGTCTTCCATGCGGCGCGCGGATCAGATCAGCTCGTGGACTCTGGCGCTCCTCTTCCTCGCCTCGGCAGGATGGGCGGTAACTCAGACGAGCGCGAGCCAAACTCAAAACACCGACTGGCCGGCGTACGGGCTCGATGCCGCCGAAACCCATCACAGCCCGCTCGATCAGATCAACGTCGACACGGTCAAGCGCCTCGGACTCGCGTGGTCAACCGACCTCGATGCGTTCCCCGGCCAGATTCAGGGCACTCCGCTCGTCGTCAACGGCATGCTCTACGGCACGAGCCCGTGGAGCGTCGTGTTCGCGGTGGATGTGAGGACCGGAAGACTGAAGTGGCGATGGGATCCGCAGATTCCTCACGAAACGTTCAGGATCGACGAGCGCGGTGTGCGGCATCGAATGGGCCCGAGTATGTGCTGCGGCCCGGTTAATCGTGGCGTGGCGTACCACAACGGTAAGGTGTTCGTCGGGACGCTCGACAGCCGGCTCGTGGCACTCGACGCGGCGACCGGCCGACCCCTGTGGACGGTGCCGATTGCGAGCAAGGAAGACGACTACAGCATCACCGGCGCACCGCGCGTGATCAAGAACATGGTAATTACCGGAACGAGCGGCGCGGAGTTCGGCGTCAGGGGTTTTGTTGCGGCGCACGATCCGGAAACGGGAAAGCAGCTCTGGCGCTTCTGGATCGTCCCGGGCGATCCCACGCTGCCGTTCGAGAACGCAGCGATGGCAATGGCGGCCAAAACGTGGACCGGCGCCTGGTGGAAGTACGGCGGCGGTGGGACGCCGTGGGACGGCATGGCCTACGATCCGGAGCTCGACCTGCTCTACATCGGAACCGGTAATGGCTCGCCGTGGCCGCGCGAGATCCGAAGCCCGGGAGGCGGCGACAACCTGTTCCTCTGTTCGATCCTCGCGCTCCGTCCGAGCACCGGCGAGTACGTGTGGCACTTTCAAACGACGCCCGCGGACAACTGGGACTATGCGAGCACGCAGCCGCTGATCCTTGCCGATCTGACGATCGACGGGCGGCCGCGCAAGGTCATCATGCAAGCGCCGAAGAACGGATTCTTCTACGTGATCGATCGCGCGAGCGGCGAGTTCATTTCAGCGAAGCCGTTTACGAACATCACATGGGCCACCGGCGTCGATCCAAAGACGGGCCGTCCGATCGAAACGCCCGAGGCGAGCTACGGGACCGAACAGGTGCGCATATCGCCTGGCTCGGACGGCGCGCACAGCTGGCACGCAATGGCGTGGCATCCGGGCGCGGGTCTGGTCTACATCCCCGGGCAGGAAACCTCGGGCATGTTCGCACGGGACCCAGACTTCCAGCACCAGATCGGCAGAATGAACACCGGTCGTCCGCGCAGGGCTCCGGCTCCAGCGTCGACGACGACGGCGGCGCCGGGGACGGGGCCGGCGTCATCACAGGCGCCAGCTGCAACGGCGCAACCCCCGAGGCGCGGGCCGCAAATCGTCGGCGCGGGTGGCACCCAGCAGCAAGGCGCATTTCTGGTCGCGTGGGATCCGCTCACACAGAAAGAACGATGGCGGATCAAGTTCGACAAGCCTGGCATCACGAGCGGAACGCTTGCAACGGCCGGCAATCTCGTATTCCACGGCTCGAACGACGGCACGTTCAGCGCCTACACGGCGGACGAAGGCAAGAGACTGTGGTCGGTGCCGCTCGCGCCAGGCTTCGCGAATCCGATCACGTATGTAGTGGACGGAAAGCAGTACGTCACTGTCGCAACCGGCCGAAGCGGCACGCAGGCGCCGGGGCGTCTCTATACGTTCGCGCTCGACGCCAGCCGGTCGACCCCTTCCATGGATCCCGTGCCGCCGCCGACGGATCCATCGGCCGCCGTGTCCGCCGAGATGATGCAGCGCGAATTCGAACGTGTCGGCATGCCACCCGAACGCGGACGCGATCTGATCCAGAAGCTCTGCTCCACATGCCACCGGCCGACGGTTCTTACCAGATTCCGGCAACCCGAGGAAGGCTGGCGCGAGACGGTCAGGGCAATGGTGACGCGCGGAATGGGCGGAACGCCCGAGGAACACGAGGCCGTCGTGCAGTACCTCACACGATATCTCGGGCCGCAGGGGCAGTAGTGGAGCTGACGCTCGTCAGTCGTGCGACTGACGACTAGCAACTGAGGTGCATCAGCTCGACTACCTGCCTGCAATGATCAAATCGAACGACCGCACGAAGTTCCGGAAGATCGCCGGCTTGACCCAGGTCGTCCGGCAGCTAGTGTCCTGACCGCGAATTCCTTCAGTCAACCGGTGAGGTCTCGGCGACGTATATTCACCATGATGCGACGTCAACACTCCCTCCAGATCCTCATCGTGCTCTGCGCATTCGGCGCCGTGCATGCACAGCAACCCGATGCCAAGCAGGTCGCGCAGGAGCGCAGGGAGGCCGAGCGCGACGCGCCCCACCTCGTCGAGGTGCTCGAATTGAAGCCCGGCATGACCGTGGCCGATGTGGGGGCCGGCTTCGGGGCGATGACGGTGGTGCTCGGACATTGGATCGGCTCGGGCCGCGTGTTCGCCACGGACATCACCGAGCATGCGCTGCGGCAAACGCGCGAGTACGTGAAGAAAGAAGGGTTGACCAACGTGACGGTGATCGAAGGCGGGGCAGCAGCGACGAATCTGCCCGACGCGTGCTGCGATGCGATGTTCCTCCGTAACGTCTATCACCACATCACGGCAGTCGACGCATTCAACAGGAGCCTGGTTGCGTCACTGAAGCCAGGCGGACGGTTGGCCATCATCGACCTGGAAGATCGCAAAGGCGGTCAGATTCCCAAAGGTGTGCCCGCCAATCGGGGTGGACACGGCGTCCCGCCGGGCATCGTCGTCGACGAACTCAAGGCCGCGGGGCTCACTCACATCAGAACGACCGAAAAATGGCCGCCAGGGGAGCCGACCTTTCTCGCGCTGTTCCGAAAATAGAAGCTGCGACACCAGAAGAGCTCGACCCGCCATCCATCGGACCGCGCGAAAAGTGTTATCGTTCGGCGCAAACCCGAACCAATGGCGCTGACCTCCGGAACACGTATTGGCGCGTACGAGATCGTCTCCGCCGTCGGCGCCGGCGGAATGAGCGCCTGCGGCCGCGCCGAGCGCCCAGCCTCCGCGCAAGGCTACGGCGGGTCCGCCGGAGCTTCAGCGAAGGCGGAAGCGCAGCGAGTCGAGGCGCAGCGCGTGGGGGTGGGGCCCCACGCGCGCTAAGGAAAGCTGACTCCGAGCCCATGCCACTTACAACAGGCACACGCATCGGCCCTTATGAGATCGCGTGTGCTCTTGGCGCCGGTGGCATGGGCGAGGTCTACCGCGCCCGCGACACGAAGCTCAATCGCGACGCAGCAATCAAAGTGTTGCCGGCAGCGTTCGCCCGGGACGCGAGCGGCGTCGCCCGGCTGCGCCGTGAGGCGCAGGTGCTCGCCTCGCTCAACCATCCCCATATCGCATCGATTCACGGCCTCGAGGAAACGAATGGCGTGCTCGCGCTCGCGCTCGAGTTCGTCGAGGGCGACGACCTCGCGACCCGCCTCGCGCGCGGCGCGATCCCGGTTGAGGAGGCCATTGCATACGCGAAACAGATTGTCGATGCGCTCGAAGCCGCCCACGAGAAGGGCATCGTCCATCGCGATCTGAAGCCCGCGAACATCAAGGTCACCAAAGATGGCGCGGTCAAGGTGCTTGATTTTGGTTTGGCCAAGGCCTACGACGCCGACGCCGCAGGTGTAGGCGCGGACCCCGCACAGTCACCGACGAGGACTCGTCTCGGAACGACCGAGGTGGGGGTCGTCATGGGCACGGCTTCCTACATGAGTCCCGAACAGGCCCGGGGCCGGCCGATCGACAAGCGCTCGGACATCTGGGCCTTTGGCGTCGTCCTCTTCGAGATGCTGACGGGCCGACAACTTTTCCCTGGCGAGACGTCGAGCGACGCGCTCGCCGCCGTGCTCACGCGCGAGATCGACTGGACGACGCTTCCGCGCACCACGCCGCCCGGCGTGCGCCGACTGCTGACGCGATGTCTGGAGCGCGATCCGAAGAAGCGGCTGCGCGATATCGGCGATGCGCGAGCCGACCTCGAAGACGCCGGCGGCGCCACGATTCCCGGTGCGCCTGTTCAGAGACGTTCCCTCCTCCGCGCGCTGCCGTGGGCACTGGCCGTCATCGCGACGCTGTTCGGAGCATGGGCGGTGTGGGGCCGCACGGGTCGGGCCGCGATCTCGCCAGACGTCTCGGAGATCGACCTCGCGTTTCCACCAGACCTCGAACCTTTGACGCCGACGACAGCGGGGCTCGCGATTTCTCCGGACGGCCGGAGCGTGGTGATGATCGGTATACGGAACGGCATTCGCAGCTTGTTCATCCGTCGCCTGGATCGTGCGGAGGCGACCGAAGTGCCAGGCATATCAGGCGCCAATGGCGCGGCGTTTTCGCCCGACGGACAGGCCATCGCGGTCATGGCCGGCAGCGGAACCATCACCCAGGTTTCCCTGGCCGACCAGCAGCGCAAAACTCTCACCTCGGGCGCAGACTTGGCTGGCGGACTCGTGTGGAGTCCCGCAGGTCTCCTCTTCAACCAGGGTGGCGCGCTGTGGATCGTTCCCCCGGAAGGCGGTCAGCCCCGCGCACTCACGATGCTAGATGCCGCCCGCCGGGAAATTCTGCACGACCACCCAACGGTGCTCCCAGGGGAGCGCCTTGTCTTGTTCGCGAGCACGACAACGCAGCCGGATACGGAACGCATCGAAGTGGTGCCGATCGAGGGAGGAAAGCGATCGGTGGTCATCGAGCGGGCGATGAGCCCAGTGTGGTCACCGACCGGCCATCTGCTCTTCGCGAGAGACGGCGCCGTTCTGGCAGTCCCCTTCGACCCGCGGACCGCGACCGTGCAAGGCCCGGCGGTTCGCGTCATCGCGGCGGGCACCTTGTCGGTACTTGCATCAGGAGACCTCGGGTTCAGGTTGTCCCCCACCGGGACGTTGCTGCAGCTGCCCGTCGGCTCCACGTACAAACGCGTGGTATCGGTGGCCCGCGACGGTGCGGCATTGAGCCTCGATCTGCCATGGGCCCGCTACGGGAACCCGCGGATCTCGCCCAACGGGCGCCGCCTCGTGATCGAAGCCGCCGACAGTGTTATCGAGGCGTTCGACATGACGCGGGGCACACGCGCACGATTGACCGGTGCCGCGAACGGTACGAGCTTCGTGACGTGGAGCGCCGACGGGAAACGCGTCGTCTTCCGCAGGTTCAGCTCGCCGTTCTGGGTTGCCGCCGACGGTAGCGGCGACTCCGGCCCCGTGCCCGGTGCGACGGTGAACGATTTCCCGTCCGCGCCCGGCCCAGACCCTGACTCCATGTTCATCAACCGCATCCGTCCGGAAACCTCGTCGGACGTGTTCCTGGTGTCGATGAGCGGCGCCTTCGAGCCAAAAGCTCTGATCTCCTCGCCGGCCTATGAAGGCGGCCCGCAACTGTCACCCGACGGTCGCTGGTTGCTGTATCAGTCGAATGTCTCGGGCCAGCCCGAGATATATGTCCGCCGCTATCCTGCGCTCGATCGGGACTGGCAAGTCTCGGAAGGCGGCGGCACGCAGGCGAGGTGGAGTCGCGATTCCCAGGAAATCTTCTACCGCAACGGCAAGCACATCATCGCCGTGCCCGTGGACGGCTCGGGCGCCGAACCGGTATTCGGAAAGCCCGTGCCGCTCTTCCCCGACGAGTACGACTTCGGCCGGGGCATCAGCATTGCCAACTACGATGTGACGGCCGACGGCCGCTTCATCATGCTGAGGCGCGGCCCGAACGGCGGCAGGCTGCGCGCCGTCGTCAACTGGACGGAGGAGCTGAAGCGGATCCTCGCGTCCGGCGGCGTGCGGTGAGGTCGGGGACTGACGCGTGTCGGTCTCCGGTCTCTGGTCTCTGGTCTCTAGTCTGTAGTCTCTAGTCCGACTGTCGCTCTGCGTGCCTCGCGCGCCTCGCCACGCCTGCACCGTGCCGGTGCTGAACGGCCGCGGCCCTTGGAGCACGCCGCGCGTGGCGGAGCCGGAAAACGGGCGAGGCGATTCCTCGCGGCGAGTTCGTGCCATGTGATCCGCGTAGATCCCACGCTACCACCGGCGCATCAGTGCGCCTGGCATGTGTCGCCCACACGCATCCCTACTCGCCGCGGCAGCGAACGGTATGAGCCGAGACCGTTTTCCCGGCGTGCGGAAGCGGGACGGCGGCCGGGCAGTACCGGCACGGTGGACTTCGCCGCCGCGGCCTGCCCGCCGGAGCGCAACGCGCGAAGGTGGGGCGCCGCGGACCCGATGTGGCTGCGGCGCATGCGATACCGCCCCACGTCCAGCCCTCGGCGATCGCGCCGATGGAGGAATGCCAGTTGATGCACGTACGGACTGACAGCAGTAGCTTGCGCTGCCGATAAGAAGACATGCCCTATCGGAGCATCCTGTCGATCATCGTCATCTCGCCGCTCGCCGGCATGTGGTTCGCAAGCCCGGCTCTCGCCCACATCCCAGGCGGACGGCCCGAACAATACACGCAAAATTGTCAAGTCGGCGATCCGCGTCTGGACCGTCTCGCAAGGGCATTCGAGCTCGGAGAGATCGATTACATTCGCACGGCGCTCGACGCGGGCCTGGATGTCAACGAGACCTGGCGAGACTTCGCCGCGCAGGGGTGCCGTTCCCTGCTCCTGAGAAGCATCTGGTACGGCAAGGACGACATCTTCAACCTGCTCTTGAAACGGGACGCCGATCCGAGGACCGTCCCTGATGACGCGCTTCAAATTCCTGTTCGCGACGGACGGGTCGCGATGGTACGAACGCTCCTCGGCCTCGGGCTGAAGTTGCCCAACAAGCACGAGACCGTCCTTGCGGCCCTGGAGAGCGGCAACGTGGCGATGTTCGAACTCGTGACCTCGTCTGGCGTGACCATCGACGAGTCGACCGTGCCTGCGTGGGCTTTCACCGACGTTATGACGCCCCATCTGGTCCCGAAGTATTTCCGCCCGAACGACACGATGCCGAACGTCGGCGACAACGCGTGCACCGTCCAGGAAATGTTCGGCTTGCTCAGCCCCGAACAGGACGGCTGCGACGGAACGCCGGCTCCGTTATGGCTCCACTTCGTGGTCACGGGCAATATCAAGATGATGGAGTTCATGATCAAGAACGGCGCCGATCTGTCGCTGTCGTTCAACGTCTGGGACAATTCGAACCACCGGCCGTTCAACGCGATGGACGTGGCTGTCCGTCGGAAGGATAAACGGATGGCGGATTTTCTGCGGCGTGCCGGCGCCACATCGGGAATCTGGGGTCGGAAACCACCAGCTCCTCTGTTCTTATCCGAGGGGCTTCGCCCCTCGGCACGCCTCCGCTGAAGCTTCGGCGGTGTCCGCCGGAGCCTTGGCGAAGGCGGAACTCCCCTACACGCTCTCTCGCAATGCTCGCTCACCCTGTGGAAACGAGCGTCAGGTTGATCGGACGGCCTCTAGATACCCTGCAGTACGTGGGCATCAAATGACCGGTGCTACACTCCAACCCGATGAAATTCATCTTGCTGCTCCTGCTCGTCCTGCTGGCGGACACGCAGGCAAAGCCAACCGCAGTCGAACCAGGGTTCACGACCCTTTTCAACGGCGTCGATCTGACCGGCTGGAGAATCAGCGGCAGCCCGGAATCCTTCACCGTCCGCGACGGCGCGATCGTTGCCAGCGGACCGGCCAGTCACGCGTATTACGACGGACCCTTCCGTAACCATCGTTTCCGCCACTTCGAGCTGCGCCTCGACATCATGGCGCGAC
The DNA here is from genome assembly GCA_049642465.1 of Vicinamibacterales bacterium. Taxonomy (GTDB): domain Bacteria; phylum Acidobacteriota; class Vicinamibacteria; order Vicinamibacterales; family 2-12-FULL-66-21; genus CAWDPQ01. The sequence continues at coordinate 12,017 of JBAROV010000021.1, forward strand.
CTGCCGCGAACGGAGGTGTGTACGTCCTGACTGACTTCGAGGAGGTCGGCGGCAACCAGCGAGCATCGGGACGTTTTCCTTCCAAAGGCTTCGAGGTTCAGGTCTATAACGGAACGGGCGGACCGCGGACCGGGAGTCTGTATCATGTCGTCGACCTCGAGGAGTCCTCCGTCAAAGGTGACGAATGGTTCACGAAGACGATCATCGTGAGGGGCGATACGATCGTCGTGAAAATAAACGACCGGCAACTCGTGAACTGGACCCAGCCTGCGGACTGGAACGGCGGCCGCGAGGGACCCGGCCGAAGAATCACCGGCGCCGGTACAATCGCGTTACAGGCTCATGATGCGAAGAGCGCCGTGCTGTACAAGAACATCCGAATCAAGCCGCTCGACTGATTCGGGCGCGCCAATCGCGGGTCACCTGCCAGAGGCGTCGCCTCACGGAACCATCCTATCCTTTCGGGGTCTCCATCTGGACAAACGCTGTTTGTGAGAGGAAGGATGCGGATGAGACCGTTGCGCGCTGCATGGCTGGCTGGATTCGTCGCTATGGCCGGTGCCGTTTGGGCCACGTATGTGATCTGTCCGGGATGCATCGATCGGAATCGCATCAATAGCGCATGCCACTGGACGGGCGACAACGCATTCCCGATCGACCTGTCGAACGCCGCGCATCAGAAGCATCTCGTCGGCGACGCTCACATCGCGGAAGAACTTGCCATTCGCCACGCCGACGTGGAATTCGGGAGGCGCTTCGGAGTCGAACACCATGGCGGGCTGATTGACGACGGTCGTTTCAGGCGCGAATGTTTGTCACGAATGCTTCACGCGATAGAGGACAGCCATGGCGCGACTTCCGAACAGGTTGACCTCGCCCGCGGTCAGCGGAATCGGACCTATGACGTCGCGGCGAGTCTGCTATTCCTGCCGTTCTACATACTCGGAGCGATCGCGGCGAGCCGCTGGTTGTCGCGACGCTTTTCATCTGACGAACGATTCGTTCGATTGGTCGCGACGGGCATGGTTTCCATCGCCGTCAGCTTTCTCGGACTGCAGTCCCTTCGATTGTGGGGAGGATTGTGGGAGGTTGTTCGGGTTGGAAACGGACACATGACCAGCATCCGAGCGGCCTCCCAGAACATTTGGATACATCATGTCGACGGCCAATTGATCGCTGGTGTTCTGCTCTTCTGGCTCGTCTCACTGTGTTGCTCCCGATTCCCATTCGTGGACCACTCGAGTGAGGTCCCCGGTCAACATGGCGCGGATCTGCGTTGAC
>JBAROV010000033.1:0-15142 GCA_049642465.1 Vicinamibacterales bacterium
GTTTATCGCGGCATGGACTTGCTGCGACACGTCGAGAACTGGGCGGCACCGTTCGTTCTCGTGATGACGGGCGCGCTGCTCGTCTGGGCGGTCGTCGAAGCCGATGGCCTCGGCCCGCTCTTGTCGCAGCCAGGCAAGTTTCCAACCTTCTCGTCGTTCATGCCCGTCTTCATTCCGTCGTTGACCGCCATGATTGGCTTCTGGGCGACGCTCTCGCTCAACATGCCTGACTTCACGCGTTTTGGCCGCAGCCAGCGCGAGCAGGTCATCGGACAGGTGGTCGCGCTGCCGACGACGATGTTCGTGTTTGCGGCGATGGGCGTGCTCATCACCAGCGCCACGTCAATCATCTACGGTGAGGTGATTTGGGATCCAATCAAACTGGTCGGTCGCTTCGACTCGCCAGCCGTAATTGCAGTCGCCATGTTCACCGCCGTCGTGGCGACGCTGGCCGTGAACATTGCCGCCAACGTCGTCTCCCCTGCCAATGACCTCGCCAACGCATTTCCGCGATTCATTCGCTTCTCCACCGGCGGTTTGATCACGGGGATTCTGGGCATCCTGATTCAACCGTGGAGACTCCTCGCCGATCCGTCAGGCTACATCTTCAACTGGCTCCTGGGATACTCCGGCGGTCTGGGATCCATCGCAGGCGTACTGATTGCGGACTACTGGTTGCTGCGGAGAAAGCAACTGGCGCTCGAAGACCTCTATCTCGCCGATGGCCGGTACGGACGATGGAACTGGGCGGGGATTGCGGCCACGCTGCTTGGTTGCGCGGCCGCATGGGGCGGACTTATCTGGGATGCAATGCGCCCGCTGTACGACTACGCGTGGTTCGTGGGATTCGGAGTCGCGGCGGGCGGGTATGTGGTTTTCGCATGGCGCGGCGGGCGCCCGTGAGTACCGCGCTTGATTTGCTGAGGACCCTGATGAATTTTCGCAATGACTGACGACCTGGCTCTGCGAGAACAGTTGCGTCGCATCCTCGAGTGGGAGGACGCCCACGTGAACTTCGACACGGCCGTCGCCGGTATTCCCGTCAAGCTGCGCGGCACGAAGCCGAAAGGGTCGCCCTACTCGCTCTGGCAGCTCATCGAACACCTGCGCATCACGCAGTACGACATCCTCGACTTCTGCCGCAATCCAAACTACAAGGAACGTGACTGGCCGGATGACTACTGGCCGTCGACTGCCGCACCGCGGTCCGCTTCCGCGTGGGACAAGTCGATTCGGCAGTTCCGCCATGATCGGAAGCAACTCCAGCAGCTCGCGATGGACACCAGCGTCGATCTTGGTTGGCGGATTCCGCACGGGACTGGCCAGACCTATCTCCGCGAGCTGGTGCTCGCCGCGGATCATGCGGCTTACCACATCGGGGAGCTCGTGCTGGCGCGACGCCTGCTGGGTATTTGGCCCGGGTGATTTACAGGAGATCAGGAGATCAGGAGTAATCAACAGGAGATAAGAAGTTCACGAGGTGTCCGCGTCAGCCCGGTCCGCGTCGTCGGCCTGGCGAACGCGGGCCGGGTCTGACGCGGACTTCTCCTGATCTCCTTACCTCTTGTCTATTTCTCCTGATCTCTTGATCTCTTGTAATATGCGCCGATCGACATCGACGTAGAGGAGTACGCCATGAGCTCCACACATCTGCTCCGCCAGGCACTGGGCGCCGGAGCGGCAGCGCTCGCCGCGCTCACGCTCGCAGCCGCGAGTGCTCAGCAACCAGCCGCGTCAACCGTAGCCATCGATAAAGACGACATCGGCGGCGTCGTAACAGGCGCCAAGGGCCCCGAAGCAGGCGTTTGGGTCATCGCCGAAACAACCCAGTTACCGACGAAATACGCAAAGATCGCGGTGACCGACGACCAGGGGCGCTACCTGGTGCCCGACCTGCCCTCGGCGAGCTACAACGTCTGGGTGAGAGGCTACGGCCTCGTCGACTCGCCGAAAGTTCAGGCGACACCCGGAAAGGCGCTCAACCTGAAAGCGGCGGCGGCACCGGACGCCCGCGCGGCGGCGGAATACTACCCCGCGGGGTATTGGTTCTCGCTGATGCACGTTCCGGACAAGAGCGAATTTCCGGGCACAGGGCCGTCTGGCAATGGCATCAACCCGAATATCAAAAGTCAGGGCGACTGGCTCAGGCAGCTGAAGTCAGGCACGTGCCTCGCGTGCCATCAACTGGGCAACAAGGGCACACGCGAGATTCCTGCCGCGCTCGGCACGTTTCCCTCGTCCGCGCACGCGTGGGAGAGGCGGCTGCAGTCGGGCCAGGCCGGCGGCAACATGATCTCGAGCCTCGGTGTGATGGGTCGTGAGCGCGCACTCAAGATGTTCGCTGACTGGACCGATCGCATCGCCGCGGGCGAGGTTCCTCCAGCGCCACCGCGTCCACAGGGCATCGAACGCAACGTCGTCATCACGCTGTGGGACTGGGCGGATCCGAAGGTGTACTTGCATGACGAGGTCTCGACCGATCGCCGAAATCCCACGATCAATGCCAACGGGCTGATCTACGGAGCGCTCGAACTCAGTGCCGACTATCTGCCCGTTCTGGATCCCGTGGGCAACGAGGCCGGTCAGGTGAAGTTGACGGTGCGCGATCCGACCACACTCGCTACATCGTCGAAGATGGCCGCCCCCTCCCCGTACTGGGGAGAGGAGGTCATTTGGACGAGCAAGAACAACGTCCATAATCCGATGCTCGACGAAAAGGGTCGCGTGTGGATCACGTCGGCCGTGCGTCCACCGGACAACCCCGATTACTGTAAGGAAGGATCGACGCATCCGTCCGCAAAGTTGTATCCGCTCGCGCGGTCCGGGCGGCAGCTCGCGATGTACGACCCAAAAACACAGAAGCTGACCCACATCAGCACGTGCTTCAGCACGCATCACCTGATGTTTGCCGAGGACGCCAACCACACGCTCTGGACGAGCGGCGGTGGGCAGGTCGTCGGGTGGCTCAATCGGAAGATGTTCGAAGAGACGGGCGACGAGGTGAGGTCTCAGGGCTGGACGGCGCTTATCATGGACACGAACGGCAACGGCAAGCGTGACGCGTACGTCGAGCCGAATCAACCTCTCGATCCAGCAAAGGACAAACGGTTTGGCGGAGCCTTCTACTCAGTCGCGCCTGCTCCGGATGGATCCGTGTGGGGCACCGTCCTCGGCTTCCCAGGTGCCGTCGTGCGGTTGAATCCGGGAGCGAATCCTCCGGAAACCGCGGTGGCCGAAGTCTACGAACCACCGTTCAACGATCCCAAGCAGCCAGCGTTTTCTCCGCGCGGCGGGGACGTCGATCGCAACGGGGTGTACTGGGCGGCGCTGGCGAGCGGGCACCTGGCGAGTTTCGATCGGCGCAAGTGCAAGGGCCCGCTGAACGGACCGACGGCGACCGGCCAACACTGTCCCGAGGGCTGGACGCTTTATAAAGAACCGTTGCCGCAGCTCAAGGGTGTGACCGATCCGGGCAGCGCCGAGGGCAGCTATTACACCTGGGTCGATCAGTTCGACACGCTTGGCCTGGGCCCGAACACACCGATCAATACCGGCAACGAATCCGAAGCTCTGCTGGCGCTCAAAGACGGCAAATTCGTCGTCATGCGGGTACCGTATCCGCTCGGCTTCTACACCAAGTGGATGGACGGGCGGATCGACAATCCCAAAGGTGGCTGGAAAGGGCGCGGCCTCTTCGCCACCGTCAGCACGCGGGCGCCGTTCCACATGGAGGGGGGCAAGGGAACAACGAGCAAGGTGTTGAAGATTCAATTGCGGCCGTCGCCGCTCGCGAAGTAACAATCGCGTCACCGTCAAGAAAGAGGCGTATGGTTCCGCTCACGTCGCTTCTGCTGCCAATTCTGCTCGCCGCGGTCATCGTCTATGTTGCGAGCTCGCTGATTCACATGGTGACGCCGCTTCACAAGAACGACGTGCGGCGATTGCCCAAGGAGGATGCCGTCATCGCCGCACTTCGTCCGCTCGCCATTCCACCAGGCGACTACGTCGTTCCCCACGTCGGCACGCATGGAAACCTGAAGAACCCTGAGCTGGTGGACAAGATGAACAAGGGCCCTGTGATCTTCATGACCGTGGTCCCCAATGGCCCGCCGGCGATGGCAAAGAGTCTCACCTTGTGGTTTGTGTACTGCATCCTCGTGAGCGTGTTTGCCGCCTATATCGCCAGCCGCGCCGTCGGACCTGGCACGGAATACCTCGAGGTGTTCCGCTTCGCCGGGACCACCGCGTTCGGCGGATACGCGCTCGCCCTGCTGCAGAACTCGATCTGGTGGCAGAGGAATTGGGGCACAACCCTGCGCGGAATGTTGGACGGTTTGATCTACGGTCTGCTCACTGCTGGGGTGTTCGGTTGGTTGTGGCCACGCTGAGCGTGCTGGAGCATTGATGTGACCGATCACAGCCGCTGCGTCTTTGTCGCCAACGGACGGTTCGAGGCGCAGCAGGTCCAGAGTTTTCTCGCCGCCGAAGGTATTTCAAGCACGTTCCGCGGAGAGTCACTGAGTGCGACACACGGCTTGACGCTCGACGGATTAGGTCGTGTGGAGGTCATCGTGGACGAGGCCGATGCGGACCGTGCCCGCGAGCTGCTCGCATCTGCCGATGCTGGCAATCTTCGGCTGGATGACGACGTGAACCTCGAGCCCTGAACACCATTCCGGAAATCCGGACGATCGTGCGTCTGATGCGATAAGCTCTCCGCCATGAAACGACGAGACTTCCTCTCCGCTGTAGCGGCCATTCCTGCTCTTGCAGCGCTTCCAACGGCGCAGGTGCAGCAAACACCATCCACTCGCAAGGGGTTGAAGATCGGCACCGTCACGTACAACATCGCCAAAGACTGGGACGTGCCGACGATCATCAAGAACCTGACGGACGTCGGAATGGACGCCGTCGAACTACGGACCACGCACAAGCATGGGGTGGAGATTTCGCTGTCGCCCGGGGCGCGCGCCGAAGTCCGAAAGCAGTTCGAGGGTTCTCCTGTCAAGATCGGTGGCCTCGGCACCACGTGCGAGTATCACGCAGCCGATCCAGCCGTCGTCCGCAAGAACATCGAAGAGACCAAGGCGTGGGTCACGCTTGCCAAAGACATTGGATCCCCGAGCGTGAAGGTTCGGCCGAACGGGCTGGCGAAGGGTGTCCCCGAAGAAAAGACACTCGAGCAGATCGGCAAGTCGCTCGCAGAGTGCGGAGCGTTCGCGCGGGAGAACGGCATCAAGATCCAGCTCGAGGTGCATGGGAACGAGACGTCGCGCGTGCCGCGAATCCGAAAAATCCTCGATTACGGCGGCAATCACCCCGCGGTCAAGGTGTGCTGGAACTCGAACCAGACGGACCTGCTCGACGGCGGATTCGACGCGAACTTCCGCCTCGTGCGCGATCAGATCGGTCAGGTGCACATGCGCGATCTGTTCCTCGAGGAGTATCCGTTCGGCACGTTGATCCACGCGCTCTCGGAGATGAAGTTCGACGGATACTGTTTTGCGGAGATTCCGGAATCGACGGATCCCGTCCGAGTGCTGAAGTACTTCCGTGGGGTGTTGCGCGCGTATCAGAATCTCTAGTCTTTGGTCTCCGGTCACAGCGGCCACAGCGGCATAACCGTCCTCGCGAGAACGAGGTGCGTGTTGCCGGCGACGAACCACGGCCAGAAACGCTTCGCCGACGGTTCGGACGTCAGCAGAATGTTGAAGCCAACCGTGAGCGGGAGCAGCACGCGCGTGAGCGCGCCTGTGTTGGGGTTAGCGAGATCCCGATCGAGCAACAGCATCAACATCGCATACGCGAGCGCGACGCGCCACCACGGCATCCGGTACTCCCGTCGAACGAGCACGTAGCACGCCTGCACCGCCAGCGCGAACAACAGCCACAACCACAGCCCCTGGATCGAGAGCCATCCGTGAGCCGGAATCTGCTGAAAGAGCACGTTCCTCCAGGTCTCCGCGAGCGCCGTCCCCGGGAGGGTCAGTTGATTCGTTCCCGACAAGACAGTGGAGCGGTAGATGGACCGCAAGTAGTCCAGCCAGAGCAGCAGGGGCAGGACCGCGATTGCCAGTGCGAGTGCGAGCCTGGCCACCGATCGAGCGTCCCTCGGCACCGGTTGCGCGGCTGACGCGAGGATATTCGTTTCCCGTCCCAGACCGGCAACACCAGTCAGGCACGCCGCAGCGAGCGGCCGGCCTCTCTCGACCGCGACAATCGCCAGGCTGATGAGCAACAGGCTTGGAACGTCCAGCAGTGCAAATCGGACCGACCACAACGCGCCGTGCGAGAACAGGCACGCTGCCCACAGCGCGAGACCGCGCGACGATGACAGCGGAATCCATCGGGTGAGAAGAATGGCAAGGAGCAGCCAGCAGGCGACGTTCTGAAGCGCGTACGCCCCGAGAATCCATGCAGGCCGGCCGAGGCCAAGAGCAAACGCCGTCCAGCTGAAGAGGATACGGCGCGCGCGGTAGGGCGCCAGGTCCATCGCATGGTCGTATGCGGCATCCCGCACGAGCGGATCGAGGGCGCGATGAGCGTAGAACTGACCGTCGTAGGTGTCGTGCGGGAAGTGATAGTGCGGGACCTCGCGCATCGCCGGCGAGACGTGGTCGTGTCCGGCCGGGAACGCGATGAACGCGGTGAAGCCGGTACCCGGATGATAAAATTTTGCCGCTGATGCAAGGAACAGGATGACGAGCGCGACCGCGAAACCTCGATACATCCTCTGCATTCTGCTTCCAATCGTCTTCGCCGGCTGTTCGCAACCGCGCGACGAACCCACAGTGGCGGCCGTTGATCTCCTACGTATTTTCGATCGGGCGGAAAAGCGTCCAGCGTCAGGATTTGACGTTTCGTCTTACGAGCTGGCTGGTATCCCTCGGCCCGTCATCGTGGCACCCGTTCCAAGCCGCGCGATCTGGTCGCTACCGGTTCCACATCGAGGTTGGTTCCGAGCATTCGTCGCAGCCGACGGACCGTCCGCAGGACAGGTGCGCGTTCGCGTGGGCGTCAGCGACGATCGGATTTACGAAGGCCTCACCGAAGCGGTGCTCACGCCAGGAGCGCCGCACTGGGTCGACATACGAGCGGATCTATCCGCATACGCCGGCTGGAAGTGGAGCGTGTTCTACCATCCGGATCGCACCACGTGGAGGATCGTACTGGCCTCGGACCCGATCGGAGGCACACCCGCAACGGTGATGTGGGGAACGCCGCAACTCCTCACTGACACCGGCTCGGCGCTCGAGTACGCCTCCCGCCGCAATTGAGCTCTACTCGCTTCCAGCTTTCGGGAAGAATGGAAACAGCTTGCGCAGCATGGCCTCGTCTGGCCTCGCCCCGTACTCGCAGATTTCGAACGCTTCAGCGTGCCGGACCGCATTTCCCTGCTCTTCTCCGTACCACTTGACCAACGCCGCCCGGACGGCCGCGTTGGGCTGGCCGGCGCGGGTTTCGCGCAACCAGCGCCTGCGTGCCGCCGGGTCCTTCGGCACTTTGCCCAGATTGCCGGCAACCCACGGCAGCCATTCGTACATCTGCGAGACGTGAGCATCCAGCATGTCAATCTTCTTCTCGATCACATCATCTATCGAGATAGCGATGTCGGGGCGAAACGGATTCGGCCGCTGAAAGTTGTCCTGGAAGTACATGAAGACCGGATTCTTTCGCAGTGCCGGCGTGTCGGGCGCAATGTTCGGGACGACGACCATATAGGCGGCGTCCTGCACGAGGACGCCAGTGTAGCGGTGATCCGGGTGGTAGTCGTTCGGCCGTGGCGCAAGCACCAGGTCTGCCTTCCATTGGCGGATCTGCCGGATGATTTCTTCGCGGGGCTTCAGCGTCGGCAGCAGCTCGCCGTCGTGGTTGTCGAGCGTGATGTATTCGACCCCGATGCGACGGCCGGCCTCCTGCGCCTCCGCGCGGCGGCGGGCGGCCAGCGCGCCGCCTCCTTCGGTCTGATGTCCAGCGTCGCCGTTGGTCACCGACACGAAGCGCACGCGGTGACCGAGCGCCGCAAATTTTGCGGCGACCCCTCCGGCTCGCTGATCGCAGTCGTCCTGGTGCGCGCCGAACGCAATGATGTTGAGCTTGCCGTCGGTGCTCGGCAGCTGCGTGCGTCCAGGGGCGGGTTCCTGTGCCTTCGTCGGCCCCACGCTGAACGCTGCAATGACTACCACCGTCATCCATCTGCTGAATGTCGTCATGAAAACCTCGCTGAACTCATTGGAGCGCATTTTACCCGGTGCTGGACAAACGGGTATTCGCTATCGCGTCATGACGCTTGCGCCGATGCCATCTCGAATGGCCACTTTCCTGTGAGCCACGACCACAAGAAGAAGCAGAGAATGCCGAGTACGAGCGTGCCCAGGCCAAGCGCGATCGTCATCCAGCCTGACGTCAGCAACAGAAACAGCCAGCCGGCCAGCGCAATGAATGCGGGCAGCGGGTACAGCCACATGCGAAACGGTCGCGGCATGTCTGGCCGGCGTTTCCGTAAGAGCATGACGGCAAAAACCTGACCGATGAACTGGACCAGGATTCGGGTCGTCAACAGGGCGTCGATGACCCAGATGAGCGGCAGGAGACTGCAGAGCGCCGCAATGAGCCCGACGACGATCAGTGAGATGTGTGGAAATCCTTTCGTCGGATGCAGCCGTCCGAACACGGCGAAAAAGTAGCCGTCGCGTGCGGCGGCAAACGGAATTCGCGAGTAGCCGAGGAGCAATGCGAAAACGGAGCCGAACGCCGTCCACAGGATCAGGAACGTGAAGACCGTGGCGACTCGAGGACCGTACAGCCGTTCCATGAAACTGGAAACGATGAAATCGGAAACAGGACGCCGCGCCTCGGCGGGAACGAACTCACGCCACGGCACCACACCGATGATCGACAGGTTGATGGCAATGTAGATGGCGGCCACGGCGAGGATGCTGATCAGAATCGACCGCGGAATGACGCGGCCGGGATCCTTCACCTCGTCACCGATGTAGCAGATGTCGTAGTAGCCAAGAAAGTCGTAAATGCCAACGCGCGCCGACGCACCGAGGCCGATCAGGAACCCTGCCGAAAACTCAAATGCGCCCGGAGGGAAGTCGAACGCACGGCCGGCATCGAAGTGGATGGCGCCGCTGGCGATCACGGCGATGGTCGTCAGCAGCGTGCCAATCCAGAGACTGACGGTCAGCGTTCCGATCGCTTCGATTCGGCGGTAGAGGAGCGCGATGTTGAGCGCGCCCACGCCAAGCGCGATGGCGAAAACGCCTCGTTCCGTGAGCCCGGGCCAGATGTACCTCGCGTAACTGGAGAACCCGATGTAACCCGACGCAATCTCGAGCGGGCCGCTGAGAATGAACTGCCAGATGAACAGGAAGGCCATCATTCTGCCGACGCGTTCTTTCCCGAAGCCTTCCCGCAGATAGATGTAGCTGCCGCCGGATCCCGGCATCGACGCGCCGAGTTCGCTCCACACGAGACCGTCGGGGATCGTCACCAGCAAGGCGAAAAGCCACCCGAGCAGCGCTTGCGGGCCGCCAAGCGCGGTCATCAGCAGCGGGATCGTGATGAACGGCCCGATGCCGATCATGTTCGACATGTTCAGCGCCGTGGCCTGCAACAGGCCAAAACGGCGTCGAAGGGTCACGTCACCATCGTTGACGCCCGCCACTGCCCGACCGGTCGATTCGCGCATCAGCCTCCCGTGGGGGTCATGCATCGCGCATCAGCCTCCCGTGGGGGTCAGATCTTGTTTTTTGCAAGAGTGTCCGAAATTACTGACGTCGCAGATAGAGGACATTAGCGCAAGAAACAAGATCTGACCCCGGTGGAGGGAGGTTACTCGAAAATCGGTAGCCGCGAGTTGACTTTGCGTCCGCCGTTCCTACTGGCGTGTATCAGTCAATGCTGCAGCGGGCCACCCGTTGGTTGGCCCGCGGAAATTGCGACCGCGGCAGCGGAGCGGTCGCTTTGCAAGCGACTTATACAGTCCACTAGAATGAGCACGCTCCCGCTGCAAACGAGCCTCTTGTATGAGCTTTCCGCCTCTTTCGCCCTTCTCGGTGTTCCTCTCGATTGCCGCCGTCGGCTTCGTGTTCCTGCTGATTTCGGTCGTCTTTGGCGAACTTTTCGACCACATCGGCTTCGATCACGACCTCGATATGGGCGGTCCGGGGTTCTTCAGCGGCCGAATCATCAGCGTCTTCATCACGGGCTTCGGTGGATTTGGGGCGGTGGGCGTGTACTACGGGCTGTCGCCGATGGCGGCATCGGCACTCGGATTTGGCAGCGGCCTGGTCTTCGCCACCATCATCTTTGCCTTCGCGCGGTTCCTTTACAGCCAGCAGGCGTCCTCGCGCGTGGACGCCGCGGACCTCGTTGGACAGAGCGCGCGCGTAGTGGTCGCCATACCTGCCGGTGGCGTCGGTCAGATTCGCTGCCGGATTGGTGAAGAACTGGTGGACAAGATCGCACAATCGGACGACGGCGCCGCCATTCCAGAAAACGCGTCGGTACGGATCGCAGAGATTCTCGGCGAAACAGTCATCGTTAAAAAACCCTGAAAGTCAGGCCCCCTATGATCGACAACATTCAACCTCTTCTCGCGCCCGTCGCGCTGCTCCTCGTCGTGCTGGCGTTCTTCGCGGCCGGTTGGCTTTTCAGCCGCAACTATCTGAAGGTCTCCCCGAATGCCGTGGCGGTGCTGAGCGGGCGCAAACGCAAACTGCCGGACGGCCGCATCGTTGGGTATCGAATGGTTCGCGGCGGTGCAGCGCTGCGAATCCCGGTGCTCGAGAAAGTCGAGTACCTGCACCTCAACGTCATGACCATTCCGCTGGAGATCCGCCGCGCCTACACGCTGAAGGGCGTGCCGGTCTCGGTCAAGGCGGTCGCGAACGTGAAGATCCGCGGCGACGATACGTCACTCCAGGCTGCCGCCGAACGCTTTCTCGGGATGACGCACGATCAGGTGCAGAAGGTCATCTTCCAGACGCTCGAAGGCCACTTGCGATCCATCCTGGGCACGCTGACCGTTGAGGAGGTCAACAGCGATCGTCAGAGTTTCGCGCAGAAGCTGACGACGGAAGCGGCAACGGATCTGGAAAAAATGGGCATCGGCGTCGACGTGCTCACGATCCAGGAAATCAGCGACGAAGAGGAATACCTCAACGCGCTCGGCAAACGCAGAACGGCGGAAGTCAAGCGCGATGCGACCATCGGTGAGGCCGAAGCGCACCGCGACGCCAAGATCAAGTCCGCTCAGGCGCTGCAAGCTGGCGAACAGGCCAAGTTCGTGGCTGACGCAGAGATCGCGCAAGCGGCCCGCGACTTCCAGATCCGGCAGGCGCAATACCAGGCGGAGATCGAAACACAGAAGGCCCGTGCACAGCAGGCTGGGCCGCTCTCTGAAGCGACGGCCCGCCAGGCGGTTGTCGCCGAGGAAGTGAAGATCGAGAAGACCCGCACGCAGGAAATGATCTCCGTTCAGGAGCAAGAGGTCCTGCGCAAACAGAAAGAGCTCGAAGCGACGGTCATCAAACCCGCCGAAGCGGATCGCCTCGCCGCGGTGGTACGGGCTGAAGCCGCCAAGCAAGCGGCGATTCTCGAAGCCGAAGGACGACGTTCGGCGCTGATTGCGCTCGCCGAAGCCGAACAGGAAAAGCTGCGCAAGGAGGGGGCCGGACGCGCGGCCGCCGTCGAAGCCGAAGGCAGGGCCGAAGCGGCGAAGATCGAGGCAATCGGTCTCGCGCAGGCGAAAGCGATCGAAGCCCAGGGTGTTGCCGAAGCCGCGGCGATCCTTCGAAAGGCAGAAGCCTGGAAGGAATTCAACGATGCCGCGCGACTGCAGACGGTGCTCGAAAAGCTTCCGTCGATCCTCGAGGCGTCATCCGGCATTTTCGGCGCCGTGGCAGCCCCGCTCGGGAACATCGACAAGCTGGTGGTGATTGATCAGGGCAACGGCGCCGAGAACGGGAGCAGCAGCCTGGGCCGTCTGGCCAAAACCAGCCCCACTGTGGTTTTCAACGTCCTGCAACAACTCGAAGCGCTCGGGCTCAGCGTTCCAGCGGTGTTGCAGCAGCTTGGCGTCAGCCCAAGTGCACTGTCGTCTCCACCGACGCCACCGCCGGCGGCGCCGCCGCCAAAGCGGCCGACGAGCTGACGCGATCAGGCGGCCTGACGCTCGATCCGCGATCGGAGCGCCGCGAGCGAGGCCGAGATCTCCCGCAGCTCCTGATCGACCGCCTGCAACTTGTCCCCTTCCGCCCGGATGAACCGGCTGTACGGGGCAATGCTTTCGCGGATTCGTTCGACGCTCCGCTCGATTTCTTTCCGAAGTTGTTCGCGCAGCGCGTTCGATAGACGCGCCCGAACCGCGGCGATCTTCGTGCGCATCTCTTCTTTCGCCTTCTGACGCTTTGCTGGAAGGATGAAGAATCCGATCGTCGCGATCACAGACGCGAGAATGATCCCCGTGACGTCGGCAGCGGCCGTGGACGCCGCAACCGTGACGATTGTGCCGAGACCGAGTGCCCCCGCACCGACGGCAGCCGCAGTCGCCACAGCGTTGCGGGCGCCATCGGCGAGTTCCTGCGCTTCACGACGCCGGTCGTACGAGTCCACCACCGTCTGCGCTTCGCGGCCCACAGCCTCGATCAGCCGCGAGCGATCGTAGTGAAAACGAGCGCCGCCGCTGTCGTCCTCACCGACGATTCGCCCGCGATATTGACGCCGGCGTTCGGCGAGGTGACTGGTGACCGCTTGCCACTGCTTCAGATCGGCGCCGACAAGCCAGTCCACGAGTTCGCCTACTTTACGTTCAATCTGCTGCGGCGCGTCGGCGATCACCTGCTGCTCGAAGCCCTGCTGCACGCGGCTGCGGTTCAGCAAATCCATGACCCGCCCGATTCTCATGGTCTCGTCGAAGTAATCATGGCCGCGACGTTCCATCTCGAGGAGAATGCGATCGATGTCGGACATCCGGAAGTCGAAGTCGCGCATCAGGTCCGACTGATACGTCGTCAGCTGTCGATCCACTTCATCGAGCGTGTTGAAGTCATCTTTCAACAGCGTCAGACGCTCGCGCACGAAGCTCGCGTGCCGCTCCGCCAACGACGCCCCGACACCGAGCGGATTCAACAGCTTCAGGTGCACTCGCCCGGGCGCATCGAGCGTCGTCGCGATATATCGCTCCAAGGCCTCGAAGCGGCTGGCTTCCCAGAGGGTGGGGTCGCCTGACTTCGCCCGTAGTGCGAGCCGCGAGCTTACCGGGAACACTTCAGGACTGAATCCCAGCAGCGACCGCGCGTTGTCCGCGACGAACGAGCAGACCGCGTCGACCTCACGCCCGTTCTCCAGAATGTCCACCTTGTTGATGACGATGACGATCTTCTTACCCCAGCCGCGCACCTGTTCCAGAAACGCGCGTTCGGTTTCAGTGAACGGCCGATCGGCGGATGTGACGAACAGCACGAGGTCGGACCTCGGAACGAAATCAGCGGTGATCTTTTCGTGCTCGCGGATGATGGCGTTGGTGCCTGGAGTATCGACGATATGTATTTCGCGGAGGAGATCGACGGGCGCCGTGATGGTGTGGATGTGCGGCTCGCGGACCTCGCGATCCGCTTTGTCGCCGTACTGCAGGATGTTGATCTGGGCGGTTGTCGGCGTCACGCCCTCGGCGACGACCTTGCTCCCGAGAAGCGCGTTGATGAAGGCGCTCTTGCCGGCGTTGAACTCGCCGACGATCACCAGCAGGAAGAACTCGTCGAGTTGGTCGATGGATTTTTCGAGGGCCTGCTGGTGCTCCGGGGCGGCGTCGAACTTCGCGAGCGCGAGTCGCAGCCGGCCAAGGACGCGGCGCTCCTCCTTCAGCAGTTCATCCTGATCGGGAGTCAGGATTCGAGTCAGCATGCCGAGACTCGGCCGTGCAGGATTTGGGCCACGACCTCACGGTTGAGCTTCGCGCGCACGTCAGGAAAAGTCGATGACCGGGTGCGGCTTTGAGGGTTCGCCGCCGTGGCTCCAGTCGGTGTGCGGCGCCTGGTTCTGGATCAGCCAGCCATAGAGCAGCCGGCCATAACTCTGCCACCGCATCTGCCGCCGCTCATAGAACGGAATCAAGGCTCGCTGCAGGCGGGGCAGATGGTAGAACGGCACGCCCGGAAAGTAGTGATGCTCGAGGTGATAGTTGGAATTCAGATACGCGAAATCCCAAAACCAGTGGCCGCGCATGAGCGTCCCCCACTTCGCCGGGTCGGTTGGATCGATGTCGTAGTGCTGACCGAGGCGATTGAGGGTAAAGGCCACAGGAAACACAAAAAAGACGGGGAAGATGCTCGCTCGCACGGCGGCGTAGAACCCGAAGAACCACCAGATCGCCGCCAGCGCCGTCAGGTGCGCGACGGTGGAGATCCTGCGCTCCGTTACGATGCGCCGCTGGAGGTCACCCGGGTAGGTGGCCGACTCTCGACGCGCGGCGCGAAAGTACAGCGGGAACAAGGCAGGCGAACAATACAAGAGCTTGTACCAGCGAGCGTTGATCTTCGGCGACAGATGATGGCGTTTGGGATCGGCCTCGTCCGAGCCGAGCTCGGCGTGATGGTCGAGGTGCCAACGGGTGAATTGACTGGCAGAAATGCCGCTCGGGATGGCATAAAGCAGGCCGAGAAGGCGTTCTGCCATCGGGCGGCGGCGCCGGAACACGTTGTGGTGCACGACCTCGTGCAGCAGGATCGTGAAGTCAAAAATCGTGAAACCCTGCACGATGGCCACAGGGATCCAGATCAGCGGGTTTTCGAAGCGGATGAGTATCCAGGTCGCCAGTGCCAGAATCGCGAACTGGCGGGCCGCGACTATCCCGTGACGCCATGGAGATTTGCGGTGCAGCTCACGCATGAGATCGCGCGAAATTGCTGCCCCGAGCTCGGCGCGCAATGGACCGGCGTGTTGCGAGTAGTAGCCTGACTTCACGTTTCTTCGATGGTAGCAGGTTCTACAAGGACGGGAGGCCGGGAGGTCGGACGGTCGGGAGGACGGGAGATCGGGAGGTCGGGAGGACGGGAGGTCGCAGCGCCTGCGGCCCGAGCGAGGCGCCGGCTTGCCAGCCGGAGCGCCGGCCCGCCTTCGCTAAAGCTACGGC
>JBAROV010000041.1:0-19246 GCA_049642465.1 Vicinamibacterales bacterium
GATCATGCGCGTGCATCCGAACGTCAAGCTCGTGATGGCCATTTCAGCCCCTGCTGTGCCCGGCGCGGCGGAAGCCGTGCGTCAGGCGGGCAAGGATCTGAAGGTCATCGGCCTGTCGTTGCCCAACATCAACAAGCCGTATGTCCACAGCGGTGTCGTGCAGACCGTGGTGCTCTGGAATACGCGCGATCTCGGATATCTGACCGTCCATGCCGGGTCGCAGTTGCTCAACGGCACGCTCGCGCCGGGCGCGCAGACGATGCGGGGTGGGAGACTGGGTGCGATTCAGATTCGCGGAAGCGAGATTATTCTCGGCCCGCCGCTGAAGTTCACGAAAGCCAACATCGACCAGTTTGATTTCTGAAGGACCTCTTCAGCACGATGCGCTGTGGGGACGCCGACATGCGATCGCGATCGATGACACGCGCGTGTACCTCCCGTCGCTCGACGATCTGCTACTCACCAAGCAGGTGGCGGCGCGTCCCAAGGATCTGGAAGACATCAGACTCCTGCGCCTTCTGAAGGAGTCCAGGCAGTGACAAACGACCGCTTCCGCCAGGCGATCGAGCGATTGGTGACGCGCGAGGAGTTGGAAGCCGAGCTGGAGCGAACCATCGGCGCGGCAGAACGTGAGGAGGTGCTGTCGCTCGTCCGCTGGTTCACATGCAGGTACCCGACGCCGGAAGGACGCCTCGCGTACGTGCGACGGGCGTACGCGCGGTGGTCGGTTGGTCATGAAGGGCGGTCTCTTGAGTAGGAGCCACGCCGATTCTCAGGTTCGCACTGAAAGGTTGGCGTCGGTGCTCCCATTCGACCCCGCTGATGGCGCTCATCACGTGGATCTGTACCGGCGGCACGCCCATCTGCAGCATCCGGCGACGGTCCACGATGGTCCCGGGAGTCAGGTCCGTAACGGGAAACCGAACGCTTCGAGGGCCGTCAGCAGACGCGTCGCATTGTCGACGGTTGGCCGAACAAAGATGTCGAGGTCGCCGGTGAAGCGGGGAGCACCGTGGAAGGCCAGTGCGTAGGCGCCAACAATGATGAATTCAACCCCGTGGGCAGTCTAGGACCCGATGAACTCGTCGAAGTCGGGCGCGAGATCCATCGATCTGCCTCCGCAGGTATTCCACCGCCGCGATGCGTTCCGAAGCTGGGCGCGACAGCCAGTAGCGTAGGGCGGGCCTTCGCCAATAATCCCAGCAGAGAAGAGGTTTATAGTGGCACCGAGTACAACATGACGCCGCTACGACGAACCGTCACGATTCTCTTTGCGCTGGCAGTGCCAGTTGGCTTTGCGGCTCAAGCTCCCGAGCAGCCGAAAATCCGGCCGAGTCAGCGCGGCGCGGTCAAGCAGCGGATTGCGGACGCCACGATCACGATTGAGTACGGCCGTCCGGTCGCCCGCGGCCGTGAGCTGTTTGGCGCGCTTGTCCCGTGGGCGAAGGTCTGGTGTCCCGGCGCCGATGAGGCGACGACGATCGAAATATCGACCCCGGTCAAGATTCAGGGGAAGGATCTGGCCGCCGGAAAGTACTCAGTCTGGGCGGAGCCACAGGCGGATCGCTGGACGTTCATCTTCAATCGAAACGCCGCGGTGTGGCACACGAAATACCCGGCCGGGCAGGACGTCCTGCGCGTCGAGTCCACCCCGCGAACGGGTTCGCACATGGAAACGCTGGCCTTCTATTTCCCGATCGTGGAAGGCCGCAAGGCCGAACTCGTCTTTCATTGGGGAACCGTGGTCGTGCCGCTTGCGGTGGAAGTGGCGGAATAGCGGCTTTGGCTGCTGCCCTGAACTGACGTGCCAAGAGATAAACGGGAGAAAGAGAGAAGGGGAGAAGTTCTTGGTACCCGCGGCGGAGAATGCAGCTGATCGGTTGCGGCGAGCCGTTGGGCCGCGCTGCGCGCGGGCGGTGATCACGAGATCCCCAAACACAAACAGCCATGACCTCAGATGCTGCTTGTGTTGGGGGATCTCGTGACTCCCTTTCTCCCCTTCTCCTTTTTTCTCTTGGCGAGGAAGGCAGCGTGAGGGTGGCTGACGTTCGAAGGAACTGACTACCCGAGAAACATCTCGTACGCGGCGTTCTTCGCTTCGCGCTGGTAGCCATAGCCGAGGCCGTCGAGAAACGCTTCGAAGTCGCCGCATTCGGCGGGCGGAACCTCGAACGCAGCAAGCACACGTCCAAAATCGGCGCCGTGGTTCCGGTAGTGGAACAGGCTGATGTTCCAACGGCCACCCAGTTTGTCGAGAAAGTCCATCAGCGCGCCGGGCCGTTCGGGAAATTCGAACCGGTAGACCTGTTCGTTCGTGACCTCCCGGCTGCGTCCGCCCACCATGTGGCGCACGTGGAGCTTCGCCAACTCGTTCTCGGTCAGATTCATCGTCGGGTAGCCGGACGCGTTCAGGAGCGACGCGAGGTCGTCTGCGTCCTGGCGCGAGTGCGTGGCAATTCCGACAAAGATGTGTGCTTGGTCGCGGCCGCTGAGACGGTAATTGAATTCCGTCACGACGCGCCGGCCGATCGCGGCGCAGAACGCACGAAACGCGCCCGGACGCTCCGGGATGGTCACGCCGAACAACGCCTCACGCGCTTCTCCCAGCTCCGCTCGCTCGGCGACGAATCGCAGGCGATCGAAGTTCATATTCGCGCCGCTCAGCACCGCAGCAAGCGCGGTATCGCCGGTATTCGTGCGCTCGACCCAGGCGCGGAGACCGGCAACCGCCAGCGCGCCCGCAGGCTCCATGATCGACCGCGTGTCGTCGAAGATATCCTTGATAGCCGCGCAGATCTCGTCGTTTGACACGCGGACGATTTCGCTCACGGTCGACTGGACGATCGGGAATGTCAGCCGGCCGACCTCCCTGACCGCCACGCCATCGGCAAAGATGCCGACATGATCGAGCATCACGCGGCGTCCCGCCTCAATCGACTGATACATCGCGTCGGCTTCGTAGGGTTCGACGCCGATGACTTTGATCGACGGCCTGAGCGCCTTCACGTAGCTCGCAATCCCGGAGATAAGCCCGCCGCCTCCAACCGGAACAAAAATGGCCGTCAGATCGCCGCGGTGCTGACGCAACATCTCGTTGCCGATCGTGCCTTGTCCGGCAATAACGAGGAGATCATCGAACGGATGCACAAACGTCCGCCCGGTTGCGCCCACGAGCCCGTCGCAGTGTGCGCTGGCTTCCGCGTACGTGTCTCCCTCGAGCACGACGTCGGCGCCGAGATCGCGCACAGCATCGACCTTGATGGCTGGCGTAGTCTTTGGCATCACGATGAGGGCGCTGAGGCCCAGATGCCGGGCGGAGTAGGCGACGCCCTGCGCGTGATTCCCGGCGCTGGCCGCGATGACCCCGCGCGCGCGTTCCGCCTCCGACATATAGGCGATGCGATTGTGGGCGCCGCGGAGTTTGTAGCTGAAGACGGGCTGCAGATCCTCGCGTTTGAGAAAGATCTGGTTGTGCAGCCGGCGCGAGAGCCGCGGCGCGAGATCGAGCGGCGTTTCCTGCGCGACATCGTAGACGCGGCTGTTGAGGATCAGCCGCAGCATCGCATCGGGATCCGATCGAGGAGTATCAGTCCGGTCGCGTCCTGGCTCCGGCACGACTTGATACGTCACGATCGGGCCCCGCTCAATGAGTAGATGTCGTTCAGGATGCCGGCCGCCGTCACTTCAGCGCCCGCGCCCGGACCGCTGATCACCAACGGTTCCGTGCGATACCGACTTGTCGTGAAGGCAATCAGATTGCGCGTGCCCTGAAGCGCGCCAATCGGGCTCGACACGGGGACGGCGCTCAGCTTGGCCGACACCGTGCGAGGAGTTGCCGAGACGATGTAGCGAAGCACGCGTCCGCGTTCCCGCTCGCGGGCCACTCGATCGGCCCATTCGTTGTCGAACTCCGCCAGTCGCTTGAGAAACGTGCCGAGCGCCACGTTCTTCAATGGTGGTGGAACAAGATCGTCGGGAGTCGGCGCCGGCCCGCGGAATCCCAACAATCGAGCGAGGATCAAGCCCTTTCGTGCGGCATCGCGCCCGGAGAGGTCGTCGCGCGGATCTGGCTCCGCGTACCCTCGATCGACGGCCTGCTGCACCGCCTCCGAAAAGCGCTGTCCATTCGACACGGCGGAGACGACAAACATCAGCGTCCCGCTGACACAGCCTTCGATGCGGAGCACGCGGTCGCCCGTTTCCGCAAGCTTGTGGAACGTATCGATGACGGGTAGCCCCGCGCCAACCGTCGCTTCGTAGCGGACGTGCGGTCCTCCGTTGCGTGTGGCGGCAACGAGTCCGGCATAACTCTCCCATGGACCGGCGAGAGGCTTCTTGTTGGCGAGCACGACGCTGAACCCGTGTCCGATCGCCGTGCGCAGCAGATCTCCGGTCTCCTCACTCGTCACGTCGACTATCACCGGGCGCGATACGGCGTGGCTGGCCATGAACGTCAGGGCGTCCGCCGCCGTTGCCGCCCGCCCGCCGAGCGCCGACAACAAGGCCCCGGCATCTTTCTTTCGCGTCAGGTCCAGCAGCCGCCGGCGCGAGATGCCGCGCGGTTCGAATACAAACCCGGAGCGGTCCAGGAGCCCGACCACTCGGACGCTCGCTTTTCCGTTCGTGGCCGCCATCTGATCCGCCAGCGCACGTCCCACGCGGCCGAAGCCGAGCAACACCACGTCCGTCGTCGGCGTGGGCTCAGGCCGTCCGCCTCCGATCTTCGACAGCTTGAACGCCGCGTGCACCGCGCGTGCGGCCTCCGCCGCATCCGCTCCCTGGACGGCGAAGGAAATGTTGCGCTCGGACGACCCCTGCGCGATTGCGACGACGTTGATTCGAGCCGCCGCCAGCGCAGAGAACACACGGGCCGCGATCCCGGGGGCGCCTGCCATGCCGTCGCCGACGACGGCGAGCACGGCCATGCCCGGCCTGGCGGTGACGTTGTCGATCAACCCGCTGGTGAGTTCCTCGCGAAACGTCGCGCGGATGCTTCTGACCGCCCGATCGGCTTCGGACTCCGGCAGCGTGAATCCGATCGAGCTTTCCGATGACGCCTGGAAAATCGTCGAGACTGACAGCTGTTCAGATTCGACGGCGGCGAACGTACGCGCGGCGATCCCGTGCACGCCAACCATGCCCTTGCCGGCGACCGTGACGATCGCCTGGCCCCGCACAGTCGCGAGCGCCTTCACCGGGTACTCGCGCAACGACCGCCGAGCCGAGACTTCCGTGCCAGCCGCGTCGGGGTTCAGGAACGATCGGACGTGAAGAGTGATCCTCGTGCCCGCGATCGGAATCAGGGCGCGCGGATGGAGCACCTTCGCGCCGTAGTGCGCCACTTCAGCGGCTTCCCGATGGTGGAGCTGTGGAATCAAGCGCGCGTCGGACACCACTCGCGGATCGGCCGTGAGGATTCCCGGCACGTCCTTCCAGAGCACCACTTTCCTGGCCGAGAGCGCCCGACCGAGGAGCGTGGCCGTGAGATCGGTGCCGCCGCGTCCGAGCGTCGTGACGGTCCCGTCGGGAGCGCGGCCGATGAATCCCGGGATGACGACGATGGTTCGGCGCTGAAGCAGCGGACGGATCAATTTCCTGACTGCCCGCGAGGTCGCCTGCAACTGCGGCGCTGCCCCGCCGTGCAGTCCGTCGGTCACAACCACATCGGTGGCATCGATGTAGACAGCTCGCTTGCCCGCCTGGCTCAGCGTCGCCGCCAGCACTTGCGCCGACAGACGTTCGCCCCTCGAGACAAGCCGATCGCTCACGCGCGGCGCGAGGTGCCCGAGCAGTCCGACCGCAGTGCATAGCTCGCGATATTCGCGCGCAGCGGCGTCGACTGCCGACAGCAGCGCTCGGCGAGTCCGTCCGGCTGGCAGCAACGCCTTGACGACGTCGCGGTGACGCTTGAGCAGTGCGGCCGCAACCTTCGAAGCCTCCGCCGGCCGTCCGGAAATTGCGTGAGTCGCACCTTCGAGAAGCAGGTCGGTGACTCCGGAAAACGCTGACGCAGCGATGACGAGCGGGCCCGGGTGCGACGAAATCAGCCCGGCGGCCTTTTGAATCTCCGACGGCCCGGCCAGCGAAGCGCCGCCAAACTTCCACACTTCGACGCCCACCTTCGCGCGTCGCGCTACGGCGGGCAGGCCGGCCGCCGAACGTCGACTGCGGAGCTGGTGTTTCGCTGCCACGTCAGACTCCTCCCGTCGGCGCCGCGACCTGGTCGATCGCGCGGCGAACCGCGTCGAAGTCGTTGGGGAGTTCCACGGGTGGGTTGGCGTGTCGCGCGGCCACGCCGGCGAGCCGGTGCGTGTGGTACGCCGTCTTGAATTCCGAGAATTTCAGGCCGTTTGCCGTTGAAATCACGATGACCCGGTCCGTTTTCTTGATCTCTCCACGCGCGACGAGCTTCTCAAGTGCCGCGAGCGCCACAGCGGTATGCGGGCAATTGAACATGCCCGTTCGGTCCGCGCGCGCGGCCGCATCCGCCAGTTCTGTCTCCGTCGCCTGTTCCACGATGCCGTTGTAGGTTTGCAGCGCGTGGACGGCTTTGCGAATCGAGACCGGGTTGCCAATCTGAATCGCGGTCGCGATCGTTGGTTGCGCGGCCATCGGTTCGAAGTTCCAGTTGTTCCGGTATGCGCGATAGAGCGGGTTGGCGGCGGCGGCCTGCGCGACGACGATGCGGGGACGCCTGGCAGTCAGTCCGAGCTGCATCATCATTTCGAACCCAGCGGCGATCGCGCTGACGTTGCCGAGATTACCTCCCGGGACGATCACGACGTCTGGAACTTCCCAGTCGAACTGCTGAACGATCTCGATCGACAGCGTCTTCTGTCCCTCGAGTCGAAGACTGTTCATCGAGTTCGCGAGGTAGACGCCCTGTTCTTTCGCCAACCGCTGGACGATGGCCATACAGCCGTCGAAGTCGGTATCGACCGAAAGGACGAGAGCGCCGTTCGCCATTGGCTGAACGAGCTGTGCGGCCGAGACGCGCGCGCGCGGCAGGATGACGATGGCTGGAATGCCGGCGGCCGCCGCGTACGCGGCGAGCGCTGCCGACGTGTCCCCCGTGGACGCGCAGGCGACCGCGCCGATGCCAGCTCCGTCCGCGATCATCTGTTTGACCACCGAGACGAGCACGGTCATCCCGAGATCCTTGAAGGAACCGGTGTGCGAGTTGCCGCACATCTTCACCCACAGGTCCTCCACGCCGACCTCACGGCCGTAGCGTTCCGCCCAGAAGATATTCGTCCCGCCTTCGTCCATCGAGACGACGTTCTCGTCGCGGATGTCGGGGCAGATCCACTCTTTCTTTCCCCAGACGCCCGAACCATACGGCCAGGCGGTCCGCTTGTAACGGTCGTCGAAGAGCCGCATCCAGGCAACCGGGCTCCGGTGGCGCAGCGCATCGAGATCGTGGACGACCTGCAGCAGATCGCCACACGTCGGGCAGTGATAGAGAGGCTGCCAGATGGCGTGATCGCCAGGGCACCCCGCCGCGCATCGAAACACCGCCTTGTAACTCGACATCTTGTAGACCGCCTAATTGACACCTATCGTGCGCCGCTCCGCTGTCGCGGCCCGGACATTACGCTCGAGGGATTCCGTTACGCCGACCCTGCGGTGGCGGGCGCGGCTTCGCTCGCCTCGAACTCCGCGAGCGACCGACCGATATGAATCGGCCGCGCGACCCGGCCGTTGAGCACTTCGGCCGTCTTGTAGCCGTTGCCGGTGATGCAGATCACAATCGACTCATCGGGGCCGAGCACGCCGCGTTCGATGAGCTGACGCGTCGCCGACACAGTTACGCCACCCGCGGGCTCCGTGAAAATGCCTTCGGTCTCCGCCAGCAGCCGGATACCATCAATCACCTCATCGTCGCTGACCATGGCGCCATCGCCTCCGGTGGAGCGAACGGCGCGCAATACCTGGAATCCGTCCGCAGGATTGCCGATGGCGATCGATTTTGCGATCGTGTTCGGCTTCACCGGTTCGGGATACTCGTCGCCCGCTTCGAGTGCGCGGACCACAGGTGCGCAGCCCGCGGCCTGAGCGGCGTGGATCGACGGCAGCTCTCCTTCGATCAGTCCAACCTCCTTGAGTTCGCTGAAGCCTTTCAGGATTCGCGGCAGCAGCGTGCCGCCCGCCACCGGCGACACCACGTGGCGGGGGAATCGCCAACCGAGCTGCTCGGCGATCTCGAAGCCGTAGGTCTTTGCTCCTTCGGCGTAGTACGCGCGCAGGTTGATGTTCGCGAATCCCCACTTGTATTTGTCCGCCACCTGCGTGCACAGCCGGTTCACATCGTCATAGTTCCCGCGTACGGCGATGATGCGTGGGCCATGAACGGCGGCCCCGGTCACCTTTCCGGGTTCGAGGTCGTCTGGAATGAAGACGGAACACGCCAGACCCAGGCGTGCCGCGTGCGCTGAGACGCTGTTGGCCAGATTGCCGGTTGACGCGCAGGCGAAGACGGTGAAGCCGAGCTCCACCGCGCGGGTGGCGGCAACCGATACGACGCGGTCTTTGTACGAGCAGGTCGGATGGTTGACCGAATCGTCTTTGATGTACAGCTCTCGCACGCCCAGCCGCTTCGCGAGCCTGTCGGCGCGAACGAGCGGCGTGAACCCGGAGTGCAGCCCGGTACGGGGCTGGCCTTCGATCGGGAGAAGCTCGCGGTACCGCCACAGGTTTTTCGGCCGCCGCTCGATCGTCTCGCGCGAGAGGCGTGGGGCAATGGCTGAGTAGTCGTAGCTCACCTCGAGCGGGCCGAGGCATTTATCGCAGACCCACAGCGCGGTTGCGGGAAACAACGTCTGACAAAGGTGACAACGAAGCGTGAAACTCATGCAGTGCTCTCTCGCTATGAAGGGATAGTGGCGACCGCCGCCGCGTGAGGCTGGTGTGCCGCAAGGATGCGAATCGTCGCCGGTAACTGGAGGCTCCGGTACAGATCGTCGAAAATGCGTGCCGCATCGTGTTCGTGGCCCGGACGAGCAATCGCGACGATCGTCGGGCCGGATCCGCTCAGGCACACGCCGAGAATCGACGGGTGATCGATCGAGAGCGCTTCACGCAGCCCTGGCACGAGCGCCGCGCGTGGCGGCTGATGCCAGCGATCTCGAAACGCTTCTTTCAAATCATCGTCACGTTCGTCCTCGAGCGCGCGAACGAGCAGCAGGGCATGCTGCAGGTTGAATACGGCGTCGGCGAGGGTCACGTTCTCGGGCAGCACTGCGCGTGCGTCGCGCGTTGCCAGCGCAATCTGCGGCGTCGCCGCCACGAAACGCAACCTTTGCGGCCACGGCGACGATCGAGCGATCACTCGGCCCGTGTCCTGGCGGCAACTCACGGTCAGTCCACCGAGGAAAGCCGCGGCGGCATTGTCGGGGTGGCCCTCGAGTTCCGTGGCCATCTCCAGCAAATCCTGTTCGGTGAGCGCTGAGGTGAGCGCGTTGTACAACCTCAAACCGGCCACCGTGGCGGCAGCGCTGCTGCCTAATCCGGCGCGCATGGGAATGTCGGCTGCGACCTCGACACGAACGCCAGGAGTCGGAACCCCGGTCCGCGCGCGTGCGAGCCGGAATGCGAGCGCGACCGCATTCTCGCCATCGGGTGCGGCCCCGATGAACACTGTGTCGAATGAATCCGCCGGACCCGAGCGATCGGTCACACGAACGCGCAGATAGAGTTGCAGGGCCACGGACAAGGCATCGAACCCTGGCCCGAGATTGCCGATAGATGCCGGAACGGCGATTTCCAGGTCGTTGGTCACTGCAAATGCCAAAAAAAAACCCGCCGGCCCTTGTCAGGCCAGCGGGTTCGTTGGGTGCTCGTCAGAAAACGTTAGGGAACCAACACCCAGACCCGGCCGGCCGGAGGAATCCGGCACATGGTGGTCCGAATGGCGATGGTGGTGATTCCCGGCATTACCCATGAACTATAAAAGACGTGAATTGTTCTGGTCAACGCTATTAATCTTGCTTATCGGACGATAAGCTGCCAGCTACCAGCTTCAGCTGGAAGCCGGGAGCTCGAAGCCGGAAGCGTCTGTGGGCTTGGACCGCTCCCCGACCCACCGCGGATAGGAGCCGAGCGTTCGCACCCAGCGAGCGAACTCGGCCAGGTGGACGATCGCGCGGCCGCATTTGAGATCGGTTCGACCCGCGCCAATGTCTGCGTAGAAGACGTACTCCCACGGAAGGCCTCGGGCGGGGCGCGACTCGAGCTTGGTCAGATCGATGTCACGCAGCGCAAACACGCTGAGCGCCTTGAAGAGCGCCCCCGGGCCGTTGTGGAGCGCAAAGGCAATCGACGTCTTGTCGGGCTCGCCGAGCGGTTTCGGGTTGCGGCCGATCAGGATGAACCGCGTGATGTTGTCGGCAAAATCCTGCACCCCCGCCTGGAGGATGTCGAGGCCGAACAGTTCCGCGGCGCGCGCCGAGGCGATGGCGGCGGTGTCGGTCAGGTTGCCGTCCTTGATGAGACGCGCGCTGCCGGCGGTATCGTAGGTCGCGACGATCTCCACATTCGACAACGTCCTCAGGTACTGCTCGCACTGGGCGAGCGCCTGCGGATGCGAAAAAACCCGCCGAATGGCCGGCAGCTTCGTGCCAGGGAGCGCGAGCAGGTTGTGGACGACCGTCAGCTCCGTCTCCGCGACGATCGGAAGGTCGTGCTGAAGCAGGAGGTCGTAGTTGATGTGGATGCTGCCGCCGATGGAGTTCTCGATGGGCAGGAGTCCATGCGAGGCGCGCCCCTCCGCCACGGACGCAAACACCTGCTCGAACCGATCGCACGCGATCGGTTCGGAGCCTGGCCACGCTTTGAGCGCGGCCGCTTCACTGTACGCTCCCGAGGTTCCCTGAAAGGCGATACGCATACCACAACTCCCAACTTCCAATTCCCAATTTGATGTTATTGCTTGAACCGTTTCACATCGATCGCGTATTTCCGCACCTTGTAGTTGAAGATGCGTTCCGTCGTGCTGAGCAGGCGGGCCGCCCGCGCGCAACTGCCGCGCGCGCTCTTCAGCGCATCCTGCAGCAGATCGCGTTCGAACGCATCCACGCTTTCGGCCAGTGACTGACGTGGCACGGTATCCGAAGCTTCCGCCGTCTGGAGCGTCGGCGGCAGGTGGTGCGCGTGAACCGCGCCGCCATCACAGACGAGCACCGCGCGTTCGATGGTGTTTTCGAGCTCGCGCACGTTTCCCGGCCAGTGATAGCTGGTGAGCATATCGATGGCAGGCGTGGAAATCCGGCGGATGTGCTTGCCGTGCTCCCGTGAGTATTTCTCGAGAAAATTGTCGGCAAGCAGCATGATGTCCGGCTTCCGTTCCCGCAGCGGCGGCGCAAAGATCGTGAACACCGCCAGCCGGTAAAACAGGTCGTCACGGAACTTTCTCTCCTCCATCAACTGCTCGAGCGGACGATGGGTCGCGGCAATCAGCCTCACGTTGATCCGGATGGACGAGGTCCCGCCGAGCCGTTCGATCTCGCGTTCCTGCAGGACGCGGAGGAGTTTCACCTGCGTCGAGGGGCTGACGTCGCCGATTTCATCGAGAAAGAGCGTTCCGCCTTCGGCCAGTTCGAATCGGCCCTTCTTCGCCGCCTGCGCCCCCGTGAACGCTCCTCGCTCGTAGCCAAACAGTTCGGACTCTATGAGCGACTCCGGGAGCGCCGCGCAGCTCACTTTGATGAACGGCTTCTTCCGCCGGGGCGAGTTGTGGTGGATGGCGTGGGCGATCATCTCTTTTCCGGTGCCCGATTCACCCCGGATCAGCACCGTCGTGTTCGTCCGGGCCACCTGCGCGACCTGCTCGTAGACCTGTTGAATGGACGCGCTGTTGCCGATGATGTTGCGGAACGCATAGCGGTCCCGCAGTTCCTCGCGCAGGTGCTCGTTCTCTTCCGCGAGCCGTGAGCGGTCCGCTTCTACCGTTCGTCGCAGCTTCAGCGCCTGCCCGACCATCGATGCCACGACTCGATAGAACTCCAGCGAGCGCTGGTAGTTTCGATCGGATTTGAAGGGCAAGAGCACTTCGAAGGTGCCCCCAGGCCGGCGGCCCACCGCGACGGGCACAGCGATGTAGGTGAGCTCACGCGAGAGCCGCGGGCGTTCGGCGATGGCCGCGGCCAGCGCAGGCTCCTGACTGACTTGCGGCACAACCACCGGCTTCCCCGTATCGAGCACTCGTCCGGTCAGGTTGTCGTCGGCGCGATTGCGGCGCGCGGCCGGCAGACGCTCCCCGGTGGACGCCTCCGTGTGCAGCTCGTGGGTCTCAGGATCCTGCAGAATGACCGCGCCGCCGACGACCTGATGCCGACGCTCGAGAATCTCGAGGACCGACTGCAGCGCGCCTCTCAGGTTGAGGACGCCCGTCAGCGCCTGGCTGATTTCAAGCAGCGTGGACAGCCGTCTGATCTCGTTGGTGCGGTCTTTCTCACCAGTGACAGTAGTGTTGGCCATTCTCGAGAATCAGACAGAATTGTAGGTCAGTTTCCAGGTCCCAGCTTCCAGCTTCCAGCCAGGAGCTGGTTAGCTGGCAGCTGGCAGCTGGCAGCCGGAAGCTGGCAGCCGGACGCTAAACGAGCACGCCGTCGGGTCTGACGGTCACGGGGTTGAGGAATGGCATCATCGCGCGCAGGCGCGCCCCCACCTGCTCGATCTGCTGCGTCTGCTCGCGGGCGCGGATCTCGTTGAAATGCGGGCGTCCCTGCTCGTTCTCGGCGATCCACGCTCGCGCGTAGGTGCCGTCCTGAATCTCCTCCAGCATCTTCCGCATCGTCTTCTTTGTTTCGTCGGTGACGATGCGAGGGCCGCCGGTGTAGTCGCCGTGTTCCGCGGTATCGCTGACCGAGTAGCGCATGTAGTTCAAGCCGCCGCGATACATCAAATCGACGATCAGCTTCAGTTCGTGCATGCACTCGAAGTATGCAATCTCCGGTTGATAGCCAGCGTTGACCAGCGTTTCGAACGCCGCCTTCACCAGCGCGGAGACGCCGCCGCAGAGCACGGTCTGTTCGCCGAAGAGATCGGTTTCCGTCTCCTCGGCAAAGGTTGTTTCGATGACGCCGGCGCGGGTGACGCCGATGCCTTTGGCGTACGACAACGCCAGTTCGCGGGCGCGGCCGGACGGATTCTGATGGACGGCCAGCAACGCCGGCGTGCCGCCGCCTTCGACATACAGCTCACGAACGCGATGTCCCGGAGATTTCGGCGCGATCATCGAGACGTCGACGTTGGCGGGCGGCACGATCGTGCCGAAGCGGATGTTGAATCCGTGCGCGAACATCAGCGTCTTGCCCGCTGCGAGGTTCGGCGCGATATCGCGGTTGTAGAGCGCCGCCTGCGCCGTGTCCGGCACGAGCACCATGATGACGTCGGCCCACGCCGCCGCCTCCGCTGGCGTGTTGACGGTCAGGCCCGCTGCCCGAGCCTTGTCGCGCGATCGGCTGTTTTCCGGCAAGCCGACGCGGACCTGGACGCCGCTGTCCTTGAGATTGAGCGCATGGGCGTGTCCCTGCGATCCGAACCCCAGCACGGCCACCTTCTTCGCGCGGATCAGAGCGAGATCCGCATCCTTGTCGTAGAACATCGTTGTCATGTCAATCTCCAGCTACCAACTACCAGCTACCAGCTACCAGCTACCAGCTTCCAGCTACCAGCTACCAGCTTCCAGCTACCAGCTTCCAGCTTCCAGCAACACTTCCGCTGCGGATTGGTGAGGAAGCGGGAAGCTGGGAGCCGGCAGCTGGTAGCGGACGCCTTCTACACCGAATACGACACGTTGACGTCGGGAGTGTCGGCGTTGC
Organism: Vicinamibacterales bacterium; assembly: GCA_049642465.1. GTDB lineage: Bacteria > Acidobacteriota > Vicinamibacteria > Vicinamibacterales > 2-12-FULL-66-21 > CAWDPQ01. The sequence continues at coordinate 13,821 of JBAROV010000041.1, forward strand.
GCTGGAGCGCCGCGCCGATGGGCGCGCCGTTGCGCGCGCCGCGCGCCATCGCGACGCGCCCCGTCCGCGCCATTTCGAGGACCCCGTAGGGCCGCAGCACTTCGAGCAGCCCGTCGATCTTCTCGTTGCCGCCCGTGATCTCAATGGTCAGCGAATCGTTCGAGAGATCGATGATCCGCGCGCGAAAGACGTCGACCAGGTGCACCAGCTCGGGCCGGCAGGCCTGCGTCGCCGCTACCTTGATGATGGCGAGATCGCGATAGACGGCGGGAGACGAGGTGATGTCGCAGACGGAAATGACGTTGACGAGCTTGTAGAGATTCGCTTCGATACGGACCGCCCCCGCTTCATCAGTCATCACGACCAACGTCATGCGGGAAACGCCCGGCTTCTCCGTTCGTCCAACGGTCAGCGATTCGATGTTGTATCCGCGCCGGCGGAACAGCGACGCGACACGATTGAGGACGCCGGGCTGGTCCTCGACCGTGACGATGAACGTGTGGGGTTTCATCAGGCATCCTCCGCAGTTTCCACGAGCGGGCTCGGACGTCGAATCATCGCGTGCAAATCCGCCCCGGCCGGCACCATCGGGTACACCGAGTCCTCTTGTTCGACGCGGAACTCGAGGATGGTCGTGCCGTTGTGCGACCGCCCCGCCTGCACGGCGGGAACCACGTCGCCGCGCCGCGAAATTGCCCGCGCCGCAAGACCGTACGCTTCGGCAATCTTGACGTAATCAGGGCTCAGGAGTGGCGTGGCGGCGTAGCGGCGTTCGTAGAAGAACTCCTGCCACTGACGCACCATGCCGAGATACCCGTTGTTGATGATCGCAATCTTGAGGTCGAGTTTCTCCTGCGCGATCGTCGCGAGTTCCGGCATCGTCATTTGAAAGCCGCCGTCCCCCGCGACCACCCAGACTTCGGCGTCCGGACGAGCGAACTTTGCGCCGATGGCCGCGGGCAAGGCGAAGCCCATGGTTCCCAGACCACCTGACGTGATCAGCGTGCGCGGGTCGTTGTGGTGGTAGTACTGCGCTTCCCACATCTGGTGCTGGCCGACGTCGGTCACCACGATGGCGCGGCCGGACGTCTCCTTCCATAGATCGTGAATCACGTGCGCCGCATACAGATGGCCATCGTCGGGCAGGTTCTGAATGTCGCGGACGGCGGAGTCCCCCTTCAGATCGTCGATGTGCTTCAGCCAGGCCGCACGGTCGCCGGCCTGCACGCTGGGCATCAGCCTTTCGAGCATCGATCGAAGGTCGCCGACGAGCCCGACATCCACTGCGACGTTCTTGCCAATTTCCGCCGGATCGATGTCGATGTGAATCTTGCGCGCGTTCGGCGCATACGTCTTGAGGTTGCCCGTGACGCGATCGTCGAAGCGCATGCCGAAGGCGAGCAGGAGGTCGGCTTCCTGAATCGCCGTATTGACCCACGCCTCTCCGTGCATCCCCATCATGCCGAGGTTCAGCGGGTGAGAGGCCGGGATTCCGCCAATCCCGAGCAGCGTCATGGCAATCGGGATCCGCGCGCGCTCGGCGAATTGCCGGACGGCATCGGTGGCGTTCGACAGGATGATGCCGTGGCCGGCCAGGATGACGGGGCGCTCGGCCGTGTCGATGAGCCGAAGCGCCGCAGCCACGGAGTCGGGATTCAGCACCCGCTCGGGCCGCGCATGGGGACGTGGAGCGGCGGCGTCCCAGTCGAATTCGCAGGACGTCTGCTGGGCGTCCTTGGTGATGTCGATGAGCACGGGCCCCGGTCGACCCGAGGCGGCAATGTGAAACGCCTCGCGCACCGCCGGTGCGATGTCCTGCGCGCGCGTGACGAGGTAATTGTGTTTGGTGACGGGAAGCGTGACGCCGGTAATGTCAGTTTCCTGAAAGCCGTCGCTGCCGATCAGTTTGCTGCCGACCTGCCCCGTAATGCAGACGATCGGAGAGGAGTCCATCATCGCCGTCGCGATGCCGGTGACCATGTTCGTCGCGCCGGGTCCGGAGGTCGCCACGGCAACGCCGACCTTGCCGCTCGCTCGCGCGTAGCCGTCGGCCATGTGCGTGGCCCCTTGTTCGTGACGCACCAGCACATGGCGGATCGGATAGTCGAGCATGGCATCGTAGGCCGGAAGGATCGCCCCGCCCGGATAGCCAAATACCGTCGATACGCCTTCTCGCACCAGACATTCCCAGAGGATCTGCGCCCCTGTTCGTTTCATTGTTGTCATACCTCAATGCTCGCGGGGCCCCGCATCTTTAGTGCGCTTGGGGCCCCACCCCCAAGCGCTCCCCGAGTCCGGAGCGTCATTTCTCAGTGCTCGTGGGGCCCCCACCCCCACTCGCTGCGGCTCGACTCGCTTACGCTCGCTCGCCGCGGCCGCAGGCGCTCCCGGGCCCGAGTCCCGAGCCGCGAGGCCAGAGCCCCGAGCCCGTTACGCGGTGACGGCTCCCTGCGCAGCGGACGATACGAGCCGTGCATACTTGCCCATGACTCCCTTCGTTTCTCTCGCTGGCGGAGGAGCACGGCGAGCGAGTCGCTCGGCAATCTGCGCATCCGTCAACTCGACGCTGATGCGTCGACCGGCAATGTCGAGCGTCACGACGTCGCCATCTCGCAGCGCCCCAATCGGCCCTCCGCGTGCGGCTTCCGGCGCGACGTGTCCGGCCATGAGTCCTCGCGTCGCTCCTGAGAATCGGCCATCGGTCACGAGCGCCACGGAATCGCCGAGTCCGGCACCAACCATCGCTGCGGTGACGGCGAGCATTTCTCGCATCCCGGGGCCACCGCTGGGCCCTTCGTAGCGAATGACCACGACGTCGCCGGCGTGAATGGAGCCGGACCGGACGGCCTCAAACGCGAGTTCTTCGCTGTCGAACACGCGAGCGGGCCCTTTGTGGAGGCGCGAGTCGTAGCCTGCCACCTTCACCACCGCGCCTTCGGGGGCGAGGTTCCCCTTCAGAATCACCAATCCGCCCGTCGCCTTCAGCGGATTCGACAGGGGCCGGACGACCTCCTGCTGCGGCGTTTCCCGCGCGTCGCGCGCGTGATCGCCGATCGACCGTCCTGTGACGGTTATCGGCTCGGCGTGGAGGAAACCCCCTTCGAGCAGCCGCTTGGCGACGAGAGGAATCCCGCCCGCGCGGTGGAGATCATTCGCGACGAATCGGCCGCCCGGTTTCATGTCCGCCAGCAGTGGGACCCGGGCGCTTATGCGATCGAAGTCGTCAATCTCCAGCGGCACACCCGTCTCGCGCGCGATGGCGAGGAGATGCAGCACAGCGTTGGTCGATCCGCCGGTCGCGGCGACCGCGGCAATCGCATTTTCGAGCGCGGCCCTCGTGAGAATCTGACGCGGTCGAAGATTGCGCTTGAGCAGGTCCATGACCAGTGTCCCCGCCTGCTGCGCCACTGTGGTTTTTTCGCGATCTGTTGCCGGAACGCTCGCGCTGCCGAACGGCGAGATTCCGAGGATCTCGCACACCGTAGCCATCGTGTTGGCCGTGAACTGACCGCCGCACGCGCCCGCCCCGGGGCATGCGTGACGCTCGAGCGAGTCGAGTTCACCGGTGCTCAACGTTCCGGCCGCGTGCGCACCAACGGCCTCGAACACATCCTGAATCGTCACGTCGTGGTCGTGCCAGCGTCCGGGAGCAATGGAGCCGCCGTAGAGCACGAGGCCAGGGATATCGAGCCGCGCGAGCGCCATCACGCCGGCAGGGATCGTCTTGTCGCATCCGACGAGCACGACGAGCGCATCGAAGAGGTTTCCGCGCGCAACCAGTTCGATGGAATCGGCAATGACCTCGCGGCTGACGAGCGAGGCGCGCATGCCCTCGCATCCCATCGTGATGCCATCGGAAATCGAGACGGTGTTGAATTCGAGCGGCGTCCCGCCGGCGTCACGGACACCGCGCTTGACGTCAACGGCAAGATCCCGGAGGTGATAGTTGCACGGGCCGATTTCGATCCAGGTGTTGGCGACACCGATCAGCGGACGTTCGAGATCGCGATCGGACAACCCGGTTGCGCGAAGCATCGCGCGCGCGGGCGCCCGGCTGACGCCGTCGGTCAACGCGCTGCTGCGCCACTTCAGCGGATGGCTGGCACTCACTGACAATCCTCCGGACGACAAACAAAAAAGGCCGTCTCCTTCGCTGGGTGACGGCCTCGTTTCTCCTCAGTGGCTCAGCTCGTCACCCGCACGGCGGGCAAATGACCTCGCGAATGACGACGGGGCGGATGAGGGGCGAAAACATGGGCTCAGTATGCCGGAGAACTGTTGAATAAGCCAAGACAATTATTTTACAGATAACATAATCTTTATTTATTCACTAGCCAAGGTCTTCAGTCTTTGGTCTTTGCTCTTTGGTCAATCAGAGACCGGAGGCCAGAGACCAGAGACCGTCAGTGTGTGCGGCTCTGGCACTTGCTGTCGCGCCAGCCTCGACGCAGAATAGCCGTCGCACCCCGGAGCACCACCAGTGGACCTTCGCCAACTCGAGATCCTCCGCGCCGTGGCCCAGACCGGCTCGTTCACGAGCGCCGGCCAGGAGCTGCACCTGTCGCAGTCGGCGGTCAGCCGGCAGATTCTGCTGCTCGAGGAGGAGCTGCACGAGCAGCTGTTTCTCCGTTTGGGCCGCAAGATCCGGATTACGCCCGCCGGCACGACATTGCTCGGCCTGAGTCAGCGGATGTTCGAGGATCTCGACCGGACGCGCGCGAGCATCCTCGAGACCCAGAAGACGGTCAGCGGAACCGTCCGTCTCGTCGGCGGCATGACGGTCTGCCTGTACGTCTTCCCGGCGCTGCTGAAAGCGTTCCGGCGCGAGCATCCGTCCGTCGAAGTGAAGCTGATCCCTGGTCCCACGCCGCGGCTCATTCGTCAGCTTCGTGCGGGAAGTGCCGATCTGGGGTTGCTGACGCTCCCGGTCGACGATCCGCACCTGGTCACCGTGCCGGTCATGCGCGAGGAGCTTCTGCTCGTGACCTCGCCGACGCACGCGCTGGCGCGCCGCAAACGCATTACCCCTCAGGACCTCGTCGGTCAGCCGTTCGTCCTGTTCGAGGCGGGCTCGAACAGCCGGCGCGCGATCGAGGACTTCTTCGTGCGCGAGCAGATCGCCCCGAAAGTGGTGACGGAGACGGAAAACGTCGAAATCATCAAGGCGCTGGTGCAGATCGGGATGGGGATCACGATCATTCCCTACCAGGCCGTCGCGCGCGAAGTGCGCGCCGGGCAGTTGTTCTGCTCGCGCATTGCCGGTCAGCAGATGGTTCGCGAGACGGGATGGGTTCATCTGCGGTTGAACCGCGTGCCCCGCGCGGTCCAGGAGATGATGCGCACGCTCGAGCGCGTGCGGCCGAAGCTCAAACTGTCACCGGGCGGTTCGCCGCGGCGGCAAACGTCGACGTCATCACCCAGCGACC
>JBAROV010000042.1:0-17264 GCA_049642465.1 Vicinamibacterales bacterium
TGGGTCTTTGAGTTTGGAGACTAGAGACTAGAGACCAGACCAGAGACCAGAGACCAGACCAGAGACCAGAGACCAGAGACCGACATGAGCGCGAGGCTGCAGAAGATTCTCTCCGCGGCGGGCGTCGCCTCGCGACGAGCGGCGGAAATCCTCATTCAGGAAGGTCGGGTCACGGTCAACGGTCAGACCGTCACCGAACTCGGCACGAAGGCGGATCCGGATGTCGACGATGTCCGCGTCGACGGTCGACGGGTCAAGCCTGCCCTTCGACGGCGATACATTCTTCTTTACAAACCTCGAGGCTACATCACCAGCCGATCGGACCCCCAAAGGCGCCCTACCGTGATCGACCTCCTCGAAAAAGGGGGGGTGCGCGAGTACGTCTATCCGGTCGGGCGTCTCGACTATGACTCCGAAGGTTTGCTGCTGCTCACGAGCGACGGGGAACTGGCCGCCCGCCTGACGCATCCCCGGCACGGCGTGGCGCGTGAGTACGAAGCGCGCGTCCGCGGCGTTCCGGATCGCCACGAACTCGAGCGGCTTGCGAAGGGGGTGGTGATCGACGGCCGGCGGACGGCGCCAGCACACGTGACAATCTCCAAGGTCATAGAAGGGGATAGCGGACGAGATGCGGTGCTGTCATTCGAGATTCGCGAGGGGCGTAATCGTCAGGTGCGCAACATGTGCGACGCGATTGGGCATCCCGTCGTCCGTCTCAAGCGCGTTCGAATTGGCCCGATCTCGGACGAATACATCCGACCCGGGGAGTTCCGGGATCTCACACCGAAGGAAATTGCGGCGCTGAAGAAAAGCGGGTCAGGTTGAAAGCAGTTCCTCCCAGAAGCGCACCAGGTTCCATATTTCACTCAACGTCGGCGGCCGGTCGACCTCGGCGTGCGTGATCAACGGTGTAATGAGGAGGTGAGCGTCGGCACCGCGCCGTCTGAGATCCGCCGACAGCAGCGTCGATTCGACGGCGGGGATCACGTTGTCGTCCATTCCGTGCAGCAGATAGACGGGGGCTTTTGGCGGCGACGAACGTTCGGGCGACAGCGCGGGATCGCCGCCAAGCGCTGACACGTGCGGCAGCAAGACGGGCCCGAGGTGTGCAACATCGCGAGTGTTGACGTAGCCCATGAGCGTGCGGGCGGGCTCCGCGAGTTGGCTGGCAAGCGTCCGAGCATGCTCGAACACCGCCGCGGCTTTGGTTTTGTCGGACATGTCCAGATGCGAGGCGTTGAGAAACTCGAGAATTGCCGTACGCAACGGCTCGACCTGTTCAGCAGGGACGAGGCGATGGGCGACGCCGAGCAGGATGATGGCGACGCCGTAGTCGTGCGGTGGACGCCGCGACCCGTCCGGCTGATCTCCCGTGCACAGGTAGCGGAGAGTGCGCGGCAGATCGCCATGCCCCCCGAACGAAAGTACCCACCCGAGAGCAGGGAGTCTGGAGGCGGCCACGATTGACAGACCGCCACCGAAGCTGATCCCGATGATGCCGATTGCTGTGGGATTGCGAGTGTCTGCGTGTTGAGCCGTCCACCAACGCGCCGCGTCCTCGATCATGTCGGTCGTCCGAGGGGAGACGCTGTAGCGCGCGAGGTCCGGCAAGCCGACCGAGAGCACCGGGTGCCCCATTCCGGCGAAGTTCCGAGCGAAGCCGTCCAGGCGCGGCTCGTCCACACCCGCGGCGTGAACTCCAGGTACGAGCAGGATTGGTCGCGCCGAAGTCTTCGACGGGCTGTACAAGCGGCCCGGCAGTGTACCGCCTCGCCACGGGATCGTCAGTCGGGAGTCCTGCACCGGTTCGGTGCGGGCGTCAGCCAGCGTACGGGCCAGGCCGTGCATCCCCGCCGCGCGAACGACGAAACCGGTAGCCGACAGGTAACCCGTTGATGCGTACACGCCCAGGCCAACCACGAACAGAAGTGTGGTCAGCCAGAAAAGGGTTCGTCGGCGCATGGAGGATAATAACCAACGCGGATGAAATCACTAATCATTGCCATCGACGGCCCCTCGGGGGCGGGGAAGGGGACGGTGGCGCGCGCCGTTGCGGCGCGGCTTGGTTACCGCCACCTCGACACCGGCGCGATGTATCGGGCCGTCGCGTGGAAAGCCCTGCGCGAGGGGATTGACTTGTCGGACGAAGGTCGCGTCGCGGCGCTCGCGGCAGGGGCGTCGTTCGTGCTGGACGACACCCGCGTGCTGATTGACGATGACGATGTGACGCGCGCCATCCGTACTCCGGAAATCGACCGCGCCGCCACCTCAGTTGCGCGGCTGACGGCCGTGCGACGAGAGCTCGTGGCCAAGCAGCGCGCCATCGGAGCCGGCGGCGCGATCGTCATGGAAGGTCGCGACATCGGCACCGTCGTCTTTCCCGATGCGGCTGTCAAAATCTACCTCGACGCCTCTCCGGAAGAACGCGCGAAACGTCGCGCCAGCGATCCCGCACATGCCGCATCGGCGTCCCGGGGGTTGAACGACGTCGCGACCGCGCTTGCCGAGCGCGATCGAAATGACTCGACCCGTACCGATTCCCCGCTCACACGTGCGGCAGATGCCGTCCACATCGAAACGACCGGGCAGTCGATTGACGCGGTGGTCGATCGCGTCCTGGATGTGGTTCGTCGAGCGTCCGAGAAACGCTGAAGCCATCTCTGACGTAAGAGAGTGGCAAGTGGAGGATCCCCCGCGTGTGTCGCACACCCTTGATTTTGGCGTTTGCCGCCCTCACGATTGCCTCTGCCGCTCAAAAACCGGGCGGCTCTGCCGCTCAGCCACCGATCGGCCAGCGGTTCTGGCCACAGTGGCGCGGGCCTCACGCCTCTGGCATTTCTCGCACCGCCCAGCCCCCGGTCGAGTGGAGTGAAACGAAGAACATCCGCTGGAAGATCGAGCTGCCTGGCCGGGGCGCTGCAACTCCGGTGATTTGGGGGGATCGCGTGTACGTGCCGACGGCGGTGCCCGCCGACCGCACGGCGGGCGTTCGCAGCGTGCATCGCTTTGTCGTGATGGCGATCAACCGGAAAGACGGCTCAATCGCCTGGCAGCGGACTGCGAAGGAAGAGGCGCCGCACGAGGGCACGCACCAGGAGTTCGGGACGATGGCGTCCCCGTCGGCCGTGACGGATGGGGAACACGTCATCGTGTCGTTCGAATCGCGCGGCATCTTTGCGTACGACATGAATGGCGCGCCGGTCTGGCAGAAGGATCTCGGCGACAAGCGGATGCGCAACGAGTTCGGCGAAGGGTCCAGCCCGGCGCTCCACAACGACAAGCTCTTTGTCGTGTGGGATCACCAAGGGGAGTCGTTCATCGCGGCGTTGAACAAACGAACCGGGCAGGAAATCTGGCGAACCAAACGTGACGAGATCGACAGCTGGTCCACGCCGCTCGTCGTCGAACATGACGGCCGGGCGCAGGTGATCACCGGTGCGATGCGCGGCGTTCGCTCCTACGATGCCGAGACGGGACAAGTCGTGTGGGAAACCGGCGGCCTGACGATGAATCCGATTCCGTCCCCGGTTGCCGCTGATGGTCTCGTGATCCTGATGAGCGGTTTCCGCGGGAACAGTCTCAAAGCAATCCGTCTGGCAGATGCCAAGGGAGCGGTAACCGGGGCGCCTGCGATTGCCTGGACGCTCGATCGCGATACGCCGTACGTTCCTTCGCCGCTGCTCTACGATGGCACGCTCTATTTCATGAAGAGCAACAACGCACTCATCAGCGCGTTCGACGCAAAAACAGGCAAACCCTACTATCAGGCGCAGCGAATCGAGGCGTTGCCAGGCAATGTGTTCGCGTCACCCGTTGGCGCGGCCGGGCGGGTGTACGTGCTCGGGCAGGAAGGGACAGCCGTTGTGCTCAAGCACGGTCCGACGCTCGACCTGCTCGGGACGAACAAACTTGACGATCGGTTCGACGCGTCTCCCGCATTGGTCGATCGGGAGATGTACTTGCGAGGTTACAAGAATCTGTATTGCGTCGCAGAGAAGTGACGGTCTTCGGTTTTTAGTCGCGACCAGACCCAAGACCTACTCGCGATCGCGATAATCGTCTGACGACGCCGGATCGAGCTCCCATCGATGCCGATCGCGTTCAGCGATCTTGTCGGCCGCTTTCAACTCTTCGTTGTCCTGATACTCCACGCCGAGCGCGCGGCCAATGTCGTCCACACGATCCTGATCGGGTGTCGGGTTGTCGCCTCCGGGCGCTTCGTCTCCCACCGAATACGCGTCTTCCCAATCGGCATCGACGTCGCCACCGGTCAGTTCGGGACTGGTTTCGTGGTGTTCCTTCCTCGCCTCCTGCATCTCCTGACGCCCCGACCGCGCGGCTGACGCCGTGCGACGATTCGGGTCGAGGCTCGACGGGGGACTCGGCACCGTTTCGTCGAGTTCTCGAAGCTGACGGCGGGCGCGTTCGAGGCCGGGAGCGCGGCGCAGGCCTCCCGCCCCTGCGGGCGTTCCGGTGGAGCGTTTCGTCGGCATTGGGTTGGTTGGGCCCTGACGGGTCCGTCCCGTTTCTGGCGTCTGCGACAGGGTTTCCTCGCGTCCCGTGCCGCCCACTATGCGCTTCGTCCGGCCCTTGCGGGAGGCGGCGGCGCGTTTTCCTGTCCTCGGAGGGTTCTTCGCCCGCTTGCGAGCCGCTTTGCCCCGCGGCGTCCGGGCTCCTGCCGTTTTGCGCCGTCCGCCCGCGCCTCGGGCCTTTGCCCGACGCCTCGCTCCCGCCCGCTTGGACGACGGCGGACGCCGCGCCCCCCGTGACTTTCGGGAGGTACCGCCTCTGGTCGCACGTTTCCGGGTCTTCTTCGCCATCGTCGTGGTCCCTCTTGATGCAGGAGCGGGTTGGTCGAGTTTGACTGTATTCCCCTAAGTGATGTATCTTCTATTGCTTATCGCAACACAAGCGATTGCAGACTAGGGCCTCGGCGCGTGATGAATCGCCCGCGCCAGAGCCGTTGGGATGGAAACTTTCAGCCCGCCGGAGCTGAGATCCGGCAGAAGTTCGATCGAGGAGGACTAGGTTCCGCATGGCAACAGACAATTCGCGTCAGAGCACAATCAAAGGAGGTGGCGCACTCGACGATCAGGTTGATCCACAAGAATACGCACGCCTTCTGGACCTTTACGATAGCAGCTTCCGCAACATCGCGGAAGGCGAAGTCGTCAAGGGCACCGTTCTCAAAGTCACCCCATCAGAAGTCATCGTCGACGTCGGCTACAAGTCCGAAGGCATCATCCCCATCGATGAGTTCGTCGATGAAACCGGCCAGATCACGGTTCAGCCGGGCGACACGGTAGACGTGCTGCTCGAGCGGACCGAGGATCGCGAGGGCTATGTCGTGCTCTCGCGCGAAAAAGCCGAGAAGATGAAGATCTGGGACGAAGTCGAGAAGGCCTACGCCGAGCGCAAGGTCGTGATCGGCCGAGTCATCGAGCGAATCAAGGGCGGTCTCGCCGTGGACATTGGTGTCCGCGCGTTTCTTCCCGGTTCGCAGATTGACGTCCGTCCCGTCCGGAATCTCGACGCGTTGCGCGGCCAGGAACTGCGGATGCGCGTCATCAAAGTCAACAAGAAGCGCGGCAACATCGTGCTTTCCCGCAAGGTTCTGCTCGAAGAGGAGAACGCGGAGAAGAAGAAGCACACGCTCGATACGCTGGCTGAGGGCAAGGTGCTCACCGGCGTGGTGAAGAACATTACGGACTACGGCGCATTCATCGATCTTGGCGGCATCGATGGCCTGCTCCACATTACCGACATGTCGTGGGGCCGCGTCTCGCACCCATCGGAGCTGTTCAAGGTCAACGACGAGATCGACGTGATCGTCCTCAAATACGATCCGTCAACCGAGCGCGTCTCCTTGGGCCACAAGCAGCTCAAGAACGATCCGTGGTCGAACGTGATCGAACGCTACCCCGTCGGGGCGCGGATGAGCGGCAAGGTCGTGAGTCTGACCGATTACGGCGCCTTCGTGGAGTTGGAGCCGGGTGTCGAAGGGCTGATCCACGTCAGCGAAATGTCGTGGAGCAAGCGCGTCAAGCACCCGTCGAAGATTTTGAATGTCGGCGACACGGTGGACGCGATGGTGCTTGGCGTCGATCCGGGAGCGCGGCGCATTTCGCTGGGCCTGAAGCAGGTCGAAAGCAATCCGTGGCACGAACTGTCGGAGAAGTACCCAATCGGCACCACGATCACCGGCAAGGTACGGAACCTGACCGAATTCGGCGCGTTCGTGGAAGTCGAAGAAGGGATCGACGGGTTAATCCACATCTCCGACATGTCGTGGAGCAAACGGCTCAAACATCCATCCGAGGTCTTGAAGAAGGGAGACACGGTCGAGGCGATGGTGCTCAACATCGACGCCGAAAACCAGCGTCTCTCCCTGGGGCTGAAGCAGCTTCAGACCGATGTATGGGACGAGTTCTTCTCTCAGCACAACGTCGGTGACATCGTCGAAGGCAAGGTTGTCCGCCTGACGAACTTCGGCGCGTTCGTCGAGCTGGCGGAAGGGATCGAAGGTCTGATCCACGTGTCGGAGTTCGATGATTCGCATCACGCCGGCAAGGAAGAGAAGCTCGAGTTGAAGGTCGGCGAGAGCTATCAGATGAAGATCATCAAGCTCATTCCCACCGAACGAAAAGTCGGTCTCAGCATTCGCGCGCTGAAGAGCGACGAGTTCCGCGCCGATTGGGAGGCGTACACCGAGACGACGGGACGGCAGGAAGTGACGCTCGGGGATCACTTCAAGCACCAGAGCTAGACCGACTGGCGACTAGCGACTAACGACTAGCGACTGTCAGCGGAGGGACCGTTATGAATACTGGCAGCATGACCAAGGCGGAACTCGTCGAGGAAGTATCGCGCGTGTCCGACCTCACCAAGAAGCACTCCGAGGTGATTGTCGACACCGTGTTCAAGAGCATCATCGATGCCTTGCACCGGGGCGAGAAGATCGAGCTTCGCGGGTTTGGCAGCTTCCGGCTGCGGCGTCGCGAGCCGCGCAAGGGGCGGAATCCGAAGACCGGGGACAAGGTGGACGTGCCGCCAAAGAAGGTCCCGTACTTCAAACCCGGCAAGGAACTCAAAGAGCTGATCAACAAGGAGTCGGAAACGCCGGCTCCCGTTGCGAATACACCGCCGGTATCCGTGGATCCCGATATCGCCGGAGTCTGAAAGGGAAAAGGTCTCCCTTTTCCCTTTTCCCTTTCGATGGAACAGCTGTGGAGCCCTTGGCGGCTCGCGTATGTGAGCGGCGGCGCCAAGTCCGACGGCTGCGTTTTCTGTGACGCGCAGCACGACGACCAGGCAGCGCCGCTCGTTGTGTTTCAGGGGACCACCTGCTACGTCATCCTGAACCTCTTTCCTTACAACAACGGCCATTTACTCATCGTCCCGAAACGGCACTTCGCCACTCTCGCCGCGGCGAGCACCGACGAATTGTGCGAGCTCGCGTCGCTCGTACAACGATCGGAGCTGGCGCTGAAGGAGGCCTATGATCCTCAAGGACTCAACGTGGGGATCAATCTCGGAAAGCCGGCTGGCGCGGGGATTCTCGAACATCTGCACGTGCACGTCGTGCCACGGTGGAACGGCGATACCAACTTCATGACCGTTGTCGGCAAGACGCGCGTGTTGCCGGAGGAGCTTCCGGCGACAGCCGACAAGCTGCGCCCGATCTTCGAACGATTGTCGAGATGAATTTTCAGCCGACCGACCAGCAGTTGTCGTTTCAACGAGAAGTGGAGCGATTTGCCAGCGAGCGGGTCGAGCCGTCTGCGCGGCACATCGATGAGACTGCTGCATTCCCGCGAGCGCTGGTGAAGGAGGCCGCAGCGCTCGGGCTGATGGGAGTCACCATCGACCCGACGTGGGGCGGCGGAGGGCGGGATTACGTCGCCTACGCGCTGGCCGTCGAGGCTCTCGCGCGTGCGAGTGCCGTGGTGGCGGTCATTGCGGCCGTGAACAACTCGCTTGTCTCCGAACCGCTGGCGGAGTTTGGCTCGAACGGACAGAAGGAGACCTGGCTCCGACGGCTGGTCTCGGGAGATGCGCTTGGCTCGTTCGCGCTTTCGGAGGAGTTCGCGGGGTCCGATGCCGCCAATCAGCAGACCCTTGCGGCGCCCGATGGACGCGGTTTCCGCCTGTGCGGGCGCAAGGTGTGGGTGGCAAATGCCGAGGCGGCAGACGTCGCCATCGTCTTTGCCACAACCGAACCGGGCCGGCGCGGCCGTGGCATCTGCGCGTTTCTCATTCCGATGAACGCGGCCGGTCTCACCAGGGTTGCGATCGCGGACTCTCTCGGTGTGCGCGGTCTCGGGTGCATGGACATCGAGCTGAAGGACGTCCACGTGGACGCCGACGCCATGCTCGGCGGTCCCGGCGACGGCTTTCGCGTCGCCATGTGGGCGCTCGACGGCGGACGCGTGGCGATTGCCGCGCAGGCGCTGGGGGTCGGCGCCGCCGCGCTCGATGCCGCGCTCGAGCACGCCAAAACTCGCGAAGCTTTCGGCCAGCCGATCGCGAATTACGAGGCCATTCAGTGGATGCTCGCCGACATGGCGACCGAACTCGATGCGGCTCGCCTCCTGACGCTGAAGGCGGCCGACGTCCGCGCCCGCCAGTCGCGGCGGTCAGGGCCGAGTCCCGGTCGCGTGGATGCAGCGATGGCGAAGCTGCTGGCCTCCGAATCCGCGCATCGGGCTGCCGACAAGGCGATGCAGATTCTCGCGTCGCAGGGCTACCGTCGCGGATCGGATGTCGAGCGGCTCTTTCGAGACGTACGAGCCACCGAGATTTACCAAGGCACCTCAGAAGTGCAGCGCATGCTGATCGCCGAGCACATCCTTAAATAGACCGAGGGGCTTGGCCCCTCGGGCTCCCCGACACGCTCGCTCGCGGGGGCCCCAGGCCCCACTCCGCTCGCGTGGCTCACTCGCTACCGCTCGTTCGCCCTTGGCACCCTATATTCCGGCCTGTTCCTTGCTTCCACCGATCATCGATGTTCCGAGCCCGGAGGAAATCCCATGGAAACCAGCTCTTTCGCCTCGCGACTGCGTTATCTCGATGCAGATGATGTGGACGACAGTGTCGTGGATTTTGACGGGCTCGACGTCTGCGGACGAGATGGCGAGAAGCTCGGCGGCGTTGACGGTTTCATCGTCGACCTCGCGTCCGGACGCGTGCTTTACATCGTGATCGATTCCGGCGGCTGGTTTCGATCGCGCCGCTTTCTCGCGCCCATCGGCCATGCCGTAATCGATCAGGGTCGCCGCGCGCTCGCGTTGGACATCTCAAAGGAACGGTTGCACAACTATCCGGAGTTCGACGAAGCGCGCTTCAGTACGTTCACCGACGCCGATCTGCGGATGTTTGAAGCCAGAATGTCGGAGGTGTGCTGTCCGGAAGAGCCGGTGGAAGAGGGAGCGGCGCTGCTGACCACGACGTGGGCTTTCGACACTCACCGGCACTATCGTCAGCCGGAGTGGTGGACGGGCGGGGGACACATCCACGAGCGGTTGCGGCCGGTCGAGTCTCCAGCGTCCCGCATCGCTCCTCAGGACGTGTAACCGAGAATCTGTTTGGCAATCGTCTGGAGTTGCAGGTTCGAGGTGCCCTCGTAGATCTGACCGATCTTCGCGTCGCGGTAGAACTTTTCGACCGGGTACTCCTTGACGAATCCGTTACCGCCGAACAGGTTCACGGCGAGCGACGCGATCCGCTCGGCCGTTTCGGATGACAGAATCTTGCAGATGGCGGCCTCGGTCAGGAAGGGTCGTCCTGCGTCGCGCAATCGCGCCGCGTTATAGACCGTCAACGTCGCGGCCTCGAGGTCTGCGGCCGCGCGTGCGAGTTGATGCTGGACGGCCTGGAACTCCGCTATCGCCTTTCCGAACTGTTTCCGTTCCTTCGTGTAGCGCAACGAGGCGTCGAACGCGCCCCGCGCCAGCCCAATCATCTGCGCCCCAATCCCGATGCGTCCCTCATTGAGTGTCTCGATCGCCGTCTTGTATCCCTTCCCGATCTCGCCGAGGACGTTCGCTCGCGGGACGCGGCACCCTTCGAGGATCAGCTCGCACGTGCTGCTCGCGCGGATGCCCAGCTTGTCTTCCTTCTTCCCGACTGTGAAACCCGGAACACCGCGCTCCACGAGAAATGCCGTGATGCCACGATACCCGGCTGACGGATCTACCGTGGCAAAGATGATGAAGATGTCCGCTTCGTTCGCGTTCGTGATCCACAGCTTGCGTCCGTCGAGCACGAAGTCGGTTCCCTCCTGACGCGCGCGTGTGCTCAGCGCGAATGCGTCGCTCCCCGAACCTGCCTCGGAGAGCGCATACGCGCCGACGGCTTTCGACGCGAGGCGAGGCAGGTAGCGCTTTCGAACGTCGTCATTTCCCCAGCGCAGCAGCGCGTTGATGACCAGGGTATTCTGCACGTCCACGAATACGCCGATTGACGGATCCACTCGAGACAGCTCTTCCACGGCAAGGACGGAGTGGAAGAAGCGTCCGCCGGATCCCCCCAGCGTCTCGGGAATTTCGATACCCATGACGCCAAGTTCGAAGAGCTGATCGACGAGGCTGCGGGGGATCTTTGCGTGTTCGTCCATCTCGCGGACGAGGGGGCGGACGTGCGCGTCGGCGAATTCGCGCACGCTTTCTTTGAAGATTCGCTCGTCCTCGGCAAGAACCGTCAGTGGGCCGGTTGTTTCAGCCGTTTCGTGCGTCAAAGTTCAGCCCTCCTGCGGGGAACTCCAATGCTATCATTCAGAAAGAACCGTTCTTCCCGAGGGGACGTCTTAGGAACATGCGCGGCGCTCTCCACCGCTGGTCCGCTGGTTGGCTTGCACTTCTTGCCATCAGTGGCACCGTTTTGTTGTCGGCGCAGCAGTCTCCGCCGCAGCAACCCCCTCAGCAGACACCCGCGACCCAACAGCCTGCCGATCAGCAGCAGCCTGAACGGGCGCAGCAGCCTCCGATCCGGACGGGCATCAATTTCGTTCGCGTCGACGTCATCGTTTCTGACGGCAAGGGGCAACCCGTCACGGATCTCAAGGCGGAGGATTTCAGCGTCGCCGAAGATGGCAAGCCGCAGAAAATTGAATCGTTTACGCTGGTCAAAATCGACAACGCGGTTCAAGCCGAGGATCGCCCGCCTTCTTCGATTCGCAACGATTACGACGAAGAGCGCGAAGCCGCGCGTCCGGATGTGCGGCTGTTCGTCATCCTGCTGGACGATTACCACGTCCGCCTCGGCAACTCGATGGCCGTGCGCAAGCCGCTCACCGAGTTCATCCAGAATTCGCTCGGACCGGCCGACATGGTCGCGTTGATGTATCCGCTGACGCCGGTCGCGGATATTCGCTTCTCGCGCGACCGCAACGCGCTCATCAGCGCGATCGAGAAGTTCGAAGGACGAAAGTTCGACTATCGGCCGCGCAACGTCATGGAGGAGCGCTACGCCTTCTATCCGGCGGCCATCGTCGAACGGATCCGCAATCAACTCACGATGGGGGCGCTGAAAGCGGCGGCGTTTCGCATGGGTGGCTTGCGCGAAGGACGCAAGTCGATCATCTTCGTGAGCGAAGGCTTTACCGCCACGCTTCCGCCGCAGCTGAACGATCCGGTGTCGTCGATGCCCGGCCTCGGCAACCCGGCGAGAGGGCGCACCACGCCAGACTCGGCGCAGACCGATCGAGCCGAGTTTTTCAACACTGTCGATCTGAACAGCGACATGCGTGACGTGTTCGACGTCGCCAATCGGCAGAACACGTCCATTTACCCCGTGGATCCCCGTGGCCTCGGCGCATTCGAGTACGACATCAACGAAGTGGTGGGGCAGCAGACGGATCGGCGGGCGCTGAATTCGTCGCTCGATACGTTGCGCGTTCTGGCGGACAACACCGACGGCCGAGCGATCCTGAACCGCAACGATCTCGCGGTCGGCATGCGGCAGATCATTCGCGATGCCAGTGCGTATTACCTGCTCGGCTATACCTCTACACAAGCGCCGACCGACGGCAAGTTCCACAAGATCGACGTGAAAGTGACGCGGAGGGGTCTGGACATTCGCGCGCGCAAAGGCTATTGGGCCTACACCGCCGACGATGCAGCGCGCGCTCTGGCGCCACCCGCGCCCGAAGCCCCGTCTGCTGTCACCGCTGCGCTGAATGCCATGGCCGAGCCGGCACGGGGACGTCCCGCGCGGTTCTGGATTGGCACCAGCAAGGGAGAGAACGGCCGGACCCGCGTCACGTTCGCGTGGGAGCGCATCGCGGCCGTTCCCGGCGACCGTCGTGAATCCGAGCCGGCCGCGCGCGTGGTGCTGAACGCCATGGCCCCCGACGGTCGTCCGATCTTCCGCGGCCGCGTTCCAGAGGACGGAGCGGACGGCGGAGGCTCCGCGCCGCCATCCACCAGTACCTCGTCCACGGCAGCGGCGTCCGCAGCATCGCCAGCCGGCAGTGCGCCAGCCGGTTCGGTGGCTACGTTCGAAGCGCCACCGGGGCAGCTGCAGCTTCGCATCACCGTCGAAGGGGCACGCGGTCAGGTCATCGACTCGCTCACGCGGGAACTGACGCTGCCGGATTTTACGAAGGTCGAAGTCACGATGGGCACTCCGCGCGTGTTTCGAGGGCGCACGGTTCGCGACATCGCCAACATCCGCGCAAATCCTGGGTCGATCCCGACGGCCGATCGCGAGTTTTCTCGCGCCGAACGTTTGCTGATCCGCGTGGACGCGTACACGCCGGGCGGGATTACCCCGAAGGTGACCGCACGGCTCCTCAACCGCACCGGCCAGAAGATGTCGGATCTCCCCGTGCAGGTGCCTGAGGGTGGCGGCGCGGAGCTCGAACTCCCACTCTCGGCGCTTCCCGCTGGCGATTATCTGATTGAGCTCAATGCGGCGGCTGAATCGGGGACGGCCCAGGAAATGATCGCGTTCAGGATCGGCCGCTAAAACACTTTTATTACCGCTCGCGCCGGCCGCAGGCGCTTACGCGTACATGCCGCGCATTCGGGTAACGGTTGCGACCCGGTTGATCGCAACGATGTACGCTGCCGTGCGCATGTCGGTCTTGTACTTCAGAGAATTCTGAAGGACATCTTTGAACGCCTCGACCATCTTCGCCTCGAGGCGCCGGTTGACTTCCTCCTCTTCCCAGAAATATCCGTGACGATCCTGCACCCACTCGAAGTACGACGTCGTCACGCCACCGGCGTTGGCGAGAATGTCGGGGACGACGAAGATGCCACGTTCGTGGAGGACGCGATGCGCATCGGGCGTCGTCGGACCGTTGGCGCCCTCGGCGATGATTTTTGCCTTTATGAGCGACGCGTTCTCCATTGTGATCTGATTCTCCATCGCGGCCGGTACGAGTACGTCCACTTCGAGGCTGAAAAGTTGCTCGTTCTCCAGCGGTTCGCCGCCCGGGAAGCCGTCGATGGTCTTGTGCTGGCGGGCGTAGTCAATCATCTTGGCTATGTCCAGCCCCTTGGAGTTGTACACCCCTCCCTTCCAGTCGGTGACTGCCACGATCTTGGCGCCAATCCGTGAGAGGAGGTCGGCGGAGACGGACCCGACGTTTCCGAAACCCTGCACGGCAACCGTGGCGCCGTTGATGTCGAGGCCCAGGTGCTTGGCGGATTCCCGGGTCACGATCATGACGCCGCGTCCGGTGGCTTCCCGGCGGCCGAGCGATCCTCCCATCTCAATCGGTTTCCCGGTGACGACCGCCGTCGCCGTGTAGCCGACGTGCATGCTGTAGGTGTCCATCACCCACGCCATGATCTGATCGTTGGTATTGACGTCTGGCGCCGGCACGTCCTTGTCGGGACCAATGGCATCGATGATTTCGGCCACGTACCGCCGCGTGAGCGCTTCGAGCTCGCGGCGTGACATGCGCGTCGGATCGCAGATGACGCCGCCCTTGCCGCCGCCAAACGGCACGTGAGCGACCGCGCATTTCCACGTCATCCAGGCCGCGAGCGCCGTCACTTCATCAAGCGTCACGTCGGGGTGGTAGCGAATGCCGCCTTTCGCAGGCCCCAGCGTGATGTTGTATTGCACGCGATAGCCCGTGAACACTTCGATTTCGCCGTTGTCCATCTGTACGGGACAGGACACGGTGATTTGCCGCTTGGGACTGGTGAGGATCTTCCAGATGCCAGGATCGAGCCCCAACAAGCGCGCGGCTCCATCGAACTCCTGGAGCATCGCGTTGAAAATGCTGCCGCCGCCTTCCATGTGTCCTATTCTAACGGGTCAACGGATCAACCAGGCAGCGGATCAATGGCTTCGGTGATCCGGTTGATCCGTTGACCCATTGCCCCGTTGATCGGCCAGCAACGCACGAGTCGCCTGGTGGGCCGGTTGACGAAGCACGCGCTGCGGGTTCCCCTCTTCCACGATCTGCCCGCGCGCGAGCACGGCGACGCGTGTGGCGAATGTCGCCACAAAGTCATCGTCATGCGACGTTACCAGCAGGGCGCGTCCGTTGGCGGCGAGCGTGCGGAGGATCCGTCCGAGTTCGCTGCGGCGTGCCGGATCGAGGGACGCCGTAGGCTCGTCGAGCAGAAGCACGGGAGGGTCCAGCGCCAACGCCCGCGCTATCGCCACGCGCTGCGCTTCACCGCCTGACAATTCGCGAGGCCATGCCCCGGCGCGCTCCCGCACGCCGAGATCCTCGAGCAGCCGCATTGCCGTTGCGGTCGCCTCCATCGCCGACACGCGCTGCACGTGCCGCAACGCGAGCCGCACATTGTCGAGCGCGGTCAGGTGTTCGAACAAGTAATGCGCTTGGAACACGAGTCCGACTTTTGTTCGGAGCTGCAATCGCGGCGCCTGCGTCCCATGACGGAGCGTGACGTCATCGAGCCGGATCGTGCCCGCAGCGAATCGCTCGAGACCTGCGACCGTCCGAAGCACGGTTGACTTTCCCGCGCCCGACAGCCCCATGAGGACGACGAGTTCGCCTGCAGCGACAGTGAGATCGAGTCCATCGAGAATGGTGCGGGAGCCGAGGGAGGCCACCACGCCGCGAACCTCCAGCGCGGGCGTCATCTGCCCGATGCCTTCCAGCGGCGCTCCAAGCGCCGAGCGAGATGGGCGAGAGGAAGCGACATCGCGATGTAGAGCCCGGCGCACAAGATACCGGGCAGCACCCACGAACCGATGTTGGTCGCGAAGATTTGCGTCTGCTTGGTCAGTTCCATGACCGTCAGGACGGATACGAGTGAAGAGTCCTTCAACATGGCGACGAAGTCGTTGGTCATGGGCGCCAGGGCCAGCCGAAATGCTTGCGGTGCGCGAATGAGCCGAAGAATCTGAGGCTCAGAAAAACCGAGCACGCGTGCGGCTTCTAGCTGCCCACGCGGAATAGCTTCGAGCGCCCCTCGATAGATTTCGCTTTCGTACGCGGCGTAGTTCAGGGCGAGGCCAACCAGCGCGGCTGCAAACGCTGGCAGGCGGATCACATCGGCGAGGCCGTAGTAAATCACGAACAGTTGCAGCAACAGCGGCGTGCCACGAACCACTTCGACGTACCCAGTCAGCCCGAGCCGGAGAATCGGTCCGCCGTACACGCGTCCTGTGGCAATCGACGCGCCGAGGGCAATCGCGAGTGCCATCGAGGCGATGGAGAGCACGAGCGTCACGACCGCCGCGCGCAGGAGCGCGGGAAAGTATCGTCGAACGGTGTCAAACGCCGATGCCGCTTGCGTTGGCTGGGGAGCGACGGCCGTCCGGCCGGACGCAGGATCGGCAGCGGCAAGCACTTCCGCGTAGAGGCGCGGCTGATCGTCGTTCCAGACGTGCCACCTGCGGAAGATGCGCTCGAGGCGGCCGTCCTCCATGGCGCGCCGGAGAATGGCGTCCACTCGATCGCGAAGGTCCGTCTGTTCGGGTGCCAGGATGCCCACGTATCGCCCGTAGGCGACAGCGGAAGGGTGTGTGACGAGTCCGGCAACACGACGCATCGCCCGCTCGGCCAGCACGTGATCGAGCAGCACGGCATCCAGACGTCCGATTGCCAGATCGCTATACGGATGCACGTCATCGTCGTACGAAATGGGGATGATGCCGTGAGTGGGCTGCGCCTCGAGCAACAGGTCGTAGGCGATCGTTCCACCGAGCGTTCCGACGCGCCGTCCACGAAGGTCTGAGAACGCGCGAAAGCGGTTTGCATCGCCCGCCCGAACGGTGAAGACCTCTCGAAATCGATAGTAGGGAACGGTCACCGCGAGCGCCGCTCGCCGCGCCGGTGTGTCTTCGATGCCGCTGAGCCCAATGTCGAAATCGCCGCGTCGCGCGGATTGGTCGAGCGACGTAAACATGATTTGCACGAACTCCGGTTTTCGACCGAGTTCGGTCGCGAGTAAATCGGCGATTTCGACGTCAAAACCGGTCAGTTTCGAAGGCTCAACCGGGTCGGCTTCAACGAACGGGCTTCCGCCTTCGGCATCGCCACCCCATCTGAGCGTTCCCGATGAATTCTGGATCGGGGCGGTCAAGCCCAAGGCCAGCAGCAGAGCCAGCATTGGCGTGAAGGTATTTCCACGCCCCCTCGATTGTCAAAGGACGCACGGTTTCGACATTGCAGAGCCGTCGAAGGTGTTCTTGGAAGTTCTATTTTGTCACTTAGAGTCATATAAGTACGGGCGTCTGGCCGATGCGCTGTTTTCAGTAAGTATATGATATTAAACATGTTATATGTAATGGCCCCATAAAGGCCTGAGCTGGCCCTCCAATTGCTCAGTCTGCCGCCGAGGTGGAGGAGTCTATGGCAACGTGGACCCGGATCGGCGCCGCGGCCTTGGCGATGGTGCTCAGCGCCGGGGTAACGGCATATACGGCGGACGGCCAGTCCAACAAAGGGAAGTCCGGTCAGACGGAAACTCTGGCGACCACAGGCGATAAGAGCAAGCAGGTCATCGTCTTGACCGCTTCCGTGGACCGGGCGAACGACAACGTGACGCTTCGCGGCATGAACTTCGGGCAGTCTGCCCCAATGGTCTACTGCGAAACGCACCCGTTGACGGTTCTTCAGGCGACGGACACCGAACTGGTGGTCTGGTTTCCAGGGTCCGTGCCACAAGGAACCTATCTTTTTAGCGTGGTTCGAGGGCGAGGCACGAGCGAGCTCGACCGCAATGTGTTTTACGTGACGGCACCGCCCCTCATGACTGATGTTCAAGGGCCTCCCGGACCCCAGGGTCCGCAAGGGGAGCCCGGCCCGATGGGCCCGGAAGGGCCTGCTG
>JBAROV010000048.1:0-51078 GCA_049642465.1 Vicinamibacterales bacterium
TCCTCCCCTTCTCCCCTTCTCCTGTTTTCTCTTGGCCACCGAAGACTCAGGCAGCGAACAACGCGGCAATCAAGAACCAGTGCCACAATACTGTCAATGTTTCGAGTAGCGGCCATCCTGTGCGCCACGCTTGCCTACGTCGCTCAAGACACGCCCGCGCGGGCGAAGCAGATTTACGAGCGCGCGGTAACAGTCGAGCGCGAGGGGAACGCCCACGCGGCGCTATCGCTGCTCTGGGAAGCCGCGGGGCTCGCGCCTCGTGATCCGGACATCCAATATCGCCTCGGCGAGTCGCTCGAACGTATCGGCGCCCTCGATGCCGCGATTGATGCTTATCGTCAGGCGCTTCGGTCGCGGCCTCAATTCCGGGAGGCAGCCAACAAGCTGATCCTGACGCTCGTCAAGGCCGGCAAGGGCCCTGAAGCGCGCGAGCGGGCGCAGGCGGTCGTGGACGGCTCGCCGCAGGATCCGGATGCGCATTTCACGCTCGGGCTTGCGCAGTCCGAACAGGACGTGGAAGGGGCGATCAAGAGTTTTCGACGAACCCTCGAACTCGCCCCGCGACACGCGCTCGCACGCTACAACCTGGCGCTCGTGCTCAAACGCGCGGACCGTCCGCGCGACGCGATCGACGAACTCACGCGCGCCATTGCGATCGAGCCCCGCGCCGAGGCGCAGTACACACTCGGCGTCATCTACTGGCAGCAAGGCGATCTCGAGCGGGCAGAGGCCGCGTTGCGTGCAGGCATCGCTGCCGACGAACGGTATGCCGACGCGCATCACACGCTCGGCGCGGTATTGGCAGCCCGTCGCCAGTGGAGGCCCGCGATCGAAGCCTTGCGGCGCGCCCTCGAACTGCGGCCCGATCTGACCAGCGCGCGTTACACACTCGCACGTGTGCTTCGCGAGTCGGGCGACGAGCCTGGGGCCCGCGGTGAATTCGCCGAGGCCGACCGCCTGCGCCGGCGCGCGCAATTGGAGCAGGAAGCGAGCGTCTGGACGGCGACCGGGACGCAGAAGCTCGAGGACGGAGACGCTGCCGCCGCCGTCGACCACTTCCGCCGCGCTATGTCCATATTTGAGGCCTACGCCCCGGCGCATTATCAGCTCGGTCGCGCACTGCAGAAACTCGGTCGCGTCGATGCCGCCCGGGCGGCGTTTTACAGAGCGCAACAACTCAACCCCAGTCTTGTCCCGCCGCCGGATCCCAAGTAAAAGGAACGGATTCTCCCTTGTTTAGGGGAGGCAGGGTGTATACCCTTACTCTCGCGGTTCTTCTCTGTTCTTCATGTCACTGTCCACTCGGTTCGCGTCTTGCGTCTTCGGAGGTTGCTGATGAGGAGAGGTCAGTCGTATCGCGGGCTGCTCGGCGCAGCGCTGCTGCTGGTCTTAGCCAGCGGAGTGGGTGCACAGGAGTTCCGCGCCACGGTCAGAGGACAGGTCGTCGATTCAAGCCAGGGCGCGTTGCCTGGCGCCACGGTCAACGTGACCAATCAACAAACGAACGAAGTAGCGACCGCCACGACGAACAATGACGGAAGCTACACCATTCCCTTCTTGCGTCCCGGCCGCTACTCGATGACGGTCGAAATGCAGGGCTTTCAAAAGTACACGCGTACAGACATGCAGCTGCAGGTCGGCGAGACGGCAGAAATCAACGTCACACTGCCGGTCGCCGGTGTCTCAGAACAAGTGACGGTCGTGTCGGAATCGCCACTGCTCGAAACGGGCAAGGCCGACCGTGGAACCGTCATCGACAGCGCGCGCATCGCGGAGCTGCCGCTGCAGTCGCGCAGCCCGATGGCGCTGGTCGTGCTCGTCGCCGGCGTCAACTACAACGCACAGGCGATCTACCTCCGTCCGTTCGACAACGGCGCGCTCGCCGCCTGGTCGATGAACGGCGGATCGAGCAGCAACAACGAGTTCCTGCTCGACGGCGCGCCGAACAACGCCAACCAGAACGGCAACAACATCGCCTACGTGCCGCCGGCGGAAGCCGTCAACGAAATGAAGATCGCCACTAATTCCTACGACGCGCAGTACGGCCGCACCGCCGGCGGCGTTGTCAACGTGTCGCTCAAGTCGGGCACCAACAGCTTCCACGGCGTCGTCTACGACTTCATGCGGCGCAAGGCGCTGGCGTCCAACTCGTTCATCCTCAACTCGCAGAACAAACCGAAGACCGAGCAGTACATCGATCAGTACGGGTTCAGCGTCGACGGGCCGATCTGGAAGAACAAGACGTTTTTTCTGTTTACCGGCGAGAAGTACCGGGAAGGCACTCCCGCCCCCCTCGTCAGCACGGTGCCGACGCCGGCGATGAAGAACGGCGACTTCAGCGGTCTCGTGGATGCGTCGGGACGCCAGATCATCATCTATGACCCGAACACCGGGCGGGAGGTGAACGGCGTGTGGACCCGCGATCCGTTCCCGGGCAACATCATTCCGCCGGGGCGGATCAACGAGACCGCGCGGAAGATCATGCAGTACTGGCCGGATCCCAACGGCACGACGGCCGGCGTGGCGCCGTGGCAGCAGAACCTGCAGTGGGCCGAGCACTTCAACAGGGACCTGTTCTGGAACTGGGTCGGGAAGGTGGACCACAACTTCGGCGCCAACGACCGGGCCTTCTTCCGGTGGGGCGAGAACAAGCGGAACGAGATTGGCAATAGGGGCAACAACGCCATCCGCACCGGCCCCGGACAGGGCGGCCAGCTTCCGCTCTGGCGCGCGAACCGCGCGCTCGTCGGCGACTGGGTGCACATCTTCGGACCGGGAACGGTCTTCAATCTGCGCGGCGGCTACACCTATTTCCTGGAGTGGAGCTATTCCGAACCCGCGCTCGGTTTCGATGCAACGGAGTTCTGGCCCGCGAGCCTCGTCAGCCAGTTGCCCAGCCAGGCGATCGGCGGCCACTTCCCGAGGGTCGAGGTCGACCAGTTCACGACCCTGTCGCGCGGCAACGCGCCGAACCGCCATCGGAACTACACGATTCAGCCGAACGTGTCGTTGACCCGCGGCGCGCACAACATCCGCAGCGGCCTCGATCTGCGCTCGATAAACGCCTTCCGCGAGAACTACAACAACGCGGGCGGCAACGTTGTGTTCAACCGCGGCTTCACGCGCAGCACGCTGACCAGCACCAGCGAGCTCGAGGGTAACGCCTTCGCCTCGTTCCTCCTCGGCGCGCCGAGCAGCGGCAACGTCGATGTCAACCCGAAGCCGCACTACCAGTGGTTCTTCATGGCGCCCTGGATCCAGGACGACTGGCGTGTCAGCAACAACTGGACGGTGAACCTGGGCTTCCGCTGGGACATCAACGGTTCCGTGACGGAAGAGGACAACATGCTGAACTACGCGTTCGACCCGACGATCGTCAACCCGGTGTCGGCCCGCGTCGGCCAGCAGGTCATGGGTGGCATCAGGTTCGTCGGCGTTGACGGCGCACCGGATCGGCCCTGGAAGCTCGATAAAAACAACTACCAGTTCCGCGTCGGGACGGCCTACTCCCTCAACGAGAAGACCGTCCTCCGGGCCGGCTACGGCAAGTACTTCCTCAACCCCACCAGTGAAGGCAACAACGCCGGATTCAGCCTCTCGACGCCCATAATCGCGTCGACTGACGGCAACCGGACGCCGACCTACGCGCTGTCGAACCCCTGGCCCAACGGGATCCAGACGCCGCCCGGAAGCTCCCTCGGGCCGCTCACCTTCCTGGGGCGCGGGCCGGACTTCTCGAACCCCGACTTCGTCGTGCCGAACGTGCACCATGTCTCCGCCGGCATCCAGCGTGAGCTGCCGTGGCGGATCTCCCTCGAGGCCACTTATGCGGGAAGCCGGAGCTTCGATTTGGAGGCCGGCCGCGCCTATAACGAGCCGTCGGCGGAGTTCCAGCGGCAGTGCGACGTCACGCAAGGCGGAAGCCGTTCGTTCTGCGATGCTCTGCTGCCGAACCCGTTCGTCGGCGTGCCGGGCTTCGAGGGCACCACGCGCTTCACGAACCAGACGCTCACGCGGTTCGAACTCAATCGTCCGTTCCCGGCGTTCGGCGGCTTCAACAGGAACCAGAACAACGTCGGCAAGCTGGTGTACGACTCGGCGCAGTTCGTGGCGAACAAGCGCTGGACGAGGGGTGTCACCATCAACGCCAGCTACACCTGGGTGCCGCGGTGGACCGAAACCGGCGGCTACGTGGATTCGGTGTCGGGTCTCCTGAACGAGGGGCCCTACTTCTCGCAGCGCAAGCACCGCGTCACCATGTCTGGCGTGTGGGAACTGCCTTGGTACCGGGGCGAGCGTAGCTTCAAGGGGTATCTCCTCGGCGGGTGGTCGATCGCGCCGGCGATGGTCTACCAGAGCGGCCAGCCCTGGGATATGCCCAACAACGTGGATTTGGCGCCGGGCGTCGACCTCAAAGAGATCGCGCTGTCAGGCACGAAGGACGGACAGTTCATCTACGGCGTGAAGCCGTGCATCGGCCAGCGCAACGCGACGACGGGTGCTTACGATCTGCTGTCGGTCTCGACCGCCTACGGGTGCACCGAGCCCTACTTCCTGATCCGCTCGAACTTCCAGCGCCGCACCGCGATGAACCGCTACGACGAGTTCCGCCGCCCCGGGATGTTCATGCTCGACGTGAACTTCGCGAAGACGACGCCGATCACCGATCGCGTTCGCCTGCAGGTGCGTCTCGAGGCGTTCAATCTCCTCAACAGCCCACAGTACGACGAGCGTCAGTACAACACGGACACGGGGTCCGCGGACTTCGGGCGCATCAATCGCAACTCCACCGGGCAGTCTGGCTTCCAACGCTTCGTGCAGATTGGATTGCGGCTGATCTTCTAGAGTCACGGGTCGGGGAGGCTGCCCAGGGCCTCCCCGACTTCGCTCTTTCGCGCGTCAACTCCCAGCTGCCAACCCCCGCTAAAATTGAACGGGTGCACGGCTTCCTCACGATGGGCTATTGCTTCGTGTTCTTCGTGTCTTTCGCCTTCGCGCTAAGCGCTCCGGCGGAACCTCGACGAAGCTCGAAGAGCGAAGTCGCGACACACGCAAGTGCGCTCCCGCGGCAGTCTCAGCGTGCCGCGACGAAGCCCATCACATGGCCTGACATCGCTCCGCTGCGCGCTCAACTCGAGGCGCGAGGGCTTTCCGAGGCCGCCTTCCCCTCCTATCTCGAACGCATCCGCAAGACCAACGCGCAGCGCGTCCGCGAAGGGGATCTCGATCATCTGGTGTTCTACCTGCTTCAATCCACACGATTCACATCGCTTCCACCGATCGAACCGGCGCTCAGTGCCAAGGCACTCGTCGACGCGCTGACTGATCAGGAGCGAACCGCGTTCCTGCGCGACTCATCGGCGCCATCTCCTCGCGTCCCTACCGACGTGCACGCGCGTGCCGCTGCCCTGGTTCGCGCGCTCGAATCGCCCGGTAGCGACGAGCGGCTGGCGTACTTTCGCGAGGTGGCCGAGACCTCATTTCCGGTTCGCCGCGAACGTTCGGCTGCCTTGATTCGCGAGTACATCCGTGCCATGCGGTTCGTCTACGAAAAGGAATTCATCGCACAAAAGTCGGCGAGCCCGGCCGCGCAAGTTGCAGCGCTCTACCGGTCACGCGGCTTGAGCACGGACACGGCCGTCGAAGCCGGATATCTCGTGTACCTCGGACTCGGCATCGTGAAATCGCTGGCCGCCGAACGGCAGATTCGCCGCGTGCTCATCGTCGGGCCCGGCCTCGATCTCGCGCCGAGAACGGCGTTACATGAAGAGGGACCACCGCAAAGTTACCAACCCTGGGCCGTCATCGACGCGCTCGTGTCACTCGGACTCGCGCGGCTGGACGATTTGACCGTGATCGCCGCGGACATCAACCCTCGCGTCGTCGGTCACATTCGACGGGCGGCGGCTCGTCCCCCGCTGCTGACGCTGACGAGCGAAATCCGCGAGACCGCAGATATCACACTCACTGCCGATTACCGCGACTACTTCAAGGCTCTGGGCCAGGGAATTGGTAGCGTCGGTCAGCCAGCGACCGCTTCGAATCGATTGGTAAAAACCGTCCGCGTGAATGAGGCGGCCGCTCGCGCGTTGAACGCTGCGACCATCGACGTTGTCACGGAACGCCTCGATACCGAACCTTTCGACGTCGCCATCGCGACGAACATCTTTCCGTATTTCGACGATGGGCAGTTGACGCTGGCATTGACGAATGTGGCGGCCATGCTTCGGCCGGGTGGTGTCCTGCTGCACAACGAATCGCGTCCGCTCGTCGGTGAGGTGACCGAGACGCTAGGCGTGAGATTCGAACAGTCTCGTCACGCGACCATCGCATCCGTGCGCGGCGCGCCTCCTCTGGGCGATAGCGTCTGGATCCACCGGAAACTCCGGTAGCGGCCCCCCGGATCTCCAGTCTTTACTGGATACAACTCATCTAAGTTGCAGACCTGTAACGCAATACATATTGTCCTCAGCTGGAGTATGGCTGTATAACCAATGCTCCATGTGGAGGATGGTGATGATGAGACTGCAGTCGTACCCCACTCTCCTCGCGGCCGCGATCACGCTGGCGATGGCCGGTGGAGTCGCTGCGCAGGAGTTCCGTGCGACCGTCAGAGGACGCGTCGTCGATGCCAGTCAAGGTGCGCTTCCCGGCGCAACCGTGAACGTTCAGAATCAGCAAACCAACGAAATCGCGACGGCCGCGACGAATAACGAGGGGAGCTACACGGTTCCTTTCCTGCGACCCGGACTCTACACGCTCACGGTGGAGATGCCCGGGTTCCAGAAGTACACGCGCAAGGACATGCGCCTCGAGGTTGGGCAGACGGCGGACATCAACGTCACGCTCGCCGTCGGCGGTCTCACCGAGGAGGTGACGGTCGTGTCTGAAGCGCCGTTGCTCGAAACCAGCAAGGCGGATCGTGGAACGGTCATCGACAGTCATCGCATCGCCGAGCTCCCGCTGCAATCGCGCAGCCCGATGGCGCTCGCCGTCCTCGTCGCCGGCGTCAACTACAACGCGCAGGCGATCTACCTCCGTCCGTTCGACAACGGCGCGCTCGCCAACTGGTCGATGAACGGCGGATCGACCAGCAACAACGAGTTCCTGCTCGACGGCGCGCCCAACAACGCCAACCAGGGGGGTAACAACATCGCCTACGTGCCTCCGGCGGAAGCCGTGCACGAAATGAAAATCTCCACGAACTCCTACGACGCGCAGTACGGCCGCACCGCCGGCGGCGTCGTCAGCATGTCGCTCAAGTCGGGGACGAACTCGTTCCACGGCGTCGTCTACGACTTCATGCGGCGCAAGGCGCTGGCCTCCAACTCGTTCCTCCTCAACTCGCGCAATTCTCCAAAGACCGATCAGTACATCGATCAGTACGGGTTCAGCGTCGACGGCCCGATCTGGAAGAACAAGACGTTTTTCCTGTTCACCGGCGAGAAGTACCGGGAAGGCACGCCCGCCCCGCTGTTCAGTACGGTGCCGACGCCGGCGTTCAAGAACGGCGATTTCAGCAATCTCGTGGATGCGTCCGGACGCCTGATCACCATCTACGATCCCGCGACCGGCCGCGACGTCAACGGTGTCTGGACGCGCGATCCGTTCCCGGGCAACATCATCCCGCCGGAGCGCATCAATCCGACGGCCCGGGCGATCATGCAGTACATCCCGGACCCGAACAATACGGACCCCGCTGTTGCGCCGTGGCAACGGAACCTGGCGTGGGCCGAGCACTTCAACAGGGACCTGTTCTGGAACTGGGTCGGGAAGGTCGACCATAACTTTGGCGCCAACGACCGAGCCTTCTTCCGCTGGGCCGAAAACGAACGGCAGGAGATCGGGAATAGAGGGAACGCCATCCGCAGCGGTCCCGCCCAGGACGGCCAGCTGCCGCTCGTCAGGGCCAACCGCGCGATCGTCGGTGACTGGGTACACATCTTCGGTCCCGGGACCGTCTTCAACCTCCGCGGCGGCTACACGTACTTCCTCGAGTGGAGCCAGTCGGTCCACGCGTTCAACTTCGATGCGACCGAGTTCTGGCCGGCCAGCCTCGTCGAGCAGTTTCCCGCCCGCGCGCTCGGCGGCCTGTTCCCGCGCATCGAGATCGATGACTTCGAGCAGCTGTCGCGCGGCACGAGTCCCAACCGGAATCGGAACTGGTCGCTCCAGCCGAACGTGTCGTTGACCCGCGGCGCGCACAACATCCGCAGCGGCCTCGACATGCGGTGGACCAACGTCCACAACGAGAACTACAACAACTCCGGCGGCCAGGTGACGTTCAACCGCGACTTCACGGAACGCACCCTGAACAGCACCAACGTGCTCGAGGGCAACTCCTTCGCCTCGTTCCTGCTCGGCGCGCCCAGCGGCGGGCAGGTTTCCGTCAACCCGAAGCCGCACTACCAGTGGTTCTTCATGGCGCCCTGGATCCAGGACGACTGGCGCGTCAGCAACAACTGGACGGTGAACCTCGGCTTCCGCTGGGACATCAACGGTTCCGTGACGGAAGCGAACAACATGCTGAACTACGCGTTCGACCCGACGATCGTCAACCCGGTGTCGGCGCGCGTCGGTCGACAGGTGATGGGGGGCATCCGGTTCGCCGGCGTGGACGGCGCCCCGAATCGGCCGTGGAAGCTCGACAAGAACAACTATCAGTTCCGGGTCGGGACGGCCT
This sequence comes from Vicinamibacterales bacterium, assembly GCA_049642465.1. Lineage (GTDB taxonomy): Bacteria > Acidobacteriota > Vicinamibacteria > Vicinamibacterales > 2-12-FULL-66-21 > CAWDPQ01. The sequence goes on from JBAROV010000048.1 coordinate 8,684, forward strand.
ACTCCCTCAACGAGAAGACCGTCCTCCGGGCCGGCTACGGCAAGTACTTCCTCAACCCGACGAGTCAGGGCAACAATGCCGGGTTCAGCCTGTCCACTCCGCTGATCGCGTCGAATGACGGCGGCCGGACGCCGACCTACGCGCTGTCGAACCCCTGGCCCAACGGGATTCTGGAGCCCCCGGGCAGCTCGCTGGGGCCGCTCACCTTCCTCGGGCGCGGGCCGGACTTCTCGAACCCTGACTTCGTCGTGCCGAACGTGCACCAGTTCTCCGCGGGCATCCAGCGCGAGCTGCCGTGGCGGATCAACCTCGAGGCCACCTATGCGGGAAGCCGCAGCTATGACCTGGACGTCGGCTTCAGCGCGTATAACGAGCCGTCGGCGGAGTTCCAGGCGCAATGCGACGTGACTCAGGGCGGCAGCCGCAGCTTCTGCGACCAGCTGCTGCCGAACCCGTTCTTTCAGGTGCCCGGTTTCGAGGGGACGACGAGGTTCACGAACCCGACGCTCTCGCGCTTCGAGCTGAGCCGGCCGTTCCCGGCGTTCACCGGCATCGACAGGAACCAGAACAACATCGGCAGGCTGATCTACGACTCGGCGCAGTTCGTCGCCAACAAACGCTGGGCGCGGGGCGTGACCATCAACGCCAGCTACACGTGGGTGCCGAGGTGGACTGAGATCGGCGGCTACGTGGACGCGGTCTCGGGTCTCCTGAACGAGGGGCCTTACTTCTCGGACCGTAAGCACCGCATCACGGCGTCTGGCGTGTGGGAAATGCCCTGGTTCCGCGACGAGCGCAGCCTCAAGGGGTATCTCCTGGGCGGCTGGTCGATGGCCCCAATGCTGGTCTACCAGTCGGGCCGGCCGTGGGACATGCCCGGCAACGTCGATCTGGCACCGGGCGTCAGCCTCGACGAGATCGCGCTGCCAGGCCAGAAGGATGGGCAGTTCATCTACGGCGTGAAGCCGTGCATCGGCCAGCGTCAGTCGAACGGTACGTATTCGCTGCTGTCCGTGTCGCAGGCGTACGGCTGTACGGAGCCTTACTTCCTGATCCGCCAGGCCTTCCAGCGCCGCACCGCGATGTTCCGTTACGACGAGTTCCGCCGGCCCTCGCTTTTCATGCTCGACGTGAACTTCGCGAAGACGACGCCGATCACCGATCGCGTTCGCCTCCAGGTACGTCTCGAGGCGTTCAATCTCCTCAACAGCCCGCAGTACGACGAGCGTCAGTACGAAACAAGCACCAATAGCGCGGACTTCGGGCGCATCAATCGCAACACCACCGGGCAGTCGGGCTTCCAGCGCTTCGTGCAGATCGGACTCCGGTTGATTTTCTGACCTGTTGTTAGAAGGGGGAGGCAGTCGCCTCCCCCTTGCCGCTGACGGGCGTCAACTCCCAGTCTTTGGTCTTTGGTCTTTGGTCTTTGCCCCGAGACTAGAGACTGGAGACCAGAGACTGGAGACCAGAGACCGACGCGCGCGCCTCGCGGAGCCCCATCGCCACGAGCAGGCCGTTCAGGATCGCCTGCGGGCGCGGTGGACAACCGGGGATGTAGACGTCCACTGGCACCACGCGGTCCACGCCGCCGATCGACGCGTAGGTCCCCTCGCCGAAGAGTCCTCCGCTACACCCGCACGCGCCCACAGCGACGACGATGCGCGGCTCGGGGGCGGCTTCGTAAGTCCGGCGGAGCGCAATTTCCATGTTGCGTGTCACCGGACCGGTGACGAGCAGCACATCGGCATGCCTCGGACTCGCGACGAGGTGAATGCCGAAGCGCTCCATGTCGTAAATCGGATTGGTCGTCGCCGCAATCTCGAGTTCGCAGGCATTGCAGCTGCCGGCGTCCACCTGCCGAACGTGAAGCGATCGGCCTAACTGCCCCTGGATGCGGGCACGCAAGCGGTCCGCGGACTGCGAAAGTGTCGGCCCAGGCTGCACTTCAACCTGACGAAAAACCTCCCGGCCGGTAGCTGCATCGATGTCGAAGGTCGCGGTCGTAGCAAGTTGTTCTCGGCTATAGGCCGCGACGTTGACGTCCGTCGAAACGTCCACGGCCTCTTCGGGACATCCGGTCACGCAGGCGCGGCACTGAATGCAGGCCGCGTACGAGAGTGTGAGGGTCTTCTGCCCCGCTTCGGTTCGCCGCGACTGAATCGCGCCCGTCGGGCAGACGCGCGCACACTCATCGCAGGAGGTACACCGGCTGAAGTCGATGACCGGGAATCCAAACGCCGCGGCGGCCTTGAACGGATCCGCCTCGGTCAGGACGCCGGTTTTGAAACTCTTCGAGAGAATGCGAAACATTAGTGTCCTGCTATCGGTCGTTGCCGGAATACGAGAGGTTGAAGCTCTTGTTGATCACCGGAAAATCCGGAATGATGTTCCCAGGAACCGCAAGGGCAAGCCCGGGCCAATTCAGGAAGCTGGGATCGGTGATCTTCACGCGCGCGATCTCGCCGCGCTCGCCGGTTGCCACATAGTGCGTGCAGGGCCCGCGCCAGCCTTCGGCCCACCCGAGCGCGGACGAACGGCCCGGCAACTGACGCGGCATGCGCGCCACCAAATCCCCGGGCGGCAGCGTATCGAGCACCTGGTGCAGAATGCGGAGCGACTGCTCGACTTCGCGCGCGCGTACCATCAGCCGCGCCCGTACGTCTCCACCCTCCTCCACCGGCACGTCGAATCGAACACCCTCGTACGCATCGTAAGGATGGTCGCGACGGAGATCGCCATCGATCCCCGATGCGCGCGCCGCCATCCCGACGATGCCGAGATCGCGCGCAGCCTGGTTGGTCAGGATTCCCGTGCTGTCCACGCGGTCAGTAAAGGTTCCGGCGTCAATGAGGAGCGAGATCAAATCGTCGAACTCGCGCTCGAACCCGTGCAGGTGTGAACGCAGCGCCTCGCAGCCCTGTGCGGAAAGATCCCGCCTCACGCCGCCAAGCGCGATCGTCCCTCTCAGGAGGCGCGTCCCGAACAATTGATCCTGCAGGCGCACCAGGTTTTCGCGGAGTGCTTGTGCCCGGCTGGCCGGGACGGTGAATGCCACGTCGGTTGCGAGCGCACCGATGTCCGACGTGTGGTTGTAGATGCGTTCGAGTTCGAGCAGTACGACACGCAGCGCGCGCGCACGCGGCGGCACCGGGACGTCAGTCAGCCGTTCGATGGCGTGCGCGTAGGCGAGCGCGTGGCCGACGCTGGTGTCACCGGAAATGGACTCGGCCAGAAACAATCCTTGCGTCCACGGCAAGCGCTCGAAACGTTTTTCCGTACCCTTGTGCACGTAGAACAATCGAAGCTGCAGATACAACACCGGTTCGCCGGCGACGCCGAAGCGAAAGTGTCCCGGCTCGATCACGCCAGCGTGGACCGGGCCCACCGGAACCTGGAAGACCCCTTCACCCTTCACTTGTCTGAATGGGTGTAGCTCTCCCGGTGTTCGCTGAACGACGGTGTCATCCGCAAAGTCCTTGCGCAGCGCGAATGCGCCTTCGGGCCAGTCATCGTGCAGCGCTACTCGCATGGGATTCGGATGACCGTCCGGAATGAGGCCGAAGAAATCCATCACTTCACGCTCGAACCAGTTCGCCGCCGGATGTTTCGCCGCAATGGATCGAAAAGAGGGTTGTGCAGGATCGACGGGAGCGACAATGCGGAGAAAGCTCCGCACACTCGCAAGCGACCAGATGTGGTGGACGAAGAATCGGTTGGCTGTGGGCCGCTCGTCGGTCGCAAAGAGCGACATCAGCCGTCCGCCCAGACTTCCGACGACCCGGTCGGCAAGCGCGGGTAGTGAGGCCGCATCAGCCTCGAGCATGAGTTCGCCAGGCCGCACGTCGCGCACGGCCCACTCGAGGACGTTCAGCGCCGCCGCCACCGATGCCGCAGCCGTCATACGCCCTCCCACACGACTCGCGTCGCCGATCGAATCAGTGACAGCAAAGGCTCGGGCAGATAGAACGCCGATATCGCCGCCACGATCGCTGCGATGATGGCCGTCGCCATTCCGACGTCAAATCGTTCGGGGATGGGCACGCGGCGATCCGAAGGATCTCGCGGCGGGCCGAGCACCAGCCGGCCGATCTGAAAGGCAAACCCGCAGAAGAGCACGACCAGGGCAGCGAGAAATACTGACGTCGCCTTGACGTGGGTGCTGGCAAAACCAGCCTTGAGAATCGTCATCTCACTGAAGAACAACCCGAACGGAGGTGACCCCGTGATCATCAAGGCCGCCAGCACCAGGAGGGCGCTGGCGATCGGCGCGCGGCTGAACGTGCCATTGCCAATGCGCTTGAAGTCCGACGAACTGTGGAGCTGCGCCAGCGTCCCGGCCGATGCGAAGGCCACCGGCTTTGCGAGCGAGTGATACGTCATGTGGAGCAGGGCACCAAACGCTCCCGCTTCTGCCCCGATCCCCACCCCCACGGCCATGATCCCGACATGCTCGATGCTCGAGTACGCGAGCAACCGTTTCAAGTCCCACTGAACCAGGATGAACGGTGTCGCGATCAGCACTGACAGCAGACCGAGCGTCAGCAACAAGCTGCCGGAAAAATCCGCCCCGATTGAGGCCTTGGAGATCAGATGGATCCGCAACACGCAATAGAGCGCGGCGTTCACCATGCCGACAGCCATCAGCATTCCGGCTGGCGAGGGCGCTTCGCGATACGCGTCCGGCTTCCAGGTGTGCATCGGCGCGAGGCCGGCTTTCGTGCCGTACCCGATCAACGCAAACACTACTCCGAGCCGCAGCGTGAAGGGATGCAGCTCGGGGGCAACCTGAATGAAGCGCGTCCAATGCAGCGCGCCCATCCCTTCACCTAACTGCGACGGTCCGGAGGCGAACAACAACACCGTGCCGAGCAGCGCGAACCCGAGTCCGAGACTGCCCAGCACCAGAAATTTCCAGGCGGCTTCGAGCGACGTATCCCGGTCGTGGAACGTCACCAGAAATACCGACGCTAACGTCGTGAGCTCCACCGCAATCCAGAGGATGCCGAGATTGTTCGACATCGAGACCAGCAGCATGGCAAACACGTAGGCCGGGATGAGGCCGTAGAACTCACGCCGCATCCGGGAGGTGACCAGGCCTCTCGCCTCGTTGCGCCGCAGGTAGCCGACGCCGTAGGCCGCGGAAAGCAGCCCAACAAACGCGCACAGCACGAGGACAAGTGCGGACAGCCCATCCACACGCAACGCGTCTCCGAATGCCGCGGGAATGGTCCCGCTCAGAAATTGCCCGGCAGTCCCGACGCTCAATGCAAAGGTCATCGCAAGACCGGCGACGAGGATCAGATCGTTCAAGCGGCGTAAACCGCCCACCGCGCCTATCGCGGCAGTGATGAGCGGAACAGCGAGCGTCCAGAGCAGGAGGTCCACGTTACCCTTTCAGTTTTGAGAGACGGCTGACGTCCATCGACTCGAATCGATCCACGATCCGATGGACCAGCACGCCGAGGATGAGAACCGCCAGGATCACGTCGAACGAGATTCCCAGCTCGACGATCAGCGGCATGCCCGGCGTGACGCCGACGGCCACCAGGAAGACGGCGTTTTCCACGGTCAAAAGCGCGAGGATCTGCGTGATTGCCTTCTTGCGCGTCACCATGAGGAACAACCCGATGAGGAGCATCGACAGGGCGACGCCAATCAGATGGTGACTTGCACCGCGCATCGCCACTGGAAAACCGGTGCTGACCCGATAGCCCACCACCGTCAGTCCAACGCAGGCCAGCAGTGACGCAGGAACGTTGAGGAACGGCTCGATTTCGCGATGAATGCCGATGCGATCGATCACGCGCATCAGAAACCATGGGATCACGATCGTCTTGAGCGCGACGGTGAGGCCCGCGGTCACAAACAAATCGTGCCTCGAGTCGGCGAGGGCAATGGTGGCCGCGACGATCGCGAGCAGCAGCGACTGCACGCCGTAAAGGCGAATTGCCGTGAACAGAGCTTTCTGCCCGACCATCAGATATGCGGTCACGAGCATCCCGGCGGCGCAGAGAATCAGAAGTTCGTCGGTCAAGAGATTTCCATCCGTGGCTTCCGCCTTCAGGCGGAAAGTCCTACGTCCTCACAGAAAACGGATCGCCAGCGCGAGAAATGCCAGCCCAAGCGATGTGGACACCAGCTCCGGGACCCGGAACAGGCGCAGCTTCGCGTTCATGCTCTCGATGAGCGTCACGATGATGGCGAGCCCGCACACTTTGGCTGCCCAGATGACGATGGACATCAGGAGCGGCACTGGCGCGAGACTCGTCGCGATTCCGAGCGGCATGAACAGATCGATGAGCAGAGTCAGATACAGCAGCTCCTTCACTGCCGCCGTCCACTCAACCAGCGCCAGATCCGGTCCCGCGTACTCCAGCACCATCGCCTCGTGAATCATCGTCAGCTCGAGATGCGTGGCCGGGTTGTCCACGGGAATCCTCCCCGTCTCGGCGACGACGATGATCAGGAGTCCGGCAAAGGCGAGCAGATCGCTCGGGTGATAGGACGGTCCCTGGTCGAGGAGGCCGCGGACGAGGGCGCCGAGGTTCATCGATCCGGCAGCCAGCGCCGACGTGAACAGGCCAAGCATCAACGCCGGTTCCGCGAGCGCCGCGATCGTCATGTCGCGGCTCGCTCCCATTCCGCCAAAGGGACTGCCGGTATCGAGCGCCGCGGTGGCCAGCGCAAACCGTCCCAGCGCGAGCGTCCCGACGAGGAGCAGGATGCCTCCCGCGGATTCGAGTGGCGCGGCTGCCGTCCACACCGGCACCAGCGTTGTCGCCGCAAGCGCGGCTGCGAAGTAGACGCGCGGACCGGCGACATAAATCCACGACGCTGTTTCGGAGCGCACGGGCTCCTTGCGCAGCAGTTTCGCGAGGTCGTAGTAACCCTGAAGCAGCGGTGGCCCCTGGCGATTCTGGAGCCGTGCCTTCATCTTCTTGATCAGCGTCTTGAGAAGAGGGGCGACGGCAAGCATCGCTGCAGCCTGAACGAATGCAGCGACGGTTATGCCGACGCCGTGCACGAATTCGGAATTCACGTCGTACCTCCGAGCCAGATGAGCAAGGTGACGGCGAGCACCAGCACGTAAGCGAGGTAGGCGTGGAGACTGCCGGCCTGAAGACCTTTCATTCCATCCGCCACTCGCAGCACGCCGCGGACCAGGGGCTCGTAGACATACCGCTCGAACGTCGGCTCAATGCTCGCGCGATACCGCACTTCGCGGGTGAAATAGGGGGAGACTTCTGCCAGCGTTTCAACTTCACGCGTGGGGCGGTAGACGGCACGAAAAATCATCATCAAGGGCTTCGAAAATGCCGTCGCCGTGTACTCGGTACTCGCGGAAAGTTCTCCCCCGCAGCCCCACGTCGGCTCTCGTCGCGCCGCGATACGGTGCCACCGCGTCACAATCACCGACAATCCAAACGCCACCGCGAGCGCCCCGCCAAGGACGGCCGGGACGACGTAGTCGAACGATGAAAGTCCGGAGACGATGCCGGACGCGCCGCGGGCAAAATCGGTCTGCAGCCGCACACCTGGCATCGAGGCAGCGACTCCACCAATCGCACCGAGTGCGGCGCCGGGAAACACGCCCAAGGCGAGACACAGCGCCGCGAGAAATACCTGCGGCACGAGCATGATGGCTGGCGATTCGTGCGCCTGGTCAGCCGCGAGTGTCCGCGGCCGCGCCAGAAAACTGATGCCGAACGCACGGACGAAACAGGCAGCCGCGAGCGCCGTCGTTAACGCCAGCATGGCGCCTGCCAGCGGAAAATTCAGTCTGACGAGCCCAGGCGTTGACGTGAACCCGAAGAGCAGCGCCTGAAACGTCAGCCACTCGCTGATGAAACCATTGAGCAACGGCAGACCGGAAATCGCCATGGCGCCGATGAGAAACAACAGTCCGGTCCACGGCATCCGTCGAATGAGCCCGCCAAGTTCCTCGATTTGACGGGTGCCCGTTTCCGTGACGATGTTGCCGGCGCCGAGGAAGAGCAGGCTCTTGAACGCTGCGTGATTGAGGACGTGCGCGAGACTTGCTGCCAGGGCGACCGCCGTCAGCTCTCCGCGGCCGTGCGCCAGGGCCATCATGCCGGCGCCGAGGGCGAGGACGATGATGCCGGTGTTTTCGATCGTGCTGTACGCCAACAGGCGCTTGATATCGGTTTGCGTCAGCGCGTAGAGCACACCGAGGACCGCTGAGAGCGTTCCGAGCAACAGGCAAACGAGCGCCCAGTAGACATCGGGAGTCCCAAGCCCGAATGCACACACGCGGACGAGACCGTATATGCCAGCCGTGATGAGGACGGCGGACATCAGCGCCGAAACGCTGCTCGGAGCTGCCGGATGCGCCTCGGGTAACCACACGTGCAGCGGCACGATTCCGGCTTTCACACCGAAACCAACGAAGAAGAGTGCGAAAAGCACATGACGAAGTGAACCCTGGGCGAGATTCCCGGCAAGGATGGCCGAAAAGGACGTGGTATTCGCCGCAGCGGACAGGACGAAGAATCCGGCAACGAGGCACCCGGTTCCCACGTGCGACATGACGAGGTAGAGATAGGCGGCCCGGCGGCTGGCCCGATCCTGATGCTCGATCGCGACGAGAATCGCCGTCGCGAGCGTCATCAACTCCCACGCGAAGATAAACGTCAGCACGTCTGACGCGGCAAACACCAATTCAACCGCGCCAAGCAACGCGTTGAACGCGACGGCGACGCTCGCTGTCCGCTTCGGCGGAATCGCGTGCGCGAAATATCCCACGCTGTAAACCGTGACGGGAATGGCGACAATTCCCAGTACGAGCAGAAACCACGCTGACAAGGGCGTCAGTTGATAGCCGAACTCGATGCCGGATGCCGCGTGCCGGAGAAGGACGCCTTCAACGGTGCCGCGCATTCTCACGAGGTCGAGCGCCACCCGCAACGTAATGACCGACGCGACCAGAGAGCCGGCGAGCGCAACGAACCGGCACAAGCGTGGACGACCGCGCAAGAGAAGCGATGCGACGATTGCGGCCAAACGGATGACGAACGCCGCGGGGAGGCCCGCGGCCAGAAGCGAACCGATAGTCAACTCACCCCCTCCACCACACCAGCAGCACCAGACAGACGACGAGCGCAATCACGTATCCGAGATAGGCGTGCAGACTCCCCGCCTGCAGCACCTTCAAGCCGCCGGCGATCTTCAGCACGCCACGTATGAGCGGCTCGTAGACGTACCGTTCGAACGTCGGCTCGATGTGCGCTCGATAGCGGACTTCCTGCGGAAAGTACGGCGACGCGCCTGCCAGCGCCTCCACCTCGCGGGTCGGGCGATAGACAGCCCGAAAAATCATCATCACCGGTTTTGAAAACGCCGTGGCCGTGTACTCCGTGCCCGCGCTCAGTTCGCCGCCACATCCCCACGTCGGCACGCGCCGAACGGCGCGCCGCCAGCGCCACGACAGCACGGCTGACAGTACGACGCCCGTGACGAGTGCCAGCGCGAGCAGCGCCGGGATGACGTAATCCAGGGAGACGAGCCCGGAGGTCATTCCAAATGGCCCGCGCGTCATGTTGGCGCGGACGTCGAACCCCGGCACCGACGCGAGCACACCGCCAAGCACGCGCAACACGCGACCGGGAAACAAGCCAAGCGCGACGCATGCGACCGCAAGCATCGCCTGGGGCACGAGCATCAGGCGAGACGACTCGCGCGCGTCGGCAGCGGCATGACTCCGCGGCAGCGCCAGAAACGTGATGCCGAACGCTTTCACGAAACACGCCGCAGCCAGCGCCGTCGTCAGGGCGAGGAGCGCGCCGCCAAGCGGGAAGAGGAAGTGGACGAGCGGCTCATTGGAGCCGCGAAAGCCAAACAGAAAGGCCTGAAACGTCAGCCATTCGCTCGCGAATCCATTGAGCGGCGGAAGTCCGGAGATGGCCATGGCGCCGATCAGGAACCACAAGCCAGTCCACGGCATTCGCCGGAGCAACCCTCCGTACTCCTCGATGTGTCGTGTCCCCGTCGTCAACACCACGCCGCCGGCGCCGAGAAACAGGAGCGCTTTGAACACGGCATGATTCATTACGTGATAGAGACTCGCGGCGACGCCGACCGAGGCGACGTCGCTCCGCCCGTAGGCGAGAGCCATCATGCCCGCGCCGAGGCCGAGCAGGATGATGCCGATGTTCTCGATGCTGTGATACGCGAGGAGACGCTTCAGATCGTGTTGCATCAACGCATAGAGCACGCCCAGCACCGCGGAGAGGCCGCCGAGCGCCACCACAATGACGCCCCATGACAGGCTCGGAACGCCAAGACCGAATGCACAGACACGCACGAGTCCATAGATGCCTGCCTTGATGAGCGTTCCCGACATCAATGCCGATATCGGACTCGGCGCTGCCGGATGCGCCACCGGCAACCAGACGTGCAGTGGAATGACACCCGCTTTTACGCCAAATCCGAGAAAGAACAGGGCGAATAACACGTGACGCATCCCACCCGATGCCACCGTGCCGGACAGGAGCGCCGAAAATTCAACAGAGCCGGCCGCTGAGGCCATGACGAGGAATCCGGCAATCAGGCAGCCCGTCCCCACGTGCGACATCACCAGGTAGAGAAAGGCGGCACGGCGATTCTCGCGAACTTCCTGCTCGGTCGTGACGAGCGCCGCGGTCGCCAGCGTCATCAACTCCCACGCGAACAGAAACGTGATGGCATCAGCCGCCGCAAACACGAGTTCAACGGAACCGAGCAGGACGTTGAACCCGCTTCCCATGAATGCCGCGCGGTGCCGGAGGTGCGGGTGGCCGACGTAGCCGATGCTGAAGAGCGCGATCGGAAGCGCAACGAGAGAGAGGACCAGCAGAAACCACGCGGCCAGCGGATCGATCGAGTAGCCAAGCGAGAAGCCCGACGCGCGGTGTGCGAGCAGGAGTCCGCTGGGCGCGCCGCCGCCGCGAAGCACTCCGGTTGCCAGGACGCCCGTCCCGAGCGAGGCGACGGCGGAGCCGAGAAATGAAACGGCAAGCGCCAGTCCTTTCCAACGGCCAAGGAGCAGCGTGAGCAGGATGAGGCCCAGCCGGAGGGCAAGGATGTCTGGCAGTCCGACGGTCATGACCGGCGTGCTTCGCGGCGCAGTGCTTTGAGCATCGACTGCGTATCGACCAGATGGTTGTTGAAGATCTCGCGCGCAACGGCGAGCAGTTTGGTGATCAGCGGATCGCTGAGGGCGTAGCGGACGTTGGTGCCGACCTTGCGCGAGGTCACGACGTTCTTGCCGCGGAGGATCGCGAGCTGCTGCGAGACGATCGGCTGTTCGAGGTCGAGCGCCTGCTGGAGCTCCTGGACGCTGCGCTCGCCGTGGCCGAGGGACTCGAGGATACGGATGCGGATGGGGTGCGCAAGGGCGCGGAAAAAGCCGGCCTTGAACTCCTGCAGCGCCGGGCTATTCATATCACAATATTCATATACTCGATTATAGCAGTTCTTTGAGCCGCCGGTGGATCGCTAGCGGGGCGGGCACCCCGCGGGTCCTGTCGCCCGGCAGCCCACTGGGATGCACGCGCGGCGCGGTGTACGGGTACCCGCGCGTGATCCCAGCGGGCGCCCCGGGCGCCACCCGCGAGCCCGCGATCGCTAGCGATTCGCGTGAGCGATGACCGACGCGCCGCATTCACCGACTGACCGCGGCAGTCGCGACGAGCGACCGACCAGCGCCAGCCGGACTAGCGACTAGACTGACAGGCGAAGCTAGATTTTGGCCGGCGCGAGCTTCGGCACGAGCAGATGGATGACACCGAGCGCGGCAAGATAGGTGGTCGCAGCAATCAGGAACACAGGCACGTAACTGCCGGTGGTTTCGAGGATGTAACCAGTCAGCTTCGCGATCAGCAGGCCGCCGACCGCGCCGGCCATTCCGCCGAAACCCACGACCGAGCCCACAGCCTGACGCGGAAACATGTCTGAGGTCAGCGTAAACAGGTTTGCCGACCAGCCCTGGTGCGCGGCAGCAGCAAGCCCGATGAGTCCCACGGCGACCCACAGGTGGCTCACCTGCGCGGCGAAGGCCATCGGCACGACCGACAGCGCACACACCAGCATCGCCGTCTTTCTTCCCGCGTTGACCGCCCAGCCACGCCTGATCAATGTAGACGAGAGCCATCCGCCGCCGATGCTGCCGACGTCTGCAATCACGTAAATGGTGATGAGCGGCGGACCGATCGTCGTCAGGTTGATGCCGTAGTTTCGGTTGAGGAAGTCGGGGATCCAGAACAGGTACACCCACCAGATCGGATCGGTCATGAACTTGCCGATCGCGAACGCCCAGGCCTGCCGATAACGAATCAACGTCAGGAGCGGCACATGCCTCGTGGGTTCAGGCGGATCGCTGTGGATGAACGCAAGCTCCGCCGGCTTGACTCGAGGATGCGTGTCGGGACGGCCGTACAGGGGCAACCACAGCGCGAGCCACAGAAATCCAATCGCGCCCGTGGCGACGAAGGCCCAGTACCATCCCCAGGTCATCGTGATCCACGGCACCACCATCGGCGTCACAATCGCACCGACGTTGGTCCCCGAGTTGAAGAGGCCGGTGGCAAACGCCCGTTCGCGCCGCGGAAACCATTCCGCAACGACCTTGATGGCGGCGGGAAAATTACCGGATTCGCCAAGGCCGAGCGCAAAGCGCGCGAGCATGAAACCAGCGACCGAGGCTGAGTAGTTCAGTCCGATGATCGCGAGGAAGGCGGCCGCCGCGCCGCCAAAGAGCGGCGCTTCCGCATGCGCGATCGCCGCCAGGCTCCACAACACGATGAAGATCGCAAAGCCCGCCTTCGCCCCCATCCAGTCGATGAATCGTCCGGCGAGCAGCAGCCCGATGGCATACGCCAGCTGGAAGGCGAAGACGATGTCGCTGTAGTCGATTTCGTTCCAGCCAAACTCTGCCTGGAGCGTGGGCTTGAGGATGCCCAGCACCTGGCGGTCGATGTAGTTGATCGTCGCGGCGAGGAAGAGCAGGCCGCAGATCACCCACCGATAGCGGCCCACCACCGCTCCGACCGTCTTCGTGGGAGCCTGTGTCATGCGTCTGTCTAGCTAGTGGACTGTATAAGTGACTCGTAAAGCGACCGCTCCGTTGTCGCGGCCGCAATTTCCGCGAGCCAACCAACGGGCGGCCCGCTACAGCATTGCCTGATACACGCCTCTAGATCGTCGGATTTCGGCGATGAATCGCAAATTCACGGTGCCCGAGCTGCTCCGCGACGGTCGCGCGCCCGGATGCGACGTCGAGTACTTCGGCAAACAGACGATCGGCCGCGGCGTCGAGCGTCTCGGATTCGTCCATGATGCCGCTGACATCGACGTCGATGTTGTCGGCCATCTGCCGCGCCGTGCGCGCATTGCCGGTGATCTTGATCACGGGCGCAATCGGATTTCCCGTCGGCGTTCCCAGACCAGTCGTGAAGACGACCACCTGCGCGCCGCCACCGACCATTCCCGTGACGGATTCCACGTCGAGACCGGGCGTGTCCATCACCGTCAGGCCCTTGCGCGAGATGGGCGCCGAGTACGGCACGACGTCTTCGAGCGGCGCTCGCTCGCCGCCTTTGTGCGTCGCGCCGAGCGATTTCTCTTCGATCGTCGTCAGGCCACCGCGAATGTTGCCCGGTGAGGGCTGCGTCCCCCGGATGTCGAGGCCAAGTGCCCGCGCTTCCGATTCCACGCGGGTGATGATTTGAATCAGCTTGGTGGCCGTGGCCCGCTGCGATGCCCGTTCGGCGAGCAGATGCTCGGCGCCCATGATCTCCGCGATCTCGCCCAGCACCGCGCTGCCGCCGAGCTCTACCAGTCGATCGGTCACCCGCCCGAGCGCCGGGTTCGACGCCAGACCCGACGTGTAATCGGAGCCGCCGCACTTGAGTGACAGAATCAGTTCCGAGATATCGCACCACTCGCGCGGCTGCGTCGCAAGCGCACCGGCAAACGATCGCGCGATCTGAATCCCCTTCTCGGTCGCGCGAACTGTACCTCCTTCAGCCTGGATGGCGACGATCTCCACCGGCTTGCCGTGACGCCGGGCCGAATCGGCGAGCATCTGTGCCACGACCTGCTCGCAACCGAGCGCCACCACGACCACGGCGCCGACGTTCGGGTGCGCGCAGTACGCAGCCAGGGTGTCGTGAGTCATCCGCATGTCGGGACCGAGTTGGCCGCAGCCCGCCAGGTGCGGCAGCGCCGCGCCGAGCGGCTGCGCGGCGGCGGCAATGCGTTCCGCCACGACCGACGAACAGATGACCGTGGGGACAATGAGGACGTGATTGCGCGTGCCCACTCGTCCGTCGGGGCGACGGAAACCGCGGAACCCTGGACGGTGATTCGAGTCAGCGGTCATGACCCGACCTCCCGACCTCCCGAACTCCCGTGCTCCCGTGCTCCCGTGCTCCCGACGGCGAGATCGCCGCGGCCGCGGGTACTCGACACGTTGTGCGTATGGACGTGACTCCCGGCTTCGATGTCGGCGCTGGCCGTCCCGATGGGGCTGCCGTACTTGACGACCGCCTCTCCCGCCGCAATCCGCGTCAGCGCCACCTTATGGCCCCGTTGGATCGGCTCACGTACCGTCACTGCTGCGTTTCGAACATCCAGCGTGCGTCCGGGTTCGAGCGGCTCGAGCGCCGTCGCTACGTTGTCGCGATCGCTGATGACCAGCACGGACTTCACTGGTTGACTCCGCTCGCGAGGAATCCGCCGTCAACCGCGAGCACGTGGCCGGTGACGAACGACGCGGCATCGGACGCGAGGTAGACGGCAGCTCCTACGAGCTCACCGATTTGTCCAAAACGATGCATCGGCGTGCGCATGAGGAACTCCTGTCCCCTCGGCGAATCCAGGAGCGCTGTATTCAAGTCGGTGCGGAACACCCCGGGTGCAATCGAGTTGACCGTCACGTTGTGCGGCGCCCACTCGACAGCCAATGCACGCGTCAGCCCGGCGACCGCCGATTTGCTCGCCACGTACGCGGCGACTTCAAACAGTCCGACGAACGATGACAACGATCCAATCGTAATGATCCGCCCCGATCGCCTCGCCACCATCTCCCGTCCAAACACTCGACATGCTCTCATCGTCCCAGTGACGTTCGTCTCGATGATGCGATGCCAGTCGGCCTCGTCCATGTCGAGCGTCGGCACCCGGCGCGTGGTGCCTGCCGCACACAACATGATGTCAACGCGGCCGAATGCGGCCATGCACTCTGCGCGGACGCGCTCGAGCGACGCCACATCCGCGACGTCAGACGGGACGCGCAAGGTCTTCCGGCCGCGCGCCTCGATCTCCCCCGCCACGGCGTCAATCAGCTCAGGCCGCCGCGCCGTCGCGACGACATCCGCGCCCGCTTCCGCGAATCCAAGTGCCAGCGCCCGGCCGATGCCGCTGGAGCCGCCAACGACGACCGCGACCCGACCTGTCAGATCAAACAGTGAACTCATGCTGCCCAATGCTAGTCGATGCGGCGTGGTGGATGGCAAGTGAGTGGCCGTTCCGGGTGGTGGCAGTGGTCTGGGCGGTTGTGGGCGACCGCCGCTCACTCTGACCTCGCCGTTCGCGCGCGCGTGCTTATCCCAAAAGCTTCTCCCCTTCTCTCCTTCTCCTGTTTTCTCTTGGCACGCGTCAGCTCAGACGGGCGAACGACGCCTGTATTCAACTCCGAATTCCCGCCTTGATTTCCTTCAGTCGCACGGCGTCCGGGTGGGCAACATAGAACGGATCGAGCGGATAGCATCCGGATACGAGCCCCATCCGCGGACCGGTGGTGCAGTCGCTGAACGTGCGGCAAATCGCTTTACGTTTGAGCGGCGCCCCCGAGAGCACGTCGGAGGGAAGGTCCGGATATGAGAGCACCATCCGGCCGAGGCCCACGAAATCGGTCAAACCGTTGCGGACGTTGTACTGGGCGACGTTCGGCAACCACTCCTGCAGGTAGCTGTACGCCGAGCCCACGAAGACCAGATCGGGAAACGCCTGCTTGAGGCGAGCCGTCGCGTCAATCTGTCGCGCGACGCCGCGCAGCGGATCTTCCGGCGGCTCGTATCCGTCGATCGGTGGAAACGCGGCAGGACGTTGCGCGTGCGGGCAGTAGTAGGGGCTCCCGGCCGTCACGCAAATCAGTCGAACGCCCCGTTCCCGCAACATCTCGATGATTTGGCGGCTCTCGCTCAACGCCTCGTCCAGGCGTTCATCTTCAAGGATGCCGAGGCCGTGGCCGTAACCATTCGGCGATGCTTCAGGCTCGCCGCGTCCTAACGTCCCTTTGCGATGAGGCACCAGGTCGAAGACGGACAGCCGCACGGCAATCTCGAGCCCCGGCACCTCGACGCGGATCGCCTCGAGAATCTGCATCATCAGACGCGTACGATTCTCGAAGGATCCGCCGTACTTCCCTGGCCGGGTCCTGGCGCCAAGCAGTTCGTGCATCAGATAACCGTGGCAGTGTTTGAAGTCGATGAATTGGAACCCGATGTCATCAGTCATCTTTGCGGCGCGCACGAACAGCGCCGCGATCTGCTCCAATTCATCGTCCGTCAAGAGGTGGACGCCGTCCGCAAAGCGTCGATCGAGCTGGGGATGCGCGTAGGCGACACGCGGTTCGGCGACGCCCTGCCGCGGGCGCGCGAAGCGTCCTGAATGCGTCAGCTGCAGGCCGACGTAGAGGTCGTCGGCGGCGTGTGCCCCGAATCGCGTGGCGTGCTCGGAGACGAGCGTCTCTCTGAGTTGCGCGAGCGCACCTTTCGTCCGCTCCTCGAGCACGAGCTGGTTCGGGTTGGCGCGTCCTTCATTGCAGATGGCCACAGCCTCGCCGCCCCAGATCAATTTGGCGCCGCTTTGTCCGAAGTGCTTCCAGCGCCGTGTGGTGAGGTCGCTGGGCCGGCCATCGAGGGTTCCGTCCCATCCTTCCATCGGCAAGATGCAGAACCGATTGCCGATCGTTCGATTGTGGACCGTCAGCGGAGATCCGAGCGGAGAAGCGCCCACGGGCGCCAGCTCGTCGTCGAAGTCGAGGGTGATGCCGCTTGATTCGAGGTGCCGCCGGAGTGCGGTTGCCGTCTTCAGGGAAGCGACCCGTGGGTACCGCGGTTCGTCGGTCACGTGCCTCCAAACTGTCCGCTTTTGCAAAAAGGGGACAGTCCCCCTTTTCCCGGTTTCGCAAAAGGGGGACTGTCCCCTTTTTCCCATATCATAGGGCGCTTCAGCCCTGATGCATCGCGACCGACCGCTCACGCCGGCCGATCTGCTGCCGCAGATCGAGCGCATGTTCGAGATTTCCGCCGGGAAAATCCGCAGCCTCGAAGCCTCATGGCGGCCCGAGGACGGTGCTCCGGTCTTCACGGTGAACGGGAGGTGGCAGTCGCGCGGCTGGACGGAATGGACCCAGGGATTTCAGTTCGGATCGGCGGTCCTGCAGTTCGACGCCACGGGCGAGCGCGAGTTTCTGGACCTGGCAAGGGATCGCACGCTGAATCGAATGGCGCCGCACCTGACGCACACCGGCGTCCACGATCATGGCTTCAACAACGTCAGCACATATGGCGGGCTCTGGCGCCTTGCCCGTGAAGGTCGGTTCGGAGCATCGGAGTGGGAAACGCGGTTCTATGAACTGGCGCTGAAGGTCAGCGGCGCCGTGCAGGCCGCGCGTTGGACCCGCTTACCAAATGGCGGATTCATCTGCTCTTTCAATGGCGCGCATTCGCTCTTCGTTGACACCATTCGTTCGCTCCGCGCGCTGGCCGTCGCGCACCTCCTCGGCCACCGCCTCGTTCAGGAGCAGGACGCCTCGGTCTCGCTGCTCGACCGGCTCATTCAGCACGCGCGCGCAACGGCGGACTATTCGATTTATTACGGCAAGGGGCGCGACTCGTACGACGTTCGAGGTCGAACGGCGCACGAGAGTCTGTTCAACGCGGCAAACGGCACTTATCGCGGACCGAGCACGCAACAGGGCTTCTCCCCCTTTTCCACATGGACGCGCGGCCTTGCGTGGGCGATGCTCGGCTTTGCCGAGCAGATCGAGTTCCTGCGTGTGGTACCGGATGAAGAGCTTTCCGTTTTCGGCGGCCGCGCAGAAGTTGAAAGGTGGATGCTCGACGCGGCGCGCGCAACCTGTGATTTCTACATCGACGCGGCAACATCTGCGGATGGCATCCCGTACTGGGACACTGGCGCACCAGGGCTCTCTGCACTGGGCGACTGGAGAGCGCGACCGGCCGATCCGTGCAACCAGCACGAACCGGTTGACAGTTCTGCCGCCGCAATTGCATCGCAAGGACTCCTGCGGCTTGCACATTGGCTCGAGCATCGACGTGAAGATGGATCGAGGTACGAACAAGCCGGGCTGAGTGCATTGAGCACACTGCTGGACGAACGGGGACCGTACTTAAGTAAGGATGCCGCGCATCAAGGATTGCTGCTGCACTCCGTGTATCACCGGCCCAACGGCTGGGATCACGTGCCTCCCGGTTCGCGGATTCCGCGCGGTGAGTCCAGCCAGTGGGGTGATTACCACCTGCGAGAGGCCGCATTGCTCGTACGGCGGCTGGCGAAGGGCGAGCCGTATTTAACGTTCTTTGTGACTGCTCATGACTGAGACGCCGCACCGCGTCGCGCTCGTGACGGGCGGCACTCGCGGTATCGGCCTGGGCATTGCCCGCGCGCTCTCGGCCGAGGGCTGGACGCTCGCACTCTGCGGCGTGCGATCAGGCGACGAAGTGCGCGACACCATTGCCGCGTTCAACGGTCACGCCGAATACTTTCAATGTGACGTGTCCAGCCGCCTCGATCGCGAACGGCTGGTTGAAGCGATCGGCTCACGCTGGGGGAGCGTCGATGCCCTCGTGAACAATGCGGGTCGAGCACCGCGCGTGCGCGCGGATATCCTCGAGGCTGAGGAAGAGAACTTCGAATGGCTGCTCCGCACGAACTTGCAGGGGCCCTACTTTCTCACCCAGTCTCTTGTCCGTCAGATGTTGGGAACCAAATCGCGGACGTCTCGATCGATCGTCTTTGTCACCTCCGTCTCCGCTGAGATGGTTTCCACGATGCGTGGTGATTACTGCGTCAGCAAGGCCGGCCTCGCGATG
Source organism: Vicinamibacterales bacterium (assembly GCA_049642465.1). GTDB lineage: Bacteria > Acidobacteriota > Vicinamibacteria > Vicinamibacterales > 2-12-FULL-66-21 > CAWDPQ01. Next base: position 27,802 of record JBAROV010000048.1, read on the forward strand.
ACCGCGCGGTTGTTCGCTGCCCGCCTCGCAACTTCCGGAATACAGGTATACGAGGTCCGTCCCGGCATCATTGCCACCGACATGACGGCGCCCGTTCGGGAGGCATACGATGCCCGCATCGCCGACGGCCTCATTCCGGAAGGACGATGGGGGCAGCCGGAGGATGTGGGACGTGTGGTTGCGGCCTTGGTGCGCGGGGATGCGCCGTACGCGACGGGGTCTGTGATTCACGTCGACGGAGGCTTGACGATTCCGCGACTCTAGACAAGTGGAGCGTATCAGCTGAATCAGTCGTGGCGCGGGCACCCCGCGGGTCCTGTCGCCCGGCAGCCCGTTGGGATGCACGCGCGGCGCGACAGGTGCCCGGGTGCCCGCGCGTGATCCCAACGGGCGCCCGCCGTGCGCCACCCGCGAGCCCGCCTTTCACGAATGATTCAGCTGATACACGCGACTGGTGGCAAAGGGCGGCGAATCAGCGGCGCGGGCGTGAGCGAGCGCTGGCAGGCCGTTGGGGGGCCGCCTGACGGGACATTAATCGAGTGGCAAAGGGCTGCGAATCGGCGGCGCGAGCGTGAGAGAGCGCTGGCAGGCCGTGGGGGTGGGGCCCCACGGGACACTAATCGAGTGGCAAAGGGCTGCGAATCAGCCGCGCGAGCGTGAGCGACCGCTGGCAGGCCGTGGGGGTGCCGCCCCACGCGACACTAATCGAGTGGCAAAGGGCCGCTAATCAGCGGCGCGAGCGTGAGCGACCGCTGGCAGGCCGTGGGGCGCCGCCTCACGGGACACTAATCGCGTGGCAAAGGCGGCTAATCAGCCGCGCGAGCGTGAGCGACCGCTGGCAGGCCGTTGGGGGGGCCGCCTGACGGGATGCTAATCGAGTGGCGAAGGGCGGCTAATCAGCGGCGCGAGCGTGAGCGAGCGCTGGCAGGCCGTGGGGGTGGGGCCCCACGGCAAACTAATAAATGACCGAACTCGACGATAAAACTGAACGCCTGGCGAAACTCGCACGCGAGAGCAGCTTCGGCGGCATTCTCCTGACGACGCAGACGAATTTCTCCTGGCTGACCGGCGGCGGCACCAATCGCATCGATGGCAGCCGCGAGCCGGGCGCGGGCAGTCTGTTCGTCACAGCAGAGGGTCGCCGCTACGTCATCGCGAACACGATCGAGATGCCCCGTCTGCTTGCGGAGGAGCTCCACGGCGCCGGATGGGAGGCTCTCGAATATCCATGGACCGAAGAACAGGCCACGCCCGATACCGTGGCACGCCTGGCGCAGAGTGTATCGGGCGGCGGCACGATCGGTGCGGACTGGCCGGTCGCCGGCGCGACGGCGATCGATCGTCCAATCACGCGCGTGCGCAATCTGCTGACGCCTGCCGAAGTCGAACGCTACGTGGATCTGGGTGCGGACGCAGGCCGGGTTCTTGGCGAGCTGTGTCGCGAGCTCGAGCCCGGCGAAGATGAACGGGCGCTCGCCGCGCGCACCGCTGGCGCGATCGCCACGACCGGTGCGCGTGCGGTCGTCACGCTCGTTGCCGCCGACGATCGGCTGGCGCGTTTTCGCCACCCCGTCGCCACCGCCAAACGCTGGGAGCGTGTGGTGATGGTCGTGTTATGCGCGCAGCGACACGGGTTGATCGTGTCTTTGTCGCGCATCGTGTGCGACGGTCGCGTGCCGCAGGCACTCGACAAGATCACTGAGGCGAATGCACGGGTATTTGCCGCAATGCTCGAAGAGACGAGGCCGGGTGCGCTTGGACAGGATCTCTTTGCCGTGGCGCAGCAGGCGTATTCGACCGAAGGCTTCCCAGGCGAAGAAAAGAAACATCATCAGGGCGGCGCGACGGGCTACCGCACCCGGGAGTGGCTCGCGCATCCGGCGAGCGAAGAACAGGTGCAACTGCTCCAGGCGTTCGCCTGGAATCCCAGCATCACGGGCACCAAGGTCGAAGAAACGGCTCTCGTCGAAGGAGACAATATCCGGATAATCACGAACAGTCCCGATTGGCCGTCGTATACGATCCGGGTCCGCGATACGACCGTCTCAATTCCCCGCGTATTGGAATTAGGCCGGTAACGGCCGCTGGTTGAATCAACCGAATGCTTCGGAGTACGACATGAGCACCATGACAACTCAATTGAACGAAACACTGTTTCGAAAGCCGCGCACGAGCGGCGTACAGGTGTTGCAACGTCGCGGAGACGCTGGCGCACGGGAACTGTCCACACATCGCATCCGCGTCGATCCAGGCAAGAAAGCCACCTTCACCCTCCCAGACGAGGAAGCCATCGTCGTCTTGCAGGAGGGGCGCGGCACGTTCTCCGTCGGGGCGGACACGTGGCCGGTCAGCCGCAAGGACGTGTTCAACGAGCGCGCGACGGCCTTGTATCTACCCGTCGGTGACACCCTCGAAATCGCAGCCGAGACGACGATGGAAGCGGTCGCCTTCTCGACGCCGGCGTCAAAAGGGGGCCGAGCGGCGCTGGTGAAACCCGAGCAGGTGGTGGTGAATGCGCGCGGACGCGGCATCTACACGCGCGAAGTGCACAACATCTTCGTGGACGACCCGCACGCGAAGCGGTTGATGGTTGGCGAGACGTTCAATCCGCCGGGACACTGGAGCAGCTATCCGCCGCACAAACACGACGGCCGCAACGGCGAGCCCACGCTGGAAGAGGTTTATTACTACCGCGTCGATCCGCCGCAGGGATTCGGGCAGCAGATGCTCTACACGAGCACCGGCGAAAGCGCTGTTCATGCCGTCCGCGACGGGGACGCTGTCCTGCTGCCGTACGGATATCATCCGGTCTCGAATCCACCGGGATATCGCCTCTATTACCTGTGGGGCATGGCCGGCGAACAGCGCAAGCTGGCGCTCTTCGAGGATCCAGACCACACGTGGATCCACAACGCCGCACTATGACTGGTCGACAAGAGGTCCTCGAAGCCGTCGAACGCGCGGGGATCGTCGCCGTCATTCGTATCAAGGAACCCGAACGGCTCAAGGCGGTCGTCGATGCAATCGCCGAAGGGGGCGTTCGCGTCCTCGAAGTGACGATGACGGTGCCGAACGCGGTGAGATTGATTGCGGAACTGGCGCCGCGGATGCCCGCCGGATTCCTGCTTGGCGCAGGTACGGTCGTCGACGCGGAAACTGCGCGTCAGGTCATCGACGCCGGCGCACGCTTCATCGTCAGTCCGGTGTTCCGCCAGGAAGTGATCGATGCCAGCCACGCGCGCGACGTGTCGGCGATGCCGGGGTGCTTCTCTCCCACTGAAATTCTGAACGCCTGGGATGGCGGAGCCGATGTCGTCAAGGTCTTCCCCGCCACGGCGCTCGGTCCGGGATACATAAAGGATGTCCGGGCGCCGCTGCCGCAGGTGAAATTGATGCCCACCGGCGGCGTGACGCTCGACAATGCCGGCGACTGGATCCGAGCTGGCGCGGTTGCGGTCGGCGTCGGGACCTCGCTGCTCGATGCGAAGGCGATTGCCGCGGGCAATTACGACGTCGTTCGCAGCAACGCCGAGCGCATCGTCACGAACGTGCGGACGGCGCAAGCCGAACGCCTCGAGCCCGCAGCTCCCCGGGCACCGAAATGACGGTGCCGAAAGTCATTACGTTTGGGGAACTCATGCTGCGCCTGAGTCCGCCAGGATTCGAGCGCCTGCTCCAGTCCCCGATGCTCGTCGCGACGTTCGGTGGCGGAGAGGCCAACGTCGCGGTTGGACTCGCCAATCTGGGCGGCGTTGACAGCGTTTACATCACCGCGCTCCCAAAAAACGCCATTGGCGACGCGGCCATTCGCGCGCTGCGCGCCGAAGGCGTGCGCACCGATCGCATCGTCCGCAGCGGCGATCGTGTCGGAATCTATTTCGCCGAAACCGGTGCAAGCCAGCGGGCATCCACGGTTCTCTACGATCGGGCGAACTCCGCGATCAGTCTGATGCCGCCCGATGCGGTCAACTGGGCAGAGGAGATGAAAGGGGCGGCCTGGTTTCACGTCACCGGTATCACGCCGGCGCTCGGGGAGCGCGGCAGCGCATCCACAGCGCGCGCGCTAGCCGCGGCAAAGAAGGCCGGGGCTCGCGTCAGCGTCGATTTGAATTTTCGCAAAAAGCTGTGGTCCGAAGCCAAGGCCCAGGAGGTCATGGGACCGCTGATGCGGGACGTTGACCTTGTCATCGCCAACGAAGAAGACCTGCAGTCGGTTCTCGGCGTCCACGTGCCGGGGACGGACGTCACCGCCGGCCAGTTGAATCTTCAGGGTTTTCGCGAAGCCGCCGAGCGCGTGACCCGAGACTTCGGCCCCAAGCAGGTCGCGATCACGCTGCGCGAAAGCATCTCGGCCAGTGACAACGGCTGGAGCGCGGTGTTCTGGGATGCAACGAACTCGATGATGTATCAGAGTCAGCGATATAACGTTCGACTCGTGGATCGCATTGGTGGAGGTGACAGCTTTGCCGCCGGCCTGATCTACGGGCTCGTCACCGGCCGGTCACAGGAGGACTCGCTTCGATTTGCCGTCGCGGCAAGCGCCCTGAAACAGACGATCCCAGGTGACTTCAGCCGCGTGTCGCTGGCAGAGGTCGAGGCGCTGGTCGGTGGTGATGCGTCGGGACGCGTTCGGCGATAATTGATAGTTCGGATGAGCAGGAGCATACGTATGAAACCACGAGCCACATCTCTTTTCGTTGCGGCACTGATCGCCCTCGTCGTGACGTTTGCGTCCACCGGCAACGTTGCGGCCGTTCAGGACGGCTGGACCAACCTCTTCGACGGCAAGTCGCTGGCGGGCTGGCGCGGATACAAGCAGCCCGACGCGAGCAAAACGCGCTGGAAGGTTGAGAACGGCATGCTGGCCGTTGACCCGGGAGACGGTAAAGATACCCGAGGCGCCCGTGATCTGATCACGACCGGGACGTACGACAACTTCGAATTGTCGTTCGAATGGAAGGTCTCACCTGGTGGCAACAGCGGCGTGAAGTATTTCGTCCTCGAAGATCGTGATTCGGCAATCGGACACGAGTATCAGGTGATCGACGACGAGAAGCATACCGACGCCAAAATCGGTGGGCATCGGCAGACGGCTGCGTTCTACGACGTCCTGCCAGCCGCCAATCGCCAACTGAAGCCAGCCGGCGAATTCAACCAGAGCCGCATTGTCGTGAACGGCGCTCACGTGGAGCACTGGCTGAATGGCACCCGCGTGCTGCAGTACGAGCTGGGGAGCGCTGCGCTCCAGGCCGCAATCGACAAGAGCAAATTCAAGGGGATTGAGCGCTTCGGGAAACCGCAGAAGGGACACATCCTGCTGCAGGACCACGGCGACCGCGTGTGGTACCGCTCGGTGCGCATCAGACCAACCGCGCCGCGAACCTAAAAGCGAACGCCATGATTCACGTCGGCATCCTGGGCGCGGGGAACATCAGCCAGACTCACGCGCGTGCGGCGCATGCCATCCCCGGCGTCGAGATCACAGCCGTGCTTGGCAGAACGCGCGAAAAAGCGGAGAGCTTCGCCAAGGAGTACGGTGCAGCGGCCTACGACGATCTCGCGAAGTTTGTCGCGCACAAGCCGATGGATCTCGTGGCGATCGGCAGCCCGTCCGGGGTGCATGCCGAACAGGCGATTGCCGCCGTCGAGCGCGGTTTGCACGTGCTCGTGGAGAAACCGGTTGATATCACCACCGAGCGGATCGACAAGCTCATTGCCGCAGCCGATCGCGCCCGCGTCAAAGTTGGTGTGTTCTTCCAGGACCGCCTGAAGCCGGACATCGTCCGGCTCAAGCAGCTCGTGGATTCCGGCACGCTGGGCAAGCCGGTGCTGGCATCGGCGCGCGTGAAGTGGTACCGGCCACCTGACTATTACGGTCAATCCCGGTGGCGCGGAACGTGGGCCCTCGATGGCGGCGGTGCCCTGATGAATCAGGGGATCCACACGGTCGATGTCATGCAGTGGCTCATGGGACCGGTGGTGCGACTGAGCGCGCGGACCGCAACCCTGCTGCACAAGATCGAAGTCGAGGACACAGCCGTCGCGACGATCGAATTTTCCAGCGGCGCGCTTGGGATTCTCGAGGCGACTACTTCCGTCTACCCGGGTTATCCGCGCCGTGTGGAAGTCACCGGTTCCGAGGGCACTGCGATCCTCGATGGCGATACGTTGATCTCCCTCGAGCTTCGCAACGCGCCGCCGTCCGAGACCAAGGAGGGAGGGCCGACGATTTCCTCCTCCTCGCCGGTCGTCGCCGACGCATCCGCACATCAGCGGATCGTCGAGGACTTCATTGCCGCCATTCAAAACAACCGCGACCCGGTGTGCGATGCGCGCGCGGGGAGAAAAAGCGTGGCGCTTGTTGAAGCGATTTACGCGTCCGCGCGGGAACACGGCGCCCCTTACGTTCTGCGGTAGCCGAGCGTCGCTCCGCCCTCCACCGGCACCGCTACGCCGGTGATGAACGATGCGGCTGGCGACGCGAGAAATACGATGACGCTGGCAATTTCCTGAGCCGTCGCGAGGCGATTCGCGAGGTGCATGGCTGCCTGGGTGCGGAGCACAGCCTCGGGATCGGGCAGCGTCGCAGCCCATTGCCGCATCAGCGGTGTATCAACCCCTGCAGGGCACACGCAGTTGACGCGGATGCCGTCAGGCGCCAATTCCAGCGCGAGCGCTTTCGTCAGCGAGATAATCGCGCCCTTCGTCGCAACGTACACAGCACCGCGATCCTGACCGACCAGTGCCGTCATCGAGGACACCGACACAATCGATCCGCGCGTCTCGCGCAGCCTTGGAACGGCTGCGCGGATGGAATACAACGTCCCCTTCAGGTTGGTTGAAAGAATGCGATCGATGTCTTCGTCCGTGTACTTGTCGATGGCACGCGAGAAGTGAATGCCGGCGTTGCTCACCAGCACGTCCAGTCGTCCGAATGTTTTGACGCAGTGGTGAATGGCGTCGGTCACGGCAGAACTGTCGCCGACATCGACGCCAAGTGCGAGCGCGGGGCGTCCCGCGGACCAGATACCCGTGGCAACCTCTTCCGCTTCGTGGCGATCGATATCGAGCAGCGCGACCGACGCTCCCTCCGCGGCGAAGAGTTCGGCCGTCGCGCGGCCGATGCCCCGGGCTGCTCCGGTCACGAGGACGACACGATCGACGAACTGATGCCTCAAGTGGTCTGTCACGATTTCCCGCGTTCGCCGAGGCGGGCAGGCACGGCCGCAGGGCTGGCCACGATCGCTCGAATAGCGGTTGCGGCACGACTGAGGGCGTCGCTGGGCGTATCGTCACCGACCATTGCGCGTTGAATAGCCCGCCACAATGCGTCCTCACACGCAGGATACGCGGCAAAACGAGGCGGCACGATCATCGTTTCCTGCGCATCGGCCAGCAGGTGCCACCGATGCGCTTCGACGGGATTTCCTACGACTTCGTCGCGAATCCGGTCGAGCGCGCTCTGTCGGCATGGGATCGCACCGCGCCTGGCCTCCGCCAACTGCGCGTCGGGTGAGGTCAGCCATTGAAGAAGGGCGTGGGCGCCGTCGACGTTTCGAGCCGACGTGGCAACCGCAAACGAGTGACAGCCGCCATACGCCGGGTTGGATCCTGCGGGACCCGCGGGCAGCGCCGACAGCCCTACCCGATCCCACACGGCGCATGTTTCTGGATTCGTGTAAAGGTGATAGCTCCCCGGCCAATCGCATACCATCGCGGCTTCCCCGGCTCTGAACGAGGCGGAGATCTCGTCGTAGTGGAACTCCGGTAGTCCAATCGGCGTCACGCGCCGTATGTGATGCAGCTCCGCGAGCATGGTGACCGCCCAGATCCCGGCGGACGATTCGAATGCGGGTCGCAAGTTGGCGTCGAAGAGTTCCCCACCGCTGCCGGCAAGCAGTTCGTAGAACGTTCCGAACAGTCCCGAATCGCGACCGGGGAAAAGAAAGCCGTAGGTTCCAGGGCGGGCGAGCGATGTCGCGACGTCCGCGAGTTCGGCCCACGTGGACGGCGGCCGCTTCACGAGATCGTTTCGGTAGTGCAACAGTCGAACATCCAGGTTGCGCGGCACCTGCAGCAGACGTCCGTCAATTCGCGACAACGTCTCGGCGCGCGGCAGAAGATCGCCGGTATCAAAGCGTTCGTCGAGCGTCGCGAGCCATTGGGCCTGTGACGGAGCGTATTTGGTGTGCGTCGAGATCAGGTCGAGATCCGCCGCGCCTGACTCGAACGTCTGCTTGATGAACGCGTTGAGCTCGGGATGAGGAAGCCGAGCGACGATCTCGACCCGAAGGCCGGTGCTGCGCTCGAAGTCAGGAACGATCTCGTAGAGGCCGTCATACATCGGCCCGCCAACGAAGGCAACGCGGACGGTGTCCCGCCTTTGCGCTGCGCGCTTCGCGGCGGCAAGCACCCTATCCAATCCACCCGCCGTCGATCATGAGCGCCGAGCCAGTCACAAATGACGCCTCATCGCTCGCGAGATACAGCGCCGCTGCGGCAATCTCCTCCGGCGTGCCCATGCGTCCCATCGACTGCGTCGCGGACATCTCGCGGTAGGCGCGTTCGGGATCGGGGTATTCCTTCAACCGTGCAGCCACGAACGGCGTCTTCACCCGACCCGGGCAGATGCAGTTCACGCGCACGCCGTCCGCCGCGTGATCGAGCGCCATGCATTTCGTCAGCCCAACAACGGCGAACTTCGTCGTGGCATACGCCAGACGATCCTTGATTCCCACCGTCCCGGCAACGGACGCCATGTTGACAATGCTGCCGCGTCGCCGTTCGATCATGGCGCCGAGAAACGCCTTTGACACGTTGAACAGGCCGCGCACGTTCACCTGATACAACCGATCGAGGTCCGCTCCCGTCGTCGTCATCATCGTGCCGACGTGACCGATCCCGGCGTTGTTGACCAGGATGTCGAGTACGCCCGCCGACTGGGTGACTGCCGTCACCGCCCGGGCACACGCCGCCTCGTCCGCCACGTCGAGCGTCATGGCGTCTGCGTGGTGGCCGGCCTTGACGATGCGGTCAGCCGTTGCCTGCGCGGTGGCGGTGTCGCGATCGGTGGCAAACACGAATGCGCCTGCTGCGGCGAGCATTTCGGCGATTGCTGCACCTATTCCAGATCCTGCGCCTGTGACGAGCGCATTCTTTCCTTCGAGGCTGAAAGGAACCTTCTCCGGCATGCGGGAATCATACGTCCATAAAACGGGAGTTCGGGAGGACGGGAGTTCGGGAGGACGGGAATTCGGAAGTCCGAGCTCAGAGCTTCGGGATCATGAGGAGCGATCGGGAAGGTCGGATTCTGTTCCGGTTAGCGGGCATTCGCGTCGAAGCCATATCGGTCCGCGGCGCGATGCGGCCGAGGGCGCTACGGCAGTTTGAAAAATGCGCCGTCGGCGTCTGGTGCCGCGGAGGCGCAGCATTCGCAACCGTCGAGCGGACGACCGGGTTGCCCAACCGATTGTGCACTGGCGCGCAAATGACCCGAGCCGGAGCGGTCATCGTGAGGCCAACGCCAGAGGCGCATTTTTCCGCCCGACCGCCGCGGCGCCGCGGATCCGATATGGCTTCGACGCGTTTTTCGTCCGCTAACTGCACGACTTGGGCGCAGATGCTCCTTTCAGTTATCGTTGGCTCGTTATGAACACCCGAACCCTGATCTTCGTGCTCGCGGCCATCTGTTGTGGTGCGTGCGGCGGCAACCGGAACCAGTCCAGCAACGGCATCACCGTCGCGGTGATTCCAAAGGGCACTTCGCACGCGTTCTGGCAGAGCATCCACGCGGGCGCCGAGAAGGCCGCGCAGGAGGTCGGCGTCACCGTGGCGTGGCGCGGGCCGCTGCGCGAGGACGATCGAGACTCGCAGGTTGCCGAAGTGGAGAATGCCATCGCGCGGGGCGTTGCGGGCATTGCTCTCGCGCCGCTCGATGACAGCGCGCTCGTGGGACCGGTCAGCAGCGCGATGAAGCGCAAAATTCCAGTAGTGATCTTCGATTCAGGGCTCAAAGGAGAGGATTACGTCAGCTTTGTCGCGACAGACAACGACGTTGGCGGCCGCCTCGCCGGCGAACACATGGCAAAGCTCGTGGGTCCAAAAGGCCGGGTGGTCATGCTGCGGTACGCCGAAGGGCACGACAGCACGACGCGGCGCGAAGAGGGATTTCTGGCGGCGATCCGCAAACAGCCAGGCATCCAGCTGGTGAGCGTGAATCAATACGGCGGCGCGGATGTCGAGGGCGCATATAAGAAAGGTGAAGCGCTGCTGAGCAGCCTGAAATCTCCTGACGGCAAGCTGCCGGTGGACGGCATCTTCACGCCGAACGAGTCGAGCTCCTTCGCGATGCTGCGCGTCCTTCAGGACAACGGCTGGGCGAAACAGGTGAAGTTCATCGGCTTCGACGCCTCGACGAATCTCGTGAAGGGCTTGCGTGACGGCGTCATTGATGGCCTCGTCGTCCAGGACCCGGTAAACATGGGGTATCTCGCGGTGAAAACGCTCGTCGCGCACATCCGTGGCGAGCAAGTGAGACGACGGATCGATACCGGAGTACGGCTGGTGACTCCCGATGTCATGGATCAACCGGATGTGAAAGCCCTTCTCGAACCCGACCTGTCGAAATGGCTGAAGTAAGCCCACCCGGTCAGGGGCAGCCAGAAGCGCCTGCGGCCCGCGCGAGCGGCCGGAGGGAAGCGGCGCGTAGCGCCGCCCGCGAGCGCGAAGCGAGTGGGGGTGGGGCCCCACGAGCACTGATATTCGAGATGCGCGGCATCCGGAAATCGTTCGGAGCTACGCTTGCGGTGGACTCCATCGACCTCGCCGTCGCGAGTGGCGAAGTGTGCGCGCTCGTCGGCCAGAACGGCGCTGGCAAGAGCACGTTGATGTCGATCCTTGCCGGAGCCATCGCTCCAGACGCCGGAACGATGGTGCTCGGAGGCGAGCCGTACCGGCCACGCCATCCGATGGACGCCAGGCGCGCGGGCGTGGCGATGATTTATCAGGAACTCTCGCTGGCGCCGCATTTGTCGGTCATGGAGAACATCGTGCTCGGCGTGGAGCCGACACGTCGCGGGCTCTTGCGCTGGAACGCAATCCGTCAAACAGCGCGCGCGGCTCTCGAGCGCCTGGGCCGCAGCGATATTCCGCTCGAAGCGGCCGTCGCGCATCTGTCGGTTGCGGCCCAACAGATCGTCGAGATCGCGCGAGCGGTCGCTGTGGGTTCGCAGGTACTGGTGATGGACGAACCGACGAGCAGTCTCGCTCGACAGGACACCAGGCGGTTGTTCGAGCTGATCAGGCAACTGAGGGAAGAGGGCCACGCGATCGTCTATATCTCGCACTTCATCGAGGAGGTCAAAGACGTGGCCGATCGCGTTGTGGTATTGCGCGACGGCAGAATCGCCGGCGAACTGCCGCCGTCAGCCGCTGCGTCCGAGATCGTCCACCTCATGGTCGGACGGAATGTGGAGGATCTGTATCCGCGATCGCCGAGACGAATGGAGGATGCGATTCTCGAAGTAGACGCGTTCGGCCCTGCGGCCGCGACCTTCTCGCTCCATCGCGGTGAGATCTTCGGAATCGCCGGCCTGCTCGGTGCCGGGCGCACGAGACTGCTCCGCTCGATTTTCGGTCTCGAGCACGTGAAAACCGGTCGCGTCAAAGTCGGCGCCTGGATCGGCAGAGCCTCCCCTGCCTCGCAGCTGGCGCACGGCGTCGGCATGCTGAGTGAAGATCGCAAAGGCGAAGGGCTCGCCACAAGCCTCACGGTTGCCGACAATCTGACGATGTCGCGATTGAAGGGTCTCGGCCCCGGGGGGATCGTGATGCCGTCACGCCAGGACGCCGCGACGCGATCCTGGGTCGATCGCCTCACCATTAGATGCCGCGGCCCCCGGCAGCCGGTCGGAGAGCTGTCGGGTGGAAACCAGCAGAAAGTCGCGCTGGCGAGATTGCTCCACCATGACGTGGACGTGCTGCTGCTCGACGAACCCACTCGCGGGATCGACGTCGGCAGCAAGGCGCAGCTCTACGCGCTGCTCGACGCGCTCGTCGCCGGCCAACAGGGCCGTCCGCGCGCGATCCTTCTCGTGAGCAGCTACTTGCCGGAGCTGCTCGGTCTTTGCGATCGGATCGCCGTCATGCGCCGCGGCCATCTCGGCCCGCCGCGACCGGCAGCGGACCTTTCCGAACACCAGCTGATGATGGACGCCACGGGAGCGGAGACCGCCGCGTGAACGTGCGCCGGTTGTTCGAAACCGCGGGACCGCTCCTCGGCTTGTTGTTCGTCGCACTCATTTTCGGATCGCTGATCGGCCCTCGCTTTTTCAACGGCGCCAACCTCGAATTGATCGCCCGGCAGACGGCAATTGTCTGTACCGCTGCGCTCGGCATGACCATGGTAATCGTGTCCGGCGGCATTGATTTGTCCGTCGGCTCCGTCGTCGCGCTCACGACCGTGGTCGTCGCCGTGCTGCTCCGAGCCGATGCCGGACCCGGGGCGGCCGCACTCGGCGGTGTGGCTGCGGCGGCACTCTGCGGTCTGGCCAACGGCGTGTTGATTACGGGCCTCCGAGTCATCCCGTTCATCGTGACGCTCGGCATGATGATCCTGCTCCGAGGTGCCGCAAAAGGACTGGCCGACGAACGTCGCATCGAGGCGCCACACACCTGGTTGAACGACTTGCTTCGTACCCTGGACCCCGACAGCGCGATGATCGTGCCGGCAGGAATCTGGATTGTCGCGGCGCTGGCGCTCCTCGTGGCGGGGACGCTCAATTACACGCGATTCGGTCGGCATCTGTTCTCGATCGGATCCAACGAACGGACCGCCCGTCTGAGCGGAATTGCCGTCGAACGAACAAAGATCGCCGTCTACACGATCACGGGCATTCTCGTGGGCGTTGCCGGTGTACTCCAGTTCTCACGACTCTCGGTGGGAGATCCGACAATCGCGATCGGGCTCGAGCTGAACGTGATTGCGGCCGTGATCATCGGCGGCGGGAGCCTCTCCGGCGGCCGCGGTTCAATTACCGGAACAATCCTGGGTGCGTGCACGATGGCCGTCATACAGATCGGCTGCTCCCAGCACGGCCTTCCCAACTGGCTGCAGGAAATCGTGACTGGCGCGATCATCGTGCTTGCCGTCGCGCTCGATCGGTGGAGAAGCCGAAGCTGATGCGCATCACTGACCTCGAGGTCCTCGATCTTCGTTTTCCGACTTCACGCACGCAGGCGGGCACGGACTCGATGCACCTGGACCCCGACTACTCTGCCGCCTACGCCATCCTGCGAACGGATGCCGGGCTGGAGGGGCACGGGCTCACGTTCACGATAGGACGTGGCAACGAGGTGTGTGCGCTCGCGATCGAGGCCTTTCGTTCGCACGTCGTCGGCCAGCGTCTGTCCGACATCACGCAGGATTTCGCAGGTTTCTGGCAGCGGCTTGCCGAGGACTCGCAACTTCGGTGGCTTGGCCCCGAAAAGGGAGTCATTCATCTGGCGCTCGCGGCGATCGTCAACGCGATCTGGGATCTTCATGCGAAGCACGAGCGGAAGCCGTTGTGGAAGCTCCTCGTGGACCTGACTCCGCAGCAACTTGTTTCTTGCATCAACTTCCGATACATCACGGATGCGCTGGCGCCAGACGAAGCGTTGGACATGCTGTCTCGACAGCGGTCAGCGAAGCAGGGCCGCGAGTTGCAGCTCATAAAAACCGGGTATCCTGCCTACTCGACGTCAGTCGGATGGTTCGGGTATTCGGACCAGCGAATTCGCGGCTTATGCCGCGACGCGTTGGCCGAGGGGTGGACGCATTTCAAGGTGAAGGTCGGAGGAACAGCGGAAGATGATGATCGGCGGGTTGGACTGGTGCGGGAGGAGATTGGGCCTGCGTGCCGGCTGATGATCGATGCCAATCAGCGGTGGGAGATTGCTGAAGCCATCGATCGGGTGAAGACGCTCTCGAAGTACGACATCTGGTGGATGGAAGAACCGACGTTTCCTGACGATGTGCTGGGACATGCGGCAATTGCGCGCGCGATCGCGCCCGTGCGGGTGGCGACCGGCGAGCACTGCGCCAACCGGGTGCTCTTCAAACAACTGCTTCAAGCCAACGCCATTGGCGTCTGCCAGATCGACAGCTGTCGTCTCGGCGGCGTGAACGAGAACCTCGCCGTGATGCTGATGGCGGCAAAGTTCGGCGTGCCGGTGTGCCCGCACGCCGGCGGCGTCGGGCTCTGCGAGCACGTGCAGCACCTCTCGATGTTCGATTTCATCGCCGTCACCGGGACGATGGAAGATCGGGTGATCGAGTTCGTCGATCATCTGCACGAGCATTTCGTCGATCCCGTGACCATCCGGCGTGGGCATTACTTGCCGCCGATGCGGCCCGGCTACAGCACCGAGATCCTTCCGGAGTCACGCGTGGCGTATTGCTACCCTCTCGGCACAGCGTGGAACGAAGGTGTCGGTTAGGCGATTGCTCGCGTGGGCCGGGGCAGTCCTTGCCGTCGCGTGCGGCGGATCGATCTTGTGGACCGTCGCGATTGTCGCGCGTGAGTTTTATCCGCTTTTCAAATTCGTTCTGTTTTCTGAGGAGGGAACGGGATCAGGCGGAATTGGCGCGGTGAGCGCCGGGGCACAAATTCCGATGACGGTGCTGGCACTGCTGCCGTCGATCGTGATCAATCGACGGCTCGCCGGTCGCGTCCGCACCGAGCGCGGATGGTTAGCGTCGTTCCATCGATTTCATTCAGCGCTCCTGCTCGTCGTCGCCGTCGGCTGTGCCCTTCTCGTGCTCGCGATACCGTTCGGCGCCTTCCTTTCCCTCACCGGAATGTTCGCGGTCGAGTTCTTGACGCTGCTCGTCATTGGCCTGCAGTTCGTCGTGCTGGCGGCGATACTTGGTATAGTCGCGTCCAAGCCGGGTCACTGAATCGCCGTGAGGTCGACATGCCTCGAATCACCTTCCGCTATTGCGCGTATTGAATCTCGGGATTGCATGCCGTCCGTGTGGCGGCACGGCTCCGAAAGGAATTGCGGACCGACGTTGAAATGGTCCACGGACGCTACGGCGAGTTCAAAGTGCTGGTCGACGATCAGGTGGTGGTGGATGCTGGCGCCATGGCCGCGCTCGGCGTGCTGCCCTCGGGGCGGAAAGTGGTCGAAGCGGTGCGCAAGCAGCTCGCCGATTGAGTGGACGGATGTGCACTGTGAACGCGGCGAAGCCACATCGGGTCCGCGGCGCCGCGCCCCGATATGGCTCCGTCGCGGCAGTCGCAGACCGGGGTACAGGCGACTGACAAGGGAAAGGCCTGACCAGCGACCAGCGAATTCGTCAGCCGGTAGCCCGGCCAGGTCTGACAAGATAAGACGCCGTGCGCTGGACGTTGCTATTCCTGTACATCCAAATAACGGCAATAATCCTAAAGAGAGGCTGCTCAATCAAGGATGACTCATGCCCTTCAAGAGCCAGGCGCAGCGTCGAAAATTCGCTGAGCTCCTCGTCCAAGGCAAGATCTCGAATAAAACGTTTGAAGAGTGGAACCGCGAAACCGGCGGCAGGAAACTCCCGGAGCGCGTCAAACGCAAAACAAAGACGGCGCGGAAGCGGAAGTAACAAGCACCGGAGCGCACCATGCTGGAATTCGTCCGCGGGCTGATTCAACGACACCGGCTCGAGCGTATCCGACGGCTGCTCGCGACATGGCAATTCCCCGAGCCGCCGCCGGATCCGTATGCAGCGGTTCGTCATCCGCGCTCGCGTCCGCCTGACGGCCGCAGTTCGGCGGCTGCAGTGGAAGAGCCACGAGAAGTCATCGTCGATCGGTCGTCAGTTGCTCGTCGCTAGTCGAGTCGTGGGGTCTCGGCCTGTGATCACGAAGCTCGCAGCAATCGCCTGCTTGACGGGCGCCATTGGCAGCCCCACAACGGCGAACAGCCAGGCACTGCCGCCGCCGCGCGACGGCGACATTCGCGTGCTGTACTGGGAACTCACGAATCGCACGCAAGTATGGCTCACACTCGAGCTGCGATCGCTCGATGGCAAGCCGCTTCCGACTGGGATGAACCTCACCTTCACCGTGGAGTTCCCCGGGAAGCGGCCAAGCCGACCGCTGGATCGGATCGAAGTGCGTGCGAATGCCGGCTATATGTGGGCTCCGAAAATCGAACTGTCGTTCAAGGTGGATGGTCGCGAGACTATCGATCTGACGCCGCCGGGCCTCGTCAGCCTCGTTGAGGGAGCTGTCTGGAATTACCTGCCGGTCGAAGTCTCGATTGACACGCTCGGGCGCCTCGCGAGTGCGAAGCACATCGACGGCAATGCCCTTGGACTGGAGTTCGAACTGACCGACTCTCAGCTGAAAGCGATCCGGACGTTCTACGAGCGTGTGCGGTCTGACAATCCCGGCGGAATGAAAGACGGTCTATGACGATACATTTGAGCCATACTTGGCGAATTGGAGCAATCGCTGCGCTCGCAGCATTTATCGGCCCGATAGGGTGGCTGACAGGCGCGGCAAACCAAGAACCTCGCGCTGGCGGTTACATCCTCGAGCGCGATTCGGAAGTCGCGAGAGAGGAACCCGGCACGCACAAAGGCGGCGGGCGAACGATTGGCTACTCGTTCTTCAAAGATGCGCCGAACCTGAAACTGGTATTCCGGAAACGCGCGCTCAAGCCGGGGTCCGCCATCGGCTACCACGAGCAGAAGGAAGACGAGATCTACTACGTGCTCAGCGGACGCGGCGAGATGACGATCGACGGAAAGACGTTCGACGTAAGCGCCGGTGACGCCATCCTGACGAGGCCCGGCAGCTCCCACGGTCTGAAGCAGACAGGAGCGGAAGACCTCGTTATCATGATCAATTACGAAAACGCCAGCTAATCCAACGCCATGAAACGAACACTCGCCGTCTCGCTCGTCATCGCCACCGCGCTTTCCAGCCTGCTGGTCGTGCAGTCCACAGGCGTCACCGTCACGCCAAACGAAGCGCGCTGACGATCGCCGATGTCGCCCAGCACACGCCCGGCGGTGACCGCAGACGACCTGCGAGGGGTGTTTGCCGTCCCGCCGCTCCCCCGGACGCAGACGCCTCGTCGCTCGATCGATCTCGAGGCGGCGGCTCGAGTGGCCGATCACATTGCCGCGGGCGGCATCACTCGATTCCTCTACGGTGGGAACGCATTCCTCTACCACATCTCACTCGCCGACTACGAAGTGCTCGTCGATTGGCTCGCGGCCTTTTCAGGGGATCGATGGGCAATTCCGAGTGTGGGACCCTCCTTCGGGCGCGCGCTCGACCAGGCATGCATCATTCGACGCCACTCGTTTCGGTGCGCGATGGTGCTGCCCTGCGGCGATCCGCGCGATGCGCTCGGTCTGGAAGCTGGTCTCCGTGACATCGCCGACACGGCGGGCCTGCCGCTTATCCTTTATATAAAGTCCGAAGACAGCTTCGGCGGCAATGTGGACAGGGGACTCGACTCGATAGGCCGGCTCGTCGCGGATGGCGTGGCCGTGGCCATCAAGTACGCGATCGTCCGCGAGGATCCCGCGCGTGATGCCTACCTCGATGGTCTGTTGAAGCGCGTCGACCGCGCGCGTGTCATCAGCGGCATGGGGGAACGTCCGGCGATCGTCCATCTGCGCGATTTTGGCCTGAACGGGCTCACGACCGGCTCGGGATGCATTGCCCCGCGCCGCTGCCGTAATCTCCACCGCGCCTGTCTGGATCACAGTTGGGTCGAAGCGGAAGGCATCCGCGCCAGGTTCATGCCTCTCGAAGATCTTCGAGACGCGTGGGGACCCGCGCGTGTCCTGCACCACGCGACGGAGCTCTCTGGAATCGCGTCAACTGGCCCCGTGCTCCCCTACGTGTCTCCGCTCAACCGACAACAGCTCGACCAGCTCCGCCCGGTTGCTCGCGCGCTGCGCGAGTTCGACGCCTGATGCGCCCGCGAAAATCCCCGGCGGATCTCCGAAGCTTTCGCTGGTTCGGCCGCGACGACATGCGGTCGTGGGGCCATCGCTCGCGAGCGAAACAGGCCGGCTTCACGCAGGAGGATCTCACCGGCAAACCCGTCATTGCGATCCTGAACACGTGGAGCGACGCGAACCCGTGTCACGCTCACTTTCGCATGCGGGCGGAAGACGTGAAGCGCGGCGTGTGGCAGGCAGGCGGTTTCCCCATGGAGATTCCGCTCCTCACGCTCGGTGAAACGTTCATGAAGCCGTCGACGATGCTCTATCGCAATCTGCTGGCGATGGAAGCGGAGGAAGCGCTGCGTGCCTACCCCGCCGATGGCGCGATCCTGCTCGGCGGGTGTGACAAAACGGTTCCCGCGCTGCTCATGGGCGCCACCAGCGCAAATCTCCCCTGCATCTTCATACCGGCCGGCCCGATGCTGCGTGGCAACTGGCGTGGAGAGATCCTCGGATCCGGCAGCGACGTGTGGAAGTACTGGGCGGAGCGCCGCGCCGGAACCCTGGACGAGTGCACGTGGCGCGAAATGGAAGACGGGATCGCTCGCTCGTTCGGCACCTGCATGACGATGGGGACGGCCTCGACGATGGCGTCTGCTGCGGAAGCCCTCGGCATGACCCTTCCGGGTGCCTCGTCGATTCCGGCGGCCGATTCGGCGCACGTGCGCACGGCGGTTGCTGCCGGCCGTCGCGTTGTCGACATGGTGTGGGAAGACCTCAGGCCGCGAGACATCCTGACCACCGAAGCATTCGAAAACGCCGTGACCGCCGCGATGGCGCTGGGCGGCTCGACTAACGCCATCATCCATCTTGTGGCGATGGCTGGACGCGCGGGCGCGCGTCTCGATCTCGATCGCTTCGATGAACTGTCGCGGCGCACGCCGTTCATCGGCAACATTCGTCCGTCCGGCGAGTATCTCATGGAGGATTTCTACTACGCTGGCGGCATGCGCGCCGCGCTCAAGCGAATTCGCCATCTGCTGCACAGCGAGTGCGGCACCGTCAACGGTCGGACGCTGGCTGAAAACATCGAGGATGCCGAAGTCTGCAATGAGAAGGTGATTGCGTCGGCCGATCGGCCGCTCGGCCCGGAAGGGGGCGTGGCCGTTCTGCGCGGCAACCTGGCGCCAGACGGCGCGGTGATCAAGCACACCGCCGCCGAACGCCGGCTGCTGCAGCATGCGGGGCCTGCCGTGGTCTTCCGGAATTACAACGACCTCGCGGCGCGTATTGACGACCCTGCATTGCCGGTGACCGCCGATTCCGTGCTCGTGCTGCAAGATGCCGGTCCGCTTGGCGCGCCCGGCATGCCGGAATGGGGCATGCTGCCGATTCCGAAGAAGCTCCTCGCGCAGGGCGTCCGCGACATGGTGCGCATCTCGGACGCGCGGATGAGCGGCACCGCGTACGGCGCCTGCGTGCTCCACGTCGCGCCCGAATCGTTCGTCGGTGGTCCGCTGGCTTTCGTCCGCGATGGAGACATCATTGAGCTCAATGTTGCTCAGCGTCGCTTGACGCTGCGCATCGGAGACGAGGAACTCGCTCGACGGCGCGCCGAGTGGAAGCCTCGTGAGGTCAATTACCCGCGTGGTTTCGGGCGGATGTACGCAAAGCACGTCACGCAAGCCAATCGCGGGTGCGATTTCGATTTTCTGGAAGGAACCGCGGCAATCGGTGAGCCGGAAATCCACTGACGCAAACTTCTCATTGCCAAGCGCCCGCCAAAGGTGTATCGATCCAGCTTCCTCGCCACACTGAAGCCAGGAGGGTTTCATGCGACGCACCCTGTTCCTCGTGCTGGGCCTCTTCCTCGGACTCGTCCTCACACTCCCGGCCGCCGAAGCGCGGCAGAAAGATTCGAAATCCGCGGCCGGCAAGCAGGATCGAATTGACGGCAGCATCCACATGATCGACAAGGCAGCCAAGACGGTCACGGTGAGGCTTCGCGGCAAACCGGTTCAACGGGAAGTGACGTTCGATGACAAGACGTCGTTCACATTCCGCAACAAACCGGCGACCGTCGATGAGTTGAAAGAAGGGCGGCGGGTGATCGTGCTTGGGAAGACGAACGACAAGAATCAGCTGGTCGCCACGCGAATCGACGTGCGGGACACACAGTAGCGTTTGTCATCGCAACTGACGGGCGTGGGCATCGCACCCGTCAGTTGCCTCGTCACATTCGTTTGACGGCCTCCCAAATCCCGGGGTCGACGGGAATGCCATCCGACATGTTCCGCTGTCTCGTCTCGAGCGTGCGCTCGCCGGGAAATCGCGGGGCACCGTCGTCCTGTGAGGGCGCGTGCAGGTCGTCGATGATTCGCGCGACGGCGGCGGACGCGTCACCGCCACCGAGCCGCTCCGCGCTCATCGCTATGAACACCTGCGACAGGTCGGTCTCGTGCAGAGGATCGTGAGAGATTTCGTGCGTGGCCCGGCCGTCCGCCAGCACCGTCGCCACCATGTCGAGCATCAGCGCGAGGCCAGACCCTTTCCAGAATCCGATCGGCAGCGGACGTCGCGACGCTTCGATGGCGGCCGCATCGCGCGTCAGCTCGCCAGCTTCGTTGTAACCGCCCACGACCGGCAGTAGCTCGTTCCGCCGGCGATACGACTCGAGCGCCCCGAACGAGAACTGCGACATGGCCATGTCGAGGACGACGGCACCGGCGGGTCGAGGGACGGCAATCACGAGCGGGTTGTTGCCGACGCGCGGTTGGGATGCGCCCCACGGCGGCATGTTGGCGAGCGTGTTCGTCCAGCAGATGCCGATGGCTCCCGCGTCCGCGGCCTGCCAGCCGTAATTGCCGCCGCGCATCCAGTGGTTGGTGTTCGAGAGTGCCACACAGCCAATCCCGTGTTGCCGTGACAGCGCGATGGCGGCGTCCATGCACGCGTGTGCGTTGAGGTTGCCGGGGCCGCGGCGTCCGTCCCATCGCTCGAGGGCGCCAGCGCCGGCGACTCGCACCGGCGTCATCGAGACGTCGATGACGCCGAGTCGAATCATGTCCATGAATCGCGGAAAGCGGTTCAGGCCGTGGGAGGCCACGCCGTCGCGACTGGCGTCGGCAAAAAGGCGGGCGCACAGGTCGGCGCGATCTGGCGAAAAACCCACGCGGCCGAGCACGCTCCTGAATGTGTCAACAAGCTCCTGATATGAGATTCTCAAAGTCGCGACCTCGTCGGGTGGGGTCAAACGGGGGTCAGACCGGGGTCAGACCTGAGCCCGGGCGGTCGCCGTTTTCGCCTTACACGGTGAGGAGCCACTGTATGCGCTTGAGCTGCGCCCTTTGGGGTCATGTCGTCGATAACGAGGTGTTTGCCGACACTCACCAGCAGTCCCGCCATTGCCGGTGTGGTGAGGCATATCTCGAGGAGGACGGCTCGCGAACCCATGTGAGGCATACGCTCTCCTGCTTCCTGCGTCATCACACGTATGTCCGTTTGACGGATCGTGACGGCGTTCATGAGTACGTCTGCGTGCGCTGCGGTCATCCCCTGGTGTTCCCACAGGGTACGGATCAATTCGCCACACGCGAACGATTTACCAAGAAAGTTCGCTACTTGTGCGGGCTCTTCGGTCACCGCGTCCAGAAGGTGGTCGAGCGGGATGGGTTGATCGAATTCGCTTGCCACTGCGGCCACAGCTTCTTGAAAAACGAGGCGCAGTCCGGAAAGATCCGCCATCCGCTGGTCTGCTTCTTCCGCGCGCACCGCGTGCGCTTTCTCACGCGCCGCGGCGGCTATGCCGAGTACGTTTGTCACGATTGCGGGCATCCGTTCTGTTTCGCTGATCCGAGACATCGCACCCAGGCCGTCCCAGCCGTTGGTAAGTGGTCTGACCCCGGTCTGACCCCCCGGTGCGCTATATTACCTAGCCTCCATGGCGACGCGCGGAATCGTGGCGACGCTGGCGGTACCCCTTGCACTCGCGGCGGTTGGCGCGGCCAGGTCACAGAATGGCGACGATATGCGCTCCGCGCTGACGGGCGTCTATACCACCGCGCAGGCGGCTCGCGGCGAGCAGACATACTTCAACATCTGCGTCGCCTGTCATCCCCGTGGCACCTACTCTACGGACGCATTCAAAACCACGTGGTCGGGACGCCCGATCTCGGACCTCTTCGAAGCCGTCAAGGAACGAATGCCGAAGAGCGATCCTGGGAGCCTCACCCCGGATGAAGCGGCGCAGGTGCTGGCCTACATCCTGAAAATCAACGACGTCCCGGCCGGCGAAGCGGACTTGCCGTCGGACCTGGCAGCGCTGAAGAGGATCAAGTTCGAGACCCCCGGTCCGGACGCTGGAAAGGCGGCACGTTGATGCATCGCGCGATTGTGCTTCTCGCAGGGGTCGTTCTCATCGGCGTGACGACCGTCCCGCAGAACAACACCAAGGTTGCTCCGCAACCGCTCGTTCGTGGAAATCCTGCGGGCGAATGGCGGTACTGGGGCGCTGACGCCTGGAGCACGCGTTACTCGCCGCTCGATCAGATCAACGCCTCGAACTTCGGATCGCTCCGCGTGGCATGGCAGTGGAGCGCCGCGCCGTTCGGCGCAGACGAGTACTACCGGACCACACCGCTCTACGCGAACGGACGTCTCTTCACCGTCGCAACGACAAGAAGGATCGCGGCGGCAATCGATCCGGAAAATGGCGAGACCCTGTGGATGTGGCGGATGGACGAGGGCATCCGGTGGCAGAAAGCGCCGCGTCAATTCGCAGGCAGAGGACCTGCCTACTGGACCGACGGCGCCGACGAACGCGTCATCGTTGTCACGCCCGGCTACCACATGGCGTCACTGGATGCCAAAACCGGCTTGCCGGATCCGAAGTTCGGCAAGAACGGCGTCGTCGATTTGATGGATGGACTCGGCTACCCGTTGGCGCCACTTGCGGTAGACGATCCCGGTCCGCTCATCATCAGCGATGCCGCCCCGGCGCGGAAGGCGCGACCGGGAGAAACCTGGGACGAGAAGACCAAAACTGGCGCCGATGGCACGATCGGAATCGATCCGGCGCTCGGACAAATTGCCTCCAGTTGTCCCGCTATCGTCGTGAACGACGTCATCATCGTCGGGAATTCACATATCCATGGCTACTATCCGATTCGACTCCGTAATCTGCCAAGTTTCATTCGCGGCTTCGACGTGCGGACGGGGAAACAGCTCTGGAAATTCAATCTGGTGCCGGAAGCCGGCGAATTCGGCGCCGAGACCTGGCTGAATGGCACCAAGCCCGGCACACCTGGTGTCGGCAAAGTCGATGCCTGGGCGCCGTACTCCGCGGATCC
>JBAROV010000070.1:0-2184 GCA_049642465.1 Vicinamibacterales bacterium
GGAAAATAGATTGAATAGCCGGCGAAAAGCGCCAGTTGTGCAAACCCCATCATCGGCAGCATCCAGTAGGCGTCCGTCGCGGTCTCCAAGGAATTGAAGACGAACGCAGTGATGAACATGCCGGCGAGAAATGCCAGGAAGAACGCGAGCCTTCGGCTCAGCACCGATGCAATGACGGTGAAGGTCACCATGCCCAGGAAAGACCCGACGTCCTGGAGCGCTGTTCCCCATCCGCGCACGGTATCAATGGTTTGCTGAGGTGCACCAGCCAGCGCGGTAGAAATCAGTTCGGGCGAAAAGAACCCAATTCCCCAGAGTCCGATCATTCCGGAGACGCCGAGCAACAGACCCACGATTGTGTTGCGGCGCCAGCGATCGGATCGGAACAGTTCGGCGGGCGAGCCGACATTGCGGCGCACACCCCCGCGAGCCGCCTCTTCCTTCGCGCGTTTCCACGCCTCGGGCTCGCGGAGCACGAATACGATGGGCACGATCAGCAGCGAAGGGAGGATCCCGACGAAAAAGAGGAAACGCCAGCCGGAGTATCCCCAGAGCAAGTCGGACGCCCCCGGTTGAATCTGCAGGCTGACCAGGGACCCGATGATGTTGCCGAGCGCGGAGAGCGCCTGAAGCGCGCCCAGCGCGACCGCACGCACGCGGCCGGGCACGCTTTCGGCCACGAGCGTCGTCGCGGCCCCGAACATCCCGCCGACGCCGAGGCCGACGAGAAAACGGTAGATGGTGAAGTCGAGCCAGTTCTGCGAGAGTCCCGACAGTCCGGTGAACCCCGAATACACGAGGAGGGTCGCCATCATCGTTTTGACGCGGCCCCAGCGGTCGCTCATCATCCCGAAGAAGATTCCCCCCGTGGCCCAGCCGAGGATCATCGCGGTCGTTGCGTAGCCGCTGTATTGCTTGACGGCGGCAGTCGCCACTGTCGCGCCGAGCAATTCCTTCATCGCGGACTCGCGCGCGAGGATGAACAACCGTTGATCCATGCAGTCGAACAACCAGCCAGCCGACGCAATGATCACGACGAGCCAGTGGTAGGGGGTGACGGCTTCATCAAGACCGACGGGATGCGAAGCGGAACGGATCGCGTGTGTCGTCACCGGCTGCCACCAATCCTCGCGAGTTCGTCGTTTGTCCAGGGGCGCGTGCGGTCAGAGGTGAGCGGCCGTATCTGCTTCACGGTGTCCGGATCGACGGCGCTGCCAGTCTGTCCCCACTCGCGTCGGACGTAGGTCAGCACCGAGGCAATCTGCTCGTCGTTGAGCAGCGCTCCGAGCGGCGGCATCAGTCCGACCGGCCCTTCCTTGCCATTAATAAGGATGCGGATAGGAATCGGGGGAGGGCCCAGGGCCAGCTCCGATCCGAGGAGACTGGGCGCCAGCTTTTCGCGGCCGCGGCCGTCTTGCTGGTGACAGACGATACAGAGATTCTGGTAGACCTCACGACCGGCATTGAACCGCGTCTGCTCCGCTGACGTCAACGGCGTCACCGGAGCCGCCGCGCCGGCCTTGCCCGGCCACTCCATGCGTGCGAGCAGCGCAGCTGCACGCTTGCCAAGTTCTCCCGTGTCGCGAGTGACGAGCGCACCAAGGGCGGGTTCCCGCGTGAGCTTCAGCGCCGGTCCTGACGAACCGCCGCGGCCACGGCCGCGCCCGCCCCCGCCGCCCTCGCCTCCCCGTTCGCCGCCCCTTGAAAAAGCGGGTGCACCGCCGGGACCGGCACGCCCGCCTGGACAGGTTGGACAAGGCGCATCGGGGTTCACCGTTCCGCGGCCACGTCCACTCGAAGAACCGGGCGCGGTCGCGCCAAGCAGCGACACCTCGGCCCCCTTCAGAATGGCGGAACGTTGCCACGCCGGCCGCTTGTCGTCTGCGGCACGATCGAACAATGCCTGTACGGACGCGTCCTCGGAATCGGCGACGATCGTGGCCGCAATCATGGTAATGGCCGTCGAACGCTGCGGCGTTTCGGTCGGCTGCATCAGGCGCTCGAGCACAGCCACTTCACTGTCTGCGATGCCGCTCAGCGCGGCGTCCATGGCAATCGGATCGAGGGCGTGCGTCTCGAGGTACGCCACGATCGCATCCTCCTTCGAGCCCTTTGGAAGTTCGCCAAGCGTTGCTCCCAACTGCTCGCGAACTGCCCAGTCCTTGTCTGACATCAGCTTCAAGA
>JBAROV010000072.1:0-4436 GCA_049642465.1 Vicinamibacterales bacterium
TTCTTCGTCGAGGTGCCGACCTCGAACACCTTCTTCCGATTGTTGTGCCTGACAGAGCGGATCTTCACAGCAGTCCCTCAGCCTCCAGCTCGCTGATCAGTTCCAGAATGCGACGCGTTGCCGCGCCTTTCATCGGTTTCTGATTGTCCAAATCCCCACTTCACGATCAGCTTGCCGTCGCGATAGACGTGCACATGCCGCGGCGGGTGATCGCCTTTCCACGTGATGAAGACGTACCCGCCCCGCCGATACTTGCCCACCGACGTAAGATGTTACCATACACGGTAACGTTTGGTCAGGGCACCGGATCAGATCGATTCTCGACACGTGCTCAGCGACGTCAGCCTCTCCAGTTCGCTCTGACCGCTCGCTTAGCAGACTTGCGACGGCGCCGGAACGATAGATGCACCACGGCGGAAAAGGAACGCCTTTCACAATTTCACCGAAGATAGCCAACGATTATTGGGCGCGAGGGAGGATGAGCGAGTCAACGTTAGACGGGCCTCGACCGAGTGGACTCTGATGCGCATGTCGATTCTGTTGTGATGCACCAACGAGCGCGCTAGGATTCGCACAGAGGCGCCAGTCTATGTGGCAGGACATTCGAGTCGCGTGGCGATTTCTCATTAAACGCCGAACCGCCACCGTCGTTGCCGTACTAACGCTCGGCGTTGCCGTTGCCGTTTGTACGATTGCAGTGGGCGTCCTCGACCAAGCATTCTGGCGGTCGATCGCGGCCGAACGGGGTGATGAGCTGGTCACCGTGTACAACAGCCGTTTATCCGCACCGCAGTTCCAAGTTCTTTCCTATCCCGACTACGCTGATCTGCGAGATCGGCTGCGGGACGGCGTGGACCTTGCGGCGTTCGTGCGTATTGAGAATACGCTTGGCGGTGGCACATGGCCCGCGCGCGTCTGGGGAGAGCTGGTTTCCGGCAACTATTTCGGAGTGCTTGGAGCTAAGCCGTTCGTCGGCCGGTTGCTGACGGCGGATGACGACAGGATTCTTTCTCGCGAACCAGTTGTCGTACTCGGCTACGACTTCTGGCGGCGCAGCTTTGGCGCGGACCCGGCGGTAATCGGCAAAACGATCCGCCTGGGGCGCAACGATTACACGGTGCTCGGTGTCACGCCGCCAGGATTTCACGGACCCGCGTACGCGTCGGACTTCTGGATTCCGCTGATGATGGCGCAGCAGGTATTCGGACGTGACCTGCTGTCTCGACCTGAGGTCCCACTGTTCCAAACAGTCGCGCGGCCACATCCGGGCACGACGTTGCCACAGATACAGGGACGCGTGCGGGCTTTTGAGACTTCCGTGTCCAAGGACGGTTGGCGTCTCGCGGTCTTTCCAGCGATGTATCTGAAATTCTGGCCAGCGTACCGGTCGGCGGTTGCTCGCTTTCTTGGCGCCTTTGTTGGTCTGTCAGCCTGCATTCTCATCATCTCGTGCGCGAACCTCGCCGGTTTGCTGATTGCGCGCGCCGGCGAGCGCCAGCGCGAGCTCGCGCTGCGGCAAGCGCTTGGCGCCACACGTGTTCAACTCGTGCGAAGACTTGCGGCGGAAAGCATCA
The DNA here is from genome assembly GCA_049642465.1 of Vicinamibacterales bacterium. GTDB lineage: Bacteria > Acidobacteriota > Vicinamibacteria > Vicinamibacterales > 2-12-FULL-66-21 > CAWDPQ01. The sequence goes on from JBAROV010000072.1 coordinate 1,575, forward strand.
TCTTGATGGTACTCGGCGGAGTGACGGGTGTGTTGTTCGCATATTTGGGAGCGAGCTTTGTCGAACGGGTGCCTGTTCCCGTGCCGGCTCGGCTTGGAGTTAGTTTCGACGCGCGACTCGGAGTTATCTGCCTGGCTGTGTCGCTCGTCGCGTCGCTGCTCTTCACCGCGATGTCGGCACTCAAGGGACTTCGTTCAGACATTCAGATCGTCCTTGTTTCCTCCGCTGGGACGCTGGCGCCCAAAGCTGGCGCACAACGCATGCTGGTCATCGCACAGGTGGCAGTCAGCTGCATCTTGCTGACGGTTGGCGGTCTGCTCTTGAGGAGCGCGCTTAATGTGAACAAGATCGACGTCGGGTTCGACTCGGCCAACCGAGTGATCGCGCGGGTGGGCTTGAGCGATCAGGGGTACACGGCGTCGACAGGGAATGCCTTTTATCGACGTTTGCAAGAAGATCTCGAGCGTCACCCGCAGGTGGAGGCCGTGGCGCTCGGATGGCTCGCGCCGCTCGCCGCTATCCGTGCCGTCGGCACTTTTTTGGTCTCGGGATCGTCTCAGCCCTTGCAAGCACGGTACAACGTAGTGGGGCCGGCATACTTCAAGACACTCAATATTGAGCTGCGCGGTGGTCGCGAGTTCGAACCGCGCGACACCCAGTCGAGTGAGCCGGTGGCGATTGTGAATGAAGTTCTGGCCGCGCGCATCAGCGGAGATGTAATCGGAGAATCGGTGAAGGTGGCGAACGAAACGTCTCCGAGAAGGATTGTCGGTGTCGTTAGAGAGATCAAATACAACGGAATCACCGAACCATCACAGCCCTTCGTGTATCTGCCGCTAGCGCAGGCTTTTCGCCCGGATGTGTTTGTCCATCTGCGCACTCGTTTGGCCAGCGCGCCGGAACTGTTGAGAGCTGAACTTCAGACACTTGATCCAAACGTCGCGCTTTCGGACGTGCGGACGCTGGCCGATCAGCTCCATGAAGCGCGCGCCATGCCACGAGCATCGGCAATGGTTTCCGGAGGCGCTTCGGTGATCGCCGTACTACTGGCGCTCGTGGGGGTGTACGGCGTGCTGACGACGTCAGTTGAGCGGCGCAAGCGGGAATTAGCGATCCGCGCGGCACTTGGCGCTACGCCTCTTGAAATTGGTAGTCACGTCATTCTGGAGGGTGCGGGCTTGACGGGCATCGGGCTGGCGCTTGGTCTGGGAGCGAGCTTCGGTGCTGGAAGGATCGTGGCGGATCTGCTGTTCGGCGTAGAGCCCCACGACGCGACGGTCTTCGCAGTCGTTCCACTGCTGGTACTCACGGTGTCCGCGATGTCGTGGCTCGCTCCCGCTCGTCGTGCCGCGAGCGTAGATCCAGCCGCGATTCTGAGGAGCGAATGATGTCGGAGCGTGCTCCTCGCGGCTGTGCGCTTGCCGTGGGTTTGCTAGAGGCGCTCCACGGTGCGCTATAACACTTGGCAGGCGGGTTGCCGTCGATCCGTTTCCCGGGGCTCCTGGTCCCCGCTCCTAGGCGACGGGGAGGTCATCGTCCGATCCAAGTATCCAGAGTTTCGGCTGCTCGAGCACCCGCGCCACGAACGCATTTTCGGTCCGGGCGCGCTTTGAAAACTCGGCGGCCGTGTACACCGTGGGGTTGACCTTTCGACCAACGGTGCGCGTGACCCGCTCAAGCACGCCGAAGACTTCGCCGTACGTGAGGCTGTCGCTAATGATCATCAGGTCGATGTCGCTTGCCGATTGGTCCGTCGCCTTGGCCACGGAACCGTACACGAAGGCCGCGCGAATCGCCGACGATAACGGTTTCAGCGCGGCGCGCAGCGGCTCCGCGAGACCGATCGTTTTCAGCACGATGCTCCGCAGTTCCGAAAACAGCGGTGACGCCGCGTTTGCCTGGTAGTGCTTCTGATGGCCAATGCGTCGCGCGACGATCAGCGCGCTTCCCTCCAGCTTCGCAAGTTCGCGCTGTGCCGCTCCAGAACCCGTGCCCGCGTCCCGAATCAGCTCCGAGGCGTAGAAGCTCCGCTCCGGCTGGCCAAAAAAGACACGCAGGACGCGTTGCTGTGTCTTGGTGAACAGCGCATCCGCCAAGCCTTTTCGACGTGATCGAGGTGAACGGACCTTGACACCCAATGTGGGCATAATCATGCCCGAATTGGGTATGGCGATCAAGGATGAGGTGTCGCACATGGCCACAGAGCCGACATCTTAAGGAATTGCTGAGATCTGATGGTGCGGTCTTGAAGTCACTGCAATCACTGGAAATCGGCGGGGTATTTGCCTTTTGTTCGCCTCACTCGTAGACTCTTCAAAACTGATGAACGCCATACGCTTAACGGGCGGGCGAACGCATCGCTTCGGCGGCGATTGGACGACGGCGAAGCTCGACGTGATCGCACGGTATCTCGCGAGTTACACCACCGCCCTGAAGAACAAGCCGTCGAAGGAACACCCGTTTGTGAAGGGCTACATCGACGCTTTCGCTGGCACGGGATACCGGGATGCACGCCGAGATGAGCGCACCGAAGACACTTCGCAGGCGCTGCTCTTGCCCGATTTGGCGGAGGCGGAGCCACAGGCGCTGCTTGACGGCTCGGCACGCCTCGCCCTGAAAACCGCGCCTCGTTTCGACCGCTACGTGTTCATCGAGCGCAGTCCGGAGCGTTGCGCTCAACTTGAACTCCTGAAGCAGGAGTTTCCAGATCTCGCAAAGGACATTCAGATCCGTCGCGGCGATGCCAACAGCGAGATTCAGGAGCTTTGCGCAAAGGACTGGAGCTCCCATCGAGCGGTGCTGTTCCTCGACCCGTACGGCATGCAGGTCGACTGGACCACCGTGGAGGCGATCGCACGGACG